>JBKHBN010000049.1:0-10681 GCA_046542355.1 Alphaproteobacteria bacterium | reverse complement strand
ACTTGCTCATAAAAAACATTATAACACGTATAATTATTTATGCAAAGGACTATAACGCTCAACATAGGCATTTTGCTGCGGTTTTCCGGGCTGGATATGCACGAGTTCGATATCGCGCTTTTCCGCCCATTGCCGCAAAGCAAAGCTGATATATTCCGGCCCGTTGTCACACCGGATGGTTTTTGGTTTGCCCCGCCATTCGATTATTTGCTCAAGAACGCGGATCACGCGCGGAGCTGGGAGCGACAAATCAACCTCAATCCCAAGGCCTTCGTGGTTATAATCATCCAATACATTGAACGTCCTAAAGCTCCTCCCGTTGCTAAGCTGATCGGACACTTGTACCCGTTGGGTGTGAAGTCCATTGACCAGGTTTCATTGGGAAGCCCGGGAACTGCCAGAGCCTCCGGCTTTTTCCGCTTTAAGCGCTTGCGCGGCTTGATCCGCAGGTTCAACCCCAATTCCCGGTAAATCCGATAGACACTATCTAGGGAACCTCTAAAAACTCTTTGTTTTGTCATCCCCGTGAAAACGGGGATCGGGTAACAGTCTGTAAAAACAGGATTCCCACTTGCATGGAGATGAAGGTTTTTGTGAAATCCGGGGTTTTTAGCGGTGCCCTATATAAAAGTCTTCAATCCATACAGTCAATTTCACACCGAACTCCCCGCAGCGCAAGGCTCAGCGAATCCTCCCATGAATACAGCTAAAATCAAAAACTCTAATTGACACTCGCCCCCTCCTGCCCTAACGTCTACGCATGGAAATTACATTGAACGGTAAAACACGGCAACTTGACAACTCAAGCCCCGGCATACCTGTGTTGCTTGAGCAAGAGGGATTCGCAAACAAAAAAATAGCTATCGCGATTAACGGGAAATTCGTGCCCAGATCTGCGTATGACACGCACATTATTAATAACAACGACAACATTGAAATTGTTGCACCAATGCAAGGAGGATAATTTTAAAATGCCACGGAAGAAACGGAGAACAACATGTCACGAAAAAAACGAGGACGAATAACTGTAGCGCCAGCGTTAAAAAGAAGAATATTGGATGATCAAGACTATACATGCGCGTTATGTGGATTTTCACTCACAGGCATTCATGCTGACGTTGCAACAATAGACCACATAATACCTGTAAGCCACCTTGCCAAACTGATCCCCGATGATAAATTACTTAAAAGAGTTGCCAACATGCGAGGAAATCTGCAAGCAACATGCAGAAACTGCAACGAAATGAAGGGGGCAAAGCCAAATGGCACTGTCGCTGTTCGTATACATAAAGACGCTATGAGACGATTGTGTGAAGCATGCGCCGACGTGAGAAGAAAAATATCAATAGAAAATCAAATACCAGAGATGAGTTATGAGTAAAACACAACACACACACTGGAAAATCGGCAAAACCGAAATCACCTCCCGCCTGTTTTTAGGCACGGCAGGCTACGCCTCCCCCCAAATTCTGGGCAAGAGCATCGAAGCCGCGCAGCCCGGCCTGATAACCACCTCCCTGCGCCGCGAAAGCGCTGCGGGCAAGGGGCAGGATTTCTGGAACATCATCAAAGAATTTAACATCCCCGTCCTGCCCAACACAGCAGGCTGCTACGGCGTGGAAGAAGCCATCACAACCGCACAAATGGCGCGTGAAGTCTTTGAGACAGACCGTATAAAGCTCGAGATTCTGGGCGATGATTACACGCTCCAGCCAGACCCCTACCGCCTACTCGAAGCCACAGAAAAACTTATAAAAATGGGATTTGAGGTTTTCCCCTACATGACCGATGACCTGATCCTTGCCAAACGTCTTGTTGATCTGGGCTGTGAGATATTAATGCCCTGGGGCGCGCCCATCGGCTCTGGCCGAGGCCTGAATAACATCTTTGCGCTCAAACAACTGCGCGAGCGCTTCCCTGATAAAACACTGGTCATCGATGCGGGGATCGGTGCACCCTCGCACGCAGCTGCCGCAATGGAAATGGGCTATGATGCAATTTTGCTCAATACGGCTGTTGCCAAAGCCAAGGACTCTGTTCTCATGGCCGAAGCCTTCGCTACCAGCATCGAGGCCGGACGCAAAGCCTATATCGCAGGCATCATCCCGCCGCAAGAAAAGGCAACCCCGTCTACTCCTCTTCTCGACCAGCCCTTCTGGCATCAGGAACAAAGGGCAAGTTAACAAAAAACGGACGAGAACCGCATCATGATGAACCGATACATCCGACAACTGACCCTACCCGAAATGGATCCCATAAAACAAGAAGCGCTCATGCAAAATACAATTCTTGTAATTGGCGCCGGAGGCCTGGGCAGCGCCTCTCTTCCCTATCTGGCCGGTGCAGGCGTAGGGCACATCATCATCGCCGACAATGACCGCGTTGATATCTCAAATCTCCACCGGCAAATCATCTATCAGGCCGACGAAGCCGGCAAAAACAAGGCCGCCTGCGCCGGAGATTTCCTGCGCGAACTCAATCCCGAAATTCACGTCCATATTGCAAAAGAGCGCATGGACGAGAAAAAAACCAGAGAATTGCTGGCCACGCGCTCTGTAGACCTGATCCTTGATGGCAGCGATAATTTTGCAACAAAAACCATGCTCAACACAATCAGCATTGAAACAAAAACCCCGCTTATCACAGCCAGCATCACCCAGTATGACGGACAAATTGGCACTTTTGAGGGCTACAAACCCGATAGCGCCTGCTACAGATGCCTCTTCCCCGAATTCCCGCCAGATGCCAACGACTGCAATGATGTGGGTATTCTGGGGCCCTGTGCCGGCATCGTTGGTGCCTTACAAGCCCATATAGCGCTTTGCCGTCTTTTGAATATAGAAACAGCCCATAATCATCACCACGCCTTCACACGCATCAATCTGAAAACCCTGTCCATGAACCACCTCAGCCTTGAAAAAGACCCCGCATGCCCGCACTGTAACAAAGCGCCGCAAAACGAGGAACAATCGAAAATGGGATGGGGCGTCAAGCAGGATCTGCTGGGCTCCCCGCCTCTGCCAGAAAATATCAAAACCAAAATCAAGGCCGGGATCGCCCCCGCAATAAAAGAGGAAAAACCGGAATCGCCGCTTCCGCAAACCCACACCATCAGTATTTACGAACTGGGCGAAACCAGCACCGTGATCATAGACGTGCGCCAACCCGAGGAAGTACTGGCAGACCCCGTTGAACATGACCTGATAACACAAGCTCCGAAAAACATCCCCCTGCCTGAGCTAAGCGCCCGCCTCGAAGAGCTGCCCAAAGACAAACGCATTGCCTTCATGTGCTCAAAAAATATGCGCAGCGTTCAGGCCGCGCAATACGTAACGCTCAAAGGATATAAAAATATCTGCGTTCTTGACCGTTTTTCTTTTTAAAAAAGAAGCGCCCGGTAAAAAACACCTGCAGACTTGAGAAATCACGTCAGGATATGCCCAAACCATCGAAATCAGGCTCGCTGGCATCTAAATAGTGTTCTCGTATTTCTGCCAGTTTCTTACCAAATTCCAGCCTTACACCATCGGCAGGATCCAGGATCACGTTTTCTCCATAACGCCGAACTATTTTTTCTAGCTCAGCAACAGTTCCTGGGGCGTCATTTCGAGCACATCGATCAAGGTAGGAATAAAAAACTTCAGGACGACTGAGAACTAAAAATTCCAAAATCTCCGGATCCGCAGGTGTCCCAGGATCTGAAACAATTTCATTTATTTTGCCCTGCAGCCTAGCTCTACAAGAAGCCCCAAGAGCCTTTGAAAAGTGCGTAGATTGCCCACTGCGTAATATACCCCTATTAAACTCTGTTCCAAAACTCGCAGTGCGCACAGCCGTTATAGGATTAATTCTCGCTATTTCGTCTAGTCCTACCATTATAGGCGCTATATGCCTATAATGCCTCCTTTCAGGCGCTAAGAAGCTAAAATTATTCATGATGTCCTCAACAGCATGACGAAATATATCAACTTTATCCCCAGATAAACAATCAGAATCATCTGCCAGAAGATCTCCCATATGCGCAATACTACGCTCAACAAACTCTTCTCTCTCTTGCTCTAACCTTTCACTAGGAGACAAAAGCCCCGCAATTTTTCTAAATTCAAATAACAAACCCATAATATCTTTCCCTATAAATCTAAATCATGCCCCTTTATACACAAATCCCATCAAAAAGTAAAATTTCATGGTAAGTAAAAAAATCCAAAAAAAGAGGCGCAAACACCTCTTCTCTTAAATCCTGTAAACATATTACGGAGTTCTAATCATGGAAATCATATTTGAATTTTACAAGAAATAATTATTGAAATTCAAACGGTTAAACAATTTTAACGAAACCGCGGACAAGCGAAAAATCCGTGAAAACGGATATCTTGCGTAAGATCCGGGGTCTTTTTTGAGTAAATCGTCAGCATAAAAGACCCCTGCTTTAAAGCAGGGGTTTCGGTTTACTTTCATATGTTCTTCTTAGATAGTGTCGTTACGTGTTATGTACAATGCTGTTGCAATCGCCATGGAGTTCTAATCACGCAACGCACAGCGCTTCTTTCTCAATCCCTTCTTCCTGAGGCGTACCAACGCATGCAGCAAAAGCTTCGATCGAACGCTCAAGATTAGGCGCATAACGAGCAATAAACGACTCATCCAGGGCCTCGCCCCTTTGATAAGCACTAAGCACAGCCGCGCCGTCATAATCACAACCCGACAAACGCAGGGTCAAACGCTCAGCCTGCTCACCAAAGCCAATACCGCTGAGCGTAACCAGACCATAAGTCTCAAGCAGATGATCGGCTAGATCCTGACTTGTCCGCACACCTTTTGCAGCCAGCACATCCCGAAATGAATCAAAATCCGGATAAACATAAAACGCCCCTTGCGGCAAAGCACATTTAATCCCCGCAGCCCGCAAACCTTTTGCAATATAGCTGTTCATAAAACTATGCACGGTGCAGCAATCCTTGATATAATTCTCGACATCTTCGTGCTTTTTATAAGCCTCAATCACCGCATACTGAACCGGCGCAGGCACACACGACCATGTTTCACTGGCAATATTCTCCATCAGGGTTTTCAAACCGGCAATCGATTTCGGAATAATAGCCAGACCAATGCGCCATCCCCCCAAAGCCATGTGTTTGGACAGCCCCGTTGAGACCATCGTATGCTCAGGTGCATACCGCGCTATGCTGCGATAGATTCCATCAAACGCCACCAGACCATAGATTTCATCTGAGATGATCAGGATGTCCTCCTCCCGACACACCTGCGCTATAGCTTTAAGTTCCGGCTCACTAATCGTTAGACCCGTAGGATTATTCGGATAATTCAAAATAATCTTACGCGGATTTTTTCCCTCCTGACGGGATTTGGAAATAATCATACGCAAGACCTGAGCATCAATATGATACCCCTCATCATCAAGCACTGTCGGCACTTTTATAACCTCGGTTCCGACCATATGCGCCTGCGGCTCATAACTCACCCAGCTAGGCACCGGCATTAAAAGATCGCCCTTTACCGCCAGCTGCGCAGCAAAAAGCAAAAGCTTGCTTCCCGGCGCAACCACAACATCATGGGTGGCAGGATCAACCTCATCAATAATATCACCATAGTAATCAAGAATAACATCAAGCAAAGCATCCAGCCCCGATGAAGGGAGATATTTATTATTTTGTGCATGCTCGATCAACGCATTTTTAAGCCTGTCGGGAACAGGGAAAGGCGCTTGGCCAAAGCCCATATGCAAAATCTCACGCCCCTCCGCTCTTAAACGGCCTACCGTCTCGTTTGCTGCAAGTGTTGGCGAGAGTATCAATTTTTGTTCAAAACTATTTAAAGCAATCATGGTTAACCCCTGTCTGTGCTGCATCTTCTAAAACCAGCGTTAGCATGATAAAATAAAGACGTAAAGTTTTGCTTTACGTCTTTTCACAAAAACATGAGCTGCGTCGCAGCAAAAACAGGGTTAGAACACCCTCCTAGGAAGAGGCATTTTCAACCCCCTCAAGGATAAGCTCTTTCGCACGCTCAGCGCCTTCCCAGCCCTGTATTTTAACCCACTTTCCTTTCTCAAGATCTTTATAATGCGAAAAGAAATGTTTGATCTCATCCAGTAAAATCTGCGGAAGGTCACTATACTCCTTAACCGCACTAAACATGGGATGAGTCTTGTCAACCGGAACAGCAAGTATCTTTTCATCCTGCCCGCCATCATCTTCCATCACCAAAACACCGACAGGGCGCACACAAACAACCGCCCCGGGTAAAATAGAGTGCTGTGCATACACCAGCACATCCAGCGGATCACCATCCCCGCCAAGCGTTTGCGGAATAAAGCCGTAATTAGCTGGATAAAACATCGGCGTATGCGAAAAACGATCAACAAACAAAGCGCCCGAATCTTTATCCAGCTCATACTTCACAGGAGGCCCCCCTGCAGTATTCTCAATAACAACATTCACATTATTCGGCACATCTTTTCCTGCTGCAATCTTAGAAATATCCATTGATCTCTCTTTCCTTGTTATCTCCATCACGCCCCCTCGCATCTACGAAAAAGGTCTGGAAGTTTTATCTCTATATCAACCAAGGGGGATATTTTTACGCATCAACACCGCAAACAGCAAGGGGTTTTATTTAAAAACGCAAGATTAACTAAAAACGCTAGGTAGCGTCCTCAACACCAAACAAAAAAAGCACACCTGACAGTGTGCTTTTCAGGGATAAAATCAGGATTCACTCCTGTTCACCGGCACCATTATCATTATCATTTGAGCGCCTGATCATCAATCTGGGCAACGTTTTCTCGCCCTTCCTGGGCATAAACATCACGCCATTAGCTCCTTGCGCATACGTTCCTACAGACATAGGTCCCTCCATCTCTCAAAATCCATGATAACAAACGGAGTATACCTGCTTTTTTCATTTATTTCAATCAAACAAATTAGTCTATGGCAATTATTACACATAAAAAAAAAGCCATCTGAGCCAGTGCAGCATTTTCCTGTTACGCGCTGCAACAAAAAACAAAAACACCCCCGAAGGGATGTTTTAAAAAAAATAAAGCAAAACCGGGAAAAAAATCCCGTATAATACTCAGACTAATCTACAGCCTTAAGATTTGCCGCTGCCTGTTTGCCACGATTTTCCTGAAGATCGAACTCAACTTTTTGTCCCTCTTCAAGGCTACGTAGTCCTGCTTGCTCTACAGCTGTTGCATGAACAAAAACATCGCTGCTTCCATCATCCGGTTCAATAAATCCGTATCCTTTGGTCGCATTAAACCACTTAACGGTTCCTGTTTGTGCCATAATTCTGTTAACTCCTTTTATAACTTGGTATTCAAACGGCTTCTCTTCGTGATACTCTACCGCTCTTTTGCCAAGATACGCATAGTCGCAAAGATTATCGGTGATTAAACAGCTTATCAGCACAAATAGCAAGAAAAGACTGCAAATCTCTCAATTTTTTTAACGCCCTCTGTCTTTCGGCCAAGAGTGTTATCCATACCATCAACCAAAAGAATGCTTTAGAAAAACTACAAGATTGATGTTCCATATAAAATTTTGTTAAACTGGCATCTGGATCACTCATCCACTCATCATCCATGCCATGAAAGGATCTTCTGATGGGATCAGGCACAAGCATTCTAGAGCGTAGCGTCATACAGGAAGGCAAAGTCTTCATCCGTGCCGGCGATGAGATCTCCCGTGCCTACGTTATCCAGAACGGAGAAGTCTGCGCCTATACCACACAAGACGAGCACAAAGTCGAAGTCGCTCATTTTGGCCCCGGCGCCATTATCGGAGAGCTGGGGCTTGTCACCGATGAAATATCAGCGCTCAATTACGAAGCCCTGACCCTATGCACCATGGTCACCATCACCCGTCAGGAATTCCAGAAACGTTTATCCCGGGCTGATAAAAACATAGCAACCATCATGGAGCATGCCGTCAGAAAAATAAGCTTTTTCGAAAATCTGGAAACCCAAAAAGCGCTCAAAGCCGCAGAAATAGATCAAACAGCTTACCTGCTGATGAACAGCTTGCTTAAAGGCATCCCCGCAGAAAAAAGACTGGAATACGAAGACGCTGTCCTCCCCCACCTCAATGGGCTGATTAAGTCCATAAAGGATTTCAAGAAAACAAAATCAAAGCTGACCACAGATCAAGAAGAGACCGACGGAAATACGCAGGAAAATGCCGAAGAGACCACCGAAAACAGCGCCCAAGCCAAAGAATCCCAAGCCACTGAAGAAAAAACAAACACATAAAAAAGGGCAGAAATAAAAGCGCTATAGCCACGCCGCCCACTTACCCGTGTGAACAATCCGGCGCGTTATCGCCGTCCCTGCCCAGCTCAATCGTTGTGCCGGATACACTAGGAAGATTCATCTTGCACTATGACAAATACCTCTGATCTCCACCCTCAAAAGCCATCTCCAGAGTGCTCGCATCGGGAGGATTATGTTTTTCTCCAACTAAATAACAAAACGCCGCAACAGCCGTAACAAAATCCTCCGCAGCGAGATCACCAACAGCGCTTCTGGAATGAATTGAACCATGCATATTCTCGGCCCAGTCGAAAAAACCTTTCATCTCTGGTCGCCTGCGAACAAGATTAGCTTGCCCGAACCGTCCTATTGGAAAAAGCCCTGCAGTGCCACCAAACGATCCTTTAACACCAAATTGCGCCATATCAAACCTCAAAAACTATGAACAATTCGCACAATATATAGTCATAACCGCACCCGTATCAAATTTTCATAAAAAAACAAAACCTGCACTCGAAAGGGTAAACTACTCTCCCGCGCCTTTTGAGCGAACGCAGCACCTATCCTGCGAAGCCTTGGCGTAGGCAGATGTTTCACTCGCGGCTTATACCACCAGACACCACTACCAAGGTATAGCCGCCCCCAAAAACGCAAACATTAAACTCGCAGGAACAAGAATCAAAACAGTCTTTATCATGCCCTTCTGCGAATCTCGGAAAGATGCTCCAGAAACACCTTCGGCCTCTTTATTAAGAGCACGTCGCGCAGGAGAAATTATATACACAAGCATGTTTCCTATAAGAAACCCAGAAGGCATAGCGCCAAAAAATGGGGCTACCGCCGTCAAAACAGGACCAACCCCCTGTGGCTCATTAAAAAAACTTTCCCCAGGATAGAAATAAGCGTGAAACAAACCCAATATATAAAAACATGCAACCCAAAAAGCCACCAACGGCACAATAATCGCCGGAATAAGCAGTAAATTCCAATAGCTCTTCCTTCTGCGCGCATGTTGCTGCGCTTCTTCCAGAATTTTGTCAGAAAATGTTTTGTAAAATAGATCTAAATATTTTGTAATAAACAACGGATTAAACATGCATACCCCTTCAATAAGACAGCACTACATTATCACAAAAACAAAAAACCGCCCAACGGGCGGCGGTAAAGTCATCTTTTCGTCATTGCGACCCCGGACTTGATCAGGGGGAAGTAATCCATAATTCTTCTTGGTTGACAGAAAGATTGCCGCGTCGACCCTCGGCCTCCTCGCGGATGACATCTCTAAATAGGTCTGAATAACTACAAATAAGGATTTAAAAGATCTGGCAGCGAACTACTCTCCCGCGCCTTAAGACGAAGTACCATCGTCGCAAAGAGGTTTCACCATTGAGTTCGGGATGGGATCATGTGTTTCACTCTTGCTATAACCACCAGATCATTCAAATCCTTATCTGACTGATGCCTAAAACACCTTACTAAACCGAAATCCCTGCGTATGCAGGGATCCATTGAACTAACCATTAGCTCAATAGACCCCGGAATAAATCCGGGGTTTCATCTTTGTTATTAAGACGTTCCGACATCCAATTGTCCAAATAAATGCTGCAGGTAAATCTTACAAAACCTGAATTCAAAGTGCGTACAAACTTATCGCTACGCGCTTCGTTAACTCTTCAAGACCCGAACAAAGCAATGCTTTGCTTCGGATAAAAAAGCCAACGACATGATTTAAATTCAAGCCAATCGAGCAATTAGTACTGGTTAGCTTCATGTGTTACCACACTTCCACATCCAGCCTATCAACGTGGTGGTCTTCCACGGCTCTGATAGGGAGTCCTAGTATTGAAGGGGGCTTCCCGCTTAGATGCTTTCAGCGGTTATCCTGTCCAAACATAGCTACTCTGCGATGCTCCTGGCGGAACAACAGATACACCAGAGGTTTGTCCACCCCGGTCCTCTCGTACTAAGGGCAGCTCTTCTCAAGACTCCAACTCTCACGGCAGATAGGGACCGAACTGTCTCACGACGTTCTGAACCCAGCTCACGTACCTCTTTAAATGGCGAACAGCCATACCCTTGGGACCTGCTCCAGCCCCAGGATGAGATGAGCCGACATCGAGGTGCCAAACAGCGCCGTCGCTGTGAGCGCTTGGGCGCTATCAGCCTGTTATCCCTAGAGTACCTTTTATCCGTTGAGCGATGGCCCTTCCATGCGGAACCACCGGATCACTATGACCTGCTTTCGCAACTGCTCGACGTGTCAGTCTCGCAGTAAGGCATGCTTTTGCCATTGCACTCGATGGACGATTTCCGACCGTCCTGAGCATACCATCGCGCGCCTCCGTTACTCTTTAGGAGGCGACCGCCCCAGTCAAACTACCCGCCACAGAGGGTCCCGGATCCGGATGA
>JBKHBN010000048.1:0-10698 GCA_046542355.1 Alphaproteobacteria bacterium | reverse complement strand
CACAAATCTGGTAAGGTGCGCTAGGCGGTGAGGTACGCCGCCTGCGCGCCCGGAGATACTCCTTTGGATCGTAAGCGGAGAAGGATTAGTTATTTAGTCATTTAATTATTTTCTATCCGCGCGAAGCGCGGTCGAAATTTTTTTCTTTCCGTCATCCCCGCAGCCCGCGTGAGCGGGCTAATCAGTGGGGATCCAGAAAGAGCGGCGCGAAGCGCCGCACATATTATGCTGGATTCCCGTCCTGCGTTCACGCTGTTCGCTTGCCGGGAATGACGATGGAGGGGACGAAGGGACAAGGAGTTATCATGGCGCAATACCAGCATTTGCCGATCTACAAGCAAACCTACGACATTCTTTTACGGACAATGAGCGCGACAAAGGATTTTCCGCGTGAATATAAATTTACGCTCGGCCAGAAGATCAAGGATGAACTGATTGAACTGGTCGTGGTTATTTACCGCGCCAACAGCGCCGCCGATAAAAAGCAGCACATTCAGTCGATTCTGGAGCGGGTTCAGGCGATCCAGCTTATGATGCGCCTTGCCCACGATATGCGGATTTTACCGCGCCGCCATTATGCGGCGCTTTCGGAAATGACAGACAGTCTTGCCCGTCAGGCGCAGGGCTGGCTGAACAAGAGCTGCGCGGAAGGAGGCGCGAAAAGTTCGGGAAAGGGGAAGCCGGAACGGGTTGCGGGTTAAGGCCCGCCCCGGTGAGCATATTCATCTCGGATGGCGGCGGTATGCGCCCGCCGATACATAGGGCGCATACCAAAGCAGAAACCCTGCTCTTTTTTGAGAGGAGAGCCGAAGGCCGCGCCGCTGAATAATCGGCGGCGTGGACCATGAGATCGCCATCGAAACGGCTGGTACTGGTCGTCCACCGAGAACAATAACAACAATGCGTGGCGTCAGCGGTTCAGTGACGGCAACCAGAACAACAACAATAAGAACAACACAAATCTGGTAAGGTGCGCTAGGCGGTGAGGTACGCCGCCTGCGCGCCCGGAGGTGAGTTCCCCTTTTCCGTCCCTTTAAAACCGATGGATGGCCCGCTAACCATAGACGAGGTGTTCGATGCCTATTTCGATTGCCGCAAGCACAAGCGCAACACGGTAAACCAGTTGCGTTTCGAGGCCGATCTGGAAACCAATCTGGTTGCGCTATACAGGGAACTTGCAGACGACAGTTACCGGATCGGGCGCAGCGTTGCTTTTGTCGTGACTTATCCGAAAATCCGCGAGATATGGGCGGCGGATTTTCGGGACCGCGTTGTGCATCATATAATTTACAACCGCATTTCAGGTCATTTCTATCGCCGTTTTATCCGCGATACCTATGCCTGCATTCCGGGCCGCGGCACCCATGACGGGATGCGGCGCGTTTCCGGCTTCGCCCGCTCGATCACCCGCAACTGGACATGCCCGGCCTATGCCCTGAAAATAGACATTGCGAATTTTTTTAATTCCATCGACCGGCACCGGCTGCTGGAAATCCTTGAGCGTCATCCGGCGGAGCCGTGGCTGCATGACCTTATCCGGCAGGTGACATTGCACGACCCGCGCCCCAATGCCGTGCTGCGCTCTTCACCGGCCCTGTTTGAGAAGGTGCCGCCGCATAAGAGCCTGCGCCGCGCCCCGGATGGCAAGGGACTCCCCATTGGCAATTTGACCAGCCAGTTTTTCGCCAATGTCTATCTGAACGAACTCGATCAGTATGTGAAGCATCGGCTGCGCGCCCGCTATTACGGGCGTTATGTCGATGATATGATGCTGTTCCATGAAGACCCCGGCGTGCTGAATAGCTGGTACATCCAGATTGACGGCTTTTTGCAAGATCGTCTTGCCCTGCGCCTGCACCCCGGTAAAAAACATTTGAACCGTGCCGAAACCGGAATTGATTTCACCGGCTTTATTATCAAACCTGGCCGCGTCTATCTGCGCCAGACCAGCCTTGCGCGGTGCAAGCATAAAATCAGGGGGTGGGAACGGGCCGGGGGCCAGATTGACCCGGAAACCCTCACCCGGCTTTCGGCCAGCGTGAACAGCTATCTCGGCATGTTAAGGCAGGTGAACGGCTATCGAGTCAGGGAATCCCTTTGCGCCCGTATCGAAAGTCTTTTCCTGAACGCGGATGAGGAATGCACGAAGATTTGGGCGGCAAAGCAATAAGGGTGTGGGCAGGAAAAGATAGGTCGCCCCCCTGAATCGCATTCAGCGCGGTTCGCTTTGGGAATGGCCTTACAGGATGCCAGCGGCACGGCCATTCCGGGCCACCCTTCCGATTAAATTCACGCCAGCGGCGCATCGGATGGATGGCGAAAAGATAGGGGGCGGCTGGGACAGCGAGGCTCGCCCTCCTGTTTTTAGCCGCCCCAAAGCAGAATAATTTATGGTTTCTTTTTATGAGTCCTGCGCGGTCTGGAAGGCGCGGGCCGCACCGTTCCCGCCTTGCCGCTTTTGCTGGTTTCCGGCTTGCCCGGCTCATCGGGCTGTATGGGTTCCCAGCTTCCCATGCCGTGCAACACACGGTCGGCATGTTTGACGGCGTTTACATGGCCGTAATGTTCTTCAATCATCTTGACGCTGGTTCCCATCTGCTGCGCTAGAAAATAAACGTCAACGCCTTCGCTTAAACGGAATGTTGCATAGGTATGACGGAAAGAATACGTTGAGCGCGGAATCCCTGACGGGCCTTCGCGCAGTTTTGTTTCTGTCAGTAAATCCCTGATAAGGGCTTTGTATAAATAATTGGCGGATTCGCCTTTATAGGTAGTAAAAACCGGGTGGTCCGGTTCGGTTGCTTTTGAAATTGCCCGGACACGCTCAAGATACTCGCCCACGCTTGGCGGGGCGACAAGCTGCCGCGCCTTGTCCTTGCCGCGCACGGACAGGATTACAAGTTCGCGCCCGTCCTTGTCCTTCCCGTAGGAAATATCCCGCCAGCGCAAATTCCGCGCTTCCGGCGGGCGCATTCCCGTATTGCACATGATAAGCACAAAATTATAAGCCACATTACGATACCACTGACTTGCGGGTTTTTTATCCGCCGCCTTGACCCACGCCCGGCCCCGCGTGTGCAAGGCGCGGTATTCTTCCAGCGAAAACGCATCCCGCCGCATGGTCTTGAAATTCGGTCTGCCTTCAAACTTCTGGCTGGCCGGGATATAGCGTTTTTTGAGGGCGAAGTTCATAATTGCGCCGAAGATAGACATTTCAAATTTTATGGTGGAATCACTGACCTGCTCACGGATTGACCCTTTGCCGTGTCCGCGCCGCCATGCCGGATAATTGGCCCAGCGGTCTTGCCCAATCAGGCTGATTTGGGTGGTTCCCACATAGGGGTTTAGCTGCGCGTTGATAACGGATTGTATCTTTTTAACCCGCGCATGGGTAATCTCGCCCATCTTGGCGCGGGATTTTTGGCTTTCGGTATATTCCTTGGCGACTTCGCTAAATGGTTTATTGAATATCGGGACTTCGTGCTTTATGCGGAATCTGACGTCTGCATCAACGTCAAAGGCGCGGCTTCGCGCCTCGTGAAGGTCTGACGTTTTAAGGGAAACCGTCTTATAGCGGTCTGCCTTCGGCAGCTTTATCCTGCAATACCAGTTCTTATGCGCCACATCACCCCGGCGAAAGATAATCAGGCCGGGTTTGAGTTCTTCCTTGTCGATAATGAAACTCATGCTATCCTCATTCTGTGCAGAATCCGTGCAGATTTTCGCGCTAAGTCATTGATCTGCCGTATCTGTGCATACTATGTGTAGATGAGCATAGCATAAAATAATGAATAAAAACAGTAATATAGGATGAGTACCTCATCCCTCCAGGATGCGCACACCAAACTGATTCATATAGCTTTGGCGTGTCTCATCTTTGACCTTCTCTGCTCCAGCAAAAATATAACGCATGCGGTAAAAATCATAAGGGTGGGCAACGCGTGCATACCCTCTTAAAAACGTGTCTGTGCCAAACATGATCGTTGCATTTGTTGCATAGATCATTTCTGGCACAATGCGCAGATGCAACGGGCTGGGGTATAAAAATGTTTTTACACCCGAAAGAACAGGAAGCAAAGTTGCGCCTGTCAAACCAAAGGAGTGAAACATCGGCAGGCAATTAAACACCACATCTTCGCAGTTAAAATCAATCCTGCATCTCAGTTGTGCAATATTGCTCATAAAGTTTAGATGGCTTAGAACCACGCCCTTTGGCACACCCTCTGAGCCGGAAGTAAATAAAACTGTAGCAGGGTCTTTAGGTGATATAGCGTGTGCGTTATGAATAGAATGTGCAAAAGGAAGACCGAGCAGTCCCCTGAGCTTTGCCAGTATAGTGATCGTTTCACGCAGATCCTCAAGGTAAACAACATTAAAATCCCTGTTTAAAGACTGATCAAGATCCTGTAACTGCCCCATTTCAATAAATTTACGGCTGGTCAGGATTGTTTGGATCTTTGCGCTCTGGCACGCTGAAAAAACAGCCTTGGAGCCAACTGAGAAATTGAGCATCGCAGGCACGCGCCCAAAGGCCTGTAATGCAAAGAAAGTTACAACAGCGCCAACTGAATTGGGCAGCAAGACGCCAACAGAGTCACTTTTTTGGGTTAATCGCGCAATCTCGCGTCCTAAAACTAGCGATCCCAGCACCAGCTTTTTATAAGTCACGGTGGTTCCTTGTGCATCCTCACAAATGCGCATGGATGCGCCATAGAGTTTTTTCGCATGTAAGAGTTCTTCAAATAAAGTTTTATGGCGCTCTTGTGTCAGGAACATGATGTTCTCCATTTCATCATGGAGCATGCGCGCAGCAACCCGTCGGCGTTTTCGCCCTTTAATGTCATCGGGTATCAAAAAATTAAACGGCTCGAATATGGTCATGGTGATTTTAGGAAACAGCCGGCGCGGAAGTTTTCCTTTGAGCTGGGAGGTCGGGGCGTATTGCACGCCGCTAAGGTGCACGGGCACAATTTTAGCATCAGCTTTATCGGCGATCATGCCCGGCCCATCATAAATTTTCATCAGTGCGCCGGTTGTACTCAGGCGTCCTTCGGGAAAGATAACGCAGTGCTTGCCCTTTTTAAGTTCTTCAACCAGCGCTTTTATAGAGTAGGGGTTCGTTGGATCAATGGGAAATGCATCGACCAGCTTGAGCCATGGTTTGACCCACCACCATTGTGCCACTCGCGTATTTAAAGCGAACATCGGTTTACCTGGAAGAAAGGCCGCCAGAATTGGCGCATCAAGAAGACTGGCATGATTACTGACAATAAGAGCTCTTTCACCGGATTCTTTTAAATGCTCAATTCCATGAACCTCAATCCTAAACAATGATCTAAAAACAAACTGGAGAATAGTTTTCATTAATTGTGCGGGCAAAAGATTACAAACATAAAAAGAAGCAAAAAAGCTGGCAATGGACAGGAACAGGAAAATATCTTCAACACCAAAACCAAGTTTCAAAATGACAAGACACAGCAAAGATGAAGCAACCATAAAGGCAGCATTGACAATGCCGCTAGCTGCCATAATGCGGGCGCGGTGCTCACTTGAGGTTAAATGTTGGATCAGCGCATTGAGCGGGACAACAAACAACCCTCCGCAAAACGCCACCAGAAACAGCGCTGCAAAGATGAGCGGGGCATTAAACGCAGAAAAGAACCCCCTAAGCGTATAGAGTTGACCATCGGCCAAAACGGGATCTGGAACATTGATATGCGCCAGAATCATTGAAAACAGGGAAATTCCAAGTGAGGCGACGGGAACATAGGTTGCTTCGATGCGCCCGCCAAGCAATTTATCATTCATAATAGAACCCGCTGAAATACCCACTGAAAATAAAATCAGGCCACTCATCAAAACGCTTTCATCAACTTGAAGATAGTCTTTGGCATAATTTGGAAATTGCGCCAGAAACGTACCGCCAACAAAATAAAACCATGAAATACCGATAATAGAGAGCCGGATTTCTCTGGGTCGGGAAAAGGCATAGACAAGATTGCGATAGATCTCCGATGGAATATTCCACTCCACTCTCAGCGCC
Source organism: Alphaproteobacteria bacterium (assembly GCA_046542355.1). Classification (GTDB taxonomy): domain Bacteria; phylum Pseudomonadota; class Alphaproteobacteria; order Micavibrionales; family Micavibrionaceae; genus UBA1672. The sequence continues at coordinate 4,655 of JBKHBN010000048.1, read as the reverse complement.
TTGTCCCCAGGTAAAGCAGGCGGAACTCTGGTGCTGATCGCATAACCGGCAACAGCCGTTACAAGCAGCGCCCCCATAACGATATAAGGCCCAATAAGGGGAATCATAACAAACCCGCCCCCCGCCATTGTCCCGGCCAAAATTGATAGAAACGTTCCGGCGCTGAGCAGTCCGTTGCCTGCAACCAGCTCATCTTCTTTAAGGTGCTGCGGCAAGATGGCATATTTGCAAGGATTAAGAAAAGCCGATTGTGTGCCAAATAAAAACAGCACGGATAAGAGGATATAAGGGGAATTGACACTAAGTCCTATGATTCCTAAAAGTGCAATTCCAATCTCGGCCAACTTCAAATTCTGGATAATTTTCTCTTTTTGATATTTATCGGCCAACTGTCCGGCAAAGGCAGAGAAGAGGAAAAAGGGAAGAACCAGCAATCCCGCCGACAGCGTAATTAATATATCCGAGTCCATATGACCGAGTTCCAAAACCCCGTAAAGCAACCCGAAAATCAGGGAATTCTTAAAAAAATTATCATTAAAAACGCCGGAGACTTTGGTTAAAAGTAAAGGTAAAAAGCGTCTGCTACCGAGTAAGGATATAGATGCGGACTTAGCCATGATGGGAGTACTCCTTGGCACTATCTAGCGCTTTTATGTTTTGTTTATAGATATACATTAAAGATTTGACTTGCATCAATTTCAACCTTTTTATGATGACACTATCTAGACCATGAAAATCAGCAAAGGATAAACTGCAAATGGATTACAAAAAAGCGACCGATGATATACGCAGCGTTCTGCTGGAAGCCGGAGAGCACGCCCTGAACATTCAAAAAACAATCAAGCGTCAATACAAACAAGGACAGCAAGCTGTAACGCAGGCGGATCTCGATATATCGAAAATGGTAGCGCAAAGACTGTCTCACTGGCTGGAGCGTGAAGATCAAGTGCTTATAGACGAAGAGAGCATTGATACAATAGCAACGCCCGGCGAGGTGTTTGCTGCGACGCGTTACCAATGGGTACTCGATCCGATTGATGGAACAGCAGGTTATGCGCTGGGGCGAGATAAATGGGGAATATCATTGGGACTGCTTGAAAACGGCAGACCGGCAGCAGGTGGTTTTTATATGCCCGCCTTAGGGGCGCTGATAGTGGTTGAGGAAGGAAAAGCCTTTTACACCGATATACATACGAATCAAAAACGACAAGTGCCCGATGCGCAGCCCATGGAAGTGAACTCACAAATATTCATCGAGAGCTTCTTTGGCTTTGAAGACCATTGGGGTGAGAATACGTTCCAAAACAAAGCATGGCTCAACACACCGGAATCAGCATTGCAGGCAGGGTATTCCACACTTATGCAGCAATCTGCGGGCATGACCGTCTTTGGAATATTTTCACTCTGGGATATAGCAGGCATTGCAGTTATTGCAAAAGCCGCAGGATTTGAGTTTACCTCATTGCAAGATGGAAAAAAGCTTGAGACATTCACGGGGGAGCATTTTGACCCGTCATGGAAGCTGAAAGGGCGCTGGGTTGTGTCCCATCCCAAAACCTATCAGGCGATAAGAGATGCATTGACAGGTAATACAGGTGATAAAGCAGCGTAAATGGAAAAAACAAAAACAGGAAAAGACACGATAAAAGATATTATATTTGTCCATGGCTGGGGAGAAGATCCGAGAATATGGGATGACATTGCTGCAAACCTGCCTGAAACAAAACATCATTTTGTGAATCTCGGCTTCATCAACAACGATCAGGAAGCGACAACAAATACCATTGTGCTGCGCATTAAAAGCGCCATTTTCGTAACACATTCCTTAGGAACAATATGGACATTGCGTCATATACCGCCAAAAAAAATTGATGCACTGCTTGCTATCAACGGATTTGGCTGTTTCAGTGATTTTGCGAGCAATAAAACATTAAAAGTCATGGCTAAAACGCTGCAGCGCAACACATTTTTTCAGATGGAAATGTTCTGGAAAAATTGCAATTTGCCTGAAAGTATGAGAACAATATATAAGCCCGTGCTAGACAGGAGGGTATTGTTGCAGGGGCTAACATGGCTTGGATCGTGGGATGAGCGCAAACACTTGCAAGCGATGAAGGCAAGAGGAATGCAGGTTTTGCCTTTGGGTGGTGAAGATGATCTTATACTGCCTCTGGATAAGATGAAGGCGCACTGGGATAATCTTGGATGCAGCATCTTGTTAAAAGAAAACGCAGGCCATGCCTTGCCGCTCAGTCATCCGCAGTGGTGTGCAGGGCATATAAAGGCGATGGTAAAGGCGCTTGAATTGCCGGAAAACAAAAGAGACAAGGGAGTGTTGTCATGAGCTGGAAACAAAATGTAGTAAAGAACTTTGATGAGAATGCACAATTTTATGATGCGGAAAGTCAGGTTCAAAAAGTTGTTGCGGAAACATTAATCGCGGATCTGCCGGAGGGACAGGAAGCGGAAAAGATCGAGAATATTTTGGAGATAGGGTGCGGAACCGGTTATCTGACAAATCTTTTGTTTAAGAAGTACGAAAACAAAAACATCTGTATTTCTGATATTTCACCCTCAATGCTTGTTCGTGCGCAAATGCGCGGGCAAGAGACGGCTTTGGCGCAAGGTCATAGTACGCGCTGGGCGGTATTTGATGCAGAAGAGCCACCTGTAAGCATGACAGGCACATATGATTTAATTGTAGCCAACATGGTCTTTCAATGGCTTGAAGACGCTGAGAAAAGCATCGAGCGCCTGAGCAAGCTTTTAAAACCCGGAGGACGCATAATCTACAGCACATTAGGCCCGGAAAGCTTCGAGGAATGGAAATCCGTATTGCGTGATCTTGATTTGCCTATCGGTATCCTTGATTTTGAAGCACCAACTGATGTATACAAGGAGGAATTTTTAATCAAGGACTACGATGATGCTTATGCATTTCTTCATGCAATTAAGGATATTGGTGCCGGTCAGGCTAAAAAAGGCTATAAGCCGCTAGCCATGGCTGAACTCAGGGAAGCCTGTGCCAGATTTAATAAAAAATATGACACAAGCGTCACCTGGCATGTTCTTTATGGAAGTGTCCAGCGCAGGGAACGCAGCATCGTTGAAAGGCTTATGAAGCTAAAGACGAAAAGAGCAAATGAAAGCTAAAAAAACAGTTGCGGTAATCGGTGCCGGTATAGTCGGCCTGAACACAGCCTTTAAATCTGCGCAAGAGGGAATGGATGTCACTGTCTTTGAGATGCAGGACTTCCCGCCCGATAATGCAAGCGCAATTGCAGGGGGCATGCTTGCCCCCTTCTCTGAAATTGATTTTCTCCCGTTAAAATTTGTGGATGCAGGATTGAAAGGGATCAATCTTTGGAAAACGAATCTGGGTGATAGCGCGAATCACGCCATGCAATGTACGGGCAGCCTTTTTGTTGCTCACGCGCAGGATTATTACATGCTTGAGCGCTATTCTCTTCATCTGCCCTCGGTTTCCAATGACTGGGAGTGGCTGGATTCTGCTCGAATCAAAGAAGTAGAACCGATGCTGGCGGGTCGTTTTAACCGCGGCATCTATATCCCCGGTGAAGCAAACATCCACCCGCTGGTTGTCATGGATATTCTGGCTCAAAAGCTCAAAGACATGGGCGCAAAAATTATCCAGAAAGAAGCAGATCCGGCAGAGCTGGAAAAAGATTTTGATTGGGTTATTGATTGCCGCGGCTGGGTCGAGGGCATTGATGATGAGCTGCGCGGCGTTAAAGGTGAAATCATTTTGCTGGAGAATAAAGAGTTTCATATAGATCGTCCGGTGCGCATGATGCATCCGCGCTATCCGCTTTATATTATACCACGTCCCAATAATGTTTTTGCTGTGGGTGCAAGCTCGATTGAAAATGCGGATGAAGATGACGGCTCTGTTTTCCTGCGCTCGGCCATGGAGCTGATGAGCGCAGCTTACAGCCTCCACCCTAGTTTCGGCGATTCAATAGTTCTGGATATGTCCTCGGCTATTCGCCCATCCTATATGGATAATCTGCCGCGCATCCATATTAAAGATGATGAATCGCAGGAAAAAGGAAAAGGCGGGTATATTCGCTGTAACGGCACGTCGCGTCATGGCTATCTGCTTTCGCCGGTCATGGCCAAATGCGTAGCACACTACGTAAAAACCGGAGAGGAAGACGAAGATTTCCCGCTCTTTTCAGGGAAATATAATTTTAATGGATCAAACCGTCAGGCCGCCTGAGGATCACCGCAAACATATATCCTTTATAATTGTAAAACCCCGCTGGCATATATATAATACGCCCTGTTGTATTACCGTGTGTAGGGAAAAGGAGAATTGGGATATGTCAGATACAGCAAACAGCCGGACTGAAGATAAATTAGGGCAGACAGGCAAGGCTTTGAAAGCCTATATTGAAAGCATGGAGATGAACAGCAATGATCTGGCAGGGTTTGTGAAGCTTATAATGGAAAGCGAGCGTCCTGAGGGGGTTCTTCCTAATCTGGATGAGGGTATGCGCGAACAAATTATAATGCTTGTTAAGGAGCTTCAGGTAGAGGAAATGGACAATGACCCAGAGGCTTTTGTCAAGTTCATGGTAGAGCATGTTGATGGCTTTGATCTAGACGCCGAATACAACAAAGATCAGGGCTAG
>JBKHBN010000047.1:0-10881 GCA_046542355.1 Alphaproteobacteria bacterium | reverse complement strand
TAAAAACGGTGGTCGTGCGTTACGACTAGCATTCATCCTGGAAATGCTCTGGTGGTCTGCCGAAAACGATAACCATCCGCCCTCACGCATATCGGAAAAAGCCCTGCTTTGCGCTCAGGGCCTACTGACGGACTATTTCGATCCAATGGCGCGGCGTTCTTTTGATAACGCAGCCTTGCCGGTCGAGGTTAGAAATGCCGTTACAATCGCCAAATGGCTCATCAAGGCAAAACCGGATCGCATAAATACCCGTGAAGTACAAAGGGCATCTCTGGGCGGGATGGACATAGCCGATGATGTGAGAGAAGCGTTTGAAGAGCTTCAAAACGCCCACTGGATAGAACCTGATCCAGCCAACAATAAAACGGGAGGACGGCCACGCTCTGATTATCTCGTCAATCCGAAAATATATGGGGGCGGCTGAGATGAACAAATGGTTTGATAGATTAAAACATGAAAATTCCGGCGCAGATTTTTTTCATGACAAAACTGACAATAGTGACGAAAGCCATGCTTTTGTCGGTTTTGTCTCTTTTGTCACCGGAAAAGAAAATGAATGCGATTTGATAGAAAGTCTGGAAGAACGTGCCGCAATTATGGAGTTTGACGCCGGTATGCCGCGCTGTGAGGCGGAAAAGGCGGCGTTGCGCGACCTGACAGAAAGGAAGCCCGATGAGTAAAAAGGATAAGAAAAAGGCGATGGCTGATCTGGCCGTAGACCCTACAATCCGAGGCGCATACAGCATTTCCTACTTCTCGCATGATTTTCTTGAAGAAATGGGGCTGACCGAGCTTCAGGAAAACCTCAAAACCACCATCAATAAAATTAAGGACAGCGACGACTTGTCCGAAGTGGAGGCTCTTCTTGCTACACAGGCGGTCACTCTGGATGTTTTATTTCACAGACTTGCTATGATGGGGATGCAGAAAGAGCATCTGGAGCAGTTCAAAAGCATCCTTAATCTGGCCTTCAAAGCCCAGAACCAGAGCCGGATGACGATGGCAACGCTGGCGGAAATCAAAAATCCGCAGCCTTATATTCAGAACAACCGCGCCCAATATCAGCAAGTCAATAACGGCATAAAATCCTCGCGCGCGGACAAAAAAGCGAAATCTTCAAACGAACTATTAACAGACGGGAGAAACGACTATGAGACAGTGGACTTTGGAAGAGCGGAAGAAGCAGGCGGAGAAGATCAGGAACTGGAAACCGTGGAAGTCCAGCACCGGCCCGAAGACTGACGAAGGTAAGCAGACCGCCAGTATGAACGCGCGTAAACATGGCGGCTACAGCGCAGAAATGATCGCGCTGCGGCAGCTCTTGCGAGAACATGACCGGATGCTGAAAGCATTGATACAATGAGCGGAGCTATAAAAAGGTCAATATTCGACGCAATCTACTCCGCTTCCAAACGGGCCATTATCGTAGGCACTACAATGTGTCTTCTTGGGCGAAGGTGATGGTTTTGGCGACTGCATGATATAAGGTTCAATTTTATAAGGTTCAATCTTGTTTTGTTCTTGTCGCTGCTGCTCTATAAGCGCCTCTTGATAGCTTTGCTGTGTCCTCATCCTCAAACATCCCAAGAATTGGTTTGTGCCAGGAGAAAAGCCGCTTTCGACGCAATATCTGTAATCAGGATCGCAATTAAGGTTCCGGCGCTGAATTTCCTGTCTGGCCTTCTCACCTCTGCGGTGTATCCCATCTGAATAACAAAGCTGGCTGTCACTCAAGGCCGAAATCTGTTGCGGCGTCATGCTCTCAATCGGACTGGCACAACCGGCCAGAAACATGGCCAAAGTGAAAATCATAATTTTTTTGTTCATGGCGAAAACTCCCCTGAAAAACTGCCACCAGAGCTTGTCCTGCTCTGGTGACTGGGTGTTTTCATCCGTATCAAGTGAAACGGCGCGATGCTTTTGGGCTTGCGCCTTGGACATGGCAATCGCCACCCAGCCATAGCTGAGTAGCGACACACTTGCGGCGGTGTCAGAGCCGCACTTGATCGGGGATGAAAAGCCCCAGTCCGCCATTAGGACAGACCGTTCTTTTTGTAGGACGGAACGGTAAAAAATGCAACGCTAAGAAGGATTAAGACTGTTTTTATATTGGTAAATAATTATAATCACCCTGGAAAAAGGAGATGTATGGTGGAAAATGAAGAGGATAAAAAAGAGAAAAAAGCCTCCGGAAAGCTGACAGGGATCGTAATATTTTTGATCGTCGCTGCCATCTTTGTTGGGCCGAGGCTCATGCGCGAATATGGTGTTCCGTCCGCTGCAACCATGTCGCAGATCGAGGCCGTCCAGGATAAAATTGGTCATGAGCGGTTCGCACGGTTTATGAAGGCTACAGTGCCTCTGGGGTATGTCGGCATGTGCGCCAAGGAACACGGCCACACTCCAGAACTCATGCAGGCCGGAGAAGGATTTAACAACCGTAACCGTGAAAAGATGATGACGCTGATCCAATCGCTGGAAGACGAAGGCGGACTGACAGCCGATGAAAAAGACGCTATCGACAAATACGCCTATTCCAAAGTCTCTGGCGACATTCGAAATGGCCATGTGTCCTGTGACACCGTTGCCAACAGGATCAATAGCGGCGAATGGGATTTATAGAGGTGTTTTTAAGGCATGGCGAAAAAGAAACAGAAGAAAGAGCCAGCAGATATAGAGTTTTCTCTACTTTCAGGGAACATCAACGGCCAGAGTGTTCTGAATGACGAACTGGGCAGGACACCCTTTGCCAAGGGCATAACGCGGCTGATTACAACTTCTCCTGAAAATGAATGCTTGGTCGTCGGCATCGAGGGGGCATGGGGCGAAGGTAAAAGCTACTCCATAGAGTTGATTAGGAGGGAGATCGAGGAGCACAATCAGAAAAACAGCGACCGGCACGTAAAATGGATGGTGTTTAATCCTTGGCACTTCACGGACAGTGAGCACCTGGCCAGCCTGTTTCTCAAAGATTTGGCAACCTTCCTTGAGTGGGAAGCGGGCCTTAAACCGCCGAAATGGCTATTGTGGCTAAAGCGTAGACTTATGCCGGTGAAAAAAATCTGTGATTTCCTGGCAAAGAACAAGCTCGCTCGCAGGCTGGCGTTAATTGGTTTTGGTGGCGTTTTCTATTTCCTGGCGACTGTGGTCGATTTTATACCGTCCTTCACTGAAATCACGGCAGGAACGGCATTGCTGCTATGGGCAGCATATGACTGGCTGCGTTCGCCCCAAGCAATGGAAGAAAGCGAGAAGGCGCTTATCAGCATTTCAGACTTGCTGCGGGATTATGCCGACATACTGGAAGATTACGAAGACGCCCTGTCCGCCAAAACGCTCGACCAGCTTAAAAGAGAGGTTACAGAAAAACTCCGCGACAGCAAACTGCCGTTCTCTCATATCGTTGTGGCCGTTGAGGATTTGGACAGGCTGAACCCCGAAGAAATCCGAGCAATGGTGCAGTTGATGCGGATGATCGCAGATTTCCCAAAAATCATTTATCTGGTCGGCTACGACCGCCAGCACGTGATTAACGCACTCGGCGATATGGCTGGCCGACACGCGGACGTTGATGAGGTTTATACGTATGGCGAAGGGTATCTTCAGAAAGTCGTACAGGCCGCTTATAAGCTTCCTCGTCCTGCTGACTACGCGATTGCTTCTCTGACTTTTGATCGTTTCTGCGAGCGGATAACAGGAATATACGGTAAAGATTTCAACCGTACCCCTTATTGGCAGAGAATGCAGCCTGCTATCGCCGAATTAATAACCACGATGCGGATAGGAGAACGAATAACAAACCGCTCTTTTCACATGATCGCGATGCTGGGAGACAAAAGCAATCCAGTCGATATTTTAGTCGCATCGTATCTGATGGAGTACCAGCCGCAGCTTTGGAACTGGCTGTGGGTTCATCGCGATGCCGTTTTAAGCGGTGGGCGGCGATTTATCAAGGACGATCCTTTGCGCGGCCCGCTGGATCAAACGGATAACTCGCCAGATGAAGGTTATATTCAAGATCAAATACGAGGCGATAACCAGACAAAAGAACAGATCGCTAACATGCTCGAAGTTGTATTCCCATCCTTGCAGTATGACGGCTCTTACCCTTTTAGCGCAGAAGAGCGGCAATCATATCGTATGGGCATCCCTGATTTCTTTGAAAATTATTTTAAGTATGAACAAAACGCCGCTACAGAAACGCCGGAAATTGTCCATGATCTCCTGACAGCAAAAAGTGATAAAGCGCGGGATAAGGTGCTTCAGAAAGTACGAGCTTTTGGTGATTATATGCTCCGCTACGTAGTACGGGATTTAAAAGAGCATAATGAGCAAACTCCTCTGAACTGGCAAAAACAAGCATTGCCGCTTTTGCATTCTTTGGGAACAAACTTTGATGATGAAGAATATGCCATGTCTATTCTCTTGCTCGCTGTGCATTTTATTAATGCTCAGCCGGAGAAGCAGCGCGTCCAGGCCCTCAATGATATTTTATCACGCTGGCTGAGCGATGGTGCTCAATATCTGCCGATGCACCTGTTTGAAAAGGCTGCTATGGAGAACGAGTTTATTGAATACGAGCGTGAGATGGCAAAAAGTAAGCACCCGCTGGAACTTCAGTTGCCAGAAAACGAGTTCAATAAACTCAAAGAAAAGCTCGAAAAGCAAATTTCTCTCTGGGTGCAAAATGATAGGAGCAGGCGCTGGCTGGAACATAAACACGCTGCTGCAATGCTCTTTATGTGGCTGCGCCTGAACCCAGAACAGGCGCGGGAAACCCTCGATGAATGGGTTAAGAATGACCGGAGCGTATTTGAGCTGCTGAACACTATGATGGATATAAGCACGAGTTACAGTGAGAGGAGCGGAGCTGTTGCAAAATATGGTTTGAACAAATACGGCCTAAAAAAACTCACAGGCATGGACAGTGCCGATATTCAGGCGAGAGTGAACGAAGCGGCTTCCAATGTGCCTTACATTGCCAAAGAATACCCTGATGTTATCAGTGCCGCCCGTGAACTGCCGGAAAGATTGCCGGATTGATCTCTATTTAGAGCTGTTCTTGCAGCATTTTTTATCTTTTTTACCACTACCACACAGGCAAGGATCATTGCGACCAACTTTTGATTTTTTCTTATTCCCGAATTTGTGAAGTGCCTGTTTAAGATTTTTATGGCGGGGACCAGGAAATTGTGTGAGAAGCCGATCCATTTCCTCCCGCTGTTCCCCCGGCGATCTTAACCCCATCACCATTTGGATGAAATCATCACATGCAGGATTTAGAGCAATACCAAACCAGCTATCAGCTTTTTGTCGGTATTTGGCCATTTCACAGTGGCTATAAAGCCGCTCATACGCTTCTTGGTTTTCCTGTAAGCCCGCATGAATTGTGATGCCGGAGGGGCCAAATCCCATCGTCAAATCATGAGGACGACCATCCTGGCGGCATTGCGCCAGTATCATTTCACAACCTTGAGAAAGCTCCTCCGCTGCCTGTTCGCTGATTTCCAGCAAAAAATATCCCAGCTCCAATATATTATCTTCTTCCAGACTGCTGATTTTCTGAATTATCCGGTCAAAAAATGTTCCTTTGAGCTTTGTTAAAACGCCGTCTGGCGTAGTTTTTCCAGGCAACCCATCTCTTCTGGACAGCATGGCCGCGTCTACATGCACAGAGAAATCTACGCCAAGATCAATGAAGTCCTGCTCATCATTAAACCAAAGATTATAGGCCAGATGATACGATAGAACAGCAAGCTCTGTTTCTGCCTTGACCTTTTTGGAATAACGTAACCTACGATTAAGGTAATTAAAGAATTGAAGCGGACAATCCAGCATTTCGCACAGGACGTCTAAAAAGAAGACATCCATAATATAAGGGGACTTTATGATTGTGTGTTCTTGTGTCTTCAGAAAGTGATCCGCCTGATGGGCCAGTGCCGGATAATAATCTGAAACAACGCAGAAGATGAAAATCTCGGCGAAATCATTCCTAATATTGAGAATGTTCCCACACTCATCAATAAGTGTGTATTCACCATTCATTAAAAATTCAGCGTTCCTGAAGCTTTGATCGTAGGCTTTCTGTACCGCAGCCTCGAAATCTTTTTTGATATGCTCATCACTTCCTGTCCTTGCCGCCACAGTGAGCTTTTTTGATTTAGCTTCCAGTATGACAGCTCTGTCTGCATAGACGGCGAGAACATCAATTTCTCCAACGCGGTTTTTTCCTTTCTTGATTTCGACGTTGGTGTAAACGCGCTCTGCACCAAGAACCGCTTTTAACCTCTCCGTTGCAAATCTTTCGGTAAAAAGCCCTCGGTTTTCCTTGGCCTTTTCTGCATAGTCCTGATCCTGTGACATCCAGAAGAACGGTGTTTCATAAGAGCTTTCAGCTAAGCTGTATCCTTGGAAGAGGATATATTGCTCGCCATCTACAGGAATGATCGGATATGCACTGATTTCGTTGTAAGCCCCAACTTCCGAAAAATTCTGATTACAGGGTACAGACTGAAGAGAAAAAGCCTTCAGAATATTTTGAACTTTATCCGTAGCCAGTTTCGCCTCTTCTGATATTTCCTCTGCCGTAAAAGTAAACGCGGGCAGCAGCGTAAGGTTATCTATATTTTCTGGAGTACACTGTAATTTGAGTGCCAGAAGCTTTTTAACCTGCATTTCAGCAGTTGCATTGATAACTTTTTTGACGTCCTCTGGAGAAAAGCCCTTGTTTTCTGATAGCCAGCTTTTGTCGCCTTTATATCTGTCGGTTGAAAAATCCCTGTATTGAAACAAAAAAGCTGCTTCACTGGCGTAGAAAAAAGGCTCCCGCATTGCTTTTCCAGCAGATAGCGGACTTTCCTTTTGTGGATCAAACCCCATTTCTTTTACAGCCACCCAAAACTGGCACTTCATCGCATCATGAAGCTCTTCCATAAGTTTTTCAGTGCCATCAATATATTTTTGGATAGCGTTGGCAGAGGGCCACTGAATATCAAGAGGAGCTTTAACCATCAAACCGATCAGGAACGACAACTCTGAACGTAAAAACCGCTCTGATGATTTCATTTTATCCAGATCGTCAGGTACAAGTTCTTCGCCGTAGCCTATAAAATTATCTCGCCAGCATAAAAACGCGAGAGTATGGGCGTAGCCAGGAAGTGAGCACAGCTTCTCCAAGTCAGCAATAATCTCCGTTTCAGAGCGATGTTCGGGGATCGTTATTTTTGAAAAATCTATGGGTTCTGGTGGTTTATCTTTATGCGCTTTCATTGGGCGGCAATCCGTTAAGTAATATGAATTTGTTAATTTTAACCTTCAAAGACGAAGCAATACAATCTATCATGATTTTTATAATTAGTTTTATAAAGTAGGTCTTGCCATGAAAGCTGTAATTCTCGCTCGCGTATCGACAAAAGAACAGGAAGACGGCCATTCGCTGGAGGCGCAGACCCGTAACCTCGAATTATACGCCCAGCGCAAAGCCCTCCAAATCGTTAAGGTGTTTACGGTCATTGAAAGCTCCACCAAAGGGGAGCGGCCTGAATTTATGCGGATGATCGACTTCATCAAAGGGCAGAAAGAAAAAGTCGCCCTGATCGTCGATACGGTGGATAGATTACAGCGTAGCTTCAAAGAAACGCCGATCCTCAATGAATTGCTCGAAAAGGATATATTGGAACTGCATTTCGTCAAAGAGGGCAATGTCCTGACCAAGGATGCTAACAGTACCCAGAAACTGATGTGGAATATGGGCGTGGTTATGTCGCAATCCTATACGGACAGTCTGTCGGATAACGTTAAGCGCAGTGTCCGGCATAAAATTTCCAATGGAGAATGGAGCGGGCCTGCACCGCTGGGCTACCTGAACAGCATTGATCCGCTGAACACCAAGAAAACTATCATTCCTGACCCAGAGCGTTCTTTTCTTATCCAGCGGTTTTTTCAGGAATATGCGACCGGAGCCTATTCTTTGTCGGAATTGAGCCGGAAGGCCAAAGATTGGGGGCTGCGCTCCCGCAAAGGCAATGTGGTCAGTAATCAGACAATGCACGATCTAATCCAGAACCCGTTTTATTACGGCATGATGCGGGTGAAGGGTGAGCTGCACTTCCACAAATACGAGCCGCTCATCAGCAAAGAGCTGTTTGATAACTGTGAAGCTATCAGAACGGGGCGGGGACGCACACAGGCCGCTTCAGAGACAAAGTATCCCTTTATCCTGCGCGGACTTCTGACCTGTGCTGTGTCGGGCCGAAAAGTCTCCTGTGATATTAAAAAAGGCAAGCATATCTACTTGATTGGCCGTGATCCCGCTGATCCCAGCCAAAAGATATGGACGAATGAGAAGATTATCCTTGAGCAGATCAGGGATGTTTTCGGCTCCCTTCAAGTGCCGAACGCGGTTCTGGCAGAAATTGTGGATAGTTTGAAGAAAAGCCACCAATCCGAGAAAGATTACCATCAGGCGTCGATCACCAGCCTGCGGGGCGAGGAAGACCAGATTACCAAAAAACTGGATAAGCTCCTGGATATGCTGATGGAAGAGAAAATTACCCAGGAAATGTATAACAGGAAGAATAATCAGCTCCTCCAGCGCAGAAAAGAGATCGGTGAGCTGCTCGAACGCCATAATGAGGGCGATGAAAAGTTCAGAATAGCCGTGTCCACGCTGCTTATGCTGGCATCCAAAGCCGCAGAAATCTTCGACCGTTCGACAACCGAGGAAAAACGGCAGTTGATCGGATACGTATTTTCGAACCTTGAGCTGGAGGGCGGAAAGCTACGGTATGCGCTGAAGACACCGTTTAATCACTTCGTTGATTTGGGTGATTATAAAGAATGGCTCCCCGGGCCGGATTCGAACCAGCGACCAAGTGATTAACAGTCACCTGCTCTACCACTGAGCTACCGGGGAATGCCTAAAGACATTCGATAAAATACAGAAAGCATATGGCTTGTCAATTTTATTTCTGCATTTTTATTGACATTTCTACGCTTTAAATCAAATCAAAACAAATAACCTCTGCAAATGCACAAATCATCATTTTTTTTCATCATCATAAACAATACACTAACTGACAAATACCAAGATTTAAGCTTGCTTTCCGCGCTGATTTGTTTAATGTCCCCTTTTTCACAATACGTGAGTTAGGAAGAACAAACAAAAACACGATAGCAACACAATGAGCAATTACACCTACAAAGTAGCAATAAGCTGGGACGAAATCAAACAAGACAGCATAGCACTTGCGCAGAAACTTCAAAACCAGTACGGCTCACTACCAAATAAAATCCTGGCCATCACCAGAGGCGGACTGATCCCCGCAGCGCTCGTAACTCGAACCTTGGGAATTAAAGACATAGAGACAATAGGACTGGAGAGCTACCATAGTCAGGAACAAAGTGAAGTCATTAAAACGCTTAAAAAAGCAAACCCGGACTATCTAAAAAATACATTGGTTATCGATGATCTTGTTGATACAGGAAAAACCATGGAATATTTACACCCCCTGACAAGCGATTGCATTTTTGCCACACTTTACGCCAAGCCCCTAGGCGTACCGCATACAGACTGCTTTGTGCGTTCATTTGAGCAAGAGACCTGGGTTGACTTCCCTTGGGAAATATAAAAAATCTGCCAAGCTTGAGGTATTCAAAAAAGATCGAGATTAACATCAATCCAGCGAAATTCAGCATTCATGGCAAAGAAAATCCAGCCCAGATAAAGTAAGCCAAGACAGTAAGCATGCCACAACTTTACCCGCTTGGGGATAAGGAAAAGCGCAAGCACAGACACAGTAATAAAGACAAGAGCAATACGCAGCACCTGTATTCCATCATGGCTTGGCATCTCCACAGGGCCATACATAAGACCGTAAACCATCAAAGGAAGCCCAAGAGCAATACAAATATCAAAAGTATTCGATCCCACAGCATTGGCTATAGCATCATCCTCTTTGCCTTTACGGGCATCCTTAACGGAAAGTATGGTATCAGGAACCGAAGACGCCGCAGCTCCTAGAAAAATGGCTGTTATAAAGGGATTAACCCCAAACATGTTGGCTGTTCCTATAACACTCTCGGCCAGAGCATGACAGGCAACAACAAGAATCGCTACAGATATGAGCAACACGCCCCACGCCGACATAGGCGTAAACTTTTGGTTTTCTTCATCAACCCCAACATTACGGTGATTGCGCGATTGCCACCACATATAAAAAACATAAGGAATATAAAGACCGACCAGTATAGCCCCATCCACCCACGTAAGCATAGTTTTACTTAATAAAAGAATGAGCACAATTTCCGACACTATAAGAGCAGTTCCATCCCTGATAATACTGGCCTTACAAAGCGTGATTTCCTTCCTCTGCGCTGCCCAAACAACCACTCCCAGCCGAAAAGAAACCATTACAGCAACAACGACACATAAAGGAATAAAAACCGAATTAAAAATAGCGCTTCCTGCTGTCAGCGCTATACCGGCGCCAAAAGAATCAGCGGAATGCAAAAAAAACAAAAGCGCCACAGCAGAAAGCAATTCGGGCATAGAAGAACCGGCAGCATTCACTGTGGCTCCCTTAACGCCCGGAGGAAAATGCCGTCCCAGATAATCAGCGGCTCCTTCAAAATAATTACAGGCTTTAGAAATAATGAAAGCCACAACAAGCAAAACGACCAGCCATGCTGCCATCTGCGGCCAAAAAGATAATTGTTCAAGAAATCCGAAAAAATGCATGAGAACACTGCCAGTAAAAAAAGAAAGTACCCACCTTAAGCGGGAGATCCCATTTTATACAGGAATCAATAAAATCACAAGGACATTCTAGATAGTGTAGTCACGAGATATTAGCCCAAAGGGTGATGCATCTTATATGCACG
>JBKHBN010000046.1:0-11135 GCA_046542355.1 Alphaproteobacteria bacterium | reverse complement strand
ACCCCTTTCCATAGCTATTTATCACGCTGAAACAAAAAACACTTATATAACTTCTAGAATCACGATAACATCCCACGACTATGAAAAAAGAAGATAAACAAGAAAAGCGCGCCGCTGCCTTACGGGATAATCTCAAACGCCGCAAGGAAAAAATGCGAGAGATCACACAACACAATAAACACGATAAGAGGACAGAGCGAAAAGAAGATGAGTAACGCTATTTTCAAACCCGATAATGACGATCAAGAAGCCATTTCCCATTTCACAGCCCAACCGGGCATTCTCGCCGATCATCAAATCCGCGATCTGGCACAAAATCAGGGCATGATCGAGCCATTCGTAGAAAAGCAAAAACGCGATGGCGTGATCTCTTACGGCCTGTCTTCCTACGGATACGATGCACGCTGCTCGGAAGAGTTCAAAATCTTTACCAATGTCGATAATGCACTTGTTGATCCAAAAAATTTCTCGGATGCCAGCTTCGTCTCCCGCAAAAGCGATATATGCGTAATCCCGCCTAATAGCTTCGTTTTAACCCACACCGTCGAATATTTCCGTATCCCGAGCGACGTTCTAGTGATCTGTTTAGGCAAAAGCACCTATGCACGCTGTGGATTAATTGTTAATGTAACGCCCTTGGAGCCGGGCTGGGAAGGTCACGTGACTTTGGAAATCTCCAACACAACCCCTCTTCCGGCGCGCGTATATGCCAATGAAGGCATTGCGCAATTCTTATTTTTTAAAGGGAGTAAGCCTTGTGAAACAAGTTACGCAGACCGAAGCGGGAAATACATGGGACAACGTGGAGTCACTCTTCCCAGACTTTAAGCCGGGAAAACGCCTGAAATCGGAACAAGAAGACAACAAACAGGGCATAAAATCCTCCTCTCTGGACAAAATCAAAATCATCGGCGGCGCGCAGCTCAATGGCACAATCCCTATCAGTGGCGCCAAGAATTGCGCCCTGAAGCTGATGTGCGCCTCCTTGCTGACAGACCAGACCATCTATTTTGAAAATAGCCCCAACGCCCTGCGCGACATGAAATCACAAGCAGAATTACTGGAATATCTCGGCTGCGCGATAAAACGCGAAGGTGACGCCATGGCCATTAACGCCAGCGCCATTCAGTCCTATACCGCTCCTTATGATATTGTCCGCAAAATGCGCGGCTCAATCCTTGTCCTGGGCCCTCTCCTTGCCCGATTCGGCCAGGCAAAAGTCTCCCTGCCCGGAGGCTGCGCCATCGGCACACGCCCTGTAGATCTACACATCAAAGGGCTTGAAGAAATGGGCGCAACCATTGAAATCGACGAAGGCTATATCAACGCCAAAGCCCCAAAAGGCGGCCTGCAAGGCGCAAAGATCCTCTTCCCCAAAATTTCAGTTGGCGCAACTGAAAATCTGCTCATGGCAGCCACTTTGGCCAAAGGCACCACAACGCTGGCCAACGCAGCGCGCGAGCCGGAGATCGTCGATCTGGGTGAATGTCTGATAAAAATGGGCGCAAAAATCACAGGACTTGGCACCGACACCATCCGCATCGAAGGTGTCTCCGCCCTAAACGGCACACACCACAGCATCATCCCTGACCGCATAGAAACCGGTACATACATCATAGCCGCTGGCATGACAGGCGGTACAATAAAGCTCCAAAACGCCCGCATAGACACGCTCAGCGCCGTTTTAGGACATCTCTCGCAGGCCGGTATAGAAGTCGAGCAATCCGGCCATGATATCATTGTCTCCCGCGAAATCGAACGATTACAAGGCGTTGACATTATGACAGAGCCATATCCAGGATTCCCGACAGACCTACAAGCACAATTCATGTCCATGCTCACTATGGCCGAAGGCGCCGGTCTTGTTACCGAAACCATTTTCGAGAACCGCTTTATGCATGTACCCGAACTCAACCGCATGGGTGCCAATATCACGGTACAAGGAAACTCAGCCATCGTACGCGGTGTTGGTAAACTCAAGGGCGCCGAAGTCATGGCTACAGACCTGCGTGCCAGTGTCGCTCTGGTACTAGCTGGACTGATCGCTCAAGGAGAAACAACCGTAAACAGAATATATCATCTCGAACGCGGGTATGAAGACATTGTCGGCAAGCTTGGCGGCGTCGGCGCGAACATCAAGAAAGCGTAACCCCCTTAAAAGGCCATATAATTGGCCAATAAAAAGAATCGGGCAAATATTTGAAGATGAATCGAGTAAATTTATGATATAATAAAGAAAAATAAGACAAAAAAGCGGCAAGAGGCCAGCGTGAAAAACAAAATGCACGACGATCACCACAGCGCCAGCATAAAAACGGTGCATGTACAACACAACGCGCACCCTTCACAACAGCACAACACACTGATTGAACAAGACTGCAACGCGGCCTTGTCAGACCTCACCCACCACAGCTATTTCCAACCCGCCGGAGACACAAACGGCCCCTACGATCTGGTCTTGTCCACCGAAATCAACAAGCTCATCTTTCATATCACAAACAGGCACGGCACCCCCCTGCCCATGCTCATCCTGTCTCTAAGCCCTTACAGAAGCCTGATTAAAGATTATTACATGATCGTCCACAGCCACCACGAAGCCGTGCGTGAAGGACGCCCTGCGCACATCGAAGCCATTGATATGGGAAGACGCGGCATCCACAACGAAGGAGCCGAGCTCCTCATAGAACGCCTCAAAGATAAAATTGAAATGGACATCCGCACAGCGCGGCACATATTTACGCTGATCTGCGCCCTGCACCGCGATAAAATCCGAATTTTGCGCTAACAACACTCAAGAGCCCAAGAACTCTACGGACTAGGCTCGCCGCCACCCGGAAGAAAAGAACCAAAAAATTGCGCCATGGGCTCTAAAACACACTCTGGAAAACTTTGAACCAGATTATCAATTACCCCCTCCGCAAGAGGTTGTACACCATGTTCTTCAGCAACCAAAGCAGCAATTCCCCTAAGATACTGTTGTAGCGCAAACACATCCGCCCCATCCTGAGTATCGCAAAGCATGTCTTCCCGTACATCAGGATCAACTGCCAGCCCATTAGCCGCATAAACCAAAGCAGGCGGCGTAACGTCTTCTGCTTGAATCGCTTCCAAAAACTGGCTAACCGGAACCTGCAAAGCATCTCCGCTGGCATCAAGCATTCTCCCCCCCACTTTCTCAAGAGCAGACACAACACTTCCCATATCTCCAAAATCAATAATAACAATTTCACCCCCAAAATCAGCCGTAACAAGTAAGCCGTCTCTATGCGTTATAAATTCCGGATCTTGCCCATAATCTGACATAATCTAATGTCCTCCATTTTTAATTAAATATCTAAAACCGATACCGGAACTTTACATAACCGAAGCTACAAAGCAAGAAATTAAAATCAGGATTTGCTTTTTAATCCCCAAAGAGTATAACAATAACAAAATTTTCATCTGTTTTCTTTACCGTAAACAAGAGCAAAAAAGTAAACAGATGTCTTAAACCAAAGCTGAAAGTAAACAAAGAAGACCGAAAAACACATGGCTAAAGAAGATCTTATTGAATTTAAAGGCGTCGTAACAGAAGTCCTGCCCAACGCGATGTTCCGCGTCACACTGGAAAACGAGCATGTTATTTTGGCGCATACTGCTGGAAAAATGCGTAAAAACCGCATCCGTGTCCTGCAAGGAGACACCGTTATCGTTGAAATGACCCCCTACGACCTGACAAAAGGACGTATCATTTTCCGTGAAAAGTAACACTGATTATACTGATAACACTAATAACGCTGATAAAACAGCAGGACTGGTTCTGGCCTCGGCCTCGCCGCAAAGACGCAACCTGCTGGCACAAATCGGCGTGACCTTAAGCACGCAAGACATTATTCCTGCCGATATAGACGAAACCCCAAGACCTAAAGAATTGCCCGCAGATCTGGCGCTGAGGCTGGCCATAGACAAAGCGCGCGCTTGCCCGCAGCAGCTCGGTAACTATATCCTTGCCGCCGATACCGTTGTTGCCTGTGGCCGCCGCATTTTACCAAAAGCACAAACACGTGAAGACGCGCAAAGATGTCTAAAACTGCTCTCCGGGCGACGACACCGCGTCTATAACGGCATATGCGTAATCACCCCCGAGGGAACAGAACATTCAAGAGTATGCAACACCATCGTCAAATTCAAACGCCTGAGCAAAGAAGAAAAACAACTCTACCTCGATAGCGGTGAGTGGAAAGGCAAAGCCGGAGGCTACGCAATACAAGGGCTGGCCGCCGGATTCATCCCCTTCATACAAGGCTCTTATTCCAATGTCGTTGGCCTGTCATTATATGATACAATCCAACTTCTAAGGACAAACGGATATCCCCTATAAAAAACCATCATTAGCCAACAAGCCGCATATTTACATTTCCTTAACAAAAAAGCAGTATAAATCATTCTATTTACAGTCTTTACACTGGAACACAGACTCTAGATTAAATCCAAAACGAACCGTAAAATAAACTACAATAAAAGGAAAAGCCGTTGGCTCTTCAAATACTAATCGAAGAATATAAGGAAAATATCTGGACTGTCGCCCTGAATAAACGACGGCTGGAAGCCATTGAAATCGACCCAATAAGTGAACCGGTACGTTACGGATCTGTTTTCTACGCCAAAGTCACCCGCATTGATGCCGCCCTTGACGCCGCTTTTTTGGATCTTGACGGCTACAGCAAAGGAATTTTGTTTAACAAAGACGTGCGAACCACTGAAAAAGATGGAAAAATTAACAAAGGGGGAGACATCGCCATAGGCAAGGTCTTCCACCCCGGCGATCTCATAGCAGTGCAGGCCAAAAGTACATATGCGGATAACAAAGAAGCAACATTACTGGAAGAAAACAAAACCCCGCGCATGAGCATGGACATCACCCTTCCTGGCCGCTACCTGATCTACAGCGCCACCCTTAAAGACAACATCATCTCCCAGCGCATCCGCAACAAAAAAACCCGCAAGCGCCTTGGCAAAATGATCTCCTCACTTGAAGAAATGCAGGGCTTTATTCTGCGCTCGGCAGCCGCTGGCCTACAAACAGATATTCTACGGCGTGAAGCAAGCATTCTGCGCGCCATATGGGACAAACTCAAAACCGAATTTACAGGAAGTGCGCCAAAACTGATTATGCAAGGCCCTAACTCCATCCAGCGCATTCTAAGCGATATGGCCACGCAATCTATCGAAACCATACAAATCGTCACCTTAGATCATTATGAACAAATCGAGAAATGGTGCGCCGTCTTTGCGCCCGATCTCGTCACAAAAATAGAGCCTGTAGCGCTCACAAACTCGGATGCCACTTTGGATCTCGCTTTACTTGAACACCGCGATGTCATCAAACAAATCAAAGCCCTGCTCCATGATTACACCCTCTTGCCCTCCGGTGGAAATATAACAATAGAGGAAACCGCCGCCCTCACGGCCATTGATATCAACAGAGGCAATGACACGCGCTCCAACCTCTCCATAAACATCGAGGCCGCCAAAGAAATAGCGCGCCAACTGCGCCTGCGCAATATCGGCGGTATTATCATCATTGATTTCCTAAAGCTCGGGAAAAAAGAACGCTCCGCCCTGCTCCAGGCCATAGAAGAAGGTATTTATACAGACCCCTGCACAGTCCAGCTCCACGGAATGACAAAGCTCGGTTTAATCGAACTCACCCGCAAACGCCGCACGCCCCCCTTGCGCACCCGCATCGAAGGCGTTGAACTATAGGCCCCCTTCACAAAACCACCGTCTTAAAAAAACAGCTTTTTATTTGGCAAAAGCACCAATTGTTATGTATAATTAACTGGTAAGTTTAACGGGAAAAAATAATGGATGCAGAACTGGGACATATATTCAATAGCGTGGCTGTCAACCCCGCCGCGCCGGGGATCAGCCCGTTCTTGGCTCGATTCCAAAATGGAGATCCAGCCTTTAGTGCCAAAAGAATTCAAGATCACAGTGTATTCGGAACCCCTGAAATACCGGAAGACGAGCAACTCCCTCCCAAAGTACAAAACATGATCACACAAATACAAGAAGCAGAAAGCACATCCGAAAAGGTCACGTTAGCGCACCAATTCGCCGGCATGCACATAAAAAATCAAACTCAAGATTTTAATGAAGAGAGGGAAGTACCATTCGCCGAACTTGCACATGATCCTCACGGGGACTGTACTGACTACGCCGCTTTTACTGTTGGTCTATTACAACGCGGTGGCGTCGATCCCGGCCATATAATGCGAATAACTGCACTGGTTGAAATACAAAAAGACAGCGGCCAAAATATTACAGATATACACAGCAACGTCATTGTCTATGAAAATGGTGATGATTATTTACTGGCAGACAACAACCTGGCCGATGTCATACCTCTTGATCCAAGCGATCCCGTAGTTTATGCCGATCTTACAAATGACGATATGACATCACGATCACCAGCATCGTTAGAAATAAAACACTTAGCCATCATTCAAGATGCTAAAGGCCAGACCTACATGGATCCTGTAGCCGCAAGTAAAATACTAGAATGGCAAAATGCACAACAACCAGAAACCCAACCAGAACCAATCCAGCCAGCACCCCCTCAGGCAGAAACTTTACACATGCCAATGATCGGCGGGGGCATGTAACCTCTCTTTATAAACCTTAGAAAACACAATTTCACATCATTCCTGCAACTTACCACTAGACAGCGCGATCACATTCTTTTATAAGCTCTAGTGCCCCTTTCAAGAGATCTTGAAAAAAGAGCGCCCAGGTAGCTCAGGGGTAGAGCAAGGGACTGAAAATCCCTGTGTCGGTGGTTCGATTCCGCCCCTGGGCACCATATTTTTCAATGACTTAGCCACCAGCAGAAGGTGGCTTTTTTGTTCATGGGACGCCCTAACTTGAGCTGACGCAAAACAGGTTCTAGGCTGGATACGCCCTCCTTCGAGTAATTTACATCTGAGGGATAGGCATATTATTTTGTGAAACGTCCGGTGCGTTTATAGCCGTTATAATTGACGGATCTACTTTTAGCCCTGTATCACGCATATCAGAGGCCAAAGCGCAATCACCGGAGAACGTCGCTAGCGAACCGGTGAAATCATATTCTTCTATAGACTTAAACAACTCATTTGTCTGGTGCTCTGATATTTCCTGACGATATTCTGAAAGTTCTGCTTGCGCCGCAACATAAGGAGCGCGGGCAGCTTTCGCATCTCTCGCCGCCTCTACTTCATCATCCGAGATCCAGCGCAACGAGTCTGGAACGACAGAATCATTTTCTTCAATAATTCTATCATAATGCTCAATCTTGGCCTGCAGCCCCTCTTCCAGAGCATCAAGCGTTGCGGGATCCTGTGAAAATGAGTGCTCATTGACAAAGGCCGCTCTTTCCTGCGATGATAATTCATTAACCCCCTCAGGGAGCTGCCCTTCAAGCATGGTAAACATTTTCAGGTTCTTATAATTCACAAGAGCAGGTGCACCGGACTCTTCGTGCGCGTTATCTATTTTCTCAGGCTGTTCGTATGCAGTGATGCGGCTTTCAACCTCCTCTGTTGCTTTTCCAGCATTCACAGCAGCATTCGCAATCCCACCTACAGCTATCGCCGCAACCATCGGCGCAGCAACTGTAATGGCGGCGGCTGTGCCTGCGCCAGCAATCCCGGCTCCAGCAGCATTCACTGCTGCCATTGTTCCAAAAGAAGCCCCGGCAGTAGAAGCGACAGCGGCGCCACGTTTTACTTTATTCTCCAATTCATCCTCACGGGATACCTGTAAAGCTCCATCAACGACCATTACACCAATATTAAGCTTAACAGCTGCCGCTTTAACACCTGCACTTATGCCAGGTGCAAAATCAAGCGCAATATTGCCAAGCCCCAGACCAACATCAGCGCTACTTACAGCGGTTTGTGCCGCGTCTCCTCTTGCAATGGCATTTGTCAGCACCATACCGCCCATTGCTACCCCGGCAGCACCGGCAGCAACATTAAATCTGGATGAAATATTCGGCTTAACCTCAGATGTATCATTTACCGCCGGAGGTGTCCCCACAGAATCATCAGCCAGTTTGAAGGAAAGAGAGTCTGTTTGAGAGGCTGCAACATCTGAGGACATACGGGGCTGATTTTCAGCAGCATGGGCATCCGCCCCCCTTGTTCTCATTTCTTGCTCTGCAAGCACCTTAAGCTGTGTATCATCCAAATGAATATCTTTAACTTGGAAATCAAATCTGATGCGCTGCTCAATATCGGCGCGCAGTTGCGCTCTTGTTTCATAATCATCAGGAATAGGCTCTTTGATTAAATTTGTTCTTGTGTCTAAATTTCGTTTGGAAACTACTGGAGAATCTTCACCTTTAGCAATACTGAGGACTGGGTCAGATGTTATAGGTTTCAAGCCGGGAAAAATATTATTCTGATCGGTAATTTTTACAACCTTACCAGTCTCATCAAGATCAAAAGTAATCCCCTTTTTATCCAGGATAGATTTTACTTGATCCAGAGCTTTTTCGCTGCTCAGGCTTACTTTAAAAGAAGATTGATTGGGGTTATCTCCGCGTTTACGATCTGCAACAAGAACAAGCTTATTATAAAGTGTAATTTTATTAAATCGCTCGACAGCCTCAGTTCCGCCAAGATCATAAATCCGCTCAAATTGTTCATAAGCGTTGACACCTGTCGCAGGAGATACGGCATTATATTCAGAAATAGCCTGAGCATGAGCGATGCGCTCATTAATTTCAGCGCGTATCTCTGCAACGTTACCGGCAATAATTCCTCTCTTAATAAAGGTGGCTGTCTGGTCTTTATCAATTGGTAATCCTATTACTTCTCCACCAGAAATCTTTTGCACGGCATCTTGATCAAGCTGTGTTACACGCATATAATCATCGACAATACCATTAACACGATGCTTAAAGTATTCGTTCTCCCCAAGACCAAATCGTTCACGCCCACTTGGACGGCCTTCTGCGTCTGGCCCATCACCATACTTTTCGATAAGATCTGAATACATCTTAGGAACTGCTTCTCCCCAGAATTTCACCTGATCCTTCTTAGGGATCTTATCAATAACAAGATTCATTTGATCAAGAGTAGCAGAGGTGGGAGCATTAATTACTTTAAACCGCGCTTGCGTATTCTCTATAGTTGCTGATCCCTTAAATGTAGCCATTACTCTTTCTGGCACATTCAAGCCAGCATTTTTCAATGAAACAAATAATTCTTCTTTGTTAGTGGGTAGCTGACCCCATTCATGATGGCCACGCATCATAATCTGATGCATACGTGCTTGCAGCTCATGAGGGTCAGCGTTGTATAGTAAATCAGGATTATAAACATTCTTAGAGACCGTACGAACAAGAGCATCAGAAGTTGTTTTCTTCCAGTCTATTGTGCCCGGAGCCTCCTGCCTTTGAACCGTATGTATGGCTTCATGAGCGATAGTACTATTAACTAAAGTTTGACCCTTTGATGCTGGAAGATCAATAGCTAGAAAACGATTAACCGCTATCAACCCGCCGTTTGCGTCACTGTGAGCAAAGCCTATGCTTCTATTTTGCAAATCTCGCGTCTCTTCAAGAGGGAGATCCATTTGCGTCTCTACATGTGTAACAAGATCAAACAACCTCACAATTGTTGGGTTATCTAAAACAGGATGTAATCCTTTTGGGCGCTGCCCATCAAAAGAATTGATGAGAATTTCATCCGTGCGAGCATACCCCCTATGCAGAAAACCACGCGCCCTTAGTTCACTGGGATCATTTATTTGCGCCGAACTAAAGGGGTCTGGCACTTCAAACCGCAGGACATTTTCAGCGGCTCTCGATAATGCCTCGATATTATCATTTAACCCGTCACTCATATACTGCTTCCTAAAAGCCAAGGTCAGGAAGAATTGAGGCTGGATCAATAACCCGCCCTGATCCACACTTAAGATCTCCCACCTCAACCATTTGGTTCAAGAAGGATTGGGCATCTTCTTCAGCCCGTAAATCACCAAAACCCTGACCTTGATTTAGAACCGCAAAAACTCTTTCCTGATAGGCACACCATCCCTCAAAAGTCAGATTAGATAACACTTCCTTTGAACATTTATACATTGCCTGAACAACTTCACAGGCGCTTCTGCCTTCAAAAACATCGCCTGCATTGTTTTCATAAACCATTACGGTATCTATAATCTCTTCATTTTGATCGTTGCTCATAGATTGCTTCCTGAATTGATATTACCCTTAAATCCCCATAGCAGCACAGTGCTACCCAACATTATAAGACCAGCGCGCTAATATTATGTTAAGATAGTGTTCGATACATGGCATTACGTACCGCCCTCAAAGAAAATGAAAGTCAGCTTTAGATCATAAATTTAAAGAAAATCAGTAATCTTTAATGATGATATTAACTTTATGAAAAGACTTTATCTGCTTATCCTGAACGCAGGAAAAACCTACTTCAGTGGCATTTAGCAGATTATTTCTCATTTTTTCATCAACCGCAATCCCCAATTCTTGCGCTTGCCCTTCTTCATGAACAATAATCAATGTATTATCATGGGCATCATACTCCACCCACTGGATCTGGTCTGGAATTTGCTGATCATAGATGATTAGAATTTCTCCGATTCCGTTTGTAAAAATACCACAACGCATTGTGCTGTTCATGGGGGAAAGAAAGTAATCACTAAAGGTTTCGTCTGGGCTCATATGAGGCGCTCTTATGGATCTTCGACTCGAGAACTATATCACAATTATGGTGTCTCGAACAATTTCTCCATATCGGCGCTACGGAGCATTATTCTATAGTTGTGATTGACCTTCTTGAGTATAACAAGCGCCTGAGAAATCTGCTGATTTTTACAGGTATATTCCAAATCTCTTGCAAAATCTGCCGCTTCCAGGAAACCTATATTACCAAGCAAGCTCGATAAATCATGTGCTTGCACAACTGCACCATCAAAATCTTCCTCAAAAAGATGTTTGTTGACCTTCCTGATCTTTTTCTCAATTTCACTAACCGAGTTTTTGTAAAATTGTTGTACATATTCAATGCCCAACTGTTCTATAAGTGCTCCTAGTGGTATAGACCAAACAAAAGATTCCCTTGCATGAGAAAGCATGCGATTCT
>JBKHBN010000013.1:0-42987 GCA_046542355.1 Alphaproteobacteria bacterium | reverse complement strand
CTAATCGGGGTGGCGTTGCTTGCGGCGTTGTCTTATGCGGTGTCGCGAACCAATCGCGGCAGCGCTGATTCTGTTAGCCGCGAGCGAACAAAGATAGCGACCACCGAGATTCTTGAATATGCGGATATTATTGGTAATGCTGTATCACAGCTTCGTTTGCGCGGGATTGCCGATACGCAGATCAGTTTTGAGAATGAGGCGGTTTCAGGGTATGAGAACAGCCGGTGCGCGCAAGATGGATGCCGGGTATTTGCTCTTGATGGGGGCGGTGTTTCCTATGCGGCGCCCAAATCGGAGTGGCTCGATGGCTCTTATAGCGATGAACCGCATTACGGAGAGCTGTATTTTAGCAGCAGTGCCATGGGTCTGGATAAGGGGCAAAATGACAGGGATGATTTGATCATGTTTATTCCCTATTTGAAGAAAGCGGTTTGTGTGGCTGTTAATGAGGGGTTGAATATTCCTTTGAAAGTTGATGCTACGCCTTCGGAAAGCAAAGGGCCTTTTAAGCTGGGAGAGCCTTTTACAGGTGAGTATTCTGATTTGAGGGATGCCTATGTTTCCGGCGATAATACAGTGGGTCAAAGCGATATATTGTCGTCCTTTAATGCGGGATGTACAAAAGGTACGAGCGGGGGTGGGGGCATGCCACAGACCGGAAGTTATCATTTTTATAAGGTTTTAATAGCGCGCTAGTATTCACTTAACAGTGTTTTTGTTCACAAAGTCCCCTTGTGGTTAAGGGGGCTTTGGTTTTGCATGAGTACGCTACCTGATCAATAGGCTTTAATTCTCAAGGTCTTCGGCTTTTTTCCAGAGCGTGCCTTCGGATGTGTCTTCGATGGCGATGCCCATAACAAGCAATTCATCGCGAATTTGATCGGAGCGCGTGAAGTCCTTATTTGCGCGCGCTGTTTCGCGTTCCTTGAGCATGGCGTCGATTTGTTCTGCGCTTACGTTTTTGTCGGAAACGCCGTATCCAAGCCATTTTGATGCGTTTTTTTGCCCTATGTTTAACATTTTAGCTGCAGCTACTAATTGGCCTTTGGCCTCTGGAGTTCTCTGTTCCGATGCTTTTTTAGCTAGCACTACAAGTTCTGAAATAGCTTTTGGGGTGTTCAGATCATCGCATAGCGCATTAAAGAACTTATGCGGAACTTCTATTGTTTGGCTGGCGATAATGTCTTCAACGTCGCGCAAGTGCTGATATATGCGATCGAGCGTTTTTTTCGATTGTTTGAGCGCGTCTTGTGTCCAGTCGAGCGGTTGGCGGTAATGGGCGGATAAGAGCGTTAAACGCAGGACTTCGCCTTCATGATCCTTGATCAGATCGTGAGCCAGAATTACATTGCCCAGAGATTTTGACATTTTCTCGCCTTCAACGGTTAGAAATCCGTTATGAACCCAGTATCTGGCAAAGGAAGAGGGGTCTTCTTCATCACCATGATGCGCGCAGCAGCTTTGGGCAATTTCATTTTCGTGGTGGGGGAATTTCAGATCTGCACCCCCGCCGTGAATATCAAAAGGCAAACCGAGATGTGTTTGTGCCATTGCCGAGCATTCAATATGCCAGCCCGGACGGCCATAGCCCCAGGGGCTGTACCAGCCCGGTTCGTCGTCGTCATCTTCGATGCTGGGTTTCCACAAGACGAAGTCCGAGGGGTCTTTTTTGTACTCGGCGATGTCCACGCGCGCGCCGGCCATTTGTTCTTCGGTGGTGCGGCCTGATAAAGCGCCGTATTTCTCATATGATGATACGTTAAATAAAACGTGACCCTGTGACTCGTAGGCGTGGCCGTTTTCTATGAGTTCTTCTATTAATGCAACCATGTCCTCAATATGATCTGTGGCGCGTGGCTGAATATCTGGTGTGCGCACGCCGAGATAACGCATGTCGGAATTGTAAATCTCAGTGTATTTTCTGGTGATGTCTATAATCGGTTCTCTTGTGCTTTTTGAGGCGGCGATGATTTTATCGTCAACATCTGTGATGTTGGAAACGTAGGTGACTTTGGGGTAGACTGTGCGCAGGAGATCGGCCAGTACATCAAATACTACGGCCATTCGTGCGTTGCCGATATGGGCGTAATTATATACGGTGGGGCCGCAGGCATAAATTCTTACATGTTCGGGGTCGATGGGTGTGAATTCTTCTTTCTTTCGGGTCAAAGAATTGTGCAACTTGATTGTTGTCATGGGGGTTTTGTCCTTCTTAAATTGCCTTAGCATCGTTTTTTACTGGAAAATAAGGCAAATATGCGTTAATACCAACCCTTAATTTCACTTTTGAACCGTTTTTATGCACTTCATGATGAAGTTTTTGTGAAGGGTAAGGGGTTTATCAAGGCGAGCGAAGAATTATGACGCATGCAGTGAGCTTGGAAGACAGCAAGATTAACGTGGTTGAGCAGGATAATCGTCCTACCCGTGAGGAAGCGATGAAGGCCGTGGAAACGTTGCTTTTATGGGCAGGTGAGGATCCTTCGCGTGAAGGGCTGATTGATACGCCGCGGCGCGTTGTTTCGGCTTATCAGGAGTTCTTCTCAGGTTACACAAAAGATCCGGCAGCGGTGCTCAGTAAGACTTTTGAAGATATTCAAGGGTTTGATGATATGGTTGTGGTGCGGGATATCGAGTTTGTTTCGCATTGTGAGCATCATCTGGTTCCTATACTGGGCAAGGCTCATGTGGCGTATTGGCCTGATGAGCGGGTGGTTGGTATTTCAAAGCTGGCGCGCGTGGTTGATGTTTTTGGGCGGCGTTTGATCTCTCAGGAAAATATGACCCGCAATATTGTTCAGTGCATAGATCAGACTTTGGTGCCAAAGGGGGTGGCCGTGTATATTGATGCCAACCACCAATGTATGTCTACGCGCGGGGTCAGCAAAGCCTGTTCTTCGACTGTGACCACGATGTTTTCCGGCATTTTTAAAGATGATGTTCACGTCCAGCGCCGTTTTCTTGATATGATAAAGTAGTCTTTTCGGGGTTGATCATATTTCGGGATCAGCGTATCAATGAGATTGTTTTTGATAATAAAGCGGAGAATGCCCTATGACCCCCCTTCTTACACTTCCCAAATGGTATGATTTGCACACTCATTTTCGTCAAGGTGAGCCGATGACTAGCTATATCAGTGCGCATAAGGCTATGGGCTGTGCGGGGGTCTTGGCGATGCCTAATACCAAGCCACCTGTGGCTGTTGTTTTTGAGAAGGATGAGACGGCTCACGGCTATTGGAGTATTGAGCGTTATATGCGTGATTTGCGCGCAGCCGGAGGGGACGATTTTGATCCGTTAATTGTGCCGCTTTACCTTACGCAACATACGACGCCCGAGATGATTTTAGAGGGAGCGAAAAGCGGTATCCTAAAGGCCTGTAAGGCTTATCCGCCGCACGGGACAACGGGCGCTGATTTTGGCGCGCCCATTACGGATTATATCGATAGTGGTGTGCTTAAAGCCATGGAAGAGGCCGGTGTCGTGTTGTGTGTGCATGGGGAGGAGCATGGCTTGCCTGCTACTGAGTATTTTGATCGTGCTACAAATGCAGAAGAATCATATTATCGAGAGCGCATGCCGCAGGTTCGTGATGCTTTCCCTGATCTCAGGATTGTATGTGAGCATGTCACAACCAAGGTTGCGGTTGATTTTGTGCGCGAGAGCGGAGCCAATGTTGCAGCTACGGTTACACCGCAGCATCTTATCTTTACAATTGGAGATCTTATTCAAGGCCTTAAATACCACTTATTTTGTATGCCGGTGCTAAAATTTGATGCGGATCGCGAGGCGTTGCGCGAGGCGGTGATTGATCCTGATAATACGCAGTTTTTTGCCGGTACGGATAGTGCGCCGCATACTACAAAGGCTACTGAATGCGGGTGTGCAGCCGGATGTTATACAGGCGGCGTTGCGCCGCAGCTTTATGCGCATGGTTTTGAACTTGCGGGCGTGGATATGGCGGCTGTGCAGGGGCAAGCGGCGTTTCAGGCGTTCTTATGTGAGAACGGGGCGCGTTTTTACGGACTGTCAGTGCCTGCGGAGACCTTTGTTCTGGTGCGTGAGCCAAGTACAGTGGATAAGCTGCAGACCCCTGAAGGCAGCGTTATTCCTTTGCCTTTGGGTGCTAATCAGGCCACGCTGGAATGGTCGGTCAAGCTTTAGATGTTTAGTCCCACGGTGTGGAGGAATCATCTAATATGGCGCTTGATATTTTTCTGGATGAGGGTGTACGTTCTTTTATGCAAGAGCATGAGCGCGCTGAAGTGGCTGCGCTGGCATTAAAAAAACCGCCTTGTGAGGATTGGCCGTATCCGTTAATTCTTGATCAAATCAAGGTCAGGCAAAAAGCGCGGTTTAAAACGCCTGTTCTATGCGATACGAAAGGTTTTGTATTTCCATCGTCTCATTTATATGAACAAGCTTCATCGGAAAGCTGCGCTGCTTATAAAGCTAATATTACAAGGGGTTGTGGTGATTGCTTTGTTGATTTGACTGCCGGATGCGGCGTTGATTCTTTTGCTCTGGTTAAAAATTTCAGGCGCGGGAGTCTTGTTGAGAAAAATTTAGATTATGCCCGTGTTTTGGAGCATAACGCTGATGTTTTGGCGCGGGGGTGTGAGGCTTTTGGATCTGTGCAGGTCTGGCAGGGGGAGGCTCAGGCATACGTATATGAGATGGTGAAAGAAGGACGGCGGGCTGATCTGGTTTTTGTTGATCCGCAGCGCCGGGATAATGATGTCAGCGGTCGCAAGGGATTTTTTGATTTTGGAACATGCTCGCCTAATGTTTTGAAGCTTTTGCCCGATTTGGCACGCGTTAGCAAGTGCGTGTTGATTAAGGCCGCGCCGTTTCTTGATATTGATAAGGCGTTAGAACAGCTTCGTTCCTCTGTTGGGCGAGATTGCCGTATTGATGTGCACGTATTGCAGTGGCGCGGGGAATGTAAGGAAGTGCTGTATTTTCTGCGTTTTTCCGGTTCTTCTGGCAAGGATCGGGAGATTATTACGGCTGTTGACCTTGATGATGCGGGGGATGTGCAGTGTGAGGTGTCTTTTTCGCGCACAATGGAGCGTGATGCGCTTGTCACTTATGCGTTTCCCGAGGTTGGAGATTATATTTACGAGCCTGGGCCTGCTTTTCAAAAGGCAGGAGGGTATAAGTATTTGTCGCAAGAGTTTAATATGGCCAAGCTTCATGCCAATACGCATTTATATATCAGTCATTCGCGGAACCATTATTTCCCCGGTAAGGGGTATAGGGTATCTGGGGTTTTTCCTTTAAAATTAAAGTCTTTACCGGTTAATAAGGCGGATGTGGCTGTGCGCAATTTTCCACTTGGTGTTTCAGCGCTCAAGAAGAGGCTGAAAATTGAAGACGGAGGTGTGTATCGTTTATATGCATGTACAACTCACGATAATAAATGTACTTTAGTTTTGTGTGATAAATAGGAAAGCCTTGGTTGTGGTTCTGGATAACTTCCAATAAATTAGCAAAATTTAAACACCTTATTAAGTTTTCCTCTTTATAATGCTATATGAGAGTGTGTTTTTTTGCTACATGAATGGTGAGAGGTCAGGCGGTAGTGGTTTATGGATATTCCATCCGTATCTAGTTATAAGAGTGTGAACGGGAACAACGAACTTATTAATGCAGATAGCAAAAGTGGTTTTGCTTTAAAGAGTATTTTTGTTTCATCTCCTCAGAAAATATGGCGCAGCAAGATTAGCTGGCGCATAGCGCTTACTGCGTTTTTAACGATATTGTTTGTGCAAACGCTTGTTCTCAACCTTGGCGGTATTGAGCTGCATCGTCAAACTCAGCTCAGAATTTTACAAGATGAGGCTCGTGTGGCCGTTGCCTCCACTATTAACACCAATAAGCGCGGGGTTAATGTTTCTCCTTATGATGAGAAACAGATCGGTCGTATTATGGACTCTACTAATATTACCGGCCTTGCTATTTATTCCTATAAGTATGATTTTATCAAAAGCTACGGTAATCCGCTGACCCTGATTGCCAAACCTGACAATGCGGGGGATACCTATCGCAGCTCTGATGGTTCGGTTTACGAGTTTATTCTTAGCAGTAGAAGGGATTTGCGCAGCGTCTTTACTGTGGTTGCCCAAGTTGATGCGAGTGGCGTTGAGAAGAGTGTGTATCTGTATGTAATGGATTACATCAAAATTATGGTTATTTTGTCGATGTTGGTGACGACCGTTTTGATGATTGCGCTGGGGCGCTGGCTTTTGGAGCCGATGTTGTTTATGCGCTCTAATCTTATTGCAGCATTCAAAAGTCCCGAGTCACCCAATATTGAGGCTTCTCCTTATGATGCTTCTGATGAAATTGGTGCCGCTATTGATTTGACGCAAAAGCTTATCAGGCAAAATGCGGAAAATATTGTGCACATTAAGAGCACTGCGGAAGATAAAATTCATAAACTGGCTTATTATGACACTCTTACCGGCCTTCCCAATCGTACATTGTTTGTGCAAAAGCTAGCTGATAACGGCCAGCCTAACAGCGATGGCAGTGTTAACCGTTTTGCGATTGTGACGCTTGATCTGGATCATTTCAAGGATGTGAATGATTCTATGGGACATAATGTTGGAGATGCAATTTTGCGTTCTGTTGGTCGGCGTTTAAGGGTGTCTATGCCCGAGTCTGCCCTCATTTCACGGACCGGTGAGGATGAATTTGCCGTGATGATGCAGCTTTCGGGAGATGTGAGTGCCAAGGATGTGGCTGAGCGCATTATCGGTGTTATACGTGCTGAACCTTTTCGTGTTTTTAATGAGGAGTTCCAGATACGTGCTTCTGTTGGTGCATCTACTTTTCCGAAAGATGGGGTGGATCCCGAGCAGGTCTTGAAAAATGCTGATATTGCCCTTAATCGCGCCAAGGAAGAGGGACGTGATACTATTAAGGAATATTCCGAGGACTTTGATCGCGCTGTTCAGGAACGGTTTCAAATGTTACGTGATTTGCGTGATGCGCTGGAAAAAGACATGCTTGAGCTTTATTTCCAGCCCCAGCTATGTTTGAAGACTGGCAAGATTATCGGCGCGGAGGCTCTTTTGCGCTGGTGGAGGCCGGATAACAGCAAAGAGGGGGGTGCGTTTGTTTCCCCTGGTGTTTTTGTGCCGGTGGCTGAACAATCGGGTTTAATTGTGCCTATCGGGCAATGGGTTTTGCGTAAGGCCTGTGAGTTTGCCAGTATATGCCATAAAGATCATGGCATGCCCATCCGTTTTGCGGTCAATGTATCGGGTAATCAGTTTGTACATGGTGATATTTGCGGCGATTTGTCTCAGGCATTGAAGGAAACCGGGATTGATCCACGTTATATAGAATTAGAAGTCACTGAAAGCGTGTTTATGGATGATATTGAACATACTGTTAATATTCTCCACGATTTACACACGCAAGGTGTAGAATTGGCGATTGATGATTTCGGGACGGGGTATTCTTCCTTGTCTTATCTTAGCCAGTTTCCGATTGATCGCCTCAAGATCGATCAGTCCTTTATCCGCAACGCTCTCAATGATAAGGACAATGCCTCTATTGCGCGTACGATCATCAATCTTGGACACTCTCTTGACTTGAAGGTGATCGCTGAAGGGGTGGAAACAAAAGCGCATGAGACTTTCCTGAGCCAGCAAGGGTGTGACGAAGTGCAAGGCTTCCGTTATTCCAAACCCGTGCCGCCGGAAGATTTTATAGCGTTTGTTACGGGGTATAACGGCGCTTTGGACAGTTTTGATAAGGCTGATGAAAGTTGATATAGGGCTGTTCTTTGATTTTTTAAAGGTCTTTTGATGTTTTTCAGCGTGGATTTTGCGCTGCGCAGCTGTTTTTTATGCTGTGTCTCTTTATGTTTGCGTTTTGATGTTGTATCTGTCGTAGTTAGTTTGTTCGAGATTCTAACTGATCTATAGGCTGTAAACATCATGATTGACGCTCTTTATACTAATTCTGTCGTTTCTTATAAATGTGATCCCCTTAGCGGCTTTCCGCTTATTCCCGGTGATAAATCGATATCGCATCGCTCCATAATGCTGGGGGGGCTTGCAATTGGCGAGACCATGATTAGCGGTTTGCTGGAGGGCGAAGATGTGCTGCATACGGCTATGGCTATGCGGGCGATGGGCGCCAAGGTCGAGCGTGGTGATGATGGTTTATGGCGGGTGCATGGCGTTGGTGTTGGCGGGCTGCATGAGCCTGATTGTGTGCTGGATATGGGCAATAGCGGGACATCTACGCGCCTTTTGATCGGGCTTGTTGGCGGGTGTGATATTACGGCGACTTTTACGGGCGATGCGTCGCTGGTTAAGCGTCCCATGAAGCGGGTCATTACACCATTGAAAGAGATGGGCGCGCAGTTCCTCGGGCGTTCTGGCGGGCGTTTGCCGCTTACCGTTCAAGGTGCGCAAGACGCTTTGTCTATTGAATATAAGTTGCCTGTAGCCTCAGCGCAGGTAAAGTCTGCTGTAATGTTAGCAGGTCTTAATGCGGCGGGGCGTACTACGGTGATTGAAGATCGTCCCACGCGGGATCATACAGAAAATATGCTTCGGCATTTCGGAGCTGAGGTGAATGTAGAGGAGGTTGAAAGCGGGGTGTTTGCTGTAAGTCTTGACGGGTATCAGGAATTGCGCGGCGCTGCGGTTGATGTGCCGCGTGATCCCAGCTCTGCGGCGTTTGCGGCTGTGGCGGCGCTGATCGTTGAGGGGTCAGAGATCACCATGTCTAATGTGGGTGTGAACCCGCGGCGCGATGGTGTATTTGTGACGTTGCAGGAAATGGGCGCGGATATTCAGTACTTGAGCAAGCGTCTTGAGGCTGGAGAGCCTGTGGCCTCCCTCAAGGTTAGTGCTAATAATGTTTTAAAGGGCGTTGATGTGCCAGAGAGCCGCGTTCCTTCCATGATTGATGAATTTCCGATTTTGGCAGTGGCAGCGTCTTGTGCTGATGGTACAACGCGCATGAGAGGGTTGGCGGAGCTGCGGGTTAAGGAAAGTGATCGTTTGCTGATGATGGCTAATGGATTAAAAGCCTGCGGCGTTAATCTGGAGATGGGTGAGGATAGTTTGACGATTCATGGCAATGGCAAGCCTCCCAAGGGTGGGGTTACGGTTGAAACGGCTTTGGATCACCGCATTGCGATGAGTTTTCTGGTATTGGGCTGTGCAAGTGAGGCGCCGGTGGCGGTGGATGATGCCTCTCCTATAAAAACCAGTTTTCCTAATTTTATAGAGCTTATGAATGATCTGGGGGCGGATATACGTTCCTCTGGTGAGGTTGAATAATTTGATTTTTTTTCAGGTTTATATCCGCGGCACTGTTTAGGAATATAGGGTCTTTTTGAGAAGAAGGTTTGATGCGCATAAATGTTATCGCAATAGATGGGCCCACGGCGAGCGGGAAAGGAACGCTGGCGCGGCGCTTGGCGCAGGCTCTTGGGTATGCGCATATGGATACGGGGGCATTGTACCGCGCAGTAGGACTTCAGGTTTTACGGGCGGGGGGCGATCCTTCTTGTGAAGAGGACGCTTTGGCCGGATGCAAGGCTTTGGCTGAAGATTTAAGTGTGTTATCCGATCCGGCCTTGCGTGAGGAGGCAAGCGGTGAAGCGGCATCAAAAGCGGCTGTTTTCCAGTCTGTGCGTGATTTTCTTTTGCATATGCAGCGCGATTTTGCCCGTAATCCAGGGCAGGGGTATAAGGGCGCAGTGTTGGATGGGCGCGATGTGGGCACTGTAATTTGTCCTGATGCTCTCTTAAAGCTCTATATTACCGCTTCGGATGAGATTCGTGCGCAAAGACGTATGAAAGAGTTGCATTCTAAAGGAATAAACGTTACAAAGGGCGCTGTTTTAGAGGATATGCGTGCACGTGATGCGCGTGATAAGGCTCGAGAGGCAGCGCCACTGCGGATTGCAGACGATGCGGTTGTTATTGATACAAGCGCACTGGATGCCGATCAAGTGTTTGAAACTGCTTTGGACTACGCGAAAAAAGCGTTGGCCTGATCTCCCATTCCATGTATTAGCGATATATATTGCTCTAAAACACGGCTTTGTCGGGCGTGCCTGCTTTTTTGTTTATCAAGAAAGCGAAATGCAAAAGTTAAGGTTTGTCTGGCAGAGACGATTTAAATTCGAAAGGAAATATTTACTATGGCGCATGTTGCCGCAAATTTAAAAGATAGAGAGGGTTCTCAGGAGTTTGCAGCTCTTTTAGGGGAAACTCTCGGTGAAAATGAAAGATTCGAGGGGAGCGTTGTTAAAGGCGTTGTCATCGATATTGGAGATGAACACGTTCTTGTGGACGTTGGTCTTAAATCAGAGGGGCGTGTCTCCTTGCAGGAATTTACCAGACCTGGTGAAGATCCTGAAATCAGAGTGGGCGATACTGTTGAGGTCTATGTTGAACGCATGGAAAATCGTGACGGTATGTCTGTTCTATCACGTGAGAAAGCACGGCGTGAGGAAGTCTGGATGGAGCTTGAGAAGTCTCATGAAGCCGGGGAGCGTGTGACAGGCACGATCTTTGGACGTGTTAAGGGAGGCTTTACGGTCGATCTTGGGGGCGCTGTGGCGTTCTTACCTGGTTCTCAGGTTGATATCCGCCCGGTGCGTGATGTCGATCCGTTGATGAATACACCGCAGCCTTTCCATGTTCTTAAGATGGATCGCAGCCGTGGGAACATTGTTGTATCCCGCCGCTCTATTCTTGAGGAATCACGTCAGGAAGCACGCGGTGAGTTGCTCGAAAATCTTGCTGAAGGTCAGGTTCTTGAGGGGATTGTCAAGAATATCACCGATTATGGTGCTTTTGTTGACCTTGGCGGTGTTGACGGGCTGTTGCACGTTACCGATATTTCATGGAAGCGTGTTAATCATCCAACGGAAGTTCTGCAAATTGGCCAGAGCGTTAAAGTTCAGGTTGTTCGCTATAATGAAGATACGCAGCGTATCTCTCTTGGGATGAAACAGCTTGAATCAGATCCTTGGGAAGGGGTGGGCGACAAATATCTTTTCGGTTCGCGCTTTACCGGACGGATCAGCAATATTGCCGATTATGGTGCGTTTGTTGAGCTTGAAGACGGGATTGAAGGGCTTGTACATATTTCTGAAATGTCCTGGACGAAGAAAAATGTTCATCCAAGCAAGATTGTTTCCACTTCTCAGGAAGTTGAGGTTGAGATTCTTGAGGTTGATCTTGAGAAGCGCCGCATTTCACTGGGTCTGAAGCAGTGTCAGGATAATCCATGGGAGAAATTTGCCAGTGATTTTCAGGCCGGTCAGGAGATCGAGGGCGAGGTTCGCAACGTTACCGAGTTTGGTTTGTTTGTTGGTCTTACAGAGGAAATTGATGGCATGGTTCATTTGTCTGATGTTTCCTGGGATGATCAGAGCGAAGATGCGCTTAAGGCCTACAAGAAAGGTGATATGGTCAAGGCCAAGATCCTTGAGATGGATCCTGAGCGTGAGCGTATTGCCCTTGGTATCAAGCAACTGAGTGAAGATCCTTATGAGGGCGCCATGCAGGGCATGTCTAAAGGCTCTATTGTTACATGTACGGTTACAGAAATTGGCGGCTCTTTTGTCGAGGTTTCGGTTAATGACAGTGTAACAGGCGTGATCAAGAAGGCTGATCTTTCCCGAGAACGTTCCGAGCAACGTCCTGACCGCTTTGCTGTAGGCGAGAAGGTTGATGCCAAGGTGATTTCCGTTGACAAGAAAAGCCGTAAGCTTGGCTTGTCTATCAAAGCGCGTGAGATCGAAGAAGACAAGCAGGCGATGAAGGACTTTGGTTCTACTGAAAGCGGGGCTTCTCTTGGTGATATCCTTGGAGCTGCTTTGCAGGAGAACAAGGACGACAAGGCATAGGTCTCATTTATAAAAATGTTTTTAGAAAGCCGGCCTTTTGGTCGGCTTTTTGCTGCCCAGAGTTTTTAGGTTATTTTGCTCAGGGGGTGTTTTTGTTGATAATTAATCTATTAAAATCAAAGGGTTTTGCTTGACGTGCTGTTTGATATGGGGCAGTCTGTTGAGGACTCAAGAAACTTTGCAGTACTTTGCTTAATAGGAAAAAGGGTGCTTTGATATGACTAAATCCGAATTGATACAACGCCTTGCAGAAATGAATCCGCATTTGTATTTGCGGGATGTTGAAAAGATTGTAGAAACAGTTTTTGATGAGATTTCTTCGGCTTTGGCGCGCGGTGATCGCGTAGAGCTCCGCGGGTTTGGTGCTTTTTCAGTAAAGCACCGTGATGCGCGTATAGGGCGTAATCCGCGTACAGGAGAGACTGTCCATGTTGAAGCCAAGCGCCTGCCGTTTTTTAAAACAGGTAAAGCCTTGCGAGAGAAGCTTAACGATAAGGATTAACGCAGTAAAAAAAACAGTTTATTGTTTTTTACTGTGGGTAGAGAGGTTTTTTTTATGGCTGTTTTGCGTGTTGTTCTTGGTGTTTTGGTCACTGTACCGATTGCTGTTTTCTGCGGCCTGAATACTGAAAAGGTTGAGATATTTTATAATCCTCTTCATGGGGCGGGCTCTTTGCATGTTCCGCTCTATTCGATTGCTTTGGGCTTTGCGCTTTTTGGTGCTCTTTATGGTTCTTTTTCGACATGGCTTAATGGCCGTGAGTTGCGAAAAGAGCGGCGTCAGCTTAAGAAGCACGTTAAGTCACTGGAAAAAGAGCTTAAAGGTTTTAAGGAGCGCGGAACGTCAACTCAAGATACTGTGCTTATTCAGGAAGAAACAGGATCGGCATAACATATGAGCGCATTATCCAAGGTTTTTTGTGCGATTGATACTTCAGATCTGGATCATGCCTGTTTACTGGCACGTCAGATTGCTCCTGTGACTGGCGGGATTAAAATTGGCCTGGAGTTTTTTAATGCTTTTGGGCTTGGCGGAGTTGAGCGGCTGGTGCAAGCTGCACCCGATGCGCAGTTGTTTCTTGATCTTAAATTCCATGATATCCCTAATACCGTGTCCGGTGCTGTGCGTTCTGTGTGCAGCAATTTCTCCCCAGCCTATCTGAACGTCCATGCTGCAGGTGGCCGGGCGATGATGGAGGCGGCCAAGGCGTCTTGTGGCGATAATACGCGGCTGCTTGCGGTCACTGTGTTGACCTCTCTTGATGAAATTTCTATTGCGGAAATTGGATATCAAAGCGGACTGGCTGAGCGCGTAGAGCAGCTTGCTCTTTTGTCTCGGGCTTCCGGCCTTGATGGTGTGGTTTGTTCGGCTTTTGAAATTGAGCGTCTGCGTGCAGCATGCGGGGATGATTTTGTGTTGATGGTTCCGGGGATTCGTCCTAAAGGGGCAGTGCAAGGTGATCAAAAGCGTGTTATGACTCCTGAAGATGCCATGGAGGCTGGTGCTACGCATCTGGTGATCGGGCGTCCTATTACAGGTGCAGAAGATCCGGCGAAGGCAGCGGCGGATATATTGAGCCGATTGTGATGTTTGTGCGGTATATTTGATGGATGGAGGATTTATGAGCGATTATAATGCCAAGTATGGCGCATTCGAGGCGGCACGCTCGGTGCGGTTTTTTATTAAGACGCATTACAGTCAGTTCGTTAAGATTTTTTTGCCATTTATTCCTTTTATACTGGTTTTGAATCTGGGCGATGTTTTGTATGGAATATTTCAGTCTTTGTCCCCGCAGGAGAGAGTTCTTGTCGGAAATATGATTAGTGATGTTTTCTTTATGGCCTTGACTTTGTCATGGTATCAGTTTGTTGTTACCGGTAAAAACCATTTCAGGCTTGGGAATATATTCGAAATTGAGAAGCATGAGGTGCATTTCTTTATTATTAATATTTTCTTTATTGCTTTGTTCTGGGGGTTTCGTTGGGTGTTTTTGTTTCTCCTTGATATGATCGGTTTGAACCTTGGTGAGCTAATTCCCTTTGTTCTGGTCTGGTTTATTACAACATATATATATTGTCGTGTGAGCTTTTATTTTGTATCGGTTGCTGTTGGAGATACGTTTTCTTTTAGAGAGGCCTTTGCACTTGGCAGGCCGTACACTTTAAGAATTATATTCGCATGGTTTCTTGCTGCGGTTCGTTTGTTTGTTTTGATGTATGCTGTGATTTTTATTTTGCAAGGGCTTATTATGTTGATTGTTCTGATTAATGCGGACGCTCCTTTAGATGCCCTGTCTTTGATGTCTATCATGGGCTCTATGTTAAAAGGAGATTTTCTTGTAGAGGCGCATTTGGGTGATTTAATCTCCAGAGTGGTTTCGTCTTTATATTTTATTCCTTTGCTTACGGTCATTAATGCCGGGGTTATTGCCAATTATTATTTGTATGCTCTGCAAAATCGTAATTAGGATGTCGTGAATCCGATTTGGATGGAGTGTATGAGATGAAGCCAGATCCTCAGGTAAAAATATGCGGGATTAAAACGGTTGATGCTCTGGATTGTGCTGTGGATAGTGGCGCAGATTTTCTTGGTTTTGTTTTTTTTCCTTCTTCACCGCGCCATGTTTTAGTTGATCAGGCCAGAGTTTTGTGTTCGCGCGTTCCTAACGATATTCACAGGGTAGGACTTTTTGTTGACCCTTCGGACGAGCTGCTGGGGGATGTTTTGGGCGCTGTGGCGCTTGATATGATTCAGTTGCATGGGCAGGAAAAGCCAGAGCGTGTTTCGGATATCAAGGCATTTAGTCGGTTGCCGGTGATGAAGGCTTTTTCTGTTTCGGAGGCGCAGGATGTTGTACGTGCGCGTACGTACGGCGATGTTCTTGATTGGTACGTCTTTGATGCAAAAGCACCTGCGGGCTGTGATGTGCCTGGTGGGACGGGGCAGCGGTTTGATTGGGGGTTGCTTTGCGGGGAAGTGTTTGATAAGCCGTGGATGCTGGCTGGCGGTCTTGATGCTGGTAATGTTGGGCAGGCTTTATCGGTTCTTTCTCCGGCGGCGGTAGATGTTTCTTCGGGCGTTGAGCGTGCGCGCGGGGAGAAAGATTTACTACGTATCAGGGATTTTATAGAGGCTGTGCGGAAGGGGTCTGGTGGATGAGTGAAAATGGATGTGGGCAAGGGTGTACTTGCCAGACAGATATTGAGGATTTTGCCCAAGGCTATCAGGTTAAGGCGGGGCTAGAGACTGTTCCGGCATTTGATGTGGTTGGTTTATCCGGCATTGTTTCCGGTCATAAAAATGCGAGCGAGGATATTAATGCGCTGTGGCAGGAATTCTTTGAAAGGCGCATCGGTGCGGAGATTTCTGATCGCCTCGATGATGTGATTTATGCGGTATATTCGGATTATGAGGGGGATTATACAAAACCGTATCGCTTAACGATTGGGTATAAGGTTCCTGCCGGTGTTTTATTGGACAATTTGGCGGCACCTTTGTCTCATATCAAAGTGGAAGAGGGCTCTTATGCCTTGATGAGCGCTCAGGGGGCGCAGCCTCAAGCCTTGATTGATATATGGACGACGGTGTGGCAGAGTGATCTGGATCGCTCTTATAAGACGGACTTCGAAATATATGGCGCGCGGTTTTTTGAAGATGGTGTCCATGAGGTTCTGGTTGCGATAGGAGTTAATCAGGGGGCTTATTGATAAGGGGATGGATATGAGCCATAATGATTTGTGCTTTTATGGCCGGGAGGCGATGCATATATTCTTGTTTTTGATGGGCGATGGTTTAGTAAAGTTGACTTTATGCAGGTCTTTTGTGTACCGTCAGACGCTTTTAAGCAATAATTAGATTACAAATTATTAAGTGGGTTTTTAAATATGAACTGGTTAGCAAATTTGATTCCGCCGCGCATTCGTTCTTTTGTTGGTGAGCAAAAGGAAGTGCCGGATAATTTATGGCGCAAATGTCCTGGATGTGAGGCTATGCTTTTTTATCGGGATTTGTCAGCGAATCACTATGTTTGCTATCATTGTGGGCATCATTTGCGGCTGGATGTTAAAAAACGTCTTGCGATGATGTTTGATGATGGTTCCTATGAAGAGGCAGCCTTGCCTCAGGTGGCATATGATCCGCTGAAATTTAAGGATCGCAAGCGTTATGCTGATCGTATCAAAGAGGCGCAAAGCAAAACCGGCCTTAAAGAAGCCATTCGCGTTGTTCATGGAACAATGGGCGGCTTGCCGGTGGTTGTGGCTGCTTTTGATTTTAAATATATGGGCGGCTCTATGGGGGCGGCGGTTGGTGAGGCAATAGTGGGCGCTGCGCAGCTGGCTATTGAAAAGAAGGCTGCTTTGATTGCTATTCCGGCTTCGGGCGGTGCGCGTATGCAGGAGGGGGTTTTGTCCCTTATTCAAATGCCGCGCACTGTTGCTGCTGTGGAAATGGTTAAGGAGGCTATGCTTCCCTATATTGTTGTTTTAACAGATCCGACAACAGGGGGCGTGAGCGCTTCTTTTGCCATGGTTGGCGATATTCATATAGCAGAGCCTGGGGCGATGATCGGATTTGCAGGGCGCCGCGTGATTGAGGAAACGGTGCGCGAGACTCTCCCAGAAGGGTTTCAGACGGCTGAATATCTGCTTGAGCATGGTATGGTGGATATGGTTGTGCCACGTAAGGAAATGAAGGATGTGCTTGTTAGGGCTATTGGTATATTAATGCAAAGGCCGGGAAAGTTGCCTGGTGACGGGAAGCGCGCGGATCGCGCAGAGGGAGCTGACGGGTTGTCTGATTCTCCCTCAGAACGTGCTGTTGGTTAAGAAACAAGGCTGTGTTTCCTTATGCACAAGGCTGATCTTCATCATTCAAATAAAATTTTACAGGAAAAGCTCGAGCGTATATTTCAATTGCGCCGCACGCGCTCTGTTGTGAACTGGGACAGAGAGCATTATCTTGATTTGTTGCAGTATTTTGGCAATCCGCATGAAGACTTGCCGCCTGTTATTCATGTTGCAGGTACGAATGGCAAGGGCTCGGTTGTTGCCATGTTGCGTTCGGTTTGTGAGGCGCAGGGCTTGCGTGTTCACAGTTATACCTCTCCGCATCTTTTGCATGTAAATGAGCGCATAGTTTTGGCCGGAGAGCAGATCAGTGATGATAGGCTGGAGGCGCTTATTGATGAGGCGCTTGCCTATATTGGGGATACGCCGCTTTCTTTCTTTGAGGTGATTACGGCTATTGCTTTTAAGATGTTCTCAGATGTTCCTGCGGATGTGTTATTGCTCGAGGTTGGAATGGGAGGTTTGCTTGATTGCACGAATATTATCGAGCGGCCTTTGGTGAGTGTTATTAATCGTGTTTCCATGGATCATACTGCGTTTCTTGGAGATACGATAGATGAAATTGCTGCGCAAAAGGCGGGTATTATAAAGCTTGATGTTCCTTGTGTTTTGGGCTATCAAGGCGCTGATGGGGGGGGCGAACACGTTGTCCGAGTTGTGCGCGAGACAGCGCAGCGTGTGAAAGCGCCTCTTGTGATTGCGGGGCAGGATTTTTCTTTTTCTGTCGAAGGTGATGATGATAAAGATATGATTTTTTGCTGCGGTGGGGATGTATTCGTTTATCCCTTAACGGCGCT
Source organism: Alphaproteobacteria bacterium (assembly GCA_046542355.1). Lineage (GTDB taxonomy): Bacteria > Pseudomonadota > Alphaproteobacteria > Micavibrionales > Micavibrionaceae > UBA1672. Next base: position 25,446 of record JBKHBN010000013.1, on the reverse strand, counting down.
GCAAGGGTTGCATCAGCAGAATAATGCTGCGCTCGTTCTTGCCACCTTGAAGCAGATGAGCGCGCACGGGATTGTTATTCACGATGATGCAATTGCGCAAGGGTTTAAGATATGCCAGTGGCCGGGGCGTTTGCAACGTATTGACACGGTTTGGCCGGATGATGTGGGGGCGCATGAAATATGGCTTGATTGCGGGCATAATGACAGCGCGGGCGAGGCTTTGGCGGCGCAAATAGCACATTGGAATGAAAGTGATTTTCGTTTAACTTATTTGATTATAGGGATGATAACGACCAAGGATAGTCAGAGGTTTTTGCATTCTCTTCAAGGGAGTTTATCACGTATTTATGTTGTTCCCGTACCAAAAGAGCCTCATTCACAAAGTGCGCAGGATATTGCAGATGGTTGCAAGCGGGGGATGGATGTGACCGGTAGAGCGCACTATACAGAGGCTTTGCTTGATATTATTCAGAAGGCTGAGGAGCCTGCGCGGGTCTTGATTGCGGGATCTGTTTATCTTGCCGGTGATGTTTTGCGGTTTATAAAGGCTGGCGAATCGCGTTAAATTGCTAGGTAGCGTATTCATAAAATAATTGTTAGCAAAATAAAACTTGTTTGAATGGTAAGCCGTGTGCCTGTTTCATAGATGTTATGATGGGTGTATCTACTTTCTTAATTTATGGGTGTTTTAATAAAAACAGGATTGTAATAACGATGAAAAATAGAATCTTCCTGGTTGATGATGATCGTAATATTCTTTTGTCCGTTTCTATGGCGTTGGAAGCTGAAGGGTTTGATGTAGAGACGTTTAATGATGGAGAGAGTGGCTTAAAGGGGATTTTAAAGCATAAGCCTGATCTGGTGGTGCTGGATATAAAGATGCCGCGTATGAATGGTATTGAGGTTATCACCAAGCTTCGTGAGCAGAGCAATATTCCTGTTATTTTCCTGACATCCAAGGATGATGAGGTTGATCAGGTGGTTGGTTTGCGCATGGGGGCAGATGATTATATTACCAAGCCCTTTTCCCAGAGGCTTTTGCTGGAGCGTATCAAGGCGCTTTTGCGCAGGCGGGATCTTATGAGTGCCGGAGGTGAGGGACAAACCACAAAGAATGACAAGCTTCATTACGGTTCGCTTGTGCTTGATGATTCGCGGCATTTATGTGCCTGGAAAGAACAGCCCCTTAATCTTACTGTGACTGAATATTTAATTGTCAAAGCGCTTGCCATGCATCCGGGGCATGTCCGTAATCGAGATCAGCTTATTGATATGGCTTATGGTGAGGATATTTATGTTGATGACCGGACGATTGATTCTCATATAAAGCGCATTCGGCGCAAATTTAAAAAGATTGACAGCAATTTTGATCGGATCGAAACTTTGTATGGAATTGGTTACCGGTACAAGGAAGATGAATAGTGGCAGTTTTTGCGCCGCTTTATCTGCAGGCAGGATGTATGTTATGAAATGGGTGTTGTGACACTATGGGCTTAACACCAAATCGCTGGTTTAGGGCAGAACGGCATCGCGGAGAGATCGATCAGCTGTTTGATTTGTATTGGGGCGGGAAAGAGCGCCGGATTACAAATCTGACTTTGAAAATAATGGGCGTTAATGTTATCGCTGTAGTTGTTTTGATTCTTGGTGTGGTTTATCTCAGTCAGTATCATAAAACGCTTGTCGAGGCAGGTTTGGAACGTTTCGAGGCTGAGGTTATCGCTGTAACGGCTGCGATTACAAACGGAGCGTTTGCTGATGCGGGGACTGATTTAGATTTTTCTTCAGAAGACATAATTGCTCGTATCTCTTCTCAGTTATCTGTGACGCTGGGGCGGCGTATTTTGATTTTTGATGATAAAGGTCAAATAGTTTTTGATTCTGATTTATATAATGAGCGTCATAAAGTGGTTCCGGTTCTTGAGACTATAAGAATAGAGGAAAATCGTCTCGAGAGTGTTGAATTGCTCAAGGATATGGCGGCATGGATTGTTTCCTGGTTTCCAAGGTATGAAACATTGCCGACATTTAATGAGACAACAATGAAGAATTACTATAGCGATTATGCAGTTCTTAGCCCATTGAGTAATAATATTGGCATTATCATGTCTGCATGGCGGTTGCCCGACGATGATTCGCAGCTTGTTCTTACGGCTGCTGTGCCGCTGGTGCGTGGGCGGAATCTTTTGGGTGCTGTCATGATGGTTAATAAGGATAGTGATATTCCCCAAGCTATGGGGGATGCATGGTTTGATATTGTTAAAATATTCTTTGTTACTTTGATTGCAACGATTTTGCTGTCTATTTATTTGTCCGGCGTTATTGCCAGACCCTTGCGCAGTCTTGCTTCGGCCGCAGAAAATGTTCGTAAGGGAAAGATGAATTATACCGATATTCCCGATATGAGTGATCGTAATGATGAAATAGGCGAGTTGTCTTTGGCGTTGCGGGATATGATGTATGCTTTGTGGGAGCGTATGGATAGTATTGAATCTTTTGCCGCTGATGTCGCTCATGAGATTAAGAATCCTTTGACTTCTTTGAAAAGTGCCGTGGAAACAGCGCTGATTGTTAAGAGTAAGAAGGATCTGAATAAGCTTTTGGACGTTATTAAGGATGATATTGATCGGCTTGATCGTTTGATTACAGATATTGCCCATGCGTCGCGGCTCGATTCGGAATTATCACGTGAGCCCTTCAGGATGCTTGATTTTAAGGATCTTATGCGTAGCTTGTTGAATGTCTATAAGGATCCGTTGAACAGGCAAAGTGAGGCCATTGATGGCGAGATATTTGCACAGCATGAGGGTGTACGTATTATTTTGTCTATGCCTAGAGATACCCAGATTTATGTTCGTGGAAGTGAGGGGCGTCTTATTCAGGTTTTTCAGAATATTATCGCTAATGCTTTGTCTTTTTCTCCGCGTGGGTCAGCTGTACGTATTGTTGTGCAGGTCAGTGAAAAGCGTGTGAGTGTTTCTATAGAAGATGAAGGGCCAGGTATACCCGCTAGTAATCTTAAAAATGTTTTTGAGCGTTTTTATTCCGAAAGGCCTGAAGAAGAGAAGTACGGGCAGCATTCCGGTTTGGGGCTTTCTATCTGTAAGCAGGTCGTTACGGCGCATAACGGTATTATATATGCTGAGAATAAAAGAGATCATGAAGGCAATGTTACGGGAGCGCGTTTTGTAGTTATTTTGAATTGCCGGCATGTTCTACCGGCCAGTGTCAAGGATGCTTTCGAGGAGATTGATTAGGACTATGATTTTTCGGTATGGCCTTTGTACGCGGGGCAGAAGGGGTGTACGTTAATGGTATATGGTAAAGTAAATGCCAATAAAAGGCATAAAATTTGTAGTCCTGTGGTTGTTACAGGTCTGTCAGGCGCTGGTATTTCAACTGTTCTTAAAGCGCTGGAAGATCGGCATTACGAGGTTTTTGACAATTTTCCTTTATCGCTAGTTTCTAAGCTGTGCGAACAGAATGAGGAGGTTAAGGGGAAGCGTGGTATTGCTATTGGTGTTGATACTCGTACGCGCGGGTTTTCTGCCGAGTGTGTTTTGGAGACGGTTCATGCGATTGGCGGGACGCTAGTTTTTATAACATGTGATGATTCGGTTTTGTATAAGCGTTTTACGGAAACGCGCCGCAGGCATCCAATGGCGATGGAGCGTACGGTCTCGTATGGTATAGAAAAAGAGCGCCAGATGCTGGTTTCACTAAAGAATAATGCTGATCTCGTTATTGATACGACTGATAAATCGATTCATGATTTGCGTCATGTACTTGATTGTGTTTTTGCCCTCAAGGCAAATGAGACTTTAACCATTTCTTTGGTGTCTTTCGGGTTTCGTAACAGTGTTCCGCGTGAGGCTGATATTGTTATGGATGTACGTTTTCTACGCAATCCCCACTGGGAGCCAGAGTTGCGGGGTAAAACGGGGTTGGATGAGGCTGTGGGAGCTTATATTCGCGCAGATGATGATTTTAATGCGTTTGTCGAAAATTTTAAGTCTCTACTAAGACCTTTGTTTCCGCGTTATATTGAAGAGGGGAAGAGTTATTTGACTGTTGCTGTTGGGTGTACGGGGGGTAAGCACCGCTCGGTTTATGTGGTTGATTCTTTAGGGCGATGGATTGAGGAGCAGGGCTTGTGTGTTTATGTTGAGCATCGTGACATGCCTCGATGATGATATGTGGTTTTTGACCATATGGAAAAGGCGGATTGTAACCCGCCTTTTTTGAAATCTTAATGTTTATAGGAGATATGACTAACCAAGAGTTAGATCGTTCTCCATATCAGCAGATGGTGTAGCCGGTGCAAGACCGTCCATTTTTGCCATCATGGTATTGAAACTTCTCCGTAGATCAATGCCCGGGACTGCATCTACAGCATTTCCGAAATCTCTGCGAAGGTTAAGTGCTGAACTTATCATAAAAAACACCCTTTCTTATTGTAAATATAGCATTATCTTTGGAAACACCGGAGCCGTCGTAATCTTTAAAGATTATCTTTGTCTGGTCGCCTGCCTGCGCTTCAGGTACTATAGTATATAACACCCTTGTTTTTGTCAAATTTGATATGTCTATCAGTTCGTCTTTTTTATTCAGGATGCTCATGATGTTTTCGAGCTTTTTTTCTGTGATGTTCCGTTTTTCATCCTTGTTGATGAGAACGTAGTCTCCAACGTGCTTATAGCCGCCTATTTTGTGGTCATATTCAAAGATATGGTAGTCTCTTTCGACCCTTGGGTTGGCTTTATAGACAAAGCGCGTGCGCTCGCCTGTGCGGATGGCTCTTTCCATAGCATCCTCGCCGCGGCGCTTTTCTCCGTTTTTTCTTGTATCTTTACTGATATCGTTAAAATTAATCGTCATTTGTGTATATTCGCGTTGGTTTTTTCGAAAAAAAATGTTTTAAACATTATCACCGTTTGACAATAGATAATAGTTTCTGTGTCATAAAGCAAATTAACACTATTTGAGGAGAATTATATGTCTGCCGAACCACAAGCTGTAGAGCAGGATTATAAAGTAAAAGACATAGCGCTGGCCAAGGCCGGTCGTTTGCAAATTGATCTGGCGCAAGATGAGATGCCCGGTTTGATGGCAATTAGAGAAGAATATAAAGCCGCGCAGCCTTTAAAAGGCGCTCGCATTGCCGGATGTTTGCATATGACGGTGCAAACGGCTGTTTTGATTGAAACGCTGGTGGAGCTTGGGGCTTCGGTGCGCTGGAGTTCCTGTAACATTTTTTCTACGCAAGATGAAGCCGCAGCGGCTATTGCAGCGTCCGGTATCCCTGTTTTTGCATGGAAAGGCGAGACTGAGGAAGAATATGAGTGGTGCATTCAGCAAACTATTTATGGGCCGGATGGTTGGACTCCTAATATGATTTTGGATGATGGTGGTGATCTTACGGCGATCATGCACAAGCAATATCCGCAGCTTATGGAAGAGGTGAAGGGGATTTCCGAGGAAACAACAACAGGCGTTCTCTTTTTGCACAAGATGGAAAAAGAAGGCAAATTGATGGCTCCTGCCTTCAATGTTAATGATTCGGTTACAAAATCCAAATTTGATAACAAATATGGTTGTCGTGAGTCACTTGTTGATGCGATTCGCCGCGCGACTGATCTAATGCTGGCTGGTAAAACAGCGATGGTGTGCGGGTATGGTGATGTTGGTAAGGGCTCTGCGCAGTCTTTGTCTTCTCAGGGCGTACGCGTTATGGTCAGTGAAGTTGATCCGATCTGTGCATTGCAGGCGGCTATGGATGGTTATGAAGTGGTCACTATGGAAGAGGCCGCGCCGCGCGCCGATATCTTTGTGACGGCCACTGGCAACAAAGATGTTATTACGGTCGATCATATGCGCGAGATGAAAGACCGTGCGATTGTTTGTAATATCGGTCATTTTGATAATGAAATTCAGGTAGAGCCTCTTCGTAATATGAAGTGGACAAACATCAAGCCGCAAGTCGATGAGATTACGTTTCCAAATGGTAACCGCGTGATTTTGCTGGCTGAGGGACGTCTGGTTAATCTTGGCTGTGCGATGGGGCATCCTTCTTTTGTGATGAGCGCGTCATTTACGAATCAGACGCTGGCACAAATCGAGCTTTGGAATCATGCGGATAAATATGAGAATAAAGTTTATGTTTTGCCAAAGCATCTTGATGAGAAGGTCGCCGAGCTTCATTTGGCGAAAATCGGTGTTAAGTTAACTGAACTTTCTCAGGAGCAGGCTGAATATATCGGTGTTGAGGTTGATGGCCCATATAAAAGCGATGCTTATCGCTATTAGTGCAGGTTTGTCTCAGCTTTGTTATATTGACTGATGATTATGCTTACGACTCCCTTAAACATAGGGGGTCGTTTTTCTTTTGTCTGTTTTCTCTCTTGTTTTTTTCAGGCTTTACCTTGAGAATCGGAAGTATCTATGTCTATGAAACAAAAATATACAGCGCGATTATTAGAAACTCTTAAATATTTTTTTGGGTCGGCGGAGCGTTTGCGTCTTGAAAGGGCGCGGCTGGAAGCCTTTTTATCGGCCGTGCCCGGAGAATATTGTGGCTGGGGGGAGGACGGGAGCGTTGCTTATTCCAAAGGCTTTTGCGATTTGCTTGGTCTGGATTATATCGAGCGTTTTATAGACATTCAAAATCGTTTGTCTCCCGATGATTCTGCTGCGGCTGAGGGCATGTTTATTCGCCTGAAGAATGACGGTGTGCCTTTTACGATGAATGTGCAAACGCGCAGCGGTGAAAAAATTCTTAAATTGTCAGGAACCCGGGGTAATGATTTATCGGGGCAGGATGTTTTTTTTGTTTTGTGGCTTGAAGATGTAACCGAGTTGAATACCGCCAGTCGTATTATGCAAGAGGAACATGATCAGATGCGCGGGGAGATGGAGCGTTATCAGGATGCCCTTGATTCTTTGTTATGGCCTGTGTGGATTCGTGATAAGGCGCAGCGAATTATCTGGTGCAATGTCCCTTATGCCAAGAATCTTGATTGCCTTCCCAGTGAGATTGTTGCGCAGCAAAAGGAGATTGTTTCCAAAAGTAGAAAGCGTAAACCCAGTGAGAAAGACCTTGTTTTGGGGGCGGATCTTGCGAAACAGGCTGTGGAGAGGGGCGCGCGGCAAAGTGTTCAACTGCATGAAGTTCTGGGCGGGGAGCGCCTGTTGGTTCGGGTTTCCGAGACACCGCTTGGACGCGCCGGTTTTACGCTTGGTGTTCTTGAGGATATAACCGAGCAAGAGCGCATACAAAGGCAAAGCCAGAGCCATGAAGAGGGGATGCGCGCTCTTCTTGAGCAAATGCGCTCTGCTATTTCTATTTACGGCGCGGATGAGAAAATCGAGTTTTATAATTCATCTTTTGCGCAGCTTTGGGGGCTGGAAGAGGGGTGGCTGAACACTGGGCCTGCGCTGGGCGATATTATGGAGAAGCTTCGCGAATCACGGCGGTTGCCTGAGCAGGCTGATTTCAAGTCTTATAAGAAGAGCTGGCAGGATATGTTTACCGGCTTGATTGATCCTTATGAAGATATGCTTTATTTGCCCGATGGTTCTGTTTTCAGGATGCTGGTTGTGCCTCGTCAGTCAGGTGGCCTGATGATGATATTTGAAGATGTTACCAGCCGCCTTGAGCTGGAGTCATCTTATAATACTTTGGTGGCTGTGCAAAAGGAAACCCTTGATAATCTGGAAGAAGCTGTTGCTGTTTATGGTGGTGACGGGCGTTTGAAGCTCTGGAATCCCTCATTTGCTCATATGTGGGGGTTTGATCCTGAAACGCTAAACGGGGAGCCGCATATCACGAAAATTGCGGATAAGAGCAAACGGTTTTTTGCTGAAGAAGAATGGGATGATGTTCGTAAGAAAATGATTGCAAAGGCTTTAGAGCGGACGGTTAATCAGGGGCGCTTTGTTCGTCAGGATGAATCGATTATTGATTATGCGACTGTGCTTTTGCCTGATGGCGGGGTGTTGATTACGTATAGTGATGTGACTGACAGTGTACGTGTTGAGCATGCTTTGCTTGAAAAAAACCGTGCTCTGGAGGCTGCAGAGAAGCTGAAACTCGATTTTCTGGCTAATGTTTCCTATCAATTGCGTACGCCTCTAAATGCGATTATGGGCTTTAACGACATGCTTGATCAGGAGTTCTTTGGGGCTTTGAACAAAAAGCAAAAAGAATATACGCACGATATTCGCGATGCCAGTGAACGGCTTTTGGGGTTGATTAATGATATTCTGGATCTATCGACTATTGAGGCTGGGCAGATGGAGCTTTGTTTTGAGTCTGTTTCTGTGAAAGACATGATGCAAAGCGTTCGTGATCTGGTTGAAGAATGGGCACGAAAGAAAAAAATTGAGATCGACTTGAAATGTCCAGCGAATATTGGGAAAGCGTTGCTTGATCAGGTACGTATTAAGCAAGCGCTCATTAATCTGGTGCGCAATGCTATTGCACATACGCGAGAAGGTGGGCGTATAGAGCTTAGTGCTTCACGCTCTGGTGATGATATCAGAATTTGTGTGAAAGATGAGGGTATAGGTATCTCTACAGAGGATCTTGAGCGTGTGTTGCAGCCTTTTGAGAGAATAGAAGGAGCGCAGCAAATTGAGAGGGGCGCTGGTCTGGGGCTGACATTGGTTAATAATATTGTTTCCTTGCATGGGGGGCGTTTTGTTTTAGATTCTAAGACTGGTGAAGGCACGAGGGCAACGTTAGAACTCGCGCGTATGCAAAGCGCATTAAGTGTTGACGCTACCTAGTAACAGGTGGCCCAAATTTTTCTGGTTTCCATACCATCGCGCATGATTTTTTTGGAATGCACGATGATGTCTCCCATTTCAATATTAGTTTTGCACGAGAAAACAGGGATAAGCGTGCGCAGTGTAATTTCAAGTTTGCGCCCCGGGTAAAAAGGGCCGTTTGAGCAAAATTCAGAGAAATCCTTCGCATAGCCGGTTTCAGGGTCGATTGTACCTTTTGGCTCTAATCGAAAAGTACCGTTATAGTGGATTTTCGTTCCCTCTTCATTTGTTGTATAGGCCGTTCCAACGCTTCCGTATATGGTGTGGTCGGCTTCGTTGCGAATGTTGAAACATATGGGTTCAGCCGTTATTTCCTGCGCAAATGCAGTGCAGGGGAAGAAGAAAATGGCTGCTAAATATGGGGTTAATCGTTTCATGATGCATTTTACCACTCTACAATGCTTTTCACAACGCCCGTTCTTCGCTATAAGTCGAAGGTATGAAGCAGCTTATTTATAAAGAGCACAGCCGCAGTGAAAAGGAGACTATTGTCTTTGCCAAAACACTTGCAAAACACGTAAGGACAGGGGATATCCTGCTTCTTTATGGTGATCTTGGAATGGGGAAAACAGTTTTTTGTCGCTCTTTTATTCGCTTTTTATGTGGTGATAAGGGTATGGAGGTTCCAAGTCCGACTTTTACCCTGTTGCAAACCTATGATAGCAAGCTGGGCGTTTTGTGGCACTTCGATTTGTACAGGCTTTGTGATCCTGATGAAATCTATGAGATTGGCTGGGAAGAAGCTTTGGGGCGTGATGATGGTGTTGTCCTTGTGGAATGGCCGGAGCGTTTGGGTGATTTGATGCCCGGTGGAGCGTTTGAGATTTATATTTCGGGCGTGGAGGGCGCGCCTGAGAGCAGAGTTATAGAGGTATTCAGGGATGAGTAGTGAAGATTTTCCGGCCTATAAGGCTTTTATTCTGGCGGCTGGTTTTGGGACGCGCTTGCGGCCTGTTACGGAAAAAATACCCAAGCCGATCGTTCAGATTAATGGAAGAAGTTTGCTTTGGCGTACATTGGATCGATTGCGCGCATACGGTACGCGTGAGGTGGTTGTGAATGCACATTATTTGCCTGAACATATTAAGGATCATGTGGATGAATATCTGCGTTTATACCCACAGATGTGTATTCATGTTTCTTTTGAGGAGGCGGTATTAGATACAGGGGGCGGTGTTTTCCATGCTTTGCACTTTTTTGATAGAGACGAACCGTTCTTTGTTATTGCCGGGGATAATCTGTGGATTGATCGGAATGATGATACGTACGGTTCAGGGCGTTTAAGCGCTTTACAGAAGCTTGCTTGTGGGTGGGATGATCATAATATGGATATTCTTACTTTGATGAAACCGGTTTTGCATATGCGTTTGACTGATGGGGTCGGTGATTATCATTTTCGTGAAGATGGCCGTGTGTTTCGTAGCTTTGATAAGACAGGTACGCATATGTGGACGAATATTCGCCTTAATCATCCGCGTGTATTTGAACATATTGACAAGCAGGCTTTTTCTTTTCTGGAGATTATGGATTGGTGCGAGAGGCAAGGACGGCTCTGGGCGCAGGAATATGACGGGCAGTGGTATCATATTTCAACGCCAGATGATCTGGAATGTGTTGATCGCTATATTCGTGAGGCTGAAGATATATCAGGGGGATTTGATTAGTGGGGCTTGGTGTGGCTAAAAATGTTTATAATATTCCGCCCTGGTGTTCGTTTTCCAAAGTTCTGGCGCAGCACTTACTGGAAGAAACGCAAGGAAAACCTGAATATTTGACCCGTTATCGGTTATTATTGCCGACGCGGCGAGCCTGCCGCATTATGCGAGAGACGTTTTTGGCCTTGAATGAGGGAGGAGCTTTGCTTTTACCGCAAATGAGTCCGTTAGGGGATGTGGATGAGGAAGCATTATCTTTGATGATGTTTGGTAAAGGTGAGGGTTTTCTTGAAATTCCGGGCGCTATTTCTCCATTAAGGCGGCAATTGTTGTTGGCAAAATTAATATGTGCCATGCCGGATTATGCGCAAGGTATGGAGCATGCCCTAAATCTTGCGCGGGCGTTAGCGCATTTTATTGATCAGGTCGTTGTTGAGGGTCTGGATTTTTCCGATCTGCACAAGATTGTTCCGGAAGAATTTTCTGCACATTGGCAAATTACTCTTGAGTTTCTTCGTATTATCAGTGAAACATGGCCAAAAATTCTTGAAGAAAATATGGTGGTAGATGCCGCGCAGCATCGCAATATGATGCTTCATGCTCTTTCAAACCACTGGCAAGAAAATCCACCGGATTTTCCTGTTATTGCTGCGGGATCGAGTGGCTCTATTCCTGCTGCGGCAGAGTTATTGCGAACGATTAGTATGCTGGAGACGGGGATGGTTATTATTCCGGGTCTGGATCGGGATATGAATGATGAAGCCTGGCAATATGTAGGAGATACCCATCCTCAGAGCAGTTTGAAAACACTTCTAGAACGTATTGGCGTAGAACGTCCGGATATAAAGGATATAGAGATTTGTTCAGGAAGCTGCGGTGATGAAGGAGCTTTGCGGCATAAACTGGCTTCGGCCATGATGTTGCCAGCTAGAGCTACCATGCAGTGGCAACCTTTTGCGCGCGAGCATGATCTGAAAGAAATGACGCAGGGTCTTGAGTATTATGAATGTGCAACACAAAGTGAAGAAGCGGGCGTTATTTCTTTGGTTATGCGCGAGACTCTGGAGGAAGAAGGGCGCGTTTGTGCTCTTGTTACACCGGACCGGACATTAGCGCGACGGGTTAAGGGATTTTGCAGACGATGGGGGATTGAGGTTGATGACTCTGCCGGGGTGAATTTGACGGAAACGCAGCAGGGAAAGATGGCGCTTTTGTTATTGAGAGCGCTGGCGCCCCGATTTGATCCGGTTTTTTTTCTAACTTTGCTTAAAACGTCACTATGTTGTTTCGGGTATAAGAAAAGTGATATACGCCGTTTTGCTTCTATTCTTGAAACAAATATTTTACGCACCAGAGATGTTATTCATTCGCATGAGCATTTGAAACAAATTGTTCGGGATAAAGATGGTTTGGATGTCACATTTATAGAGTTTTTTGAAAAATTTTATGATGCCCTTTCCCCGCTCCTTGATCTTTCCAGTCACAAGGGGGATGTGAGCGCTGCTATTTTTTTGAAGGCGCATGTTCATGTTCTTGAGGTGCTGGCTTTTCAAGGGCATGAGAGTGATAGAAATAAGCCCAGTATTTTCTGGGCGGGGGATGCTGGACGCCAGATGTCGGCGTTCTTTGCACAGCTCTTTGAGCATGCTGATCTTATAGGTGATCTGTCCTATGAGGATTATATCGATGTGGTATCTACTTTGATGCGTGATGTTACGCTACGCGTTCCTTATGGTTTGCATCCACGGCTCTTGATTCTCGGTCAGTTGGAAGCGCGTTTAACCAAAGCGGATACTATTATTCTTGGTGGTGTGAATGAAGGGGTGTGGCCAAAAGATACAGGGCATGATCCATGGATGTCCAGACCGATGCGTGAAGCCTTTGGTTTGCCCTCTCAAGATCAGAAAATTGGTTTTGCTGCACATGATTTTGTTCAAGGATTTTGTAATTCGCGTGTGGTGATGACACGTTCACAGAAAGTTGATGGGGCTCCTACCTTGCCCTCGCGCTGGCTGGATCGTTTGAATGTTTTGTTGTTTGCGGGGGGCTTATCTCTTGACGCTTTATCAATTCAACCATATTTGGCGTGGTATAGAGCCCTTGACCAGCAGGACGTTAAACCATGTAGCGCTCCCGAGCCGCGGCCTCCTGTTCGTGCCAGACCTTCAGGGATTTCTGTTACAAAGGTAGAAACCTGGCTTAACAATCCTTATTCAATATATGCGCATTATGTTTTAAAACTGCTTAAGCTTGATCCTATGCGGCAGGATAGCGGGGCTGCTCTTAAAGGGACCCTTTTACATTCCATCTTGCATAAATTTATGTCTTTATATCCAGATACCTTGCCGGAGAATGCGTCCAAAGAATTTCTTACTATTGCTATGGCAGAGCTTGAAACCAAGGTGCAGGACACACCGCTTATACACTTCTGGTGGCCACGTTTTGCTCGTATAGCAGACTGGTTTGTCAGTCACGAGGCGTTGTGGCGCCAACATGCGAAATATGTTGCAGGTGAAGTTTCTGGCAAGGTTGATATTAATGTTGATGGCGTTCCTTTTGCTCTATATGGAATAGCTGACAGGATTGATCAATGTCGTGATGGGTCTTATGCGCTGATTGATTATAAGTCCGGTGGTGATTTTTCATATGCAAAACTTAAAAAAGGAGCGTTGCCTCAGTTACCGCTTGAGGCTCTTATCCTTGAAGGGGGAGGGTTTCAGATTTCCAATGAAAGTAATTCTCAAAACCCTGATAAAGTTCCTAGAGATTTAGAGGAAGCGAGCGCGGCGGTTTCTTATCTTGGTTACTGGACAATCAGTGGTGCACAAGAAGCAGGAGAAGTTACAGCGTTTGAAGGGGATGTATCTGATATATTGGATGTTGTAAAAGAGGGTTTAGAAACGCTTGTGAGGGTATATCGGGATGAAAACAATGCTTATTTGTGCAATCCTGATGGCTTGCAGGCTTTACGGTATAATGATTATGAGCTTTTATCGCGTATAAAAGAGTGGGGTACTTTTGAAAAAAGCGGTTCTGGTGGCGGAGGAGAATAACTATCATGAAGAATGCTCTCACTGATGAGATCAAGAATGAGCAGGATCTTATTTTGTTGCGCGCTGGAAAGGCTCAGAACCTTGCTTCTCATCCGCAGCACAGCGCTTGGGTTAGCGCCTCAGCGGGAACAGGGAAAACAAAAGTTCTTACTGATCGTGTCCTGCGGCTTCTTTTGCCTAGAGAAGATGGGCGCAGTGGCGCTGCCGCTCATAAGATTGTGTGTCTCACATATACAAAAGCGGCGGCTAATGAAATGGCTGTACGTATTACCCAGAGGCTCGGTTCCTGGGCGGTTATGGATATTGGGGATCAAAGAGGCGATGGAGGGCTGGTTGATGAGCTGGAGGGTCTTCTTGGATATGTTCCCGGAGATGTTCATATAAAAGCAGCGCGCCGTTTATTTGCGGAGGTGGTTGATAGTCCGGCAGGGTTGCAAATCATGACTATTCATGCTTTTTGCCAGTCTGTCTTGGGGCGCTTTCCTGTAGAAGCCGGTATTTCTCCTGATTTTTCTGTTCTTGATGAACGACAGGCGCGGAGTATTCTGGCGCAGGCACAAGCGCTTGTTTTTGATTATGCTTTTAGTGATGAGCAAGGTGGCTCTGCGCTTTCCATAGCGCTTCATAATCTTAGTGTTTACTTGTCCCCTGATGCTCTTACCTTACAGATTGCCTCGGTTTGTAAAGAAAAAAATCAGTTCTTATCACTATTAAATCATTACAAAAGTGTGGAAGGGCTGTATTCACAGATTTGCCTATTTTACAATATTTACCCTGATGCTGATCCGGAACATATTGTTAGAGATTTTTGCAAAAACACTGAGAGTTCATCTGAATCGTTGCGCTACGCAGCACAACTTTTATATGAAGATGGCGGCGTTACTGCACAAAAGAATGCGCAGGAGATTTTTGATTTTCTGGCAGGAGATGTAGATCATCGTGTGAAGGCTTTGCCTTCTTATAAGCTTGTGTATTTAACCAAAGAGGGGAAATTGCGTTCTAGAGGACTCCCTCCAGCTTCAATCGATAAGAAGGACACAGGTGTACGTAGTATTTTGTGCGCTGAAGCCGATAGGCTTATTGCAATGGAGGAGACGCTTAGACGTACACAATCTGCGGCAATGACGCGAGATCTTTTTTATGTTGCCCAGCAGGTGATTCAATATTACGAAACACTAAAGCACAAGAATGGAGGATTGGATTATGATGATCTGATTAATCGTACGCTGGCACTGTTTACAGGATCCACACATGTATTTCAAACGATGGATGAGCTTTCACGCGTACAGGTGTTGCCGTGGGTGCTTTATAAACTTGATCAGGGGATCGATCATATTTTGATTGATGAAGCTCAGGACACGAATCCCGAACAATGGAAAATCATGGAAACGATCAGTGATGAATTTTTCAGTGGCCATGGCTCCAAAGAGCAAACAGAACGGACATATTTTGTTGTTGGGGATATTAAGCAATCTATTTACGGATTTCAAAGAGCAGCGCCTAAAGAGTTTAAACGTATGAATAAGGTGTTTGATGAAAAGATCAGGAATGCGGATTTGATTAATCATATTGTTCCTTTGGATGTTTCTTTTCGTTCAAGTGAAAGTGTGCTGAGGGTTGTTGATTCAGTATTTGATCAGGATGATTATAGAAGTGCGTTGGGTGAGGACGTGATCACCCATAAGGTCTTTAGACAGGGTCAAGAGGGGGTGGTCGAGGTCTGGCCCGTTTTTGAAACTCAGAAAGCTGAAAAGCGTGATCCTTGGGAGCCTATGGTTCACTCCAATATCCATGGATCAGGCGCAGAGGATATGTCACGCCTCATTGCCCATAAGATTAAAAACTGGTTGTTGCGTAAGGAATGGCTGGCCAGCAGAGGCCGGGCTATAGAGCCTGAAGATATTATGATATTAGTCCGCTCAAGAGCCGGGGTGGTCAAGCCCCTTATTCGCGCCTTGAAGGCGCAAGGCATACCTGTTAGCGGTGTAGATCGGATGATCGTAGGGGAGCAGCTTGCTGTTCAGGATCTCTTGGCCCTGGCTCATTTCTGCCTCTTGCCTGAGGATGATTTGACACTCGCCGAGGTTCTTAAATCTCCTTTTATTGGACTGGATGAGGAGGAACTTTTTTTACTGTGTTATGGCAGGACAGGATCATTGTGGAATGAGTTATGTCGGTTTGATCAGGATCGTTTAAAAGGTTTTGAGTCCTTAGTTCAATCCCTTGATTTTAAGAAAATCGAATCTGTGCGTGCGTATTTATCTATAATGATACAACGGGCTCAGACCTTGAATAGTTATGAATTTTTCTCGGCGATTTTGAATGAATCATGCCCTGCAGATTCTTATTCCGGATTGAGGGCAATATGCCGGAGGTTGGGAGAGGAGGCAAATGATCCTATTGAAGAGCTTTTAAATGCCGCCCTTAACTTTACATATAGTAGAGAAGATCATTTGCAATGTTTTCTTGATGAGCAGGGCGGTACGCGTACAGAGCTAAAAAGAGAAATGGAAGATGCGGGCAATAAAGTTCGTATCATGACAATACACGGCTCCAAAGGTCTGCAATCTCCAGTTGTCATATTACCAGACACGATGCCAAAAAGGACGCAGCACAATAATGACAATGTTCTATGGCCTGCGAAGACGGGGGCGCCTGTACCTCTTTTTTCGCCAAAAGTTGAAATGGAGCCTGAGGCGTACACATTAATTAAGCAGAAGAAAAAACTTGAAGATGAAGAGGAGCAACAGCGTCTTCTTTATGTAGCCATGACACGTGCAGCAGAAAGACTTTATGTGACAGGCTATAGCGGCGAGAAAAAATCTAAATCGAGCAGTTGGTATGAACAAATTAGAAATGCAGTAGAAAATGAAGATGGCGTGCAAAAAATTATGCACGATTATGGTGAAATTTTACGTCTATCTAATCCACAGTCACAGGAGCCTGATAAATACAAAAAGGTTCTCGAGTATAAAACAGAAGAATCTAATATTGCGTCATGGGTTTTTTCACTGCCAAGGGAAGAACCGGTGCCACCAAAACCGTTAATTCCATCAAGGCCCTCTTTGGAGGATGAGTTGGATGACAGAGCACGGTCGCCCTTGTCTGTTTCCGATCCCAGTATGTTTGTGCGAGGAAATATTGTGCATAAACTTTTAGAGTTTTTACCCAACTATCCCAAGGCGCAACAAAAAGAACTGGCGGCGATGTTTGTGCAAAAAAAAGCAAGCTCTTTACAACAAGATGTGCGTGATAAAATTGTTCAGGATGTTTGTGCTATTTTAACACACCCTGATTACCAGAATTTTTTTCAGGCAGGTTCGCTTGCGGAGGTTCCAGTAACAGCGTTGATGCCGGATCATAAAATTATTAGCGGTCAAATTGACAGGTTAGTGGTTGGCGAGTCAGATGTTTGGATTGTTGATTATAAAACCAACCGATCTGTGCCTCTGACTGTTGCAGATGTTCCCAGAATTTATCTTGATCAGTTAAAAGCTTATAAGGATGTGATAGGGAGGATCTATCCTGATCATCGGGTTTATACAGCGCTTCTTTGGACAGAGGAACCGTTGTTGATGAGGGTTGATGTGTAAAAGATTTTATGAGTACGCTACCTAGCGCGGAAAAAGCCATCGATTATTAACCGGCGGCTTTTTTTTGGTTTTTTATTGATTTTGGGAAATTTTCTTTACGATATGCTGCCGTTTATCCATTCGATCAGTTGTGATTTGGGTAGCCCTCCAACGCGTGTGTCAGATACTTTTCCATCTTTGAAAATCATCAAGGTTGGCACACCGCGAAGGCCGTATTTACCAGGTGTTTGCGGTGCTTCGTCAATGTTTACTTTGACGATTTTTACTTTTCCTTCCAGTTCTTGTGCAATTTCTTCTACTACTGGCATAAGAGCACGGCAAGGGCCGCACCATTCTGCCCAGAAGTCAACCAAAACCGGAGTTTCCGCGTTAATGACTTCTTGTTCAAAGTTTTCATCATTTATAGCTTGAATAGACATGAAGCGTTCCTTTGTTACTTAAATTAGTAAAGTTCACTCCTCCATCACTATGATAATGACAGGTCTTTAGTCAAGGGGATTTAGTGGCGCCTTATTTGCAAGATTTGCTTTTTACCTTGTTTTGTGGGTCAAGAAGCAGGATTGTCGGCTTAAAAGATTTTGCTTTTTCTTCTTTCATTTGGGCGTATGCGCAAATTATAACCAGATCACCTTTATTAACGAGGTGGGCGGCTGCGCCATTAATGCAAATCATGCCACTATCGCGTTTTCCTTCTATAACATATGTTGTCAGGCGGTTGCCGTTGGTGATGTTGAGAACATCGACTTGCTCATTTAAGAGTAAGCCGGCTTGTTCCATCAGATTTTTATCGATAGAAATAGATCCTTCATAGTCCAGATCGGCCTGCGTTACGGTTGCTCTGTGCAGTTTGCATTTTAGCATGTTTATAATCATAACTTTACTTCCTGATGTGTTCAGTGTGTAATCGGCCTTGAATTTTGTAGCTCAAGGGTTTTTGTTGTTGTTTTAAGATTGGCTTGACCCTAGCTAAGATTAATACAGAAATCAAAAGGAAAATGTTATGGCTATTTATGATGAGAATGATGCTTATGATGCAGTTTATGATCGGGAGAATGTCTTTGCGAAGATATTAAGAGGGGAGATTCCTTGCGATAAGGTTTATGAAGATGAGCATGTTCTGGCTTTTAATGATATAGATCCCAAGATGCCTGTTCATATATTGGTTATTCCGAAAGGTTCTTATATTTCGATTGAGGATTTTGGCGCCAATGCCAGCGCACAGGAGGTAAAAGCGTTTTTTGAGGCTGTTTCCAAGATTGTGAAGGAAAAGGGCATTGCTGAGTCAGGCTTTCGCTCTATTGCCAATGCAGGAAAGGATGGCGGTCAGGAAGTGCCGCATTTTCACCTGCATATTCTTGGTGGCGCACCTGTTGGAGCACTAGTCGGTGATTAGATAGTGTCGTTACGTGTTATGTCTATTCTGCGCGAGCAAATTTTTAGTGCTGCCTGTTGCCGGGAAATACTATGATATTATCACCGCAGGATTTAATGCTGGTTGTGGGTAGGGTGCTGGCATAGTTGATTTGTTCAAGCATTTGCCCGTTTCGCATTGTGATGACCTCGTCAATGATCATAAGCTGGCCTTGGAGCTGTGTATCGAGAATGTCTATAATGTGCGTGACGTTTGGTGCTGTGATTTCATATGAAAGTTTACACAGGGCAACCAAATCCAAGAAGCTTTCAAGATCTTCGGCGATATCATCAAGTTTGCTGATTTGTGTTTCGTCCCAGAGATCCGGGTTTTCCTGTGCTAATTGATCTCGAGCGCTGTAACATTCAATTAGGCGTTCGCATTCCATATGAAAAAAGGCCATGTCGGAGGGGTGGACATTTCCCTGCTGTGCAATTTCCTGCATGACGAAGGCTGCGCACAGGAGACTGTTTTCGGTTGTGAATTCACTGAACAGGTGATGCATGGCGTAGGTTTGTGTATCGTCGGGTGTTTTCTCGGTTGTGAGAAGATCACGAACGATCATCGGCATTTGCAGTTTGTTTTTTAACAGTGCGCGTTGCTGGTTGCTTTGTGGCATTGTCTTTTCCATTCGTGAGTAGGTTATAGATCCAAACAGCAGAGCCGGTTGTTTTTGGCCTGTCTTTCTTCTCTTAAAGGGAAATATTAAATAAAGCGTTAATATGTGTATATAAAGTGTTTGTTTCTTATCTGGTTTGGTTTGTTGTTTTTTAGCGTTTTCTTTTTGTTCTTCTTGTGCCATAAGTGGTTATATGTGCTTTTTTATGTGTGAAAAGAGGATTTTAAATGGTTGCGCGGGTTAACACTGTAGCTTTCCAGGGAATAGAGGTGAAGGCTGTGGATGTGCAGGTGCAACTGTCGAATGGTTTGCCGTCTTTTAATATTGTTGGGCTTCCGGATAAGGCGGTTGCGGAAAGTAAAGAGCGGGTGCGCGCGGCGCTTCATGCTTTGGGGCTTTCTCTGCCGCCAAAGCGCTTGACGGTTAATATGGCGCCAGCTGATTTATCCAAGGAGGGCAGTCATTATGATTTGCCTATTGCTTTGGGGGTTCTGGGCGCTATGGGCGTTTTGCCCAAGGAAGAGCTTGAGGAATTTATCGTGCTTGGGGAGCTTTCACTTGATGCGGGCATACGGTCTGTTTCCGGTGTTTTGCCAGCAGCGATCCATGCAGCAACGATGCAAAATAACCTGATATGTCCCGGGGATTGTGGAGATGAAGCAGTTTGGGCTGGCGATCTTCAGGTGTTGGCGCCTCATAATTTGCTGCAGCTTATTAATCATATTAAAGGTTCTCAGATTCTAAGCACGCCCGATGTTAAGCTGGTTAATGACAACGGGTCTGAGTATATTCCTGATTTTGTGCACGTTAAAGGGCAGGAAAGTGCGAAACGAGCGCTGGAAATTGCTGCGGCGGGTGGCCATAATGTTCTTATGGTCGGGCCACCGGGTAGCGGTAAATCCATGCTGGCCTCCTGCGTTCCAGGTATCTTGCCGCCTTTAAGATCTGAGGAGGCATTGGAGCTTTCCATGATTCATTCTGTTGCGGGTATATTGCCCGAGGGCGGTCTGGTGCGCGCTCGACCCTTTCGCAATCCTCATCATAGCGCTTCCCAGCCTGCTTTGATTGGCGGGGGACAAAAGGCAAAGCCCGGCGAAATATCCCTTGCTCATCATGGTGTTTTGTTTTTGGATGAGTTGCCGGAATTTGCGAGATCTACCCTTGAGGCTTTGCGTCAACCTCTTGAGAGCGGGGATGTTCTTGTTGCGCGGGCAAATGCGCATATTCGTTATCCGGCGCGTTTCCAGCTTATCGCTGCCATGAATCCCTGTCGCTGCGGTCATTTGGGAGATAATGATCTGGCGTGCAGCCGCGCACCGCGATGTGCAGTGGATTATCAATCCAAAATATCGGGGCCTTTGATGGATCGGATTGATATTCATATTGATGTTCCTGCTGTCAGTATTGCGGATTTACAGGCTGATATCAGCGGTCATGAGACGTCCGCCGATATTGCGCGGCGCATTGAACGCGTCAGGGATATTCAAAAGCAAAGATTTGAAGTTCTTGCCAAGGCGCATGATGTTGGATCAAGTCACTCTTTATGGGGCGGCTGTAATTTTATTAATGCCAGATTGACTGGCTCTATGCTTGATGATGTTACTCATATGGATGATTCGGCGCGTGCGATGTTTATGCGTGCGGTTGAGCAAGCCAAAGTGTCGGCGCGCGGGTATTACAGGATTTTGCGTGTTGCCCGTACGATTGCGGATTTGAATGGCGGGGCAGAGGTTCTGAGCAAGCGTGATATTGCGGAAGCCTTTAGTTATCGGCGGATGGCACTGTGTTAGATAGTGCCGTCACGTGTTTTGTCTATTCTGCGCAGGCAAATTTTTTTTAAGAGATAA
This sequence comes from Alphaproteobacteria bacterium, assembly GCA_046542355.1. Lineage (GTDB taxonomy): Bacteria > Pseudomonadota > Alphaproteobacteria > Micavibrionales > Micavibrionaceae > UBA1672. The sequence continues at coordinate 4,439 of JBKHBN010000013.1, read as the reverse complement.
GCCTGAAAACCGCGCAGGGACTAGCCGTAGCTAATGGCAAGCGGTTTATGCTGCTTGCATTTAATTTGTTTTTTATTGGTGTAATGCGATATAATGTTTAGTATGAGGCGCTTGCGTTCTAGAAGCACGTTATTTCTATAAAGGGGCGTTTTTTAAGGGTTGGAAGTGAGGTTTAATGGCTTTAACAAATCTGTTTAATACCAAGAACGGGTCAGGCTATGTGAGAGCCATGGGAGCTATGTCCAGTCCTCGTGATGTCATGGCGATGACAGGTTTTTCGCGGCCTGATTCCGGCAATTCCCGTTTCTTTATGGGCGAAGAGCCCCCTGTTAATCCTATGCAGGCCTTGATTGGTGGCTATCAGGAAGAAAAACACAGCTTGATGAGCAAGCTTCATGGAGATAGGGTTTATAAAGTTGATCCCATCCATACAGATAATATGAAACGTAATGTTGGCAGCGCTGTTAAAGACAGTGTCGAGGTTGCGGGGCAGCATGCGAATGCGGTGCAGGATGTACGGGAGAAAAAAACTGCTTTTGTGCAGGACTGGAAGGAAGCCAAAGGGCAGGCTGTTGGCATGTTAAAAGATGTGGCCAAGGATATGGGCGTTGATATGGCTGCAGTTGATCAGGATCTGGTTGGTAAGGGTTTACCTAGTCCTCTTGGAGCGGCAGCGGCTTTGGCAGCTGATGCGATGCTTGGGGGTGGTACGCTTGCGACAATTGCCGGTGGTGCCACGGTTGTTCGAGAGCTGAGCAAGAATGAAAAAAAATTGCCCCCTGAAAAGCAAAAAGCCTTGATAGAGGAAACCTTAACCCGCTTGCAGGCCGGTAAAAAAATTGATACGCGGGAGGCCAGTTCCGGCGGGGCTTCTGAGGCTCTGGCTGCTTCTGAGAAAAAGGGCGGCGGCGATCAGCCGGATTGGGCGGCGCTTAGCGCGAAGGATCTTAAAGAGTTTCTGGCGGCTGATCCGGAAGGGGAGGATCAGCCTGAAATGAAGGAGCTTGCTAATGTTGAGCATCATTTGCAGAATGTTTCCCATAATCATCAATATGTGCAGGATCATTATGGTGATGTTGTTACGGCGGATAAGGTTGAAGCGGCAGGGATTAAGCCGGAGGAGCTTAAACCTGCTGTGGTAGCTGCGGCTCCGGTTCTTCTTGCCGGTGCCACCCTTGGGCTTATTGGTAGGCATCGCGTGTCTGTTGATGAAAAGGCTGTTGAAGAATTACCTTTAAAGCCTGAAATGAAACCGCCGGAGGAATTTCGTGCTATGCTTGATAATGAAATGCCCCTTAGGTTTCGGACATAGATTTGGGGGTGTTTCTGGTGGTTGTAAAATGCTACGCTTTGGTGGACATATTCTTATTTGTGTTTGCTATGCTGTAAAATACTTTTATATTGAAAGTCTATGTATGTTTTCTTCGACAATGGTAAGATTTTGATTCGTGGCATATTCTCATTCAGGTAAAAAGGCAAAGCAGATTTCAACGCGCGCTCTTGAGCGGATAGAGGAGCTTGGTCTGTCACCGACGCCAGAGAATTATGAATTGTGGTTTGTCTATTTTTCCGGCGCAGACTCAGAGCTTATCAAGATTTTAGATGATGCTGTTCATGAACATAAGGGGACATTGGCTGATGATGTTTTCTATGAAATTTTTCAGGAAGTTCTGGGCGGTGCGCGGGAAGAAAAAAGGGTTATTCGGGCTGGTGATCGAATAGAGAAGACAATTCAGGACGTTAATAATGTCGTTTCTTCAACAAAGCGTAACGTTAGTGAATATAATGAAACATTAGAGCGCGTTAATCTGGGTTTGCGTGAGGAAAAAAGTCAAGACGAAATTTCTGCTCTTGTGGTCGATATGATGGATGAGACGCGGCAGATGATTAGCAGAAACTCGGAACTGGAGGAGACGCTTGAGCAATCTTTGCATGTGATTGAGGATATGCGGCGGGATTTGGAGATTGCTCGTAAGGAGGCTATGACGGATCCTTTGACGGGGCTTTCTAACAGGAAGGCGTTTGATCATGAGGTTTACCGGCTTTTAGGGTTGGCAAATGATGTGGATTCATACAGTTTTTCAATGATTCTTCTCGATATTGATTATTTCAAACATTTTAACGATACGTTTGGTCATCAGGTGGGTGATCAGGTTCTCAAGCTTGTCTCAAGAACTTTGAAGCAAGGGGTGAAAGGACGAGATACGACAGTGCGTTATGGCGGTGAGGAGTTTGCTGTTTTATTGCCTGAGACAAACATTGTCGGCGGTACTAAGGTTGCCGAGATTTTGCGTCAGGAGGTTGAGAAGAAGGAAGTTGTGAATCGCTCAACCGGCAAGAAGATTGCCAAGATTACGCTTTCTGCAGGTGTGACAGAGTATATTAAGGGCGAGACGATTGATTCTCTTATTGAGCGTGTTGATAAGGCCTTGTATTCTGCTAAGAAAGAGGGGCGCAATCGTGTTATTGCTGCTCGCACTACCTCTGCAAGGTCTTAGGCCACGTTGCATAAAATCTGACAGTATTATTTAATATATATATTTTCTTATCTACAGCTATCCCCATTATTTTGTTTTATATCTGGTAGCGTGCTTGCACTTTGCTAAGTTTCTCTTCATCTATAAGGGATGCAATGTATATATAATATTGATGATTCGCTGGTCTTACCAGATTCTGCTATGCGTTTTTCCTATCTTGATGATCTTAATGAGAATCAGCGTCGCGCTGTTGAAGGTCTTGAAGGGGCGTGGCTTGTGCTAGCTGGTGCCGGTACGGGCAAAACCCGCGTTTTGACAACGCGGCTGGCGCATTTGCTTAATACCGGGCGGGCTTACCCTTCACAGGTTTTGGCTGTGACGTTTACCAATAAGGCCGCTCTTGAAATGAAAGAGCGTATTGCCGCGATGATGGGCGGCGCTCCAGTAGAAGGGTGGTGGCTTGGGACGTTTCATTCCCTGGCTGCGCGCATGTTGCGCCGGCATGCTGATCTTGTAGGGCTTTCAAGTAATTTTACAATACTTGATACGGATGATCAGGTTCGGCTTCTCAAGCAGATTATGGAAGTTAATGGCGTTGATATTAAAAAGTGGGCGCCCAAGATGTGCATTTCTTTTATTGATCGCTGGAAAGACCGGGCTGTTCTTCCTGCGCAAGTCGATGTTAGTGATGCAGGAGATGTCGCTGACGGGAAGATGGCTGTCTTATACAGGCTGTATCAGGACAGGCTGCGCGCCATTAATGCTTGTGATTTTGGTGATTTACTGCTCCACATTATTACAATTTTGAGGAATCCGCAGCATAATGATATTTTGCAGGAGTATCACAGGCGTTTTCGTTACATCATGGTTGACGAGTATCAAGATACGAATGTTGCGCAATATTTATGGCTGAGGTTGCTGGCAAAGGGGTCTGGGAATATATGTTGTGTTGGCGATGATGACCAGTCTATCTACGGGTGGCGCGGGGCGGAGGTTGGTAATATTCTCAAGTTTGAGGAGGATTTTTCGGGTGCGCAAACTGTTCGACTTGAGCAGAATTACCGCTCCACAAATGTGATATTAAAAGCGTCGGGCGCTTTGATTAAGAATAATGGTGCGCGTTTGGGTAAAGACTTATGGTCGCAGCAAGGGGATGGTAATAAGATAAAATTATGCGGATTGTGGGATGGTCAGGCCGAAGCGCGTTGGGTCGGAGAGGAAATTGAGCAATTACAACGCGGATCGGCAGATGACGGTAAGGTTTCTTTAAAGCAGATCGCTGTTTTGGTGCGCACGGGGTTTCAGACACGTGAATTTGAAGAACGCTTTATCAAGCTTGGGCTTGCTTATAAAATTATCGGCGGAGCGCGTTTTTACGAGCGTATGGAAGTGCGGGATGCTCTGGCTTATTTGCGCGTGGTTATGCAGCGGGATGATGATCTGGCGTTGGAGCGCATCATTAATACGCCGCGCCGCGGGATTGGCAATAGTACGGTGAACACTCTATATGCCCATGCGCGTGCTCATAGTATGAGCTTGCATGCTGCAATTATTGATTTGGCGCAGACCGATGAGTTAAGGCCGAAAATGCGCGCCAGCCTGATGAAACTCACTGATGATTTTGCGCGCTGGCGCGCGGCACTCGATGCTATGAAACATGATGAGGTTGCGGCTCTTACCCTTGAGGAATCGGGGTATATGGATATGTGGAAACGGGACAAGTCTCCTGAAGCTCCAGGACGCATCGAGAATCTTAAAGAGTTGATTTCGGGCATGGCGGATTATGAATCTTTGCCTGAATTTTTAGAGCATGTTGCGCTTGTGCTGGAAAATCAGGATGCCAGTGATGGTGATTATATCAGTATTATGACGTTGCATGGAGCAAAGGGGCTGGAATTTGACTATGTTTTTCTTCCCGGCTGGGAGGAGGGGCTATTTCCGTCTCAACGGACGATGGATGAA
>JBKHBN010000045.1:0-11283 GCA_046542355.1 Alphaproteobacteria bacterium | reverse complement strand
AGCTATTACGCTTTCTTTAAAGGATGGCTGCTTCTAAGCCAACCTCCTGGTTGTCATGGACTTCCGACTTGCTTTTCCACTTAATTACGATTTGGGGACCTTAGCTGTTGGTCTGGGCTGTTTCCCTTTCCACCATGGACCTTATCACCCATAGTGTGTCTGCCAAATAGTACTCATCGGTATTCGGAGTTTGGTTAGGTTTGGTAAGGCGCGAGCCCCCCTAGCCCATCCAGTGCTCTACCCCCGATGGTATTCATTTGACGCTCTACCTAAATAGATTTCGCGGAGAACCAGCTATTACCCGGTTTGATTGGCCTTTCACCCCTAGACACAGGTCATCACCGTCTATTGCAACAGACGTGTGTTCGGCCCTCCAGTTAGTGTTACCTAACCTTCAGCCTGCCCATATCTAGATCACCGGGTTTCGGGTGTAATCCACCATACTAATCGCCCATTTAAGACTCGCTTTCGCTACGCCTGCACCTATCGGCTTAAGCTTGCATGATAGACTAACTCGCTGACCCATTATACAAAAGGTACGCCGTCACATCTTAAAGATGCTCCGACTGCTTGTAGGCATCCGGTTTCAGGTCTATTTCACTCCCCTTATCGGGGTTCTTTTCACCTTTCCCTCACGGTACTTGTTCACTATCGGTCAATTAGGAGTACTTAGCCTTGGAGGATGGTCCCCCCATGTTCAAACAGGATTTCACGTGTCCCGTCTTACTCGAGGACTATGTTGCTTTCTACGCATACAGGACTATCACCTACTTTGGTGTGACTTTCCAGACACTTCTGCTTCTTACAACACAGCCACTGGGCTGGTCCGCGTTCGCTCGCCACTACTAGCGGAGTCTCGGTTGATTTCCTTTCCTCCGGGTACTGAGATGTTTCACTTCCCCTGGTTTGCCTCATACACCTATGTATTCAGTGCATGATACTCTATAAAGAGTGGGTTTCCCCATTCGGAGATCCTCGGATCATAGGTTGTTGACACCTACCCGAGGCTTATCGCAGCCTGCCACGTCCTTCATCGCCTCTAATTGCCAAGGCATTCACCAGATGCCCTTCAAAACGCTTGAATTCAAATCACGCGCAGGGATAAACCTGCCCGCATTTTGAATAAGTTCTAAGCCCAAGATCAAAGATCCCGAACAAAGAACGTTCTCAGATTTTGTTAGACATTAAAGATCTAAATTTAAAAATTAAATCTAGAAATATATTTTCGATTCAATCTCGGAATAAGCACTTACGCGCCTCCTCTTAAAATGAACCGAACCTACAAAATTTTTTATTTGGAGATTCATAATTTGCTAATAGTTATTCGACATAAACAAAACCGAAGTTTTATTCATATTGCTATTAACACCTTATGATGTCATTTCAAACCTATTTACGATGTATAAGAATACAGAAGAACTGAAATTCTTCATTTAAATACTCAAAAAAGCACTTAAAAGAAAAATCTTGCGAAGCATTTTTTGTTAGAAACAAGTGATCTCTGGCGACGCGTATACTGTAATACGCGAGAAAGATATCACGCCGTTAATAACGAAAAAGGCAAAGCAATTGGTGGACCCTAGCGGGATCGAACCGCTGACCTCCTGAATGCAAATCAGGCGCTCTCCCAGCTGAGCTAAGGGCCCGCTCAGTAAGACACCTGCGAGCAAAACCCGCCAGAAGTTCAAAAACCTAAAATTAACACAAAGCCTTATTCGGGGCACACAAGCAATTCGCGTACATCATCATCTCCCAAAGTCTTAACAAGAATAAAACGAGGAGGACGATTATTTCGTTTTGCCTCAGAAAATACCACACTCATAGAAGGATAGGGCAATCCAATACGCACCGGCCAATTGTCACCATCCAAGTCAGCAATAGCAACTGTATTCGCGTTTCCACTTGCAGCAATATTAAACAAATGAAGTTCCCTTTCAGTATCACCATCCATAAGCAATACCACAGCACTTTCACCAAAATCTTCAGTTACGCCCATCACTCTATCCTCATTATCATACGCTGAAAAACAAGGACGGACATTAAACAAGAACCAAACTCAGGTCAAATTTATTATTGCCCTTTTGAGCAATAAATTTCGCTGCATGGCACCATATTTATTCCATCAATATCAAAAAGTGATGGTGGGCCCGGCGAGACTTGAACTTGCGACCTCACGCTTATCAAGCGTGCGCTCTAACCAACTGAGCTACGAGCCCCTGTTTAGAGCCATACTTTAAGGTATCAGGGCAATTTGTATCCTACGCAGGAAAGAAGAGATAGGCGGGCGAGCAGTGCAAATGCACCAGATAACATCCTTAGAAAGGAGGTGATCCAGCCGCAGGTTCCCCTACGGCTACCTTGTTACGACTTAGTCCCAGTCGCTGATCCTACCGTGGTCCGCTGCCTCCTAAAAGGTTAGCTCACGGCCGTCGGGTAGAACCAACTCCCATGACTTGACGGGCGGTGTGTACAAGACCCGGGAACGTATTCACCGCGACATGCTGATGCGCGATTACTAGCGATTCCAACTTCATGCACTCGAGTTGCAGAGTACAATCCGAACTGAGAGTATGTTTAGGGATTAGCGCCTCCTCGCGGAGTGGCTGCCCTCTGTCATACCCATTGTAGCACGTTTCTAGCCCCACACGTAAGGGCCATGATGACTTGACGTCGTCCCCACCTTCCTCCGGCTTGACACCGGCAGTCTCGCACGAGTGCCCAACTAAATGATGGCAACATACGATAAGGGTTGCGCTCGTTGCAGGACTTAACCTAACATCTCACGACACGAGCTGACGACAGCCATGCAGCACCTGTCACTTCCCCGGCCGAACCGAAGACAAGCATCTCTGCGAGTCCCAAGAAGGATGTCAAGTGTGGGTAAGGTTCTTCGCGTTGCTTCGAATTAAACAACATGCTCCACCGCTTGTGCGGGTCCCCGTCAATTCCTTTGAGTTTTAACCTTGCGGCCGTACTCCCCAGGCGGTGTGCTTAATGATTTCTCTGCGTCACTGAAACCTTAAGGCTCCAACAACTAGCACACATCGTTTACGGCGTGGACTACCAGGGTATCTAATCCTGTTTGCTCCCCACGCTTTCGTACATGAGCGTCAATACCGACCCAGTAAGGCGCCTACGCCACTGGTATTCCTCCTAATATCTGCGAATTTCACCTCTACACTAGGAATTCTCCTTACCTCTATCGGATTCTAGAAACGAAGTTTCAAAAGCAGTTCCAGGGTTGAGCCCTGGGATTTCACTTCTGACTTTCGTTTCCGCCTGCGCACGCTTTAAGCCCAGTGATTCCGAACAACGCTTGCTCCATTCGTATTACCGCGGCTGCTGGCACGAATTTAGCCGGAGCTTCTTCTGTAGTTACCGTCATTATCTTCACTACTGAAAGAGCTTTACAACCCTAAGGCCTTCTTCACTCACGCGGCATGGCTGGATCAGAGTTTCCTCCATTGTCCAATATTCCTCACTGCTGCCTCCCGTAGGAGTCTGGGCCGTGTCTCAGTCCCAGTGTGGGGGATCATCCTCTCAGACCCCCTACTGATCGTCGGCTTGGTGAGCCGTTACCTCACCAACTACCTAATCAGGCGCGGGCTGATCCTTGGGCGATAAATCTTTGGACCGGAGTCATTATAAGGTATTAGTGTCCGTTTCCAGACATTATTCCCTACCCAAGGGTACATTCCCACGTGTTACGCACCCGTGCGCCACTAACCCCGAAGGGTTCGTTCGACTTGCATGTGTTAGGCCTGCCGCCAGCGTTCGTTCTGAGCCAGGATCAAACTCTTAAGTTTGAATCCATCATCAAAAGAATCATTGTTTGACGTCTTTTTCTGAAGTTAAATTATCAGAAAAGACCTGCGTTTTAGCGATGTAATTTAAATTACATTTGCTGTTTTGTGACTTACCGAAATAAGTCACGATTGTGACATATAAATATGTCACGTGCGTCATAGTAGTATGATACGTATGACTGCAGTATCTTCCCTTTATATTAATGCATCCAATACATTTTATATCCAAAGATAACCGATTAATTACCGAAATAAACAACCGGGCACTGCTGCCTGCGTATCTCTTCTTTCCTATTTACGATGTACAAGAACCCTGCACCGCTCCACTCAAACTTCCATTTGCATCGAGCCGCAAAAAAGACCAATCTAACACGGTCAAATGTTTTATGATTGACGAACTATAAAACATCGCTTCACAGCATGTCAATCAAAAACCTTAAAGAAAAATAAAATAATTTATTTTTTTTCAAGGTCTTAGAGGCTTCAAATCTAAGCTTTATTTTATGAAGCTGCAGAGTATTTACTCTGCTTGCAAACCAGTCATAAAACCAAGTTTATTTCCAGTTTAGCCACTCTGTCACATCCCTGTGCGTCAGAACGTTTGGCGGTTATAACCACTTCCCTATCTCGTGTCAAACAAGTTTTTAACTTTTTTTTAATTTTTTTTCAAAACAAGACAAGAAACGCACAACCCCGTGCTTTTCGAGACATGAAATATATAAAAATCTAAAACGGTGCTTCAAAATCAAGAATAAAGACAACCAACACCCGCAATAATTACATAAGCATTCACAAGTTGAATAAAAAATTGTACTATTGCCCTTCTGAACACTCAGAGCACAACACGCCGACACAATCCACTGTACTTATATCTTCGCACGATTTCTCTACAAACACCCCCAGATACAGATTAAAAATGACAACAAACCTGCGCTTATCCTTTATCTTCATAGCCCACCTGCTAACCTGCATATGGGGTCTCATAGTGCTGCCACCCCCCGCTCAGGCGCAAAATCACCCACAACAGGAAACATCAGAGCTTTTATACAACAACCATATATATAGCGACCATAACGTGCCAAACCACGCTGCGCCGCAATCAGGTCACTCAGATACTATAAAAGAACCAAAGCCTGTAAACAGTTTCCGCCCAAAAACCGCCACACTTTCAACAATAGAGAAAATGTACGCCGAGCGTATAACAGGCACAGAAAAGCCAGAACAATTCGGCTACTCTATCTTTGGCTTTAATAACCCGAACAGCGCAAACACCCAAAATCAGCCCATCGGCGCTTTAGGAGATGACTTCACCCTTGGCACAGGTGACGAGCTACTCATCACCTTTACCGGCCAAAGAACTGAACACAATACATATAAGGTCGACTCTCGCGGCTACATTATTATAAGGGATCTCCCCCCAATCCCCGCCGCAGGAAGAACATTAAACGATATACAAACATCCCTGACACATCACCTCTCCGGCAGGCCGAACATAAAAAGCTACGTTTCACTGGCCAATGTCCGGCAAATTAACGTATTGATTATCGGACATGTCAACAGCCCCGGAAAAGCAACACTAAGCGCCCTCAGCAATATCATTGATGCCCTAAACACTGCGCAAGGCATAAGTAAAGATGGCTCCTTGCGCCAGATCAAACGCATTCGCGCCGGACGCAGCACCACAATTGACCTTTACACATTGCTTCTAAACAACGCCCCAGCCAGCGACCTGACATTAAAAGACGGTGACAGACTGATCATCCCTCCTATCGGCCCTTCAATGGCCATAGAAGGCGCCGTAAAACGCCCGGGAATTTATGAATTAAAAGCAAACACCCCTCAAACCGCCGAAAAACTCAGCCTGAAAGAAACGCTTACACTGGCCGGAGGCGAACTGCTCCCCGGTCAAAGCCGCTTCATACACATATCACCTGGTTCAAACGGTCAGGAAAATGTAAGCAAAATACAAAACAAAACAACCCCGCTATTCACCGACGGATCGATTCTAAGCGTTTTAAGCGGCCAAACACACCGCAAAGGAACAATCGAACTCAAAGGCCAAACACTCCGCCCGGGATTATACGATCTCTCGGACAATAAAACGCTCTCGAAATTACTGGACTCACCGCACATATTAAACGCTGATACATATCCCTTGCTCGGGACAATAAAAAGATGGGACAAAGAGCAATTATCAAGCACGTATATCAGCTTTCCGGTTCGTTCTGTATTGAAAAAAGAATACGACATAAATCTTGCTGATAGTGACATCATAATATTGTACTCAAACCAATATATATCAACACTTTCAGATACATACACTTACAATACAAAAGAAATCGAAAATAGCAAAATTAATGACCAAGAAAAAACCAGAGAAATAAAAAATAAGAATGCTGAAAAAAAATACCTAAAAGAGCATTCTGTGCACGTACGCGGCGCTGTAAGACACCCAGGATATTACCCCGTTGCTCAAGGAATTACCCTTGAAAATCTTCTGGCAGCTGCCGGTGGTTTAACGCTAGATGCAAATAAAGAGTCAATTGAGATTACATCAATAAACACAAATACGGAAAAGTTTAGCCAAAGCAAAGGGGCACAGACCAAAACACAAAGAATGATCATCGGCATAAACACCGTATCAGGGAAAAACCACCGCATTTCTGCAGGAGACAGCATAAGAATAAACCGTAAAAACAGAACAACAATCCAGCAAACCGTACAAATCAGCGGAGAAGTTCACAACCCGGGAGAATACGGACTAATGCCCGGCGACAGCCTGCACGCCCTGATAAAGCGCGCAGGAGGCCTTACAGAGCACGCCTACCCCGCCGGTGCCATATTCTCACGCGAGTCCGAACGCCGCTCTGAGGAACGCAGATTCCGCAAAGCAGCAAATAATATGCAACGCTCGCTCGCAAACGTGATCGAAAATAACAAAAAACAGCCAAACACCCAACGAATCGATATGGTGCGTTCATTGGCTCTGGAACTCAAAAACGCCCGCGCAATCGGGAGAATTACAGTTGAATCCGACCCAAACATCCTGTCTGCAAAGCCCGAGCTGGACATATTACTGGAAGATAAAGACCACCTCCACATCCCCAAGCGCCCCTTAAGCGTACGCGTTGCCGGAGAGGTTCTCTCGCCATCCAGTCAACAATTTATCGCAGAAAAAGAGCCACTAGACTACATCCATGAAGCCGGAAACTTCACATTTCACGCAGACAAGAACCGCACTTTCCTCTTATACCCCAATGGCCGCGCTGAGCCGCTACAGGTCAATGCATGGAACCATAAGCCAGTCTTCATCCCTCCCGGATCCACCATAATCGTACCACGCGACCCCGAACCCTTCAGCTTTATAGAAGGCGCCAGAGAAGTTGCCCAAATCCTGAGTAATCTAGCTGTAACAGCAGTATTTATTGACGATATACGCGATTAATGCTTGATATGATCCATGACCAAAAAAACAATAAATAAAAGCTCGCTCTACGACACAAAACACTTCCCGGTGTTTAGTATAATCACCATTACACTAAACAATTATAAAAGCCTGAAAAAAACCTCAAAATCCATTGAAAACCAGACATTTAAAGATTATGAATGGATTGTAATTGACGGCCAGTCTCATGATGAAACGCTCGAATTTCTACGCCAGCAACGCACAAAAACACGTACACACCAAAATCCGTTTCGCTTCATTTCAGAAAAAGACGATGGCTTATATGACGCTATGAATAAAGGAATAGAAATAGCCAAAGGACATTACCTGCTCTTCCTGAATGCCGGTGACCGCCTGGCAAGCACCACCACTTTGCAAACACTGGCAAACGCATGCAAAAACAAACCAGATTTCATCTATGGCGGAGCATATGAAGAAACCAAAATCAGCGCAAAACCAGCTGCTAAACCGGCAAAACCGCACACAAAAATCGCTTGGGGTATGTTCACGCACCATCAAGCCATGCTCTACCGCCGCCATCTTGTACGAGACTCACGCCTGCGCTACAGTTTACGTTATAAAATAGCCTCTGATTATGATTTTACTGCCCGTTTTCTAAGTAAAACCGACAAGATAAAACATATAGCAAAACCTGTTTGTATATTTGAAGCCGGCGGAATATCACAAAAAAACGCATGGATCGGCCGCAAAGAACAATACATCATCCGTGAAATACTAGAGATAGTAAACCCTGCTCAAAATCTTGGCATATTGTTCACTCAAACCATAGCATGGGAATTAAAAACCCTTTTTCCAAGGCTCTACTATCTTATAAAAACCGCAGAAAAACAGTTAACACGATCAAATTAAAAAGATAAAAACACTAAAGAGATCTAAGTTCCTTTAACACCAGATCACAGTAAAATTTACGACTTAAGGCAAAGTCGAAACCAGCACTCCCGTCAAGAAATCCAAGCCTAAAAACATAGGAATAAAAGAACATAGCCCAGGGTTTAAAGACACTGCGCCGCATAAGACTTTTCAGCCATTGCCGCCAGAAAACCGGGTCTTTCGGATAAGCATCGCGCTTGATCATCCCCGCCTCCCAGCGCGCATAATTCTTATGGCGCTCAACCCACCTATGCCTATCTTCACCAGCATAGTGCAAAATTCGGCTCTTGATCTGGCCAATTTTCTTATCAACATATTTATCCACTTTAACCGGTTGATAGTGCCCTTCAACCTCCCCCATCCCCTCGAGGTCAAGATCATCTACAACAGGAAAAACAATCATAGATCTATTATAAAAAGAAAGCTTATTGTTTTTAAAGCCATACCTTAGAGTTCTTCCATTCCAAATATAGCTTGAGCTAATAAAATACCCACAATACGGTTGGTTAATTTTAGTTATAAAAGTCAATTCTTCAATAAAACCTGCTGTCACAACTTCATCTGCATCAATCCATAAAACCCAATCATGGCCAATATTAATAGTATCTAAACACCACTGTCTTTTTTTAGGATAGGAATTATTCCAGAAAAAATCTACAACTTTAAAATTATTATTTTTGGCTATATTTTTGGTCAAATCCTCACTATAGGAATCAATGACCATAACTTCGGAAAAAGCTGACAAAGAATCAAGACATCTTTCTAAATGACTTTCCTCATTTTTAGTAATAACTAAAACAGTTATAGGAAGTTTATTTTCTTTCATGACAGATACTCTAACCCCACTAACTTTTCCTATTTCAAAGCTCAAAACGACAAAACCAAGATAAAAATTGATCTTTCATAATATAGACAAGAAAACAACCTATCTTGCCCGATTAAAAAAATTGTATTAAAAAAACACAATATTTCTCTCTTACAAAAAATCATCTCACCCTTAAATAAAACGTACATGAAAGAAACAAATATAAAAAAATTCGACGGCAGCAAAAAGCTCGAAAATAGATATAATGTCCTAAAATTACTCCAGCACATCCCCTATGGTTTTACATATATTACAAAAAGGAGTAAATTTTGTTCTTCTTACTGAAACACTTTGCAAAAAATTAGCTATAAATAGACAAAAGCACCATAACATACTGAAATATAATTAATAAACTTAACTTAATTACACCTCATATCAAAAATTTATACAAATTGAGAAGACATGAAAGACAAGTTAAAGATAACACTTATTATCTAATGACAAGCCAGAATATGTCTGTTTTTATTCGGAATTACCCCCTTTTTTGCACGGCTCTATGCCTAAAAAATATTGCAACTATGTAGCCAATTAACAGACCGACAAAAAGAAATACAGGATAGACAACAAAAGGATCAGGCCATGAGGTACGCGGCAAAACATAGGCTGGCTCTACAATAGAGGCCGCGTACGGCTGGTCAGAAGAAACCATCATCTTTATACGCTCTTGCTCCATAAGTACATCCGTAAGCGACCGCCGATGATCTGGATTTACAGCCTCATCCAAAGCCCCTCTAATATAAGAAATACGATCATTGGTCTGCACAAGAATACGCAGGCGAATCATCTGATCGGTAATCTGATGAAGACGCTTTAAAAACGACATAGCAACATCCGGGTCCGGATGGCTATAAGACATACGGCGCAAAGAAGACAAAGTTCCGCTTAATGGTTCCAGTCGTACGCGTCGTGATAAATATTGGGACAATATTTGTACACTCCACGCCCCGTACTTTTTAGAAAACATAAAAGAACGCTCATCACGCAACCGCTCCAACAAGGCATCATCTCGCATTAAAGAAGAGGCAACAGACGGCCCATTATACAAGGCCTCAAAGACCATAAAAGGATCATTGGGTGTTTTTCCTGTATATTGAGGCGAGCGCACAGCATCCATATGGCCTGCCCGCTCATCCGCATAAAATTCAAGCGAATAAGCTGGCGCCAGAACCATTTCGGCTCTGTAGTGAGGAACGCTCAGCGCTATAAAAACATATGCCAGACAAAGTGCCACAAAGACAAATACAAGGACGAGGAACTTCGCTTGCCATATCTCCCGCAACACATCAAATAGCGACTTTTCGGCAATTACAGTATATTGATGACGCGCATCGGAAACACGATCCTTTTCCGCGCAATGCTGCTCAACATCATCTAAAGCCATACCACCTCCTAAAACTTAATTTATTTCCAAATCATTACGCACCAGATCCCAGGCACGCTCGATCCATGCATCAATAGAATTATAAGGCGTATAAATCTCACGCGCCTTCAACGCCCCGTTATGCGCTCCAAACCAGGTTTCACCATTTTCGCGAAAAGCCCGGATTGCTTCAACCAGCATCTTGCTATCCCCGGGAGGAACAACCACACCTGTTCCAAAATCGCGAATCACTTTCCCACTTTCGCATTGCTCAGGCCCTATAAACACGCAAGGCCGCGCCACCGCAAGCGCAGAATACAGCTTACTGGGCACACTAAACCCTGCGGCCTCCTCCTTTATAGAAATAAGATGAACATCTCCGCTCTCCATAACTTCACGTAATTGACTGGCTGGCTGGTAGGGAATAAAACGAATATTATCCAGCCCGTGCTCAGCCCGCAATTTGGCCAAAGCCTCGTGTCGCGGCCCGTCTCCAACAAAAACAAATTCAATATCACTTTTCTCCCGCTCAAAAATCAGCGCAGCCTCGATAATACTATCCATAGGATGTAAAAGCCCAATTGAACCGGCATAAAGCACGCGAAAACGCGGCTTGGTCTTAAGCTGCTTATCAAACGGGCGGGCAGGCTTTATATCCTCAGGAATAATACAAGCCCCGCTGCGATCGTCCTGCACAACCTCGGGATCAATCAACCCCAGATCCGGCCAATTAGGAATCATCGCCACCTTACAGGCATCAACCCCGCCCTCATAAGTAAGATATCGTGCCATACAGCGACCATTAACAATGACTTTATGGCAGTTTCGCATCGCCCAGCGCCGCAATCGCACCAAAAAGCCCATCCAGCGCTCAGACATCTCAACACCAAGCGCAGGCAGCACCTCAGGGTATAGA
>JBKHBN010000044.1:0-11324 GCA_046542355.1 Alphaproteobacteria bacterium | reverse complement strand
CGTAGAACCGGAAGTTCCAGTAGTTCCTGAAGAAGAGCCTCCTGTGGCTGAGGAACCAGCGTCTGAGCAGCCGGAAGAAGAGCCGATTGTTAATGCAGAGCCTTTGCCGACACTATATGAAGTGCTTGGTGAAACAGAAATAACTGAAAATGGCGATGTTATTAATTTGGTACCATCTTCTGATTTGGATGTTGTTGTTGCCACAATTGCCATGACATTTAATACTGATGATGTTTCAGGACGCAAAGCGATCTTTTCTCGCGATGCTGATCAATACAGGGACAGTGATTATATCCGTGCGCGCATAGAAGATGGGGATCTCGTTGTGCGTTTCCAAACCGAAGAAGGCGGTGATGGGGCGGATACGTTTGTTCTGCTCGAGACAGGCCGTGAAGCAGATGTTATTGAAGATTTCGATGTCGGTGAAGGTGATCGTATAGATATCTCTAATGTTCTGAGTTTTGATGCGCAAAATGATTTGATCTCTGATTTTGTCAAGCTGACAGATGCCGGTGATGGTCAGGTTGTACTGGGCGTTGATGCTGATGGTGCTGCGAATGGTGCAAATTTTGTAGCTCTTGTGGCATTTGACGATCAGAATTTCTCTTTGGGAGATATGATTTCAAGTGAAACTGTGATTGTATAGAAGGTTAGCTTTTTACAAGTTACGTGAAATGATAATCCGGACGAGCAGCCTGTTTGCCCGTCCGGTTTTTTGTGGATTTTAGGGAAAGATTAGAAAGATGCGGCGCTTTCGGAGCTATGGCCAAAAGTGGTGTATGGATGATCAATCCTCCATACACCACTTTTGGCCATAGCTCTCTTTGTGTTTATCATGACTTTATTTTTACGGAAAAACATAATTTTTGTTTTGTCGGATTGATATTTTTTTTATACAGGTATAAAAAGTATATTATTTGTAATTACGTTTATATATGCACTTATGATTAGAAATATCGATACATCTCTGTTGCGTGCTTTTTTGGCTATTTATGAGGCTGGAAGCTTTTCCCATGCCGCTGAGCGTCTGGGTCGTACGCAATCGACTGTTAGTCAGCAGATTAAAAAGCTGGAGGATATTTTAGGTAAAGAGGTCTTTTTGCGCAGTAATCGCGCTGTGAGTTTGACGACAGAAGGTGAAATATTGCTTTCTTATGCGCGCACGATGGTTGCGATGAATGATGAGGTGCTGGGGCGTATTTCAAAACCCGATATTTCCGGTGCTGTCAAGCTGGGGGCACCTGATGCTTTTGCGGCGCATCATTTATCAAATATCCTGGTACAATTCAAGAAATCTCATCCTTCCGTAGGTTTAACAGTTCGATGTGATGTGTCCAGATATTTAATAGAGGATTTTCAGCGGGGGCATTTGGATATTATCCTAATTAAGAGGGATAAAAAGGTAAAAATCTATGGTAATAAAGTCTGGTATGAAAGTCTTGTCTGGGTTGGTCAGGGGCAGGAGCGGTTTAATATCGGTGATACTGTTCCTTTGATTATCTCTCCTAGTCCTTGTGTTTACCGCGGTAAGATGATTGATGCTTTGGATAAGAAGAAGTTTAACTGGCACGCAGTTTTTACAAGTTCAAATATGACCAGCCGTATAGCGGCAGCTCAGGCCGGGTTAGGTGTTACTGTGATTCCCAAAGGGATGTTGTCCAATATCGGTGGTTTATTTTCGCTGGGGGCGCATTCGGGGTTGCCGGCCTTGTCGAATATAGAAATAGATCTGGTGTTGAATGAAGAGCGCTGTAGTGATGCGGCGTTAAGGCTCGCGAAGCATATTGTTTTTGCTTTGGAAAGCAATCCGGCGCTTAGGAAAAAGAAGAAGCGGGCTGTGTCTCGTTCATGATTCTTGTGGCGGGTAAATTGAAAGCGCCGCTGTTTTGTAAAAATTTCTTATTTAAGAATATTCTTTAATACGTTGATATAAAAATATTTTTTATTTCTCTGTAAGTGATTCTTATCCCCTTGATGAATGTCAAGAGAAACTATATATTGACATTTTTTTCATCATAAAACACAATATGTAGTGTCTAAAGGGGAGTCGCTATCCATCTGGTGATCGGTTTCTTTTTTCCATCAATGTTCAACGAGATTGGCTTAAAGTTGTTACTTTTAAGAGGTGTGATGCTTTCTTTAAAGCAGGGGTTTTGATGTCAATTTCATTTAAAATGAGGAAGTTTTTCCTCTCACATAAGGATCACTATTATCAGGGAGATTATCATGACTATAACACTTTATACCAAGCCGGTTTGCATACAATGCGTGGCGACGAAAAGAGAGCTGGAGCGCAGAGGGATGCTGTTTCAGGAAGTTGATATTACGCAGGATCATCAGGCGTTTGATACAGTAAGAGGGCTTGGCTATATGCAGGTTCCGGTAGTTATGGCCGAAGGTAAGCACTGGAGCGGGTTTCGCCCTGATAAAATTGCTGCGCTCGTTTCCTCGCAGCTTGAAATGGTTTCTTGATAGTTTTTTAGGGTGCGCGCGTTATGGAACCGCTTTTAGTTTACTTTTCCAGCAAATCACGTAATACGCAGCGTTTTATCGAGCGTGTGGCTTTGCCGATGTTGCGTATTCCGTTGTCTGTGAGAGATTCTGTTGTTTTGGCGGCGCGTCCTTTTGTTCTGGTGTGTCCGACTTATGCCGGAGATCGTGGTGAGGGCGCCGTGCCAAAGCAGGTGATTCGGTTTTTGAATGTCCCGGAAAACCGCAGCATTATGCGAGGTGTTATCGGGTCGGGAAATCGTAATTTCGGGAAATATTACGCTTATGCGGGGTCGGTGATATCGGCCAAGTGCGATGTGCCGTGTTTGTATCGTTTTGAGTTAAGCGGTACGCCAGAAGATGTTACAAAGGTTAGAGAAGGAGTTAAAGCGTTATGGGCTTAGCATTGGAAAAAGTAGAGGAAGTACAGGTCAATAAGTTTGAGGGGATGGATTATCATGCTTTGAATGCGATGCTTAATCTGTATGACGAGAATGGAAATATACAGCTTGATGCTGATAAAGAGGCTGCGCGGCAGTATTTTTTGCAACATGTAAATCAAAATACTGTTTTCTTTCATAACCTTGAGGAAAAACTTGGGTATCTGGTGATGCAGGGATATTACGAGAGCCATGTTCTGGAGCAGTATGAGTTCGAGTTTATTCGCTCGTTATATGATTTTGCCTATTCTATGCGCTTTCGTTTCCAGACTTTTCTTGGGGCGTATAAATATTATACGAGCTATACGCTTAAAACCTTTGATGGAGAACGTTATTTAGAGCGTTATGAAGATCGCACGGTTATGGTTGCTTTGGCGCTGGCGCGTGGTAATGAGTCGCTTGCACGTCATTTGGTTGAGGAGATTATATCGGGGCGGTTTCAGCCTGCGACGCCTACATTTCTTAATGCGGGCAAGAAGCAGCGCGGGGAGTTAGTGTCCTGCTTTTTGTTGCGCATTGAGGATAATATGGAATCAATCGGGCGCAGCATAAATTCTGCTTTACAGCTTTCAAAGCGCGGGGGTGGTGTAGCGCTGTTGTTGAGTAATATACGTGAGGTTGGTGCGCCGATTAAAAAAATTGAAAATCAGTCTTCCGGTGTTTTGCCGGTTATGAAGTTGCTGGAGGATTCTTTTTCCTATGCTAACCAACTTGGTGCACGGCAGGGGGCAGGGGCTGTGTATTTGAGTGCGCATCACCCTGATATTATGCGTTTTCTTGATACAAAGCGGGAGAATGCGGATGAGAAGATCCGTATTAAGACGCTTTCACTGGGTGTAGTTATTCCTGATATCACTTTTGAGCTGGCCAAGAATAACGAGGATATGTATCTGTTTTCGCCCTATGATGTTGAGCGAATTTATGGCGCACCATTTTCCGAGATTTCTGTGAGTGAAAAATATCGCGAGATGGTTGATAATCCGCGTATTCGCAAGAAGAAAATCAATGCACGGGATTTCTTTAAAACTTTGGCGGAAATCCAGTTTGAGTCTGGCTATCCCTATATCATGTTTGAAGATACGGTTAATAAAGCCAATGCTATTAAGGGGCGCATTACTATGAGCAATCTGTGTTCCGAGATTTTGCAGGTCAGTGATGCTTCAAAGTTCAATGCAGATTTGAGTTATGAGCATCTGGGCTCTGATATTTCCTGTAATCTGGGCTCTATGAATATAGCCAAGGCGATGGACTCGCCTGATCTTGGGCAAACGATAGAAACGGCTATTCGTGCGCTGAGCGCCGTATCGGATATGAGTGATCTGGCTTGTGTGCCTTCTATTGCGCAAGGCAATAGCCGTTCTCATGCTATCGGACTGGGGCAGATGAATTTGCACGGGTTTTTGGCCAGAGAGCGTATATTCTATGGCTCGGAAGAGGGGGTGGATTTTACCAATATCTATTTTTATACCGTGACCTATCATGCGATCTTGGCGTCCAACAAGATTGCGAAAGAACGCGGTGAGACGTTTGCGGGATTTGAAGAGTCCAAGTATGCCAGTGGCGAATATTTTGATAAATATGTGCAGCAAGAATGGAAACCTGCAACGGCGCGCGTGGCGCAGCTTTTTGAAGAGGCGAGTGTGTATATTCCAACGCAGAAAGATTGGGAGACCCTGCGCGCTGATGTTATCGAGCATGGCATATATAATGCTTATTTGCAGGCTGTGCCGCCGACTGGCTCTATTTCCTATATCAATAATTCAACCTCTTCGATTCATCCGATTGCTTCAAAAATTGAAATTCGCAAAGAGGGAAAGGTTGGCCGTGTTTATTATCCTGCGGCCTATATGACCAATGATAATCAGGAATATTATCAAGATGCTTACGAGATTGGTTATGAGAAGATTATCGATACTTATGCTGCAGCCTCGCAGCATGTGGATCAGGGCTTGTCTTTGACTTTGTTCTTTCCTGATACGGCAACAACGCGGGATATTAACAAGGCACAGATTTATGCGTGGAAAAAAGGCATCAAGACGATCTACTATATCCGTTTGCGGCAAAAGGCGCTGGAGGGGACAGAAGTTGAGGGGTGCGTTTCGTGCAGCTTATAGCTTTTGTTTTTTGGGTGTTGTTGCTGGCTTACTTGTGCGTATTCATTGCGCTACGCTTTTCGCGCCTAGCCACGTAAAAAAACCATTCGCTATGGGGCGGTGAAAAAGAATGATTATTAACAAGGGAATAAGAAGATGAGTGCATTGGCAAAAGAAAAGCAAAGTCTGGTTTTAAACCGCGTGCAGGCGGTGAACTGGAACCGTTTGGATGATGAGAAGGATCTGGAGGTATGGAACCGGCTGACAGCGAATTTCTGGTTGCCGGAGAAGGTTCCGCTTTCTAACGATCTTTCTTCATGGAATGGATTGGATCAGCAGCAGCAGCGTTTGACGATTCGGGTTTTTACGGGATTGACGTTGCTTGATACAATTCAAAATACGGTTGGTGCGCCGCGATTGATGGAAGATGCCATTACCCCTCATGAAGAAGCGGTTTTAAGTAATATTGCTTTTATGGAGGCAGTGCATGCGCGCTCTTATTCCTCTATCTTTTCAACTTTATGTTCTATGCGTGATGTGGATGAGGCTTATGAATGGAGTGAGGAAAATGAGTATTTGCAAAAGAAGTCGGCACTTATACTTGATGAATATGAAGCGAAAGACCCGTTGCGCAAGAAAATTGCCAGCGTGTTTCTGGAGAGCTTTTTGTTTTATTCGGGTTTTTATTTGCCGATGTATTGGTCCAGTCGGGGGCAGCTTACAAATACGGCGGATCTAATTCGCCTGATTATCCGTGATGAAGCAGTGCACGGATATTATATTGGTTATAAATTCCAGAAGGGATATGACGCGTTAACGCCGATGGAGCAAATGGAAATTAAGGATTTTGCCGTTTCCTTGCTTTTGGATCTTTATGATAATGAAGTTAAGTATACGCAAAGTCTTTATGATGCGGTGGATCTTACTGAGGATGTTAAGAAATTTCTTCATTATAATGCGAATAAATCCCTTATGAATCTTGGGTTTGACCCAATGTTCCCTGCAGAGGTGAGTGATGTGAATCCAGCGATTCTATCGGCTCTTTCTCCGAATGCGGATGAAAATCATGATTTCTTTTCCGGCTCTGGGTCGTCCTATGTGATTGGAAAAGCGATAGAAACCGAAGATGATGATTGGGATTTTTAAGTTTTCGGGCATAATTTTGAGCATAAGAAAACGGCCAGAGGCGGGTGCTTTCTGGCCATTTCTGATTAGATTATTTTGAGCGCAGACTTACTGCATATATAGACCGCCGTTTATGGAGAGCGTCTCACCTGTGATGAAGCCTGATTGTTCATCCGCTAAAAAGATAACAGCGCGGGCGATTTCTTCTGGCTCGGCAAGGCGGCCAACGGGAACAGAGTCAACGATTTTTGCCAGAACATCTTCGGGGATGTCCTGCATCATTGATGTGTTCACGTATCCGGGTGCTACGACATTTACGGTGATGCCCTTGCGGGATGTTTCTCGTGCCAATGCTTTGGAAAATCCGATGATACCGGCTTTTGTGGCAGAGTAGTTTGTTTGCCCCATTTGGCCAGCCAGGCCGTTTACGGAACCAATAGAGATAATACGTCCGTATTTCTTGTCTCTCATATGGTTGATAACGGCGTGACACATGTTATATGCGGAGTTCAAGTTTACGTCTATCACCGAGCTCCATTTGCCCTGATCCATTTTGTGAAGCATGGCATCACGGATAATTCCTGCATTGTTAACAAGGACATCAATGCCGCCATGTTCTTCAATGATCTGGTCAACGCCTTTCTGGCATGCCTCGAAATCTGTGACATCCCACAAATAGGCCGGTATGCCTGTTTCTTCTGTAAATTTATCAACGTCTTCGCCACCGCTTATGTTATTGACCACTACGTTATATCCGGCGTCCTTGAAGGCGCGTGCGGTAACTTCGCCAATACCGGAGGTGCCGCCTGTAATTAATACTGTTTTCATGATTAGTCCTTTTGTAATTATTTACTTTATAAGTAAGGTTAGAAAAACTTATGGTTAAAAAACGTGCGAATTATTCCATATTCGCGCAGGGCTGTCTACCCGCATGCAGGGTATTATATTGCGCTATTGCACCGCAGCATTTTGTTTGGGCGGGCAGGTTTCAGTATTTTGCAGCTTACGGGGCGGTGCTTCGATTTTCCGGGATGGAATTGGCCGATGTATTCTCTGGAACGGAAGCTGGATCCGGAGTGGGCGTGGAGGCAATTTGTACGGGGTTTTCCTGTATAAATTTCGATAGCATATAGATCTGGCCGCTATCAACCATGGTGTTGAGCGTAAGGTCAAACATTTCCCGGGTTTCGTCCAGATGCTGATCATAGGGCATAGGATCTAGGCCATTGCGCATGGCATTTAGTGCATTGCTTTCCAGACGTGTGATGAGTGTTTTGAGTTCTGCTAAAGCTTGTATTTCCGGCGGTATTGGGGCGCCGTTTGCATCTTCTGTAATATGTGCCCATTGGGGGTCTACGAAGCCAAATATGTGCCTTGTGGTTATGTGCCCATGATCAATTCTGGCTCTGGCAATATCGCCCATATCTATATTGAAACTTCCGTATATAGATTCGTCTTTACATGTAATCATTTTTCCTTTTATGAAATCTTCGAATGTAGCGCTCGGATCTATGTTTTCTTTATATGGGTCTTCTTTTTTTGTTGCTTCAATGATGTTTGCTGTCGCAGAAGAGATAATAAAAGCATGCCCGCCCAAGTCATCATCTTGAGGTGTTTGGTTAAAATATCCGATTGCATAAAAATAATTCGATGCGATTTTGAAATCTCCTTGCGGGGCATTTTGTGGCAAAAGCATATTGTCGATTTTCTGCAGTGCTATACCTTCGATAATCGACATGGTTTCGCAATCATGCTCTACTTTCGGCTTGAATGTTATTGTCGGGTCGCTATCGGCTTTTCGCGCATTCTCGATATCTATGGCTAGATCATTGAGCCTTGTGGCTCTGCGTTCTACGGTGGGATATTTTTCTTTGTTAGACACCGTTCTATAATTGTTTAATCCGGGGATTGCCGCCATTTCTTCTGAAACAATGTGACTGACCTCGCGTTCCCAAGATAGACGATAAAATCTGTCCCATTCGTCCAGTTCGTTTAATAAGTATTGTAGAAAAGGGGATTGTTCTATTCTTTTGAGGGTGTTTTCTTCGATGGTGTGGAGCGCTTGCGTGAAGGCATCATCCGAATTCCAATCAATAGATTGATCAGAACTACATATTTGCTTTTGTCCACTGCATATAGTTATTTTTCCTGTTTCTAGGATGTGTTGAAAATTTATGGCTCGCGAATCGTAAAGCTCGGGTACTCCGCCATCATCAAAAAATATCCCTTCAGGGGGGCCGATTTCTATTATATCCCGCTCATGGAGAGGGGTGTTATCGTGTGCATCTGCAAATATCTGCGCGAGTAAGCCCATATTTTTTATTCATCAGCCAGTCCAATGGGTTATTATATCAGAAAGGTTAAATTATGTAAATTTATAGGTGCAAGGTCAAGCTTTGTGATGTTTTTATAAATATTGCCGGAGCTGCTTTATTGTGTCAGCTTTTATAATCTGGACATTGGCTTGTTTGAGTTGCGCTGTCATGGCTTGTTCGCTGTTTGTGGCGTTTTCCAGAGGCATGGCTATGGCGCGGGTTGCGTTTTTTATAATTGTTGCCTTGAATCCTTTTTCCTTTGCGTCCAATGCATGCCATCCAACGCAAAAATCGTAGGCCAGTCCGCAGAAAATAGTGTGTGTTATGCCGCGTTCTTTTAATGTCTGCGCGAGGGTTTTTCCATCGTTAAAAAGAGGTTGTGTTGTATTGTCATTTTCAAAAAATCCGGAGTAGGAGTCGATTTTCGGGTTTGTTCCTTTTTGTAGTATCAAATCCTTGTTATCGATGTTCAGATTTTTGTGAAAAGCGGCGCCCTTTGTGTTTTGTATGCAGTGATCAGGCCATAGAATTTGCGTGCCGTAGGGCATTTGCGTTGTTGTGAAGGGTTGGGCATTTTGGTGGTTGCTTGCGAAGGACTCATGATCTTTCGGATGCCAGTCCTGGGTTAAGATGCAGTGTTTGAAATCTTGTTTAAGATCATTAATCAACGCAATGATGCTGTCTCCGTCTGGCACTTCCAGATTGCCACCTGGGCAGAAATCATTTTGTACATCAACGATAATGAGAGCTGAATGTGCGGGCGCTGAGTATGACATTTTTGTGCATCCTTTTTTATACTGCGTTGGCCTCTACGGTGTTTCCGGTCTGGCGCAGGCGTCTTCCCATTGATTCTTGTCTTTGCAGCAGACTTTCTTCTATGCCGATAATGTGTTCGTGCGGGTTGAGCAGGCGTTTGTGCGCAGGGTGCAGCATTTTCAGCCGTCCTAAAGCTCTGGTGCGTGCTTCGTGCACTGTTTCGATTGTGCAGATGAGTTTTCCTTCTTTGAAGGCGGGCTGGATGGGGCGATAAGCGCGTGTTCCCACGGGAAATGTTTTTGATAGGATATGATTGTTGCGCCTGACGGACATGATGTCTTTTGTGAGGTGACCCGAGAAGGGGTCGTTGGGATTGCTGAAGCTTATAGGGTCGATGTCCCATTGCGGGTAGAGCGTGCCACCGTTAAAGGCCAGTGCGCCGTTCTCTTCTTTTAGATAGCGAATGAGGTCAAGCTCTCCGGGATAGGTCATTTTTGAGGACTGGCTGGAGAGCTTCATGATGTCGCGGACCTTATCGCGTATGGCCGATGGTTTTGTGTTTCCGCTGCGCACGGCTTTTTTAAGCGTTTCAATGTCTTTGTTTGTCATGCCGTTTTCATAGATGTTGCCGACTTTGTATATCCCTTCAAGAGCCGGTTGTTCTGCGCATGTGGTGAGCTTGGTTCCAACGGCGTACATGTTGATGTGCTCTCCGTTTTGTGTCTCCAGCGCTGCGATAATAGAGGAGTCAAGATCGTTTGAGACTGTATTTTTATTCAGGACATATCCTTCTTGCCCGGCCAGCTCGTATCCTTTGCTTGCGAGGTATCCCAGATCGCCGGAGTCCTGACGGAAACCCTGAAGTTTTATCCCGGTTTTTTTGCAAGCTTCGATTGCTTTTTTCATGCCTTCTATGGGTTCGTAGGTGTCGGTCAGGAAAATGCCTTGATGGGGGTTGTGTTTTGCCCAGTTCAGGTAGGCTTCCATTTCTGTTTCGTGGATCATGACATAAGCGTGTGCCATAGTGCCAAGGGAAGGAATGTTATAGTTTGTCTCTGCCCAACAGTTAGAGCTGAAATCTATGCCGCCGACATAAGCGCCTCTGGTTGATTCCAGCCCCCCGACTCCTTGCGCCCGGCGCAGGCCAAACTCGGCTACCGGTTTTCCATTGGCAGCGGTTTTGAGGATGGCGGCGTAGGTTGCGTAATTGGATTGCGAGTTCATTGTGTTGAGGATGGCCGCTTCGACGCACAGGCATTGCCATAAGGGGCCGCTCACCTTGTAGATCGGTTCACAGGCGAAGGCAAGCTCTCCCTCAGGCATCATATCAAGGCTCAGTTTTAGCTCGGCTTTTTCAATCATGGTAAGAAATTCTGGCTTGAATAAGGGGACTTTTTCTCCGGTATCTGAGTCGATGACTGTTTTGGCGGCCAGTATGCGTAAGTCTCTTTGTGTAAAGCGCCAGTTTTTGTCCAGCCATTCGCAGACGATGTTTTGACCGGCTGTGACCAGATATGAAGCATTGAAGGGTGTTTTTCTGATGAATGCGTGGAAGGTTGCAACCTGCTCGTGGCGATTTTCAAAGAACAGGGCTTGTGACATGGTTAATGCATAAAGATCAACCCACATGGCAGAAGGGGCAGCCAATGGCTCTTCATAGTCAGGATCGCGCGCGGAATAGGGCATGTTTTTGCTTCCTTGTTTTGCATGGCACGGGGCAGGCATAGACTATGGTTTGTGTCTTTGGTGGTGTCAAGCTTTAGCTTGATTCATAGGATGAAGGCGACAGATATACTGTGATACAGGTGGGTTAAAGACGTGAAGTTGTCATTTTTTCAAGAATGGACTATTGTGCCCCTGATTTTGATACGAACCATAGAGAAGGATTTATGTGCGGTATAGCTGGTGATTTGCGTTTTGATTAAACGCAGGCTCTTCCTCAAAAAATTGATCAGATGTTGGATGTTCTGGAGCCAAGAGGGTCTGATGGAGCAGGCATATTCTCTCAAAACTCGATGTGTTTCGGGCACAGGCGCCCGAAGATTATAGATGGGTCTGACACCTAATATTTTTCCTTGAGGATATTTTTGAGGTCATCAAGGAGC
>JBKHBN010000043.1:0-11901 GCA_046542355.1 Alphaproteobacteria bacterium | reverse complement strand
AGGAATTATCGAAAAAATAAACCGCGGGAAGCAAGCGTTGGAATCAATCCACTAGATAGTGTCAATATCTCAGCTCTGATGGTAATCCTTAAATCCTTGAATACTTAAACAGCCCCAATAAAACGGGGCTGATTTTTTTATAACTAAAACGAAAAACTCTCTTCAAGGTAAAGAAATAATCTTATCAAAATAACCGGATAAACCACGGCGGTGCGTGATATAAATAAGAGCCTTTCCTTCCGGAAGCTCAATAACGCGCTGCAAAATATCGTGCTCCATTTTATAATCCAGCCCCTCACCCGATTCATCCAATATCAGACAAAGTGCATCCTTCAAAAAAGCCCGCGCCAAAGCAAGGCGTTTGATTTGCCCACCCGAAAGCTGGCGTCCATTTTCCCCAACATAGGAATCATAACCAGCAGGAAGATCTAAAATAAAATCATATATCCCTGCCTTCTTGCAGGCATCATCCAAATCTTCTGGCGACGCCAGCGCATTGGCAACCAGCAAATTCTGCCTGACCGTAGCATCAAAAATATACGGTCTTTGTGAAACAACAGAAAAACAGGAACGCACCGAAGCACCATCATACTCCGTCAGCGCATTATTCCCCAACACAATGCGCCCTTGTTGCGGATCTGAAAAACGCAGCATAAGATGGATCAATGTGCTCTTCCCCGCCCCACTTGGCCCAACAACAAGAACCCGATCACCAGCACCTATATCAAAGCTCAGATCCCTCAAAACCGGATAATCGGCTTCATATCCATAGGTCACATGATCAAAACACAAGGAAAATCTATCACAAGATTTTTTAGCGTCCCTGGAATCACGCACAGGAAGCTCCTGATCAACAATATCAAATATACGTTGCGCAGCTCGCAATATTCCACCTAAATGCCGCGAAGCCGGAATTAAAGGCTGCACTGCTTCATAACTGGCCATCGTCAATAAAACAAGCATCACAACATTCGGATAGCCAATTACATCATATTGCGCTAAGATCGCAGCAAAATACAATATAATAACCATACATATATTAATGCCCAAAACCGCAAGATTCTGTACAAACAATTCCACATTTAAGGCTTTATCCTGCGCAGCTTGAATAGATTTATAAAGTGCTTCATCACTATGCTTATACTGCTGAGAAGAATCATAGACCAGCAACTCGCCTATACCTTGCAGATCTGCCGTAAGGCTGGCGCGCATCTGCGCAATCAGATTAACAATATCGCGTTCAGATTCCCTGCTCAAAATATAATTCAAAAACGGTAATAATCCACCGCAGAAACACAATGCAAATAAGAAAATAACTGCAAAAACAGGATGATACAAATATACAAAACAAACAATAATGATACTGGAAAAAAACGCCACACTGGCCGGGACAATAAAATTGAGATAAAAACGCTCCAGAACGTCAATATCACCGCGCAATCGACCAAACAATTCTCCGCTGCGCTGCTTCATAAGAACAGCCGGCGCCAATGGCTCCAGATGATCATAAAACCAGCGCCGCAGCCTCGCAATAATATGAAATGTTGCTTCATGCGTAAGCAAACGCTCTCCATAGCGTCCGCTGGTACGAACTATCGCACACGCTCTAATCAAAGATGCTGGCGTAAAATAATTAATCGCCGCTCCGGTAACCCCTGCAATTCCCATAGCGGTAATAAACCATCCCGAAACAGCCATAAGAGCGATATTGGCAAGCGTACTTGCCAGCGCCATCACAATACCGCCCGCAATCCAGAATTTATAAGGGGATAATATCTGCAAAAGCCGCCAAATCAGCATCAATCCATCTCCTTGTCTTGCCCCTCATAAGGAAGATCAAAATCAATCAAGCGTGCATATGGGGCATGATTTCGATACAAATCATGATGAGAGCCACGCGCAACAAGCTGTCCATCTTCAAGAAACAGGATCTTATCGGCATTCGTAATCGTATGAAGCCGATGCGCAATTGTTAAAACAGTCTTCTCACGCCTCAGCTCATGCATAGCACGCTGCAACAAATCCTCGGTTTTCATCTCCAAAGACGCGGTTGGTTCATCCATAAGAATAAGAGGCGTATCACGCAAAAACGCGCGCGCTACGGCAACGCGCTGAACTTGCCCCTCAGAAAGACCATAGCCCTGCTCTCCCACAAAAGTATCATAGCCCTGCGGCAATGACTGAATAAACGTATCAAGCCCCAGCCTCTCACACAAAGACTCAACCCGCTTTCTGGAAACTGCACGACAACCAAGACGAATATTATCCAAAACACTGCCGTAAAAAAGGGTGGGACTTTGCGGAATCCAGCCCAGATTTTGCCGCCAGATCGAAATATCAAGCTCGGACAAAGCTGATCCATTAATATAAATCTCGCCGTGCTGAGGCAAAGCAAAACCAAGAAGCAAAGAAAAGACCGTACTCTTGCCACTGCCAGATGAACCAACAATTGCAACACGCTCCCCCGCGCGCACTTCAAAGCTCAAATCCTTCAAAGAATAATCCTGCCGCGAATCATAAGAAAAAGAAACGCCCTCAAATCTTATGCAAATATTGTGCTCGGCAGATAAAGGCAGCGGCTTCTTGCCATGCACCGAAAGCGGTGCATCCAGAATATCAATCATCTTGCCAACAGCACCGATAGCCTCCATTCGCGCATGATAAGCACCGCCCATCTTACGCAAAGGTAAATAAAACTCGGGCGCTAGCAGTAAAATAAAAAAACCGGAGAAGAAATCCATCTCCCCCCACATCAAGCGAAAGCCGATAAAGACCGCAACAAGAGCAATACTAACCGTTGAGAAAAACTCCAGCGTCACCGACGACAGGAAAGCAAGCCGCAACACAGACATCGTATCGCGCCTGTATTCGTCCGATATTTTAGAGATAACCTCCCCCTCACGCCGCGCAGCATTAAACATCTTCAAAGTGGTAATGCCCTGCACAACATCAAGAAAATGATTGCTCATCCGCGATAATTTTTGCCACTGTTTCTGGTTCAAACGCTCTGCACCCTCACCGATTAAAATCATAAACAAAGGAATAAGTGGAGCGGTAAACAAAAACACAGCGCCCGATAGCCAATCCAAAGGAGCAATCAAAACCACAATACTTAAAGGCACAAGGCTCATTAGCGTCTTGGCGGGCAAAAAATCCGCAAAATAAGAGTCAATAGCCTCAAGCCCGTCAATTAATGTATTAAGAATAGAGCCGCTACCATGCTGCGTAATAAAAAACGGCCCTAGCTGGCGCAGCCGACCCTGCAATACCCTGCGTAAGCCAGACTTGACCTTCTGCGCACCCAAAAAGGCAAAGCGTTCAGAAAGAAACATCAAGCCAAAACGCAAAACAAATACAAGGCACAAAACAAGAAGATAAACGCCCATCTCGTAAATAAGAGCGGCCTTAAAAATCAACGCATTGGCAATAAAAGCAAGAATCCAGGCCTGCACAATAAGAAGAAGGCCGTTTATATAAGCTGTAAAAACGGACGCTCTAAGATACCCTTCTGCCAAGCCACTATGAGACTTCAGAAATTCTTCTGCTTGATCCTTCACAAATGCACAACCCTTTTATACGAAACCAACCTTACTGATGGTATCGTGATTCTCATGCAAGCTAGGGAAATTTTTAAACCAAAAAAATCAGGATCTAAACCTGACAATCCTCGTCTTCCTGATCCTCACAATCGGCCTGTTTAAAACTTTCTTCAGCCTCATACCACATCACATTGATGATGCCCAAAGACAAAGCCGCAGCCAATCCCAAAACCCATGTAAAATACCACATGCCAAACCCCCTATAAGCTTTGCGCCCTGATATAAAAAATCATCCTAATAAACCGCATGAGAGCGCGCCTCAATGTCTTCAACACGCACTTTACCCCACATACGCCGATAACACCAAAGTGTGTACAGCAAAACAATCGGCAAAAACAGCATAACCACATAAAACATAATTGTTAATGTCAAATGACTGGACGTCGCATCCCACACCGTCAAACTGGAGTCAGGAACCGTGCTTGATGGCATAATAAAAGGAAACATCGATAGTCCCGCCGTAGAAATAATTCCCGCCAAACCAAGTGCGCTCATCACAAAAGCAAATCCCGGTCTTCTTATAAATGACAAAACCATAGCCAACGAGAGTCCTAAGAACCCCAAAGCTGGTGCAAACATCGCAGTTGGCACTTGAGAATATATATCCATCCACGCCCCAACAGAGCGCTCAACCTCTTTGCCCAAAGGGTTAGGATAAAAGCCATAATCAACTTCTGATACAACGCGGTATCCTTCAATTCCATAAGCAATCCAGACACCACCTATGGCAAAACACACCAGCGACACCAGACCAAAAATGAACACACTCTTCCTTGCCCGCTGCGCAATCACATCTTCAGTGCGCATCTGCAACCATGCACCGCCATGCACACTGAGCATGGAGAAACTAAGAACACCGCACAACAGGGCAAAAGGGTTGAGGAGCGGTAAAAAGGCTCCAAAAAGAGAGCCCTCATAATGCGCGCGCAAAAATTCATCAAGATGAAACGGAACGCCTTGCAATAAATTACCAAAAGCCACACCAAAGACAACAGAAGGAATAGCCCCGCCGCAAAACAAAGCCCAGTCCCATGCACCACGCCACCGTGAATCTTCGAGCTTTGATCGATAATCAAAGGCAAGCGGACGAAAAATCAAAGCAAACAAAACCAGATGCATCGCCATATAAAACCCCGAAAATGCAGCAGCATAAACAGGAGGCCACGCCGCAAATAACGTAGCTCCTGCCGTAATCAACCAAACCTGATTTCCTTCCCAATGCGGCCCCACGCTATTAATAATAACGCGCCGCTCAATATCCCTCTTGCCGACAAACGGAAGCAGATGCGCAATGCCCATATCCATGCCGCCTGTAATCGCAAAACCGATCAATAAAATACCAACCAGAACCCACCAGATGAATTTCATCATATCATAATCGATTAACATATAATCCTTCTCCTTCCATCTGAAAACGTGCAGGCATATACAGACACATTAATCCGAAACCGCCTTATGATCGCTCTCAGTCTCAAAATAATATTTCCCCGTATGAAGCGCACTCGGCCCCAAGCGGGCATATTTGAACAACAAAAACACTTCAATCGCCAACAGGAATGTATAAAACACAATAAAACCGGTTAAACTGAAAATCAGATCCCCCGTAGTCAAAGACGAAGTCGCAAGAAATGTTGGAAGAACCTCGGCAATCGCCCACGGCTGGCGCCCGTACTCTGCGACAAACCACCCAAGCTCTGATGCAATCCATGGCACAGGAATGCTATACAGAAAAGCCTTGAGTAACCATGGTTTTTCGCACAAAGTCCGGCGCATATTATAATAAAACCCAAGAGAGATCAGCACCAGCATATACACGCCCAGCCCGACCATAGCACGGAAACTGTAAAATAAGGGCGCAACAGGCGGAACAGTATCACGCGCAGCCTGTTTTATCTGCTCAGGCGTAGCATCGCGCGGATGCTCAACATATCGTTTGAGCAAAAGACCATACCCCAGATCATTCTTGTGACGCTCAAAAACATCAACGACCCCTTCAGACCGATCACCATCACGCAATTTCTCAAGCATTTCATAAGCAACAATACCACGCTCAACACGCCCTTCGCTTTCCGATACGATATCACGAATACCCTGCACCGGCGTATTAATAGAGCGCGTAGCAATCAACCCGAGAAGCCACGGAACCTTCACGGCATATTTCATCTCCATATTCTCATCATCTGGAATCCCCACCACTGTAAATGATGCGGGAGGTTCTTCCGTATGGTACTCACCCTCTATCGCCGCCAGTTTCGCCTTCTGGGAATCACCGAGCGTATATCCACTCTCATCGCCCAGCACGATCACTGATAGTATAGAGGCCAGCCCAAACCCTACAGCCACGGAAAAAGAGCGCTTTGCAAACCCAAGATCACGCTTTTTAAGCATATAGTAACTGCTAATACCCATCACAAACATCGAGGCAACAACATATCCCGCAGCAACCGTATGCACAAATTTCGCCTGTGCAATTGGATTAAGAACAATCTCTGAAAAATCAACCATTTCCATGCGCATGGTTTCAACAACAAACTCAGCCCCAAGAGGAAGCTGCATCCAGCCATTCGCAACCAGAATCCACAGCGCTGATAGATTACTCCCCAGCGCAGTCAGAAACGTCACAGCCAAATGCTGCACCTTGCTTAACCGATCCCAGCCCAGAAAAAACATACCAACAAATGTTGATTCAAGGAAAAACGCCATAAGCCCTTCAATAGCCAGTGGCGCACCAAAAACATCTCCAACATAATGGGAATAATATGACCAGTTCGTGCCAAACTCAAACTCCATGGTCAATCCGGTTGCAACACCAAGAGCAAAATTAATCCCGAACAACTTACCCCAGAATTTTGTCATATCACGGTAAATCTCTTTGCCCGTCATAACATAAACCGACTCCATGATAAACATGATCCACGAAAGCCCAAGCGTCAAAGGCACAAACAAAAAGTGATAAAGTGCCGTTACCGCAAATTGAAGACGCGACAATTCAACAAAAAGATCATCAACCATAATTTTATCCCTGACATTTACAACACATAACCTGCTATCAGACAAAAAGATTATCCTGTGCACAAACATAAGAGTAAACCTTTTTCTCAAACAATCCCCACAACATAATCATAAGTAGTGCTTAGAGTGTATAGACTTGCGCAAACGAACGTCATAATATGACAGCCAGTGGCATTGCACCCTTAGCCCCACCCTTTGGCAAGAGGGATGATCTCTGCGTTCCCGCTAATTACAAAATAAATTAAGGAGTTCTTTTTAATGGATAATGTGCAATTGATTGATGCAAAAACCCTCAAGCAATGGCTTGAAGCCGACGAAGCAATCCTCATCGATGTCCGTGAGATCGATGAGTATAATGACGCATATATACCCGGATCTATTCTCGTCCCGGCCAAAAGCTGCGGACCGGAAATATTGCCGCAAAACCCGGATAAGAAAATCGTCTTTCACTGCAAAGCCGGAACACGTGGAAACAAAGTGTGCGAGATTTGCGCCCGCGCCATTACAGACAAAGTGGTATATAATCTAGAGGGCGGTATAGAATCATGGATCGCGCAAGGCTATGAGGTCAAAAGTTCATAAAAAAACATAACAGTTTAAATTTTAAATACATGATATTCAAACACTTAGGAGGCTAAATCGTGAAAGATTATATCGAGATCACAAAAAATATCTCATCAAACATGGCAAAACTCAGAAAAGAAATTCCCGATACAATGCAGGGATTTTCTGCTATGGCAAAGGGCGCAAAAGCAGATAACGCTCTGGATGAAAAAACCAAAGAGCTTATCGCTCTGGCCTTGGGAGTGGCAGCACATTGCGATGGCTGTATCGGATTTCATATGAAAGAGCTGATCCGCCTTGGAGCCACAAAAGAAGAAATATCCGAAACCCTGGGCGTAGCCGTATATATGGGCGGCGGACCTTCATTAATGTATGCATCCGAAGCCATGCAGGCCTACGAGCAGTTTTCTGAATAAACCGGTGCCCCCTTTTTCTGAATTGCAAACAAAAACGAGCCATATAACTGGCTCGTTTCTATTGATTCGACACATGGAAAACGCAGGCTTAGCCCTGAGCCGAAGCCTCCAGCATCCATTTTGTTTTTCTGTGATAAGCAATCCGCCCAATAGCCAGATCCGCAGTCGCTTCATCACCGATCTCCTGCGCAACTTCCAAAGCAGTAGTAAGGCTTTCGATCAAAATACCCTGATCCTTGGCTAGATCTGCAACCATCTCCTGTGCAGAGGCGTTCTCATCACCATCCTTTATATTCGTAAGTTCTATATACGCCTTAAAAGAACCCGGTGCTTTCTGGCCAAGCTGGAGAATCGTCTCTGCTATTTCATCAACAGCCGTCGCAAGATCGTTATATTGCTCCTCAAAGAAATTATGAAGAGAAAGAAAACGCTCTCCTTCAACATTCCAATGATAGTTATGGGTCTTTAAATAAAGGGCATAAGTGTCAGCCAGAACAATTTTCATGGCTTTTGTAAGATTATCGTTGCTCATAGTCATTCCTCATATTTTTGTGATTGCCATATTCCTGAACACATTACAAAGAAAACTTACGTTTAATAATAAGGTTATTGTAAAAGGTTCGGAGTGTAACCTAGTTTCTTTTCTAAAAGGCTTTTTAACATACTAACGCAAACAAAACCAACGCTAAGATATATTTTTACAGCTTAATTCGCCAAAAAACACAAAAATATGGTGATAAATAAAACATTTAGATCATTTCGCACTTGCAAAATATTGCCATTTTAATCCTGTATGCTAAAATCTCGGGCACATGGTTGCTACGAACGGAGCGATCACACATCCTATATTGTCCCTTTTTAACATCTCTTTAAGACAATGTATGTTTTATAGGTATCAATTAATAATGGCGGCCTAGCACATCGCATAGTGTATAGCATCGTGTAACGTCCCAATTCTGCGTTTTAAAATAATCGAATCACGCATTCGCCACACTCTAAAATACGAAAGGTTTTTACGTAATGACTAGAGAAATGTTGGAAAACTACATTTTCGACGAAATAGAAGTCGGAATGTCCGCAGAGGTGACAAAACAACTGACCAAACAGGAAATTCACCTCTTTGCCGCTGTTTCAGGAGACGTTAATCCAACTCACCTGGATAAAGAATATGCGGAAAAAACACGCTTTAATGGTCTGGTTGGCCACAGTATGTGGTCTGGAAACCTGATCTCCACAGTTCTGGGAACCGAGCTCCCCGGCCCTGGCACAGGCTACGTCTCGCAAGACATAAAATTCAAACAGCCCATCAAGGTCGATGAACATATTACGGCCAAAGTAACCGTAAAAAAGAAAAAGAAAAAGGACGAAACCATTGTTCTGGATTGTATTTGTACAAACGACAAGGGCGAAACCTTGGCGGAAGGAACAGCGGTTGTTCTGGCTCCCCGCCGTAAAATAAAGATACTTCGCCCGGATACACCAATGATATCGGTTCACGGCAAATATCACTATGAAGATACGCTGGCAAAAAGCCGCGAGTGGGATCCATTGCGCGTAGGCGTTGTCCACCCTGTGAGCGCAAGTGTCATAGAAGCCGTCTCTGATGCTGTAACTGAAGATTTGATTATCCCCGTCCTCATCGGCCCGGAAGATCGCATTAAGGCTGCAATCGAGGAAAGCGCCGTTGATGCTTCGGGTTGGGAAATCGTCAATACCGAGCACAGCCACCACTCTGCAGAAAAATCAGTTCAAATGGCAGTAAATGGAGACATAGAAGGCCTGATGAAAGGCTCCTTACATACAGATGAGCTTCTGGGCGCCGTAGTCCCCTCCAAGGCAGGTCTTCGTACAGAACGCAGAATTTCCCACGTTTTTCTTCTAAACGTTCCCACTTATCATAAACCGCTCATGATCACAGATGCAGTTGCCAACATCGCACCGGATCTAAATTCAAAAGTCGATATCTGCCAAAACGCGATCGATTTATGGCACGTCTTGTTCGAAGAGAAAAACCGCAAACCAAAAGTGGCGATTCTCTCGGCTGTGGAAACGGTAACAGGCTCAATGCCTTCAACGCTTGACGCAGCAGCCCTTTGCAAAATGGCAGACCGTGGTCAGATCACAGGCGGCGACCTTGATGGTCCTTTGGCTTTTGATAACGCAATCAGCCTTGAAGCGGTTAAAACCAAGAAAATTATTTCCAACGTTGCTGGAGATGCAGACATTCTTGTCGCTCCCAACATCGAATCAGGAAATATACTAGCCAAACAACTAATATTCCTCGGCGGAGCAAACGCCGCCGGAATTATGCTGGGAACGCGCGTCCCGATCATCCTGACCAGCCGCGCAGACTCAGTTAGAACTCGTTTACTCTCATGTGCCGTAGCCAAAGCAATGGCCGATGCACGCAGAAAAGGAAAAATCAAATAATGGAACAAAAATATCTTTTAGTCATTAACGCCGGCTCTTCAAGTGCGAAATTCAGACTTTTCGGTCTAAGCAATGATCTGCCGCTATTAGCTCAAGGCTTGGCCTCCGAAATCGGCGGACAATCTGATTTCAAGGCCAAAACCACTCAAGGCGAAGCAGAAGACCTTCCTTTGTGCCCGTTCAGAACGCACGAAGATGCAATCGATCATCTGCTGGCATGGCTTGCGCATAATGATTTCCCACTTGAAAACATTAAAGCCGCTGCCCACCGCGTTGTACATGGCGGGCCACGCTTTAGCAAACCGGCTTATCTTGATAATAATACGCTGGATTACCTGCACAGCATTACGCACCTTGCTCCCTTGCACCAGCCGCACAATCTGGTCTCGGTAGACATTCTGGATGAGAAAATCCCCAACATCATGCAATATGGATGCTTCGACACGGCTTTCCACGCCGACCACGATCCCCTGTTCACCCATTTTGCTCTGCCAAAAGAAATGGCTGAAAAGGGCGTCTTGCGCTATGGCTTTCATGGCCTGTCTTATGATTATATTGCCTCACAACTGCAAAAAGACTACCCGCATCTCGCAAAAGGAAAAGTCGTTGTGGCTCACCTTGGAAATGGTGCAAGTTTATGCGCACTGGAAAACGGCAAAAGCATTGACAGCACAATGGGAATGACGGCTGTTGACGGCCTGCCCATGGGAACGCGCACAGGCGCAATTGATGCAGGAGCCCTTATCTATATTATGCGCAACATGAACTATAGCGTTGATGATATTGACCGCCTTATCAACAAAGAATCCGGGCTTAAAGGGCTATCGGGAATCAGTAATGATGTGAAAGTTCTCTCCGATAGCAACGATAAAAGCGCCAAATTTGCTCTCGAATACTTCACATTAAAAGCTGCACAATATATCGCAGCAATGGCTGTATCGATCGGCGGTATTGACGGTCTGATATTCACAGCCGGTATTGGTGAAAACGCAGCAAATATCCGCGAAATGATCCTGAAACGTCTGGAATTTATGCCTGACTTTGAATGTCACGTCATCCCTACGAATGAAGAACGCTGCATTGCCAAAAGCGTATGGGAACACTATGCCACAGACATTCTCGGCGCGCACAACACATTCTCCAGACAAGCTGTTTAATAACAGCATACCTCTCCGATAAGGGCAGCTCTAAAGAAAAATATGTCTTCGGAACATACCCACATGGCGATTGCATTTGGATTGTATATTGAGAAGAGCATATGAAAGTAAACCGAGACCCCTGCTTTAAGGCAGGGGTCTTTTATGCTGGCGATTTGCTGAAAAAGACCCTGGGTCGTACGCAAAATATCCGTTTATCACGGATTTTTCGCTTGTCCGGGGTTTCGTTAAAATTATTTAACCGTTTGAATTTCAATAATTATTCTTTGTGAAATTCAAATGCGATTTACATGCCGTGCGGTAGCTCCAGAAAGCCCTGCAACCAATCCTCGCGGCTTTGCGCAAAAGCCGTAATCTCAACCCAGTTATCAGCACCACAGATCGTGGCCAAAATGGCTATGGCAAAGATGTCTTCAAGATTGTGGCGAAGGTTACGATCCGGCGCACGAGGATCTTCAAGATCAGAAAAATAAGATAGAAAGTCAGGGGATAATGGCATCAAATAGCTCCGAATGAATGGTGAGAACGAAGAAAGAAAAAGGACGAAAATATCCCCACTCTCATCATAAATCATTCAGAGCTAAAAAGATTCAACGAATTTAAATACGGATATTACATATTTCAAATGCAATCGCCATGCATCCCTTGCCGTTTCCTTTGCGCCAGTCGCCATCGCCCGCCATCTCGGCCGTGCCTACTCCACCGTCAGCCGCTATCTGAAAC
>JBKHBN010000042.1:0-12321 GCA_046542355.1 Alphaproteobacteria bacterium | reverse complement strand
CTATCGACAGAATCGCAAATTTATAAACAAATGTCAGGGGTTTTAGAGACGCCCTAAAGATTGCTCACTGCCGCGGATGAATGGTTTCAATAGGTTAGGGCGGGTGTGACCAACATTTTAGCCGCAGCTTTGGTCATAAGGTGCCGCGTTTATCAATTTCACCCTTGAGATCGCTACCTTTCATAAGTTCGAAACGGTGCAATGTCGGCGCTTAAACCGCTCACATTTCTTTGAGGCGCTTCAAGACTATGTCCCATAACCACTTGAAAACTGCGGCTTATCTCTCGCTTAATTATTATGGGAATAAATGGCTGGGGTGGCAGGATTCGAACCTGCGCATGCCGATACCAAAAACCGGTGCCTTACCGCTTGGCTACACCCCAACAATATAATGCCAGCCTTAAAGCACAAAACTCTGTTTATGCTCACGCGACGGATTAGCCGGCGGCGTCGCGCCAAATATTTAAGTGGTGCCGCAACACGGACTCGAACCGCGGACCTGATGATTACAAATCAACTGCTCTACCAACTGAGCTATTGCGGCGGAAACCAACTTAAAAAATATCACCGACCTTATTTATAGCCTATTTAAAAGCCAAGGCAAGATCAAAACCCCTTGAAAATCAGTGCGCTGCAACCATCGAGCCGTTTAATTACAAATCAACTATCCTGCCAATCAGATCGTACAGTGCTTAAAATTTCGAAATCCCCTTCTATACGAGCTGTTTTTCTTTGTCCAGAACTAAATTAGACTTTTTCAAAAACCACAAACATTATCTTCGACAAACTGAAAAAACGGCATCTTCTGCAAGGAAAAAGATTTACAGCGATTAACAAACCCGGATAAAAGACAAACTAAAATGTAAAAACTCGAAAAACTGCTATTTTGAATTATGATAACTGTTGGTTTTTTGGATTCTTTTCTGCTAGATTACGCTGGTAGTGTTTTTGCTGGGGTAGTACGGCACTTTTTTTATTAAAACACATTATAAAACAGATTAATTATGACTGGGTGTAAAAAGTCGTGAGTGGGCAACAAAACAATTCATCAAATGATATGACTATGATTCTGCTAATCATAGCCATAGGGGCTGTTATAGCAATCATTTGGCACTTCTTTCATATTGAGATCCAGAACATGGTACGCTGGGTACGCTATGCGGAAATGTGGGTTTTTTCATGGTTTTTGCCCGAAGATTTCACCTTTCAATATAATGGCCGCGAGTTCAATTTCCATAGATATTTCAACGGTTATGAATATATGAGCAGAGGCCAGCTCAGGCGCTACCCCGGGGTCTCGGAATTCACGGCAGAGCAACTTACATATGATCACCTGGCGCTGTTTGGTGCCATGTCCATGACACTATGGCGTTATCCGATCGCCGCCGGGCTTGGAATTGCCGCATTATGGTGTGTTTTCGCAGGGCCAAAAGCCCAACATAGAAGAAAACTGGACTTGGAAGGTCTGATCCGGGTACAATCCAAAGTCTTTCCGACAATCACACCCATTGTAAAATTCAACCCTGCCTTACAACCCCCCCGCCCCCCCGGCGCACCCGTTCCTGCAGAATTACCTGTGTTTGCTGAAGCGCTCGGCCCCGAAGAATGGCTAGCCTACAACGGCGTACAAGTGCCTGATGGTCAGGTCGACAAAGAAGATGCGGCACGTGCATTTATCGATCAGTTAGGGGCACCCTGGCGCGGATCAAAAAAACTACAGCCACACAAACAAATTTTACTCGCCGCCTTTTGTCTAAAAGCCGCACGCAAACGCTCAGAGGCCGAGGTTTTTCTAGGACGTATAGCGCAATGCTGGACCTTTGAGAAAGGCTTACAACTATCCAAGGATCGCAAACTTCTCGCTGAAGCAAGAAAAGTGCTGGCAAACAAATCAATTGCAGGGAAAACACTCTCCCAAATAAACCGCCACGCTTTTGAAACAACCGCCATGCTGCGGGCGCTGCAATTTGCAAGGGAAGAAGGAGGCGTTCTTCCGGCATCTCAATTTGTATGGCTGCGGGCGCACGACCGCAGACTATGGTACCCGCTAAACAATATGGGACGCCAAAGTCTTCATATGGAGGCTCTGGGAGCCATGTCGCATTTTAAAGCCGAAAAGATGACAAACCGCCCGATACCGGTTCCAAAAGTAGAACATGCCGTACAGGCCATTCAAAAATATATGGGCTCAATTAAAGCGCGTCCAATTCCACAACTTGACTATAGTAAATCCAAGAAAAAAGGTGTAAAAAAAGCAGTTTAATAAACAAATAATTAACGATCTCAAACGATCCCAAATGCAAAAGATAAAGAGCACAAAAATGGCAAAAACACAGACAACTCAATCATCAGTAAAAATAGTAGATGGTAAACTCATTTTATCACTGCCTGACGCAAAAGAGCCTGTGGTCTGGCAAATGGATCTCGATGAAGCAAAATCAGCAGCATTCACCGTGAAAGAAAACGCAAAGACAAATACATTTAGCCTTGTCTTAAAAGGACAGAACGGAAGCAGCGAAGAAATTGCCCCGTTTGATGACAAGAAAAGCGCAACAGATATCCTCATGAAAACATCTGAGGCTCTTCAGAACGCACACGGAAAAATACGCCCACAATCAGAGGGATACACCGGCCATAGCTCTTTTGCATCAAAACCCGAGGGAGAGAAGGGTGATAAGCTAGGTGCTATTCTGGCCATGATATTGGCGGTTCTACTAATATTAGTCTGGATTGTGGCATCTTCAGCCTCACATAGAGTTGCAGGGAATAATTCCCTAAACAACACGAGTGCGCAAAGCGCGGCCAATAACACAAACCCGCGCAGTTCCTCGGGCGTTCCGGTTTCCGCTGACGATTTTTTAAGTAACCGCTAAAAAGGATAGCTTTGTTTAAATGGCATTAGACCAGAGAAAATTTGAACATAAACATGAGGTCATGTTACGCGATGTGCGCCCAATGGGTCAGCGCATTAGCGAAACTCTTGAAGATTCCTCAACGTCGGCTGCTTTTTTTGCTGCTCTCGCATTCTTTATAGGTTCTGGAAATCCATGGGCTGTACAGCTAGCAGATTTACTTGCTGTCGTTATGGGACTTTATTTCTGGTGGCTTACAAGGCGTGATCGCTCCCTTGCCTTCAAAATGCCGCTGGGGACACGTTATCTGGACAAAAACAACGGCAGAGGCGGTAAAAAAGGGAAAGCCGAAGGCATAATGTATATGGGCAACACCCAGAAAACAGGGGAAGAAGTCTGGTTTACAAACTCTGATATCCGTACGCACATTCTCTACCTTGGTACAACAGGCGCAGGTAAAACCGAGGGGCTAAAATCTCTTGTAACAAACGCATTAGCTTGGAGCTCCGGATTTGTGTACGTTGATGGTAAAGCCGATACGGATCTATGGTCATCCCTTTCTTCTCTCGTACGCCGCTTCGGACGCGATGATGATCTGCTCGTCCTTAACTATATGACAGGAAACTCGGATGCACAGGCACCTTCTAACTCAATGAACCCGTTTTCTGGCGGCTCGGCCTCCTATCTAACCAACATGCTGGTGAGCTTGATGCCGGAAAGCGGCGGGGACAACGCTATGTGGAAAGAGCGTGCTGTTTCTTTGGTCGGCTCCATGATGCCGGCTTTAACATGGAAACGGGACAATCAGGAAATACCGCTTTCTGTACGTAATATCCGTGACTATCTCTCTCTGAATAACATTATCAAACTTTCACGGGACGATATTATCCCTAAGGAGATCCGTGCCGGTCTGATCGGTTACCTTGACACATTGCCGGGCTTTATTGGTGATGCGTACGATGATGAAGGAAACGTCAAGCCACCAGGACCCGATACCCCTCAATATAACACAGAAACAGCCTCACAGCAGCACGGCTATCTAGCCATGCAGTTCACCCGCTCCCTGCAGTCTCTGGGCGATGATTACGGGTACATTTTTGATACACAGGCCGCTGATGTGGACATGGTTGATGTTGTTCTAAACCGCCGCATTCTGGTTGTTCTGGTGCCGGCACTGGAAAAATCCGGCGATGAGGTTGCAAACCTTGGTAAAATTGTTGCTTCCTCTATCAAAGGCATGATGGGATCAACATTGGGGGCAACCGTTGAAGGTTCCTCTGCTTCAGTCATTGAAAACAAACCAACCCACTCCTCCACACCATTTCTAACGGTATTTGACGAGGTCGGATACTACGTAGCCGAGGGTATGGCAGTCATGGCCGCTCAGGCACGTTCCCTGGGCTTTTCTCTTGTATTTGCCGGACAGGACTTACCGGCCTTGAAAAAACGCGTACGCGAGGAAGCAAACTCAATTACTGCCAACTGTAACGTTAAATTATTCGGTAAGCTTGAAGACCCCACAGAAACCAAAGATTTCTTTGAAAAAACAGTGGGAAGCGCGCTTGTCACAGAAGTATCCGGTTTCCAGATGGCGCCCGGATCATCAACAAACTACTATGGATCACAACAAGCAGGCGTACAGCTCCGTCCACGTGCGAACTATGACGAACTACGCGGATTTAAGGAAGGACAAGCCGTTGTAACATTCGGCGAGCAGGTTTTTGATTGCGCCGTGTTTTATTCCAACCCGGGTTTCGCCAAAGCTATGCGCGTTACACGCTTTATGGCTCTTCCGCCGCCAGACGAAAATATCCTGAAATATTCCAATCTGATTACAAAACTGCGTGATCTAATGGTCAACAAGACATGGGCTGCCGAACGCGCAGATGTCGCTGTTGAAACAAGCCCCGAAATCGCCGCACTGGGAGAAGGCTTCACAAAACACAACAAACCAAAGGTTAACCCTGTTGATGCAGGTATCGCCGCATTGGTAGAAGTCCATGCAATATCTAATGAAATCCCGCAAGCCAATGAAACCGGAAAAACGGGGGGCACTAAAAGTAGTGGCGGCGGAGTAAAACCAGCAGCTCCACCACCGCAACAATCCGACGGACAAAAACAGGCTGCGGCAAGTCCATTACAACAGC
This sequence comes from Alphaproteobacteria bacterium, assembly GCA_046542355.1. GTDB lineage: Bacteria > Pseudomonadota > Alphaproteobacteria > Micavibrionales > Micavibrionaceae > UBA1672. Next base: position 7,322 of record JBKHBN010000042.1, on the reverse strand, counting down.
GGCCAGCGCAACAAAAAGCTCCTGCTGCTGCCACAACACCACAGACCCCGCAGCAAACACAAAGACAGCTGGCTCCGGCAACGCCGCCACCACATCAGCAAGCCCCTCAACAGCCTGCAACTCCACCACCGCAACAACAGACACCCCAAGCGCCCGCAACTCCGGAAGAAGCCAAACTTGCACAGGCCGCCCAGAATGTTAAAGAAAACGTATTCAACCCGCAAAGCGGCGAAAATAACTCTCTTGTTAAAGCAGCGCAAAACGTTAAAAAGAACCTCTTTGAACAACAACAAACAAAAGCGCCACAGGAAGCCAGCGGGAAAGAGCAAGGACAAACGCAGCAGCCTAATACAGCCCAACAACAACGCTCCGCTGCCCAGCAAACACCGCAGCAGCAAGCGCCCTTAGTACCAACAGAACAAACACCTCACACCAGCCCTGCAAGACCGCAACAACCTGCACAGCAAATACCACAACAAGAGCAGGAAAAAACAAATGAACAAAACAAAAAACCTGCAATCTTTGGAGCCGGAAGCACATCAAAACCATCCGATGATTCAAAAGATGATAAAGAACAATAAGAACAATGCCGCGTGTCATCACATCTACCGAAGCATAAAACGGGCATCACCGGACTATAACACCAGACATGCAGAGCAAAACAACCTGTCACATAATAAAAACGAACAGGGTAATATCCTGTTTTACATCCTTCTGGGCGTTGCCTTGTTTGCAGCGCTCGTATTCACTGTTTCACGAGGCATGCGCGGGCAGACCTCATCCGCCCTCAGTGCCCGGCAAATCGATATTGCCGCTTCAGAAATTCTAAGTGAAGCCCAAAGCATAGAAAGGGCTATAAACCACCTGCGCCGCAAAAACATATCTGAGAACGACCTTTGCTTCACACACAATCTAAACTCAACAATAAACAACACAGCATACTCCTCAATAGCAACTTGCAGCGAAAACACGTACAGGCTTTATCATCCGCAAGGCGGCAACCTGACCTACAAAAAAATACCGGAAGATTGGCTAGATTCTGCACACGCAGAAGAACACGGATATGGAGAATGGACGTTTACCAATGTCAATGGCGTTGAGGGAATTGGACAAAGCATAATGAACGATGCCAAATCCATGGAGCTCATTGCTTTTCTGCCCTACATAAATAAAGAACTCTGCAAATCAATAAACGATAAGCTTAGCATAGGAACGCTGATCCCCGATAATGGGAATGACTTTGCGCCTGTAGCTGTATCAAACGGCTTTCAAAATACCACCGGCCAGATAAGCGCATCAAAGCTAAAAGAAAAATACGCAGGGTGCTTTCAAAGCACCAACCCTTCAAATTCCTACATTTTTTATCAGGTTTTGATTGAACGCTAATCACAAGAAAAACTGGTACACAAAAACCCATGCCGCAGACACTAAAAAAGTTATCCGCAATACGTACACCCAAAAAAGAAGACGCTAGACCCTACTATACCAGGTCGCACGAGCCTGTCCATGCCGCATAATATACCCACCCTCAACAAGCTCAGAAAGACGCAGCTTAAGCGTCGAGCGCTTCCCGCGTGTCAAGCGTTCAATCTCCTTCATCGACAAGCGATCATGCTTATCAAACAATTTGAGAACTTTTGTCGATAATGCAGGCATATTAACAATTTCCGCACTCCCGCGTTCCACACGCTCTTTGAGCTTATCCTTTTGTGATTTTAAAAGCCCGAAAAAGAATTCAAGCCATACATCCCAGTCCACCTTGCCTTTAGCCAGTGTTGTTTGTGTGTGCTTCAGCGCCGCATAAAATTCCGCAGCTCTCTCCTGCAATAAAGCATCAAGTGTGCTATAAGGCGCGTAACTGTACCCTTCTTTAAACATCAACAAAATAATAAGCAGCCGCGCGATCTTCTTGTTGCCCTTCTCAAAGGGACAAAACTGTAGAAATATTGCAACAAATAGCGCAATAACAAAAAGGGAGTGCAGCTCCTTTTCCTCAAACGCTTCAGCCACCCACTCCATCAACCGCGGCATAAGATTTCGCACCTCCGCAGGTGAGGCAACATTGAGCACGCCAACAACATCATCACCTTGACGAATCTCTAATGGTGCGCTTTGTTCTTTAAAAATACTGATCTGGCGCCCCCCCGTAAACACGGCATGTAAACGGCATAACAATTCTATATCAAAGGGCTGATCTTGCCAGCTATGCGCTATTTCCTTGAAATTTCGGCCAAAACTAGATACCTCGCCCAATAACTGCAATGAGGTTGTATGATTCTCCAGCGCCGTCCACGCCCCCTTAAACTCATCAATCTCACAAACGAGTTTAAGCATTTTCGGTGTAATCACAACATTTTGTAATCCCAGCATATCAGGCCCTTTTTTTGATCAATGGCCAACTATAGCCACGCTCCTTCGAAAAATCAATTACAAGCTATATAAAAAACAATAACATCAGCCTCATTATACAAAATGCTGCACAAAAAAGAATGTAATAAAGGAAAAACAATATGTTAATTAGAATTGGCCAACGAACTGTTAAGATCCCCTGCCTTTAAAACAGAGCAGCCATCAAGATGCAAATAGTCAATATCCTCTCGATCACCCTTCTGCCGCCATTCGTGCTTTTTAAACATATTACGCAATGGACACGCTAGCAACTTGGCAAAAACCAGATAGCCCTGCTCATTTAAGCGCCCTTCAGCCGTATGAATCGTATCAAAGTCACTGCGATCAGAAGGAAAGCTATTATGATCATAATACAGGCCGAGCTCAGAAAACCAGCCTATCCGGGCAAGCGGTGTCATATCAAGATAGGAAATATCTCTAAGATCATACGTTCGCTGTTTTTTAACCAGCTCTTGCAATACAGTATTAAAGCGGGCAGACTCAGGATAAGCATACCCGCCAGCAACAACGATAAACGTATCATCCCCATATATCGCTTTGATTTGCATTAAAATCTGTAAAATGTTTTCCTGACTTGTCACTGCAAACCCAGCTTGAGTTTCTATATCCTTCGATTGATAACCACCAGCTTGCAAAACCACAATGTACGGCTCATAGCGCCGAAGGGCAAAATATATCTCAGCAAGAGAACTGTCAAAAATTCCACCTGATACCTCTTGAGAAACACTCAAATGCTCTCTATAAGCCTCTAAAGGCAAAAGAAGCATATTCAAATCCTGCAAACCCGCCCCATCCACAGAATAAACACTCATACCCTCACCAACTTCATCTTGCAAATACTGCACATAGCCCCCCTGCTCTTCACTGGGAAAATGGCCAATCAAAAGAACATCAACTGGAATATTGGGTTGAAAAGAGGGATTTCTTATAGAATTATCAGCCTGATCCAGCCAATAAAATCCCAAAAACAAGCCATAACCGATCAAAAATGCAAAAACTGTATAAATAATCGGCAAAACATGCTTTTTTAGCCATCGTTTATTCATTCCGCCCCACTTACATGCGCTCAGGAACCTCTATACCCAGCAAAGACAGAATATCACATAACTGGCTATGCGTTTGTCGACACAACATCAACAATCCAGCGCGCCGCGCTTTATCGCGCTCGGATAAAATATGGCAATTGCCATAAAAAGAGCTAAACTCCTGCGCCAGCCGATAAGCATAATCGCACAAAATATGCGGTGTATAATTCCGAAGCGCACCATAGAAATGATCCGGATATTCTGCGAGCAATAACGCGAGCAAGCGTGTATCGTCATCAACAGGGTAAACACAATCCTGAAGCTCGCCAACACCCGCCTTACGCAACAAAGATTGAATACGTACAGCTTGATAAAGCAAGTATGGCCCTGTCTTTCCTTCAAATGACGTCATACGGTCAATATCAAAAATATAATCGGAAATACGGTTATTTTGAAGATCCGCAAATTTAAGCGCAGCAATCGCCACCTTGTGAGCAACGTCGCTGCGTTCCTCCTCACCCATATCCTGCGCCAGCGCCGCCTCATCAAGGCGTGCATAAGCCTTTTCCCTGGCCATGGAAATCAAATCTTCAAGACGCATAACGCCCCCGGCGCGGGTTTTGAAGGGTTTGCCATCCGTGCCATTCATTGTACCAAATCCGGCAAAAACCAGTTCCGGCCGATTGTCCACCACAATGGCCGCAATACGTACAGCCCGAAAGACCTGCTCAAAATGCAAGTGCTGACGCTGATCAACAATATAAATAATTTTATCAGGATTGTGCGATTCTATACGCTCAACAATCGTCGCCAGATCCGTTGTACTATATAAAACCGCACCATCAGATTTCAGCAAAATAAGCGGAGGGATGTCTTTCTTATCATCATCTCTGGCAACAGGAATAATCCATGCGCCCTGATCTTCAATAGCAATATTGCGTGATTTTATATCCTCTACCATAGGCGCGATATAACTATGCGCATCACTCTCGCCCTTCCACTCATCAAAATGGACACAAAGCGTATCGAAATTCTCTTTCATCCCCTCAATAGAGACATCGATAAAACGCCGCCATTTTGCCGTATAATATTCATCACCATCTTGAAGTCTGCGCGTTGCCTCCCGCGCCAGCGCCATACGCTCTTCATTTTCCTTGCACGCTGCAGATGCTTTTGGGTAAATATCGGCAAGCATATCCATCGTAATCTCGCCGTCATAGCCCATCAGATCAAGTTCAGATAAAATCATGCCCATTGGCGTGCCCCAATCCCCCAAATGAACATCTCCGATCGCCTTATAACCGGCATAAAGGCACATACGGCGCAATGCATCACCGATAATAGAGCTGCGCAAATGGCCAACATGCATGGCTTTAGCAATATTCGGTCCGCCATAATCAAGCAAAACGCTCTGACCAGCGCCAATTTGTTCAACGCCAAAACGCTCTTGCGCACCCATTTGCATCAAATGTTGCGCGATAAAAGACTCTTTTAAAACGATATTAATAAAGCCAGGCCCGCCAACAGATAAATCCTTAAAAACACCGGAGCGATGTTTATTCCGCAAAACATCAATCACATCCTGTGCAATATCACGCGGATTTTTTCGGGCAATTTTGGCGCAAGACATCGCTCCGTTACACTGAAACTCAGCGTCTTCCCGCGCAGCACTTACGCTCACCCGCGCATTCTCTGCCGGTAAATCCAGCGCTCCGAAAGCCTCTTCCATTATACCGGTTAACCGGCCACTCAACGATGCCATAACACCCCTTATCTGTAATAAACACATCCTTGCATAATCAAGGCTGCGCAAAGAAAAACACAAACACCACTGCTTAAAAATACGTGTAATTGTCCATATAATGATCCAAAGGACACAATACCAAGACTAAGCACGTCGCAACAATTCGCCAACCACAGTGGTAGCGCCTTCATAAATCTGGGAAATTGTTGCCTCAAGCATGTAACACGGACTGCTGATCAGATTCAACCGTTCATCTACTACAATTTGACCATGGGTCGTAACCTCATGCGTAGCGCCCATACCATCTTCAAGCGCTTCTGCTGCGCCGCCAGCTGCGCCCAGCGTCACTTTTGCTCCTTCAAACAATTTGGCCAAGATCACTGGGGCAATACACAGCGCTGCAATGGGCTTTCCCTTTTTATGCATGGAACGCAAAGCTTCCGCGGCTTGCTCATTAACTGCGCATTCAGCCCCCAGCACAGCAAAATCACATAGATTTTTTGCCGCGCCAAAACCACCGGGCAAAAGCACTGCATCATAAGAATCGGCAGTAAACTCTGTCAAAGGCTTGATCTTACCCCGGGCAATCCGCGCCGATTCCACCAAAACATTACGCTTTTCCTCTGTCTCTTCACCGCTTATATGGTTAATTACATGCATCTGCTCCATGTCAGGTGCAAAACACTGCACATGCGCTCCGGCCTGATCCAAAGCCAGTAAACTAAGCGTCGCCTCGTGTATTTCCGATCCATCATAAACCCCGCATCCCGATAATATAACAGCGACATTTTTAGACATTTTAGCCTCCTCTTCCTCCTATGATTGATTGCAAGTTAAAAGTTTGAAATTGCTAAAGTCTTCGAATACCCAGTTATTTTTGAGGGTATGGAAGATGGTGTTGAGCAATTTTCTGGCAGTGGCGATAATGGCTTTACCGGAGCCGCGTTTTGTAATACGGCCTGATTTATTGTTTTCGTTAGAATTGCTGACTTTGGGCACAATGCCGAAATAAGCAGCCAGCCTGCCGGTGTTCTTAATATCTGTGACATCACCGATATGCACCGGCATCACAGCGGCAGAAAGCGCCCCAATCCCTTTGATAGAGATCATGTTCTCATAGCCCGGCAGGTTTCTGGCAAACGCTGTGATTTCTTTTTCCAGCGTTTTGATGTTCTGGTGCAAAGAGTGAAGCTGATTTTCGATGACATCCAGTTCGCAATTTTCCAGAGCGCTCCAGTCGTATTTTGCGATGTTACGCTTAAAGCCGATTTTACTGGTCAATCCCTCGAGCTTGACCTTTAGACCGTGGGGTACGAACATTCCATGTACTTTGCCAAGCAAGGATACGCGCAGCTTAACAAACTGGTCGCGGGTTGTAACAAGAGAAGAAAGCTCCACATGTGCATCGCTTCTTATGCGCGCTTCGGGCAACATGTCTTTGGATAAAAATAGCGCAATCGCCCTTGCATCGTGCTTGTCCGTTTTCTTGACAGAACGGCGGATCACCTCAAATTGCCAGGGCGCAATTATCACGACACGTGACACATGGGGCTCTACCATCTTACAAAAATGCGCGGCGTTGCCCGTAGCCTCGATGGCTATTTCATCCTCTTCTTGCAAAGCTTTTATAAAAACGTCCAGCCCACCACCTTGCAACGGCCATGTGCGTATCTGCTCACCACCATCCTCTTGCAAAAAACAGCAGGTAAAGCTATTGGCATGCAAGTCTACTCCGATATAATGTTTCATTTTTCTTGCCTTTCGGTTTGAATTGATAAAATGGGGCAGATACATCGGCAGATGGCTCCAAACTCCTATTCGAGGTCATTGCGCGTCTTACAACTTGCAAGCCTCACAGCGGCCATTCGGTAGACAGGGCGGGTAGTCTCCTTTCCGAGATCATCCGCCTTTTTACAAAAACAGAGTCTCAACTGATCATTCGCCCTGCAACCTATCTACCCTGATGAGCATCTTACCTCTCAGTTCGGCTTTCACCGATAATCAATTCATACCGTTTCTTTCTTTATAATAATTACCTTAACAAACAGCGTTTCGGTCTAACCAAACACAATACGTGCAGCGTATTAATAAAACGGGTCTGACACCTAATATTTTTCCTTGAGGATATTTTTGAGGTCATCAAG
>JBKHBN010000003.1:0-107334 GCA_046542355.1 Alphaproteobacteria bacterium | reverse complement strand
TCCAATATAGACATGCGGGGCAATATAGGCATCCTCTCCAATCTTTGCGGAAGGGTCAAGCACGGCATGCGGCGATATGTAAGGCTCTGGCAACGGATCAGGATAAAAGGCCTGCGCTGCCAGAGCATAGCTTTTATAAGGGGTATCAGTAATCAGACAAACCGTACCTTCTGGAGCCAGCGCGGCCAGTTTTTCCGATACCAGACAGGCACCGGCTCTTGTTGTTTGGAAATCATCCTTGTACTTAACATTATCAAGAAAACTAAGGTGGTTGGCCTGCGCATCTTTAAGCGCCCGCACATCATCAAGCATAAGTAAAGGATCTGCGCCTTTGGGCAGAACACACCCCAGCCTTTCGGCCATTTCGCGTAATGTATAGGATCCTGATTTTTGAAAAAAACGTGTATCAGCCATATGAGTTTGTTTATGTCCTTCATAGTTGGCACTTAGCAGTGCCGCCTTGCTCTATTCCAAATCTAGGCTTGGCAGGCGTTGATCAAGCATAGACATAACCTCTGGCGTAATATCCAGTGATTTGCTACCAATTACGATATTTTGCCGCGTTATAATGAGGTCTATCTCTGTCTCATTTGCTATATCCTGACAGACTGCTGTGACCGCTTCGGTAAGTTTTGTCATTGCAATTGAGTAGCTTTTATCAAGTGCAGCCTTTTTAGTCTCCAGTTTCTTGCGGGCGGCAAGTCTGCGCCGTTCAAAATTCTGAGCCTTTTCTAGAAGCTCCTCCTTGGACATATCGGCACGTTGTTTTTCAATGGCTTTTTGTTCTTCACGAAGCTTTTCTTCTTCGTTTTTAACATCCTCAAGGAACGCTTGCCTTTTATCGTCCACTTGATTTTTAATAGATTCTGCGGCTTTGGATAAACTTAAAACAGCTTCAACATCAACCACCGCAATCGTTGTCTGTGCACAAGCCGTGTGTGCCTTGAAAGTTACTGATACACCAAAGATTACAATAAATAGCGTTATCACGAAGATTCGCATGCGCACATGCTGCAATGTCATATCATACCTCTGCGTTAAGCGTTACATTGATATTTCTATTAGAAGCGCGTGCCAAAATCAAACCGGAAATGCTCTTCTTCATCGTAATCTTCTTTAAGATACGGAATGGCAAAATCAAGACGAATAGGCCCTAAAGGGGAACGCCAGGATAAACCAAAACCACCGGCAGCGCGCAAGGAACCTTCATCAACAATTGTTGCGCCGGCCTCATCGAGGTTAAACAAGGAGCCAAAATCCGTAAAAGCGTGACCACGAATACCAAGCTCTTTAGGCAAGCCTAAAGGAAATGACATCTCGGCACTGCCACGGTAAAACGTGTTTCCTCCAAGAGAGTCTTTTGTCAGGATATCCCGCGGCCCTACACCAGAGCTTTCAAAGCCGCGCAAACTGGAGCCACCTAGAAAGAAGCGCTCGTTAATCTCAACATCGGAACCACTATAGGCCGCAATAGCGCCCGTTTCTCCCAGTATATTTAAAACCCACTGATCGGCAATAGGATAATAGTATGAAGCGCCCGTCTCTCCTGAAATATAACGGGCATCTCCACCAAGTCCGGCCACTTCGGTTTCGAGCCAGTAGTTAAGCCCGCGTGTTGTCATAAAGGCACTATCCCGCGTATCATAGGTCAGACGTTGTGAAAGTGCAGATGTTGTGCGTTCGCCCTCCTGCTCACGAATAAAACGCGATGCATCAGCATCAACACTGTATATTTCATTATTCAATGCTTTGTACGTTAATGTTTGACGCCAGTTCTCGGATAAAGGATAACCGATGCGCAACGCTCCTCCGGTCTTCTTTTGATCATAGGAGCTCTCATCCTGATAGTCGGTTGTCGTATGGTAGGCATCAAACCCTGCTGACAGGTCACGATCTAGAAAATACGGCTCGGTAAAAGAAACATCGAACTGCGTCTTTTCTCCTGCAACCATAGCCCCTAACCTTAGATCCTGTCCTCTTCCTAGAAAGTTACGCTCCCTCACGCCAAAATCAGCCAGCGGACCGTCAGACGTAGAAAAACCGGCACCGACAGAGAGCTCACCAGTTGATTTTTCTTCAACATTCACATCAATCACACTGCGATCTGGCGCTGATCCACGTGACATTTTGACCTGAGATGTTTCAAAAAAATCAAGATTTCTGATATTACGTTCTGACTGTGCCAGCTTGGAACGGTTGAAAGGGTCGCCTTCCACAAGCTCCATCTCTCGGCGTATAACCTTGTCAAGTGTACGTAAATTGCCATTCACATTGATACGCTCGACAAAAACACGAGGCGTTTCATTAATATAAAATGTGATATCAACAGTATGCTGCGCGCGATCTTTGCTAAGATCAGGACGAATATCAACGAACGCATACTGCAAATCGCCAAGAGTGCCGATCATACGCTCCACAGTGTCTTTAACCTCTTCAGCATTATACCAGTCGCCTTTTTCGAACATAACGTCGTCATAAAGAATACTGGCATCAAAATCACGAATAGCAGACTGGATATTAATCCCGTCAACTTTGTAGCGCTCCCCTTCCTCAACTGTAACGGTAATATAAAATCCATCTTCATCTTCGGATAACTCAGCCACAGCCGAAGGAATCTGAAAATCGGCATATCCTTGCTCAAGATAAAAGTCCCTTAACAGCTCCTGGTCATATGACAAACGATCCGGGTCGTATCGATCGCTGCTAGACAGAAAACGATACCATGCGCTTTCCTTGGTACTGATAATACTCCTTAGCTTGCTATCGCTATAAACCTGATTACCAATAAAGCGTATGGATTCAACTTTCGTCACCTGCCCTTCCTGTATTTCAAAAACCAGATTGACACGATTTTGGTCAAGGCGAATGATTTTTGGCTGAATGGAAACTGAAAAGCGCCCCTGACGTCGGTAGAGCTGGTTGAGACGTTTTACATCCGCCTGCACTTTGGAGCGCGTAAAAACCTGCCGTTCAGAAAGTTGAATTTCCTGACGCAAGGCATCATCATCAATGCGCTCATTGCCTTCAAAAGCGATTATATGAACAACCGGATTTTCAACAACCTCGATCTCAATAACCCCGTTTTTATTGTCCACCTTTACATCCGCAAATAATCCAGTAGCAAACAGATTTTTCAACGCGCGGTCTGTAACAGAACTGTCAACCCTGTCCCCAACCTTTAAATCAATATAAGAAGAAACCGTAGATGGCTCAATACGCTGCGTACCGGTAATGAGGATGCGCTCTACAACCTGTGAGGCCCATACCGGCGTGCCGCCGATTGATGTAAGCACCGCAAGAGTGAAAAACAGATTGAAAACATAAAAACGAAAGCTGGAAAAAGTAAAACGGGTCATAGTTAAGTATACTCTTATTTAGTCACATGAAAGGACTTTATAGCAAAGTCTTAAATAGGAAAATGAAGTAAAAACGACAGAAAGTCTAGTCAGAAGATGCAAAAGTAACTAAATCGCTGAAATTTGCATACAGCATGATTCCCAGCAATACTATCACACCAAAGATTATAGATATAGTTTGAATTCGCGTCGGGATAGGTTTGCCTCTGATTATTTCATAAACCAGAAACAGGATATATCCCCCATCAAGCGGTGGAAGAGGAAAAATATTCATCAGGGCAATCATAAATGAAAAATTCGCAAGGAGTAAAATATACTCATAATATCCGGCTCTCACAGATTCACCTATTAACTCACTTACCCTGCCAGCTCCGGCAACAACCTGTTCATCATGCCCGCCATCAAAGGAAGCTGCGATAAACTTGAAGGTGTCGATAATCCCTTTATAAAGCCGAAAGAAGCTAAAAGACACAGCTTCAAGAAAAGGAAGGCGAACATGTAATCTATTGTCAGTATCGCTCAAAAAGACTTTATTATAATGTTCATCGTCAGGGTCATCAAAATGTACATTATAGCGCGAAGGAAAAACCATCAAAAAACGAGAATCCGTTGCGTCTTGGGTTGGGTTTTCGCTTTTTACAAAGGGTCTAAGCTGCACCTCAATAAGTTTATCAAAGTTCCGTTTTATAATGTGTCGCGCTGCATTCGGGTTTTCTTCAACATTCACGCCATTGATTTTGACCAGTGATTCCTTTAGATCAATCGCGACCATATGCAGCATCCCTGTTTGGCCATGATGCATTTTGATCCCTTTTTCATTGATATAGCTGCGCTCTTTAGCGGCAAAAGTAAAGCTAAGATGCTGATCATCGCCTCGTACGACGTCATAGGTATGCTCTTTTGGAGGAATTTCATACCATGTAATTCGATGAATATCGTCCAGCCGCCTGTTTTTTTGACCATCCATGGCAACAATACGATCACCAATCTGCACTCCTGCCTGATGAGCCGGAGAGTCTATCGCTATAGCATTAATGACCACAGGGACAGAGCGCTGCCCGTAAATGGTATAAAGACTGATTGTAATAAGCACGGCCAGCAGAAGATTGGCCAAAGGTCCTGCCAGAACAATAAAAAGGCGTTGCCACGCAGGCTTGTTATAATAGGCATATTTTTGCTCTCGTTCCGTGAGGGGGCGAGCATCATTGAGTTCTTTATCCCATATTTTCGGGTCTTCCGGATCGATATCTCCGAAAAGTTTAATATACCCGCCAGCAGGCAGGATGCGCACAGAAAAGCGCGTATCCTCTTCCTTGCTGCCGCCAAAGCTATAAAGCTCCTTCCCGAAACCAAGAGAGAACACCTCAACACGCACACCAAAAAAACGCGCGGCAATGTAATGCCCCCACTCATGAACGACAATAGCAATCGCCAGAGTAACAAACATCATAATTAGAAACGCAAAGATCTCATCGAACACACTCAGCAGTATGTCCATAATACCCTCCTTCCTGCCCGGTACAGGTAAAGCAGTTAAAAAATGATGCCTCGTTCTATCATGTAATCAGCTGATAGATATCATTCAAATTGGCAAAAGCCATAAGCCCAATGAGAAAAACAAAGCCCGCGCGAAAAGCGTACTCCTGCACATACTCCGGTACGGATCGTCCAATAATCCCCTCCACCCCGTAAAACAGGAGATGCCCGCCATCAAGCATAGGAATGGGCAAAAGGTTAATGAACCCCAGATTGATAGAAAGCAACGCCGTGAACAAAACAAGTGGAACAAGGCCGCGCATGGCCGTATCACCTGTAATAGCACCTATACGCACTACGCCACCAAGTTCAGTAACACTTCGTACGCCCACAACCATTTGCCATAGAGCCTCAAATGAGGATACTGTAATGATATAACTTTCGTTAATAGCACTTTGCAAGGCCGTCATAAGCGTATGGGGAACAAATTGAGCCGCTGGCAGGTCGGCCAGATACAAAACGTTCTCACCCGGTGTAGCGGCGCTGCCCAGATCCTCGTTCATATTTGCTTGCGGAGAGACAATCAGAACATCCTGTTCGCGCTCGCTAGGTGCTGATTGGGTATCCCGTTCTCCTGCCTCTTCTTGCGTGCCACCTGCGGTCTCCTCGGCTTCCGAAGAATCAGGAACTGGAGCGGGCTTAAATCCAATCGAAAAAGTCGTGCCCATACGCCGCGTGATTTCCTCAACAACCTGCTGCGCATTATCATATTCTACACCATCAATAGATTGAATACTATCAAGCAAGATACCTCTATCAGCGCTAACAATCCCCAAAACGCCAATAGAGTTGCTAAAGCCAAATCTATCTGTAATCATGATCTTTTTCGGACGAGCAGAAATCTCAATCGTTTCATCACCGCGCTTGACAACAAAGTTTCGTTCTTCATCCAGCGCCACCATCATCTCGCGCCTGATGTCATGAAAATCACTGATTGTTTTGCCATCAATAGAAAGAATATAATCGTGCGGCTCAAATCCGTAAGTCTCTGCACTGCTGCCCTGAACAATAGCCGCAGCCGTCGGCGGAGAAACCGGTTGACCGTAATAAAAATAGATCCCTGCGAGCAGAGCAATAGCAAAAAGATAATTGATAGCCGGGCCGGCAAAAACAACAAGGGCGCGTTGCCAAAGCTTTTTATTAAAAAAAGCAACGTTAAGCTCTTCTTCGGTCATCTCGCGGACATCTCCGCTTTCTTCTTCTATTTTGTCCGTATGACCCGCACTGGCCGGATCAGTATCACCAAAGAGCTGAACAAAGCCACCAAGCGGAATTAAAGAAAGCTTCCAGCGCGTACCGGCGCGATCATTAAAGCCGTATATTTCCTTGCCAAAGCCGATAGAAAATTGCTCTACACGTATGCCGCACATACGCGCAACAATGTAATGACCCCATTCATGAACAAAGACAAGAATACTCAATATCAGGATAAAAGATCCACCGTAGATCCAGATCTGCTGACCGATCATTTGAATGTATGCAATATAATCCATAGGTTTTTTTCTCTTTCCTTGTTTATGCAACTTTACCAGAAGTTTTGCATGCTCCGTTGATATACTCATTCGTGCGTTGACGCGCAATGGTATCTAATTCTTCTATCTGTGCAACTGTTTTTAGTGAATGGCTCTCGCAAAGGCCAGCTTGCACTAACTCCGGGTATAAAACATCAATACTATGTGCAACGCACGGCATAATATCACCAAAAGCAATCTGCCGCTCTAGAAAACGGGCAACAGCAACTTCGTTTGCGGCATTAAAAATAATGCAGGCGCCCTGCCCCAGCTCGAGACATTTATAGGCATAAGATAAAGACGGAAATCGTTGTAAATCGGGGGACTCAAAACTTAGATCAGCGCTCATGGAAACCAGATCCAATATCGTTCCTCCACGCTCAAGACGTGCAGGCCACGCAAGCGCAGAGGCAATAGGAGTGCGCATATCACTGGCTCCCATTTGCGCAAGCATGGAACCGTCTTTATAAGAAACAATAGAGTGAACAATTGATTGCGGATGGACAACGACATCAATTTTATCCGGCGTCATGGAAAAAAGATGAGCGGCCTCTATAATCTCCAGCGCCTTATTCATCAAGGTAGCGCTATCCACGGAAATCTTTGCGCCCATGCTCCAGTTAGGATGGGCAATAGCTTGCTCAGGCGTCGCATTGTAGATATCTTGCGCATCGCGGCGTAAAAAAGGACCCCCGGAAGCTGTCAAAATCAAGCGCTCTATTGTATTTCGGTTGTGATCCTCAAAAACTTGAAAGATAGCATTATGCTCACTATCCACAGGCAAAACGCGACTCCCATGCTCGCGGGACAAAGACATGATCATCTCACCAGCCGCAACAAGCGGCTCTTTATTGGCAATTGCAACATCCGTGCCCGCCTCAAGAGCAGCGATAATCGGTTTAAGACCGGAAAAACCCATCATGGCAGCAACGATAAGATCGGCAGGATCGGCTGCTGCTGAAATGATTTCATCTTGCCCCCCGCGCACTTCAATTGAGTGCCCTTGTAAAAGAGATATAAGCTTCCCCTCTAAGGAGTGATCCCCAATAACAGCCCTCTTAGCCCCAAGGCGCACAGCGCTTTTGGCTAGTTTATCGACATTTGTATGTGCTGTAACCGTTTCAACGTCAAACAAACCTGGTGAAGAAGTGATAACATCAACAGTGCTACGCCCGACAGAGCCGGTAACACCAAGGATCGTCACTTTCTTCTTTTTTTGGGATGTTGATGTTTCAAAAGACATAAGACAACAATGTAATAAGAATAAGAAAAACGGGAGCGCCAAGCATCATCGAGTCAATACGATCCAAAAGCCCGCCGTGCCCGGGTATAAGTGTGCCAGTATCTTTCACCTTTGCCAAGCGTTTAACAAAAGAAACCAGCAAGTCGCCGGCCTGACCGACACTTCCCATCACCGCGCCCAGTATGCCGGACATAACAACATTGAATGAGTGCGAAGATGACGCAGGAAAAATTTCACTAATGTCCATAAGCAAGCACCAGACAACTCCAAACAAGGCAGGAAAAAGCAAAGCACCTAAGAATCCCGACCAGGTTTTGTTTGGACTTATATGTTCAATGAGCTTTGGTCCCCCATAGAACTTACCGACAAAATAGGCTCCAATATCACTAAACCAGATCATACCTAAAAAAAGCAGCAGCACGTTAAGAGAGTGCGCTTCTCGCAAAGCTAGAAAACTGCTGTAGGAAATAGAGGCATAGACACAGCCCCAGATCATAACTGGTAAAAAATGGGGTAGCCTCTTGGCCAGACCGTACCATTCGTGAACAGAAATCAGAAAAGCAAGAGTGAGCCAGACCTTGAAGATGCCCCCGCCTACGATAATAACATACAAAAAAACAGGGGCAATCAATGCAGCAGAAGCAAAGCGCTTGATTAACTTAGGAGACATACTCACAGCGACGATAATCCTATGGCATTATTAAAAGGAGCAAAGGCAAAAAACACAAATCCTCACCAGAATACCTGATTACTATAAATTTTTATTTCAGGCAATACAACTACTCTTGCGCCTGTTTCCGCCCCTCACGCCTAAGGCCGCCAAAACGGCGCTCACGATGTGCATAGTCTTCGATGGCGCGGCGCAGTTCATCACGCCCAAAATCAGGCCAAAGCTCAGGCACAAAAACCATTTCCGCATAAGCACACTGCCACAGTAAAAAATTGCTGATGCGGGTTTCCCCGCTGGTGCGAATCATGAGATCAGGATCAGGAATTCCTGCCGTATATAAGTTCTGCGTAATGCCTTGTTCAATAGACTGAACATCAAGATTCCTCGGATCAACCTCACCGGCATCAAGCGTTTTCCTGATAAAAGTCTGACAAGCCTGAGCAATGTCGTGCTTCCCGCCATAACTCAGCGCAATAATGACATGTATCTTGTCATTATCTTGCGTCAGTCTCTCCGCGCTCTCTATAAGCTCGACAATATCATCATCAAAAGCACTACGATCACCAATAACACTTAGGCGCGCATTTCTTTCATGTAAATCTGCCGTTTTCGAGCGAAGATACTGCCGCAGCAGATTCATAAGCTCATCAACCTCGTGCGCAGGACGATTCCAGTTCTCGGAAGAAAAGCCAAACAAAGTCAGATAACGAACCCCGAATTCCGCAGCGGCCTCTACTGTTCTCCGCACAGCTTCAGCGCCCTTCTTATGCCCCATTGTTCGCGGCAAGCCACGTTTGGAGGCCCACCGTCCGTTTCCATCCATAATGATAGCTACGTGCTTGGGAATATCATCTGTATCAGCAGCGCCGCCGCCTGAAGGCTTATCGCTCATTTTTATTTGGGCCTCTTGCAATCTGAAGGGGTGTCTCTGCGCCGACTATAAATGCAACGAAACACATGTAGGCACAGTTGAGAATTACACAGTCATTATGTCGTCTTCTTTATCCGACAGCATGGTATCAACTTTTTTCGTAGCCTCATCGGTAAGCTGCTGCACCTCATCAGAAAGACGTTTTAACTCATCTTCTGATAAATCGCCATCCTTTTGCATTTTTTTGAGCACATCCATCCCGTCTTTACGCACACTGCGAATAGCAATGCGTGCATTTTCGGCATATTTACCAGCAATTCTCGTTAGCTCCTTGCGGCGCTCTTCATTAAGATCCGGCACAGGAATGCGTATATTGTTACCATCAGGCATCGGATTAAGCCCAAGACCGGCATCCCGAATAGCTTTTTCAACCGATTTAACAGCCGAAGAATCCCAAACCTGTACGCTAAGCATACGCGGCTCGGGAACGCTGATTGTGCCCACCTGATTGATTGGCATCTTGCTGCCATACATGTCAACAATGACAGGATCAAGCAAGCTGGCCGAAGCGCGGCCAGTTCTCAGCCCGGCGAACTCTTTTTGAAGAGCAGAAATAGCTCCATCCATGCGCCGCTTAATATCCTCTTTACTATAGTCCATTATGCTATCCTTTTTTAACTAACAGATGATTTCATCCGCTTTGTAATATATCACTCTTTTTTTCACAGTAAAATCATAATGACAAAACTGCTAATCACAAGCAACGACCGTAAATTCCCCGTCTCCACGCGCAATATTGGCAAAGTTGCCTTTCTCCATAACAGAAAAGACTACAATTGGAATATTATTTTCCCGCGCCAAAGAGATAGCCGTCGCATCCATCACACGTAGACCCTTGGTTAAAACATCTAGATACGTTATACGATCATAGCGCTCGGCATCCGGGTTAGTTTTAGGGTCTGCAGAATATATTCCATTTACCTTTGTCCCCTTCATAATAACATCGCAATCCATCTCCGATGCTCGAAGCGTAGCAGCTGTGTCTGTTGTAAAATATGGGTTTCCGGTTCCCGCCGCAAAGATAACCACGCGACCTTTTTCCATATGTCTTATAGCCCGGCGCCGTATATAAGGCTCGCAGATGGCATCCATGCGAATGGCAGACATAACGCGTGTTTTGACCTGCATATTCTCCAGCGCATTTTGCAAAGCCAGAGCATTAATAACGATCCCGAGCATACCCATATAATCAGCCGTCGTACGATCCATCCCGTCAGCAGCGCCTGACACCCCACGAAAGATATTCCCCGCTCCAACAACAACGCAAACCTCAACCCCCAGATCCACAACTTCTTTTATGTCCTCTGCTACACGTTTAACTGTGCAAGAATGAAGCCCAAACTCCTTTTCCCCCATTAAAACTTCACCAGACATTTTGAGCATAACCCTTTTATAAGGTAAATCGCTCTTCACATCAGAGGGCATAGTCGTTGCTGTCATATATCGATGCTCCGTTCATCTTAATAAAAATAGTATGCGCTCATAGACGCATGGCTGAAATATAATGACAGCCGCACAGTTTTGCAATGCGGCTGTGACATTTATATGCACATATGCAAATATGCAAATATGCAAAGAGCACTCTACGCGTTTGCAGCGGCAGCCACTTCAGCAGCAAAGTCTTCTTCCTTCTTCTCAATACCTTCACCGAGCTGAACGCGTGAAAACGCGCTCACGTTGATATCTCCATCATCCTTAACAGCCTGGGACACAGTCTTGTCTGTATCCATAATGAAGGCTTGTTCCATAAGGCAAATCTCTTCGTAAAATTTACGCATCCGCCCATCAACCATTTTCTCGGCAATATCCGCCGGTTTCCCTGAAGCCATAGCTTGCTCTTTCAAGACAGCGCGTTCGCGCTCTAGTACATCTGCAGAAACTGAGTCTTTGTTAAGAAACTGAGGGTTAGCCGCCGCTATATGCATTGCAACTTGTTTACCGGTACTTTGCAAAACAGCGTCATCTTCAGAAGACTCAAGAGCAACAAGAACACCGATCTTGCCCAGACCTTCTGACAATGCACTATGCATATAACCAACAACAGCGCCCTGTGATACTTGCAGGCGCTCCATACGGCGCAAGGACATATTCTCACCAATCGTAGCAATCAGATCCGTGAGAGTTTGCTCAACTGTTTTGCCATCAAGATCAGCAGCTTTAAGCTCATCCAAAGTCTCAACACTAAGCGCTAAGTTTGCAACTTTCTTCACAAAATCCTGAAAGGACTCATTGCGCGCAACAAAGTCTGTTTCTGCATTGACTTCGACAACAGCACCGGTATTGCCTTGTGTAACAATCGCAACCAGACCTTCAGCAGCGGTGCGTCCAGATTTCTTTGCCGCCTTGGCTAAGCCCTGCGTACGGAGCCAGTCAACAGCACTCTCCATATTTCCATCATTCTCAACCAGTGCCTTTTTGGCATCCATCATGCCTACGCCGGTTGCCTCGCGCAGTTCCTTTACCATTGATGCTGTAATATCAGCCATGTTTCTCTCCATACTGTAATTTAATTAATTGAACCTTGGGGTATAAAATCATTTACACTTGACGCACACCCCGCAGACACCGGCATAGCTAAGCCGATGCAGATTTCTTTTCGTCTTTTTCTGCGCTTTCATCTGCCTTACTCTTACCAGCATTATCGTCAGTTTTAGCAACATCTTTCTTTTTTGCGCCATCAGCATCTTTACTCTCGGGAAGTGTGACATTTACATCCACAGCAGCCCCGGCATCTTTACCCTTGGTGCCCAGCTCTGCTTGCAAGCCGTCCACAACAGCGCCAACAACCAGCTCGCAATAAAGATCGATTGCGCGCAAAGCATCATCATTGCCCGGAACAGGATAATCAACACCTTCAAGATTAGAGTTACTATCGACAATGGCAAAAACAGGAATGCCAAGTTTATTGGCTTCTTTAATAGCAATATCTTCTTTGTTGGTATCAATCACAAACAGCGCATCTGGCTGCCCGCCCATATCTCTGATACCACCGATTGATGATTCAAGCTTGTTACGCTCACGCGTCATCATCAAAAGCTCTTTCTTGGTATACCCTTCTTGAGAGCCCGATAGAATTTTTTCCAGATCACGCAAACGGTTGATAGAAGCTGTGATTGTTTTCCAGTTTGTCAGCATACCGCCCAGCCAGCGCTGGTTAACATAGTACTGTCCGCAGCGCTTCGCACTTTCAGCAATAGTATCCTGCGCCTGTCTCTTTGTTCCGACAAACAAAATACGCCCGCCCTTGGAAACAATATTACGAATTTCTGTCAGCGCATTAACCAGAAGGGGCTGGGTTTGTTGAAGGTCAAGAATATGGACACCGTTACGCACCCCGAAAATAAACGGACGCATTTTAGGGTTCCAGCGGCGTGTATGATGACCAAAGTGAACGCCCGCCTCTAGAAGTTGACGCATTGTGAATTCAGGTACTGCCATGATTATATCTCCTTTTTCCGGTTATACCTCTGCGGGGTTATGAGTGGCTCTTCGAACCACACCGGACGGGCCTTGTTTTAAATATAAAACATTAAGTCCCTATTCCCGCATGTGAATTAAAAACTGCAGACTTTTATCGTGAAAAAAGAGTAAATGCAAGGTTTTTCTGTGTATTTAACGTTCGGTAATCTTTAAAATACCATCTTGCATACGTATAGCATTACGGGCTTGTGCACCAAGCGCCCATGTTTCGGCAACCTCGATGATAGCAATGCGTTCATCATCTGTATGGACGCAGATCTTGATTTTTGAGCGGCCACGCCCTTCTATATCCAAAAATTCTTTAAGCTTCTGCGCTGCTTCATAACTGTTCAAATGCACTTCGATTTCATTAATTTCCTGATCAAGCGCATCATCCAGAGGCACAATTTTTTGCGACGTAAAACGCAACTGGTCGTCTTGTATCTCGACATCAACACTAACCAGTAAAGCATTTCCCGACTCCAGCAAGTCACGCACCGCATGAAGCGTTTCAGAAAAGATAGTGACTTCAAAAATCCCCGTTGGATCAGAAAGCTGTAAAAAGGCGTATTTACTCCCCTTTTGTGAAACTTTCTCCTGTTTTTTAAGCAACACACCGGCCATTTTATATACAGCCTTTCCCTTTGAGAGAATATCATGCTCGACATAAGACAAGGAACGAATATTCATACGCTCTAACTGCTCTTGCCGCGTATCCAGCGGATGCGCAGAAAGGTAAAAACCGACAGCCGTAAATTCATTGGCGAGTTGTTCCAGAGGGCTCCATTTGCGCACCTCCGGCAACGTAGGTAAACCAAGGCCGCTTTGCTCGCTGTCATTCCCGAAAAGGCTCACCTGCCCGGAGATTCGTTCTTCTGCCAAGGAGTGCGCATAGCGTAAAATAAGATCTACCCCCTCACAAAGCTGCGCACGATGCGGGTGCAGAGAATCGAACACACCAGCATAAATCATACGCTCAAACTGACGCCTGTTCATTGTCTTGGGATCAAGGCGGCAGGCAAAGTCCTGCAAGTCTCTAAACTGACCGTTTTGATAGCGTTCCGTAACCAGCCTTTCCATAGCATCCTGACCGACACCTTTAAGAGCGCCCATCGCATACCGCACAGCGCCATTCTCGACTTTAAAATTCGCATATGAATGATTAATGTCAGGAGGCAGAAGCTTCAATCCTGTCTTATCAATATCTTGTTTGAAAACACTCAGCTTATCGGTATTGTTTAAATCAAGTGCCATTGAAGCGGCCATAAATTCAACTGGATAATTGGCTTTGAGCCACGCCGTCCAATATGCAATAAGCGCATAAGCAGCCGCATGGGCTTTGTTAAAACCATAGCCCGCAAACTTGGCAATCTGGTCAAAAATCTCCGATGAAGTCTTCTCGGGAACATTGTGATATTCCTTCGCACCCTCAACAAAAAGTTTGCGCTGCTTGATCATTTCTTCATGGATTTTCTTACCCATAGCGCGGCGCAAAAGATCGGCGGCGCCAAGCGTATAACCCGAGAGCGTTTGCGCGGCCTGCATGACTTGCTCTTGATAGATCATAATCCCATATGTTTCGGTCAAAAACGGCTCCAAAACAGGATGCATATAATCCGGCTCTTCCCGCCCTTCCTTGACATCAATATAGCGCGGAATATTATCCATTGGCCCGGGACGATACAGCGAGACAAGAGCAATAATATCCTCAAACCGGTTTGGTTTTACTTTTTTCAGGACATCGCGCATCCCCGCACTTTCCAGCTGAAAAACACCAACGGTATTGCCGCGTGTCATCAGCTCATATGTCTTGGCATCATCCAGCGGAATATCCAACAGCTCAATACGCTCGGAAGTTTGCTCCTGTACCATATTCAGGGCTTTATGAATAACCGTCATGGTTTTTAGACCCAGAAAGTCAAACTTCACTAAACCAGCTTTTTCAACAAACTTCATATTAAACTGCGTAACAGGCATATCAGAGCGAGGATCACGATACAGCGGGATCAGCTCATCAAGAGGTCTATCACCGATCACAACACCAGCCGCATGTGTTGAAGCATGGCGGTAAAGCCCTTCTAGCTGCAAAGCAATGGAAATAAGTTTGCCCTGCGTATCATCCTTATCTCTCTCAGCGCGTAAATCTTCATCCGCATCCAGAGCTTCCTGCAAGGTCATGGGATTAGCCGGATTGTTGGGGATTAGTTTAGCGATCCGGTCAACCTGTCCGTAAGGCATCTGTAACACGCGCCCAACATCACGCACAACCGCCCGCGCTTGCAATTTACCAAAAGTGATAATCTGCGCGACATGGTCATACCCATAGCGCTCCTGAACATAACGTATAACCTCATCACGCCGATCCTGACAAAAATCCACATCAAAGTCCGGCATGGAAACTCGCTCAGGATTCAAAAAACGCTCAAAAAGCAAGCCAAGTTGTAAGGGATCAAGGTCGGTAATCTTCAAAGCCCAGGCCACCACAGAGCCTGCACCAGAGCCCCGCCCCGGCCCAACCGGTATATCATTGGCCTTTGACCATTTTATAAAATCAGAAACGATAAGAAAATAACCCGGAAAACCCATCTGGTTAATAATTTTAAGTTCAAAATCAAGGCGTTTCCAATAAGGTGCAGCCCTTTCTTTCAACGCCTCTTCGCTCATTCCCTCTTGAAAGACAAACTTCTCAAGACGCCACTGCAGCCCCTCCCGCGCTTGTTTTTCAAGCTCCTCTTTTTCAGGGAGTTTGCTCTTGGACTCAAACGGAGGGAAAATGGGCTCTATAGGTTTAAGTAGAAAAGAACAGCGCTGCGCAATGACAGCAGTATTCAATACCGCTTCCGGTATATCCTCAAACAAGGCCGTCATTTCCGCAGATGACTTGAAATAATGCTCCGGCGTGACCTTGCGCCGGTCATCCTCGGTGACATAACGTCCCTCGGCGATACACAGCAAGGCATCATGCGCCTCATGAGCCTTGCGGTTTTTGAAATAACAATCATTCGTCGCCACCAGAGGAATATCATATTTATAAGCAAGATCGATCAAAGCCGGCTCAACCTTATCTTCACTAATTAAGCCATGACGCTGCAGCTCAATATAAAAGCGCCCCTCAAATAAAGCATTTAAACGTTTGGTGTTTTCTTCTGCATGATCTATTTGTCCATGTAAAAGAGCATCGGCAATAGCGCCCTTCATGCCACCGCTCAGGCATATCAGTCCTTCATGATGTTGTTCGAGCATCTCGTAAGATGTATGGACCTGATGGCCGATAACTCCATCTTGCGTTTTATTGACATAAGCCGCACTTACAATCTTGCATAAATTTCTGTACCCCGTTTCATTTTGTACAAGCAAAACCAGCTGATGTCCCGCATCATCAACATTGATCTGGCATCCATGAATGGGCTGAATTCCGTTCTTTGCGGCCTCCTGGGCAAACTCCATCGCGCCAAACAGGTTGTTTGTATCTGTAACCGCAACAGCAGGCATCTGCTCATGGCGGCATAAATCGATCAAATCCTTGATCTTGATAGCCCCTTCAGCAAGAGAGTAAGCAGAATGCAATCGCAAATGAATAAACTGGCTCATGGCACGAAGTTAACTACATTGAACCGGCAAATAAAAGGGAAAAAACCGATAGGCAGGAAACTAATAAGGCAAAAGATGGCCGGATTTAACCTCTAAAATCCGATCCATTTGATGCGCCAGATCCATATTGTGTGTTGCTATAAGCGCGCCAATCCCGCGCCGCCTGACCATATCAATCAAAAGAGAAAACACCTCCTCGGACGTTTCCGGATCAAGGTTGCCCGTAGGCTCATCAGCAAACAGTAAATACGGATCATTAATCAACGCCCGCGCAATAGCAACGCGTTGTTGCTCTCCACCCGATAGCGTGCCGGGTCTGTGGTGTAAACGGCTCGATAGCCCAAGTTGAGCCAACAAATCAGACGCTTTGGCGTTTGCATCATTAAAGGACGTTCCGGCAATCACTTGTGGCAAAGCGACATTCTCAAGAGCACTAAACTCCGGCAACAGGTGATGAAACTGGTAAACAAAACCAATATGCTGACTGCGCAGTTTTGTTCTGATGCGCTCAGAGAGCTTGGAAACATCCTGCTCACCCATAAGAATTTGCCCGCTTGTTGGTGAATCGAGTAAGCCCAGAATATGCAAAAGCGTTGATTTCCCAGACCCGCTCGGCCCCACAAGAGCACAAATTTCACCGGAATAAAGCCGCAGATCAACATTATTCAATATAGTGAGGGCGCGGCTACCTTGCTTATAGGTCTTCTGAAGATTGCGAACCATAAGCAAGAGCTGTCCCTCATCAACAATAGCCTCAGGATTATGCGCATTTTGCGCCTCTTCAAACAGGCCATCCTCATCCTCGTACAGCAAATCGTCATCAAGGTCATCAAGATCTGAGAGGGTATCGAAATACTCATGAGGAGCTCCAAAGGCATCTTCAGGATCAGGATAATACTCACGCTCCCCCGGCGCAGGAATATAATATTCCTCCTTAAGCGCACCAGGATCACCAAGGCTGTGTTTTTCAAATATTTCTGCCAAACTTGAACCCATAATTATAAAAATTTAAAACCATAAAAAATGACATAAATCACCCTGACAGAACCAGTAAAAAGATCAGAATGTCTACTCATAACGCAGCGCTTCAACAGGGTCCAGACGCGATGCACGCCACGCAGGATAGATCGTTGCAAATATAGACAGGGAAAAGGCCATAATAATAACCCCCATCACCTCATGCCAGTCTATTTGCGCTGGAATTTCAGATAAAAAGCGTATCTCCGCATCCCACAACGATGTTCCTGTAATTCTTTCTAAAGCGCCGCGAACTGTTTCTATATTGAGAGCAAAGGCTATTCCAAGCATAGAACCCACAATGGTTCCAATGAAACCAATGCTCGCACCAGTTAGCATAAAAATGCGCATCATGTTGCCACGCGTTGCGCCCATTGTCCGCATAATGGCAATGTCCTGCCCCTTGTCTTTTACCAGCATAATCATCGAGGAAATAATATTAAATGCAGCCACCAGAATAATGAGGCTCAAAATAAGAAACATAACATTACGCTCAACCTCCAGCGCGTTAAAAAAGCTCTTATTCATATCCCGCCAGTCATAAACAGACGCCCGGTTATTAAGCTCAAACTCTATATTCTTGCGAATTTCATCAAGACGTTCCGGGTTGCTCAGAAAAACCTCAATCGCGCTCACGCTGTTTTTCAACTGAAAGAATTTCTGAGCCGCCTCTAAAGGCATAAAAATGAAGCCGCTATTATATTCATACATCTCAACGTCAAATATCAGCCCAATCTCAAACGATCTTTGCGTTGGGACGGTACCAAAAGGCGTTGTTTTAAGCACAGGTGAAGTCAACGTTATCGTATCACCAACACTAAGCTGCATTTTTTCCGCCAGAACAGACCCGATAGCCACACGGAACTCACGAAAATTCTCAATCTCACCAGCTCTAATTCCGTTATAGAGGGTATCACGCATCGCAAAATCCATTTGTGAAATACCGCGCACCAGAACGCCTGTCGCAGCTGTGCGATATGACAGTAAAGTCTGTCCCTCTATAATGGGGGTAACACTGGCAACACCATCAACATTTTTTATCGTCTCGGCCAAAGTTTGATAATCATACAAGGCTCCGGCTTGCGAATAAACATTCATATGTCCGCTAAGCCCCAAAATACGTGAGAACAGCTCCTGACGAAAACCGTTCATAACGCTCATAACAATGATCAGGGTTGCAACGCCCAGCATGATACCCGCAAAGGAAAATCCTGCTATCACAGAGACAAACCCCTCGGCCTTTTTGGAGCGGAGATACCGCCATGCCACAGTGCGTTCAAATACAGTCAACATGTCTCGTTGTTATATCTTTCAATAAAGTTCTTAATAGGCTTTGCCGATGATAACCATATCACCACCATCAGCAAAAGGTATACAGCGGGTTGTCAAAGAGTATTCCTTCATGATATCGGCATAACCATCTGAGTTCATAACTGACACAGGCACACGGACAAATCCAATATTTCCATTCGCAAAAAAGGCCTTCATGTCCTTCAGATCACTCACATCTCGCATATGAGCGTCCCTGAATGAGCGTGCGCGCTCCAGCATTGTGTTATGAATATCATCAAGTATGGCAGGCAGCCCGGTTACAAATGCCTCGATCGTGCTTGTTGTTTTGGAAGAGCGCCCAAGGTCGCGGCGCACATGAGTTAACATACCCTCCTCCATTTCACGTTGACCGATTTCAACGCGCACCGGTACACCTTTCTTGATGGCATTCCACATTTTATCTGGAGTGCGCATATCACGGCCATCGACATGAGCACGAATACCGGAATCTTTGAGCTTCTTATACAAGCGATCAATATAGTCATTGAGCGCGCCAACGTCCTGTCCATCCCGCGCAATAGGAATAATAATAACCTGATGCGGCGCAACGCGCGGCGGCATAATCATTCCATCATCATCGCCATGAGTCATAATCATCCCGCCGACCAGCCGCGTGGAAATCCCCCAGCTTGTCGTATATGCATATTCTTCGTTGCCATCGCGCCCTTGAAACTTAATCCCGATAGATTTAGCAAAATTCTGTCCCAGATTATGAGAAGTTCCGGCCTGCAAAGCTTTCCCATCTTGCATCATGGCCTCAATCGTATAGGTATGATCCGCGCCGGGAAAGCGCTCATCAACCGTCTTCTCTCCCGTCATAACAGGCAAAGCTAGATAATCTTCCGAAAACTCGCGATACGCCTCGAGCATTTGCAACGCGTCGTCATTTGCCTCTTCCGCTGTTTCAAAAGCGTTATGCCCCTCTTGCCACAGAAATTCAGAGGTGCGCAAAAACATACGCGTACGCATTTCCCATCGCATCACGTTACACCACTGGTTCAACTTCAATGGCAAATCACGATAAGACTGCACCCAGCGCGCCATCGCATCCCCGATAATAGTCTCTGAAGTTGGACGTACAATATAAGGCTCCTCAAGCTTTCCCGCAGGAACAAGCCCGCCATCCTCTCCAGCTTCCAGGCGATGGTGCGTCACCACCGCACATTCTTTGGCAAAGCCTTCGACATGATCGGCTTCACGGCTCATAAAAGCCAAAGGGATCAGCAAGGGAAAATACGCATTTTCAACACCGGCATCTTTTATCATACCATCAAAAATGCGCTGCATAATCTCCCAAAGCGCATAGCCATAAGGCTTGATAATCATACAGCCGCGCACCGGAGAATTTTCCGCCATATCAGCAGCTTTTATAACCTGCTGGTACCATTCGGGGAAATCATCCTCCCGTGTAGGCGTAATTGCTGTTTTATTATTTTCTGCCATAGTCCCTGTCTCTACTCTTAAAAGCAACGCATCGTTTCCATCATGCTTAAGTTAGCAATAATGTTATGGATACTGACCCTCTATTTTATCGCTAGAGAGTACGGGATTAGAGCTTTCATGTCTATGCTGTTCTTCCTGATGGGATTGTTTTTTTTTCGTTTGAGAAACAAGGTCTTCACAAACACTCTTAACAGAAGCGGAAACATCCTGATTTCCAAAAACCATACGTCCGTCCCTAAACACCGTGAGAGTGCTAACATCGGAATCCAGTTCCAATCCACCTGGAAAATCAAGACCATAGCGCTTGGCCAGATCTATTGTTATGGGGAAAACGACAGGATTATTAGGAAAAGCACTGCCCTTAAGTTCGGGATGTAGATCTGCTGGAACTACCGAATTTCCATGTACATCCATTCCGGGCACATACTCAGCTCCCGATTTTTCTGGATGATGCAGGTTGCAAAGCTGCTCCAGACCTGACAAGCTTTTATCCTCTTGTGCAAAAGCAGGCGTAAAGACGAAAAGCAAAAAAAATAAAAACAAAGGCATCAAAACACCATATATCAAAGATCAAGATATGTCACATGCACAGAAGTTTTAGGCTGGATTCCAAGTGTTTTATGAACATGACGCCGCAACGCAATCCGCAATTTCTCGGCAATTTTATCATCATCAGGCAGAAAATCATCAAAATGAGGCGCTAAAGAGAGCAACAGTTCCTCGGTTCTAGCCTGTAGGGTTTCTTCTATACAATCGTGTTTTTGCTCCGTCTCACTGCTCAGCCCCACGGTCGTGACCTTAACCGGTGCCAAAAGACGAAAATCAGCATCAATAACAACAGACGCATGAACCGTTCCTGAATACTGCAATTTGCGTCGCGCAGTGATAGAGTGATGGGTCGCAGGAATGATATGCGCTTTATCAACGGCCAGCAGAGCCGTTTCCAGTTGATCCACTATAGCAGGCGGTTCTGGTGCAAGTCGGATCACTGACCCGTTTTGAGGCAGAACCACAACACCGTCATGGCATTTTTGCGCGAGTTGGGCTTGCGCATTTAATTGAACATATTCACCATGTACAGGAACAACGCAGCGTGGCTTGATCCAGCCAAGCATTGTCTCAATCTCGCCGCGGTAGGGATGCCCGGAAACATGGATAACATTATCCGTATCTTTTGGCGATATGATACGTACACCTCGTGCGCTGAGATTATTTTTAACAACATTAATCGTTCTTTCATTTCCCGGAATAGCCCGCGCAGAAAATATGGTTGTATCTCCTTTGCCAAGGGAAATATTGCGAAACTCTCCCCGCGCAATTTTGGCCAAAGCGGCGCGGAACTCCCCTTGTGATCCAGTCACAATAAGAACCAGATTTTCATCGGGCACATGCACCAGTTCATCCTCATCAATAAAAGGAGGCAATCCCTCAAGCATACCGCATTCGCGCGCACACCCAACCATCCGATGCAAAGAACGACCTATAAGAGCGACCCCGCGCCCGACTTTCTGGGCTGCGCGCGCAACACTGATAACGCGCCCAATATTGGAAGAGAAAATTGTAACAGCAATCTTCCCTTCGCATTTTTCAAATTCTTTAATAAGCCCCTGGGCAACAGCGGCCTCAGATCCGGCATAGCCATCACATTCTGCATTGGTTGAATCACCAATATAAGCCAAAACGCCTGCCTCACCGAGTTTCCGGAAAACATCTTCTTTGGCTTTGTGCCCCGTGGCTGAATACGGATCCAGATTCCAGTCACCACTATGAAAAACATTGCCGTGCGGCGTTTGTAAAAAGAGAGAAAAACTATCGGGAACAGAATGCGCGACCGAAAGAAAATTCAGGGAAAAACAGCCAAGGTCAAACGGCGTATTTGGCTCAATAATATGAATAGGAACACCCTCGACCCCTTCTTGCGCCAATTTCCCCCGCAAAACAGAAGCCGTGAAGCGCGTTGTATAGATCGGGCACTCAAACCGATCCCACAAAAAAGCCACAGCGCCGAGATGATCTTCATGCGCATGGGTCAGGACTAGCCCTTTAAGCTTGTCCTTGTTTTCCTCCAGCAACCACGGATCCGGAAGCAGTAAATCAATCCCGGGATAGCGCTCATCAGCAAAGCACACACCGCAATCAACAGCTAGAAACTCACCATTACACACATAGAGGTTTAGATTTGCACCAAACTGCTCACTCCCACCAAGAGGAATGAAATATAAAGCATTATTCTCAAGCAGAACTGACATAAGCGAGGACTTTCCTGTAGTACATTGTGTTTTCTATATAACACAAAAAACCCTCTACGCAATTTTTGAACTTTTGTATTTTTTGCTGATGTTCAAAAGCCCTTTGAAAATAAGATTATGATCGACAACATCAATGATTTGCGTATCCTTGGCATATAGCGGAGCAAGACCGCCCGTCGCAATAACTTGCGGTTTTTCTTTAACGCCTTCTTGCGCCAGCTCATCAATAATATTACCGACAATCTTCTCAATCAGGCCAATATATCCCCAATACATACCTGAGCGCATCGCCGAAGCTGTGTTTTTTCCGATAATAGAGCGCGGTTTTTTAATAACAATCTGTGGAAGTTTGGCCGCTCGTTTTGCCAGCGCATCAATAGACAGTTGAATACCCGGAGCAATAACGCCGCCCTGATAAACGCCTTTTGAATCAACAACATCAAAAGTAGTCGCTGTACCAAAATCAATAACAATGGCCGGTAAGGAATAATGGGCAATCACCGCACTGGCATTAACAAGTCTGTCCGCGCCCACCTCCTCAGGCTGATCCAGATCTATTGTGACACCCGCGCTACGGGCATCAACGCATAAAGGACGCATCGAGAGATATTTCTCGCAAAAGCGGGTTAAATGAAAATTTGCATCAGGAACAACCGAGCTAATGATAATATTTGTAATATCATCCCACGCTATATTCTCAAGCAGGAATAATTGATTAAGAAAAACAGCGTACTCATCGCCCGAGCGCGCACTCTCTGTTTTGCATCGCCATGAGTGCAAAAGCCCCTCATCGCTGGTATAACTAAATAATGCAAAAACGGTGTTGGTATTTCCAACATCAATGGCAAGCAGCATAATCTCAAATCTTTACTACAAATCTTTACTTTAAGTACAAACGCACCACAACGAGCGCACTCAACAATCATACTAAAAACACATCCCCTGTGGTGATTTTTTGTAACTCTTTGCGATCTTTACACAGAATTATCAGGCTTCCATCAGCTTCAATACCTTGAAATTGGCCTTGAACAGCGCCCGTAGGAAGCTTCACACTCATATGTGTGCCCACTGGATAAGTCAGGTCAAGAAAGTCTGATTTCAAATGAGAAAAACCATCAATGTTCCATTTGCTATAAGCCTCACCGAACAATGATAAAAAACGATCTAAAAGCGCCTCACAGGAAACAGCGCGCCCCAGGGGGCCATGACCGATAAAATCCAAAACACAAGCTGTCCCTTCACCGGGCGCACTGGCTATATTAACACCGATGCCAATAACTATGTTTTGCACCTCACCGCTTTGACGGGCAGAAGGAACATTCTCAAGTAAAATTCCGGCACATTTTAACCCGCCCAACATCACATCATTAGGCCATTTAAGAACAACCCCCTCCCTTTGATGCGTGATGTGTTGTAAAGCGCGCACAAGAGCAATCCCGGCCACAAGAGACAGTGTAACGCAGCGCGATAAAGCCGCACGCGGTTGAAGCAAAAAGGAGAAATACAAGTTACCGGCTCCGCCCTCCCATGCGCGGTTATGGCGACCATACCCCCCTGTTTGCTCCAAAGCCTGTATAACAAGACCCTCGCTGGCATTCCCCCCCGCCAGCAAATCCTTGAGAGTATTTTGCGTACTAACCAGAGTATCATGTTGATTGAGGATCCAGCGGAAATCTGTATCATAAGACATAATGAAAACCAGCTCCTAGAACAGTGAAGAGGCCGCCGCATCAGCAAAATCAATCAAATGCGTAGGCATAAAGACAAAGCCAACTATAAACACCAGCGCGCCAAATAAAACCGCATGAAGCTCAAACCCTATCTTATCATCCGGCTCATCTACAGGAGCATCAAAGAACATAACTTTTACAATACGTAAATAATAATAGGCTGACACAACACTGGCCAATACCCCGAATACGGCAAGAAAATAATACCCTTCAGCAATAGCCGCATTAAAAATAAACATCTTGCCAAAAAAACCTGCTAATGGAGGCACGCCGCTCATCGCAAACATAAAGACAGCCATAGTATAGGCTAATAAAGGACGGCTATGCGACAAACCGGCTAGTCCCCTTATATTATAAATTGCGATTCCGTCTTTGCGCAGACACAGGATAACTGCAAATACACCGGCGGTCATCACCAGATAAATCAACAAATACAATACAACCGCCGAAATACTAGCCTGCGTCCCAACCACAAGCCCGATCAGCATATATCCAATATGATTAATAGAACTATATGCCATCAGGCGTTTGATACTTTTTTGTGCAATTCCGCCAAAGGATCCAAAAAACAAAGAAAGTACCGTTATAAAATAAAGCACCTGTACCCATTGCTCCTGCGCCGGAGCAAAAGGCCCAAAAAGAAGACGAACCAGCAATGCCAGAGCCGCAACTTTGGGAACCAGAGCAAAAAAAGCACTCACACTTGTAGGAGCGCCCTGATACACATCAGGCGTCCACATATGAAACGGCGCTGCCGAAATCTTGAAAGCCAAAGCGGCAAGAATAAAGACCATACCAACAGTAAAACCAGGAGGAACAGCCTTCATATCTTTAAGAAATTCTGCAATAACAATAAAATCAAGACTGCCCGCAAAACCATAAATAAGGGATATCCCAAAGAGCAAGATACCTGAAGAAAGAATACCGAGGAGAAAATATTTAGCCGCCGCCTCACCCGATCGTGTTGAGTTGCGGTGAAATGCAGCAAGGATATAAAGACATAGGGATTGAAGCTCTAGCCCCATATACAGCGCCAGAAAGTCATTGGCCGAAACCATAAACAGCATACCAACTCCCGCAATCATAACCAGAACCGGATACTCAAAGCGTGCTATGCGTTCTTGGTGTAGATATTGTGTGGAGAGCGCACAAGAAACGATAAGACCAAGTAATAATATAAGTCTCATAGCGCTGGAAAACCTGTCTATGATAAGGGTATTGCCTAGGACAGGGCTTGTATCCCACGACGCATGAAAGAGAATAATCGTTGCAATAGAAAAGCTTGCTATGGCAGACCAGCACAAAACAGCAGTAGATTTATTGCCTTGGAAAACACCTGAAATCAAATATCCCAAAGCCGTAAAAACAATGAATAGCTCAGGAAAAATAAGGGGGAGGTTTGCTGATTCCATTATTCCTCACCTCTTTTGTTGATATTAAGTGCAGCCCCTGAAGATAAATCTTTGGATGGCGCGGGTTCATCACCGTATTCGCCTGACTCCCGAAGATTGGCATAACGCTGCGAAATAGTAACGGCGCTCGGTGAAACCTTGTCCAAAAGTGTATTGGGATAAATTCCAAGATATATAACCAGTGCCAGCAACGGAAGAAAAAACACTTTTTCATATCCTTCCAGATCTTTCATGTTTGAGGCGTCAACATTATCTTGAGGCCCAAAGACGAGCCGCCTGTACAAAAGAAGCATATAAGCCGCCCCTAAAACCAGTCCCCCACCGGCAAAGGCGGCAATAAGGGGATAGGTCTGCATGGCGCCCATAAACGTCAAAAACTCTCCGATAAAGCCACTTGTGCCGGGCAAACCGATAGCTCCCAGCGTAAAGACCATAAACACCACAGCAAAATTGGGCATGTTTTTAACAATCCCGCCATAGCGCTTGATTTCTCGTGTCTTCAAACGGCGGTACAGCGCGCCAACACATAAAAACAAGGCCGCAGATATAAGCCCATGACTGATCATCTGAAAAACAGCGCCCTCAATACCTTGAGGTGTAAATGAAAACAATCCCAAAGTCACAAAACCCATATGCGCCACCGAAGAGTAAGCTATAAGCTTTTTCATGTCCTCCTGAACAAGAGCCACCAAAGACGCATATAAAATAGCAATGACGCTCAATCCCATAACAAAGGGCGCAAAATATAAAGAGGCATCAGGAAACATCGGCAGAGAAAAACGAAGAAACCCATACCCGCCCATCTTGAGCAAAACACCGGCAAGAATTACAGAGCCTGCTGTAGGCGCTTCAACATGCGCATCAGGCAACCATGTATGGAAAGGCCACATCGGTAGCTTGACGGCAAAACTGGCAAAAAACGCCAACCAAAGAATTTTTTGTATTTCAGGAGCAACCGGATTTGCCATCCAGCTTTGCATGTCGGTTGTACCAGTCAAGGCATACAGCGCCAACAATCCCAAAAACATGAACACAGAACCGAAAAAGGTATATAAAAAGAACTTGTATGAGGCATAAATTCTATTCGACCCACCCCATATGCCAATGATAAGGAACATGGGGATTAAGACGCCTTCAAAAAATACATAAAACAAAACCGAATCGAGCGCACAAAACGCACCGATCATAAGGCTCTCCAAAACCAGAAAGGAAATCATATACTCTTTAAGCCGCCCCGCAACGCTCCCCCAGCTCGCCAGAATACATATTGGAATAAGCAAAGTGGTTAATAAAATAAAATAAATAGAAATACCATCCACGCCAAGATGGTATTGTATGCCATTACTGCCAAACCATTGATGATGCTCAACAAATTGAAAAGAGCTATTGGAAACATCATAATTAACATACATAAAGAAAGAAAATACCAACACAAACACCGAGCTAAAAAATGACAGATGTTTAATGTTTTTTTCGGCAACATCGTGGTCATGCTCCTCGCCGTGAATCATTGCGACCATAAAGGCGCACACCAGCGGCATAAAAATCATTATTGACAAAACCGGAGGGAAATTCATTTGAGCGCCTCCTTGGTAACAGGAACATCTGCACTTTCTAGGACATCCGACATATAAAAAGAAGGATCAGCTCTAAAAACAAACCAGCTAACCAAACAAATCAGCGCCACGATCATTACAAGGGCATAATGATAGACAAATCCATTTTGAAAAGAAGAAAGATTTTTAGCCATACGCTGTGAAAAACCGGCAACACCGTCCGGCCCGGCAGAATCAATAATGTTACGATCCCCCTTGGAAAGGCTGTGTCCCATAAACAAGCTGCCCCGGACAAATATAGCCCCGTAAACCATATCAAAATACCATTTGTGATTAAAAAGATGATGCAGAAATTTTGCTCTTCTCGCAAGGATAGATGGAATCCCGGAGCGCGCAATATAGAGCAAATAAGCCAGCAAAATACCGCTTACTCCGGCGATCAGAGGCAAGAGTTTAATGATTTTTGGCACATAATGAGCGGCTTCTACCGTATCATTCTCAGCGCGCACAAAAAGAGAGCTGTGCCAGAAATATGGCCGTGACCAAACATTTACAAGACCGCGCTCGCTCTCAGTCTCATCTTTTGGCTCTTTAAGAGCCTCGGTAAGCGCATCATTTCTAACGTCTTTGGAAAGCGGCGACCCGTCATCTGTGGAGGCTGCGGATTGAGTGGCTATGCTTTGATAAGAATCTTGCCCGTAGCTATCAGACACCTTGGGAGAACCGACAAACCCGCTATAAAGAATACTTCCCGCAGCGAGAGCACCAAGCGCAAGAACCATAAGTGCTCCGTTGGAAAGTGGTGACGCCTCATGAACGCGTTTCATTTTCTCGGTCCCCAGACGCGGTGCGCCATAAAAGGTCATAAACAACAGGCGCCATGTATAAAATGCGGTTAAAAGAGCCGTTAAAACACCAACCCAATAAGCATAATGTCCAAACCAGCTATGATCCGCCCATGCCGCTTCAAGAATAATATCCTTCGAATAAAAGCCCGCAAAAGGCCATATCCCCGCAAGAGCAAGCGCTCCAATCCACATGA
Organism: Alphaproteobacteria bacterium; assembly: GCA_046542355.1. Classification (GTDB taxonomy): domain Bacteria; phylum Pseudomonadota; class Alphaproteobacteria; order Micavibrionales; family Micavibrionaceae; genus UBA1672. The sequence goes on along the minus strand of JBKHBN010000003.1, from coordinate 79,256 downwards.
GCCCATGTGTTACCGGCAGTTTTTTATACAACCCCCCCATATTGCGCATATCCTGCTCTCCGGATAATGCATGAATCACATTGCCCGCAGCTAAAAACAACAGCGCCTTGAAAAAAGCATGTGTCACCAGATGAAACATAGCCGCACTATAGGCAGAAACACCAAGCGCCAAAAACATATAACCCAGCTGGCTCATTGTAGAATAGGCAATAACGCGCTTGATATCAAACTGCGTCAGGGCAATTGTCGCAGAAACAAAAGCTGTCGTAGCCCCTAAAATAGTAATCACAATCAATGCATCTGGCGCATATTCAAACAATGGAGAAAAACGGGCAATCAGAAAAATGCCTGCGGTCACCATCGTTGCTGCATGAATAAGGGCAGAAACAGGCGTAGGCCCTTCCATGGCATCAGGAAGCCATGTATGCAAACCGAGCTGCGCAGACTTGCCGACAGCACCAACAATCAACAGCAAACAGATAACGCTTAGTGCATGAATGTCCTGACCGAAGACAGAATAAACATCATCAGCGTGAGACTCTACACTGTCAAAAATTTGTACAAAGTCCAAAGTTCCAAAACTAAGATAGATAGCAATAATGCCAAGAATTAGCCCCAGATCCCCTACCCTGTTAACCACAAAGGCCTTTATCGCCGCCGCATTGGCTGCATGTTTCGTATTCCAGAACCCGATCAGCAAATAAGAAGAAAGTCCAACACCTTCCCAGCCAAAAAAGAGCTGTAAGGCGTTATCGGCGCTAACAAGCATAAGCATCGCAAAAGTAAACAGGCTAAGGTAAGTCATAAAGCGCGCTTGCGCCGGATCTTTCTCCATATAACTGACTGAATAGACGTGAACACATGCTGAAACAATATTAACAACACACATCATAACCACACTCAAAGCATCAACGCGCAGAGCCCAGTGTACGCGAAGACCAGAGGACTCAATCCACGATCCAAGAGCGGTTACATAAGATTCATCAACCAAAAGATCATTGAGCGGCACACGAAAGAAAAGAGAAACAGAGGCCAAAGCAGCCAGTATAACGGCAGAACAGGTAATAAACTGCACACCTTTATCACCGAGCTGACGACCAAACAGGCCGGCAATCAGGAAAGAAGCAAACGGAGAAAAGACCGCAATAAGTTCCATTTTATACGTTTAACCTCCGATAACTGATCTGCACATGGCGAAATAACGGGTAATTAAAAAAGTGTTAATACTGAAAATGACATCACCCTTTCATTTCTGAAATATCTGCAACGTCAATTGATCCTTTGTTACGAAAGAAAACAACAATAATAGCGAGCCCAATAGCAGCTTCTGCTGCAGCAACCGTAAGTATAAACATTACAAAAATCTGCCCGGCGAGATCATGAAGATAACTGGAGAATGTCACAAAATTTATATTAACAGCAAGCAGCATTAACTCAATAGACATCAGGATAACAATGACATTTTTTCTATTCAGAAAAACACCGAACACACCGATAGTAAAAATCAGCGCAGCCAGTATTAAAAAATGCTCCATACCAATAAGACCAACTGTTTCACTCATAATTATTCCCCATTAGATTCCTGTTTTAGGAGTAATCTTCTTAATCTCCAGAACATCTGATGCCTCACGCCTGTGTTGATGGTTCATTTTCTGTCTGCGTATGTCGGATCGTTTTCTTAACGTCAGGACAATAGCACCAATCATGGAAACAAGGAGCACCAATCCTGACATCTGAAAGGCCAAAACATACTCGGTATAAAGCTCAAGGCCGATAGCCTGCGTGTTAGGTATTGTCTCAACCATATGCTTTTTATCCGGCATGGCGACGGGTGCTATGCGCCAGTATGTATAAATCGTAATCAGCTCAAAAAGGAGGATTCCACCCATAAGTAAGCCAAAAGGTACATAGCTCATGATATCTTTTCTCAAGGAAACAAAATCAAGATCAAGCATCATAACAACAAACAAGAACAGCACCGCAACAGCGCCGACATATACAATAACCATAATCATGGCCAGAAACTCGGCGCCCAGCAAAAGGAATATTCCCGCCGCACTAAAAAAAGCAAGAATGAGAAATAAAACAGAATGTACAGGATTACGCGCACACACAACCATCAAAGCGCTAAGCACCAGCACACCGGAAAATAAATAAAAGGCAAAGGCCTGTATAATCATATAAATATCTCTGTTACTTCAATGTCTTCGGTTTAATGTTTTCCTTGACCACTCGCAAGGGGCACCGGGAAATATACATAGCTGCACAAAAATCCCTGGGTCTACGACCTATCTATAACGCGCATCTTTTTCCAGATTAGCTGCGATTTGTGCCTCCCAGCGATCTCCATTGGCTAAAAGTTTCTCTTTGTTATAAAAAAGCTCCTCGCGAGTTTCTGTTGCATATTCAAAGTTCGACCCCTCTACAATGGCATCAACAGGGCAAGACTCCTCACACAAGCCGCAATAAATACATTTGGTCATATCTATATCATAACGTGTTGTCCTACGCGAACCATCTTCATGCTGTTTGGCCTCTATCGTAATGGCCTGAGCCGGACACACCGCTTCACATAGCTTACAGGCGATGCACCGCTCCTCTCCGTTGGGATAGCGGCGTAAAGCATGCTCTCCGCGAAAGCGCGGGGAAAGCGGCCCCTTCTCATGCGGATAATTCACAGTCACGCGAGGCACAAAGAACAGATATTTCAGAGTAAGAGCAAATCCCTTCAATATTTCTACAGGAAAGAACATGCGCACAAAGCGATTCATAATTCCTCCTCTTTCTTTTCATCGGTATTATTCATATCAATATCATCTACCTCAGTATCATCCATCAATGAATCAGGAGCATTCTCTTACAACTCATCATGAAAGCTTTCTTCATCGGAGGGGCGCTCAACCGTATGAACGCGAGGGCGCTCTATAGTCTCAATAACCCTTTCCACCTTATTCCCAACGTCTGTTACTGTATTTTCCAGTGTTCCCGCTATATTGCCCAAAGGATTGTTTGCCTGCGCCTGCTCCGGTAAAGCGTTAAAGCTCATCAAAACGCCAGCCATAAAAACAACCCAGGTAAGCGTAAAAGGAAGAAAGACTTTCCACCCCATACGCATAAGCTGATCGTAACGAAAACGCGGCAAAGTTGCACGCGTCCAGATAAAGAAAAACAAAATCAGAGCTGTTTTTGCAGAAAACCAGACAATGCCGGGAATGAAATCAAGAAAATTCATACCAAAGGGCGGAAGCCATCCGCCTAGAAACAAGAGCGTCGTCATACCGCTCATCAAGATCATATTGGCATATTCACCGAGGAAAAAAAGCGCATAGGCCATACCTGAATACTCAACCATAAACCCGCCGGCAATTTCGGACTCCCCTTCAGGCAAATCAAAAGGCGCACGGTTGGTTTCTGCAAGAATAGAGATCAGAAACACGATAAGCATAGGCAGCAAAAGTATTTGTACCCACAATGGACGTGGTGCCAGTACAACATCTTGCAGGTTCAATGAGCCTGTCACAAGCAAAACACAGACAATAATAAGCCCCATAGACACTTCATAGGAAATCATCTGCGAAGCCGAACGTAGACCCCCTAGAAATGCATAGCGTGAATTGGACGCCCATCCGGCCATAATAACGCCATACATGCCCATAGAAGAGATCGCAAAAAGATAAAGTACGCCAACATTAATATCAGCAAGAACCAAACCTTTATCAAAAGGGATAGCAACCCATGCAATCAGGGATAATGTAAATAAAAGGACAGGAGCCAGCAAAAAAACAACTCTGTGCGCCTGTGAGGGGATAACCGTTTCTTTGGCAAACAACTTAATCCCATCAGCTATAGGCTGCAGCAGACCAAAAGGGCCAACCGTCATTGGCCCATGGCGGCGCTGCATCCCGCTTAGGATTTTACGCTCGGCATAAGTCAGATACGTTACACTGGAAAAGATACCGACAATAATCAAAAGACTATAGCCCAGCGTCCGTAAGAGCCAGAACATTGAATCAATATCAAACGTATCGAATAAGAAATCCATATTTAAAAAGCCTTCATTCTTTTCTTATGCGAAAAAAAGATGTTACTGCGCAGCCACCTTCCGAGTGTCCCCGACATCACCAAAGGATTCAACACATTTACGCATGGTCGGCGATGCCCTGCAGATAGAATCGCCATAATAATAATTGCCCGGAAGGGTCAGAAAACTGTCCTTTTGCAGCTTCCCTTTATGTTTGTAGAGCGCCCATCTGGAAGGCGTGACCTGATATAACGCCTTAAAAACCGGCCATTCCTTTTTAATTCGTTTATTCAGTGCTGTGGCATCACCATATGGCAGTGGCTTGCGCAAGACATACTGCGACAATTCCCGCACAATCTTCCACTCTTCTCTGGCCTCCCCGGGAGGGCTGACAGCTCTCTTGGCGAGCTGGGGTCGCCCTTCAGTGTTCACATAGGTTCCGTCTTTTTCCGTATAAGCTGCACTGGGCAGAATAACATCTGCGCGTTCTGCGCCATGATCGCCATGATGTCCCAGATACACAACAAAAGTCTGCCAGCCAATATTAACGCGCGCATTAAATTCATCCACGCCCAGCATAAACAGGGTTTTAATCGATCCATCCTTGGTTCCGGCAACAATCTCAGCAAACCGTTTCCCGTTTCTTTGCTCCTGCGGCAAAAAGCCGATATCCAGCCCTCCAACTCGCGAGGCCGCCTTATGAAGAATATTAAATCCGTTCCAGTTAGCTTGTACAACACCAAGACGCTCTGCACATTTATGCACAAGCGCATGAATCACCAAAGCATCCTCACGCGCGAAAATGTCATTACTAACAATCATCATTGGCTTTTTGGCATTAAGTTCCCCGCCGCCAAACTTCTTCATAAGTTTTTCAATATCCGCTGGATTATTGCCTAGATGTTCATAAGGATATGTAAGCTCGCCAGTCTCGCCAATGCGGTAAATGGGCGTACGTTTCTCAAGCCAGTTTTTACGAATGCGCGCATTGACCATAGTGGCATCCCGCCGCGGATTCCCGCCAATCAGAAAAATGGCATCAGCCTCATCAATACCGGCAATCGTAGAATTAAAAATATAAGAGGCACGGTCTTCCGTATTAATTTGCGTCCCGTCAGTGCGGCAATCAAGATGAGGGCAATCAAGCGCCAACATCAGATCCTTCAGCGCAACCATACTCTCAACATCAACAAGATCTCCAGCCAGAGCAGCCATTTCATCACCGCTGACCCCTGAGACATTCTCGGCAATAGCCTGAAAAGCATCGGCCCAACTGGCCTCCACGAGCTTGCCTGACTGTTTATTACGAACATAAGGACGGTCAAGACGCTGATGCGCTAGTCCGTCACATGCAAACCGGGTGCGGTCATCAATCCATGATTCGTTAATACCCTCATTCAAGCGCGGTAAGATACGCATCACCTCCCGCCCTCGCGAATCAATGCGAATATTGCACCCCAGAGCATCATGCACGCTAATGCTCTCGGTTTTCCTAAGCTCCCAGCTCCGCGCCTTGAATTTATAAGGCTTCGACGTTAAGGCACCAACGGGGCAGATATCAATGATATTGCCTGATAATTCAGAGCGTATAATGTCTGGAACAAAGGTATCGATCTCAGCATCTTCACCTCGATTGACCTGCCCTAAAGATGGCGTGCCGGCGATTTCATCTAAAAAGCGAATGCAACGCGTACAGTTGATACAACGAGTCATTGCAGTGGCTATAAGAGGTCCGAAAGCCTTCTCAGAAACAGCGCGTTTGTTTTCATTGAAACGGGATCGATCAAAACCGTAAGCCACAGCCTGATCCTGCAAGTCACATTCTCCACCTTGATCGCAAATAGGACAATCCAGCGGGTGGTTAGCCAGCAACATCTCCATGACACTGCGCTGCGCTTTTTTTACCATTTCGGTATCCGTTCGCACACTCATACCATCAGCACACGCCAGTGCGCATGAGGCCACAGGCTTGGGCGGACCGCCCTCTATCTCGACAAGACACATACGGCAGTTTCCTGCCACAGAAAGTTTATCATGATAGCAAAAACGCGGGATCTCTATTCCCAATTGTTCAGCGGCCTGAAGAACACTTGTTCCTGCTTCCACTTCAATTTCCATGTCATTGATTGTTAATCTTGGCATCTTGACTTTCTGGTGTTTCCAAGGTGTTCAGGCATTAAGATGATATCTTTTTCACAGCTTCTTTCAATACAGAGTTGAAATAAACACCGAACTTCTATTTAATCTGCGCGTATAAGAAGATCAACATTAAACTCAAAAGATTATATGCATACTCGAATAGAAATTCTAGCCCATAAAGACGATGGGCGTGCACACAAAATAGAAAAGATGCTTGGCTCTATGGGGGTTAACTCCAGCGTGCGTGCTATAGATGTTTATACCAGTGATAATCACAATGCAAGCAGCGTGGATTATTCAATGGCGCTGGCCAATCCGGTAACCCAGAAGGTAAACCAGACCCCTGGGGAATTTGACTGGGCACTGGAGATCGGTTACCTGCCCGGCGTCACTGACAATGTCGGCAATACAGCCTCGGAAATTTTAAAATTGACCGCTGCGCAAGGAGATGCCCCAAACGAGGACTTTTCCTGTTATTCATCACGCCTTTACCTGATAAATGGAGATATCACCCGCAAACAAATCGAGGAACTGGCAGCAAAACTATCCAACAAGCTTATTCAGCGTGTCTCCATAAAAAGCAAACAAGATTATGAAACAGATGGCGGTATGGATGCGATAGTGCCCAAAGTAACGTTGGATAACAAAAACGCGGCGGCGCAAAATGTGAATCTCGAAGTTTCCGACGATGAGCTTGAAGCTATAGGCAAGCAGGGAATCGCCAATAAAGATGGCTCCCGTCGCGGCTCCCTTGGAATGTCCCTGCCTTATATCAAGGCAATACGGGATTATTTCAGAAAGCTTGGACGCGCTCCCACAGACATCGAAGTTGAAACATTGGCGCAAACATGGTCAGAACACTGTAAGCACACGATTTTTGCATCACCGATAGACGATATAGAAGACGGCCTCTATAAGCACTTCATCAAGCGTGCAACGCACGAAATCAGGCAAGAGCGTGCAGAAAACGATTTTTGTATTTCTGTGTTTTCTGATAATTCGGGCGGGATTGCGTTTGATGAAGAATATATGATCACAGACAAGGTTGAAACCCATAATTCACCGTCTGCGCTTGATCCTTTTGGCGGCGCAATCACAGGTATAGTCGGTGTCAATCGCGACTGTATGGGCTTTGGTAAGGGCGCAAAACCAGTGATAAATCGTTATGGGTTTTGTCTTGCCGATCCGCGCAAAACGCCGAATTATTTCCGCGATAAAAACGCAACAGACCCCCTTCTGTCTCCGGCCAGTATTATGAACGGTGTCGTGGCCGGTGTTGAAGCGGGAGGAAACTGCTCAGGCATACCAACACCATCGGGGTTCTTGTATTTTGATGACCGCTTTGCTGGCAAGCCATTGGTTTTTGTTGGAACCGTTGGTCTTATCCCAAGAGAAATAAACGGAAAACCCAGCCACCACAAACAAGCACAACCAGGCGATAAAATCGTTATGGCTGGCGGGCGCGTTGGCGCTGATGGGATTCACGGCGCAACCTTTTCTTCTGAAGCGCTGGATGAAGGTTCTCCGGCAACAGCCGTTCAAATCGGTGACCCAATTACACAAAAGAAAATGTCCGATGCTCTTATCAAAGAAGTGCGTGATCGCGGTTGGTATAACGCCATTACAGATAACGGCGCAGGCGGCCTGTCCTCTTCTGTAGGAGAAATGGCCGAGCAATCAGGGGGCTTTCATGTCGAGCTTGAAAAAGTACCTTTGAAATATCCCGGCCTAGCCCCGTGGGAAATCTGGATATCTGAAAGTCAGGAGCGGATGACACTCGCCGTACCACCGGAAAATGTAGATAAACTGATCCGGCATCTGGAAAAACGCGGCGTTGAAGCCACAGTGATAGGAACATTCACCGACACAGGCCATGCAGAAGTAACATGGCGCAGTGACGTTATTATGGATATGGATATGGACTTCCTGCATAACGGAAATCCTGAAACGCACCTGAAAACAACCTTTACAAGAGGCGGCAAAGCGGAGCCGGATCTGGAAGAGCCAGGCAGTTACGAAGAATGCCTGACGCAGATGCTTGGGCGGCTTAATATCTGCTCGAAGGAATTCATCTCCACACAATATGATCATAGCGTACAAGGATCGGCAGTACTTGGCCCCTTGCAGGGAAAAGGCCGTGTCTATGCCGAGACAAGCATCACGCGCCCGGTTTTAAATTCCCCCAAAGGCGTTGTTCTTTCGCAAGGACTGTTCCCGCGCTATAGCGATATTGATACCGGAGCAATGGCCGCGGCAGGGCTGGATATGGCTGTGCGCAATGCTGTAGCCGCTGGTGTGGACTTCAATCACCTTGCGCTGCTTGATAATTTCTGCTGGTGCTCATCAGATGAACCCGAACGCCTCGGACAGCTTAAACGCGCAGTAGAGAAGATTTACGATCTGGCAGTAAAATACAAAACCCCGTTCATCTCCGGCAAAGACAGCATGTATAACGACTTTAAAGGTTATGACGCAAACGGCCAGCCGCTAAAAGTCTCCGTCCCCCCTACCTTGTTGATCTCAAGCATTGGCGTTATACCGCATGTTGAACGCTCAATCTCTTTAGCACCCAAAGCCGCAGGAGATTGTATCTATGTGCTGGGTGAAACAAAAGATGAGCTGGGCGCATCCGAATATTACGATCAATGCGGATATCTAGGCAGCAACGTACCGGAAGTTGACGCCCATCAGAACTGGCGGCTTTATAAACTCTACGCACGCGCCAGCCGTGACCGTTTGATTTCATCCGCGCTGGCTGTCGGCTATGGTGGTCTGGGGATAACGCTGGCCAAAAAAGCAATTGCCGGACAATTAGGGCTGGATATTGACCTGTCAAAATTTGCCCTGCGCCCCGACACAATGCTCTTTTCCGAAAGCACGGGGCGCATAGTTGTAACAGTTGCGCCAAAAAACAAAAAAGCGTTTGAGAAAAACTTTAAGGGATTTGAGCATTGCCATTACATCGGCTCCGTATCGAATAGCGAAAATCTTTTCATTCGCAATGTTTTGCAAGTGGATATAAAGAAACTGGATGAGGCATATAAAGCCCCTCTCAGAGGATATTAGAAAAAATGAGTACAAAAGCAAATGTTATCGTTTTAAGCGGCTACGGCCTGAACTGCGAGGAAGAAACCCTCTTCGCCTTTAATCATTGTGGAATTAAAGGAAAGATTGTTCATATCAATGATTTGATCGAGCGCCCGAAAATACTCGAAGAATACCAGATAATGGCAGTGCCGGGCGGGTTTTCCTACGGCGATGATACCGGATCTGGAAATGCCTTTGCGCAAAAAATGAAACTATCCATATTTGATGCGCTTAAACGATTTATTGAGCGCGATACCCTGACCATCGGCATATGCAACGGCTGTCAGATTTTAGTCAATCTCGGCCTAGTCCCCGCTTTAAATGAATACGGGCAGCGTGATGTGGCCGTGACCTATAATAAGACATCGCGCTATCAATGCCGCTGGATCGATCTTAAGATTGAAAGCGCATCGCCGTGGTACAAGGATATCAACACCCTCCATATTCCGGTAGCGCACGGGGAAGGCCGCTTTATGATGGAAGAAGAGACCTTGAAAACTTTGCGCGACAATAATCAGATCGCTGCGCGCTATATCACACCTGAAGGCAATCAGGCGCAAGGCGAGTTTCCCTATAATCCGAATGGCTCTATCGATGATATAGCAGCCCTGACAGACAAAACAGGCCGCGTCGCTGCTATGATGCCACACCCTGAGCGCGGTATGTTCATGTGGCAACGCGATGATTATCATGAGCGCAAGGATCAGGCGCAGCGCGCAGGAAAAAAACTTCCCGAAGAAGCCGATGGTATGCTAGTGTTCCATAATGCAGCAAAATATTTTAAGTAAAATACTGAGTACAACAACAAAAGCGTAAAAAATATGAAAGCTCCACATGCTCTAACCCGTATATTCGCAAAAAAAACAATCGGCGCTGGCGGGTTTAAATTTTGCGTTGGGGATGACGTGGTCGTGTACCCGAAGGACGATGATCTTTTGGGTGTTCTGGCGAAGGTTATGGAAATAGACCACAATAAGAACGACCAGACAGTCCCTCTCGTTATTGGAGTTCAAGATATAAACGGGGTAGATCGTTATTTTCTGCCAGAGGATATTCATAAACCTAAAGATGAAACTAATTACGCAACTGTTTTTCCTACGATAAAAACATGCGTACAAATTCTTGATGAGCCAACTTGTTAGGCAACTTTCTTCTGGTATTCCTCAATCCTGCGCTCCATCTCGGGGCGGAAGTGACGGATCAGCCCTTGCACAGGCCATGCCGCAGCATCTCCCAAAGCGCAAATTGTGTGCCCTTCAATTTCCTTGGTCAACTCATAGAGCTGGTCAATCTCCTCAAGCGTCGCATCTCCGCGCACCATTCTTTGCATAATGCGCCAAAGCCAACCAGTTCCCTCACGACATGGCGTACACTGCCCACAGCTCTCATGCATATAAAACCGCGATAAGCGGCAAATAGCATCAACAATATCGGTTGACTTGTCCATGACAATCAAACCGCCAGTCCCAAGACCGCTCCCCGCTTCTTTAAGGGAGTCATAATCCATATTCACCGTATCACAGATTGATTGTGGCAATAGCGGCGTAGATGAGCCGCCCGGAATCACAGCCAGCAAATTATCCCAGCCGCCCCGCACCCCGCCGCAATGTTTATCGATGAGTTCACGCATGGAAATGCCCATCTCTTCTTCAACATTGCAGGGGTTTTCGACATGTCCTGAAATACAAAACAGTTTCGTACCAGCGTTATTTTTATCCCGCCCAAGCGCACTGAACCACTTGGCTCCTCTGCGCATAATTGTCGGGATATCAGCAATAGTTTCGACATTGTTAACAGTTGTTGGACATGAGTACAAACCCGCCATAGCCGGAAAAGGAGGTTTATTGCGCGGCAACCCTTTTTTTCCTTCCAGAGATTCAATAAGCGCCGTTTCCTCGCCGCATATATAAGCTCCGGCGCCACGATGCACAACGATATCAAAATCCCATCCTGATCCGACCGCATTCTTCCCAAGCAGACCGGCACTATAGGCCTCGCTGATAGCTTTTTGCAGATTAATACTCTCGTTATGAAATTCACCCCTGACATAAATAAAAGCTTTATGCGCGCCAATAGCAAATCCGGCTATCAAAGCACCCTCAAGAATTTTATGCGGCTCGTTCCTGAGTATATCCCTATCCTTGCACGTTCCCGGCTCGGACTCATCGGCATTGACAATAAGGTAATGTGGCCGCCCGTCCGATCTCTTCGGCATGAATGACAGTTTAAGCCCTGTTGGGAACCCTGCACCACCACGCCCGCGCAGACCCGAAGTTTTTAATGTCTCAAGAATAGCTTCACGCCCCGTTTGCAGGATTTTTTTAGTTTCATCCCAATCGCCACGCGCTTGCGCATTGGTAAGAGAAAAACTCTCCCAGCCATAAATATTGGTATAAATTCTGTCTTTATCATCGAGCATATACGCCACTCATCCTAATCAAATTTGTTTGCACTCATATTTTGCACTCATATATAGATACGTTCTCTCAAATCACTTTCGCTTCTTTAGCCTTCTTCTTCAAAGATGTCGGCCCAGCCGAGGGCATACTGCAACGCCGCCCCGTTTGCGAACCGATAGTCGGCTTCATATCTTCTGCAAGCGATATTAGAATCTCGCGCAAATTATCAGCGGTCAGATCCTCGTAATAATCATCATTAATCTGTACAACCGGAGCATTAACGCACGCCCCGAGACACTCAACCTCCAGCATGGTAAATTTTCCATCCCCGGTTGTCTCTCCAAAATCAATCCCCAGATGTTCCTTGCAGGCATGCACAAGTTTTCCACAGCCGCATAACTGGCAAGGCGTTGTTGTACAAAATTGAATCAGATATTTGCCCACAGGTTCTGTATTATACATGCTATAGAAACTGGCAACCTCATAGACCTTGATCTTTGGCTCTTCAAGAATATCAGCGATATGATCCATAGCCGCACGCGGTATCCAGCCTCCATAAGGTGGCGTAGCTTCCATACCTTCACAAGCTATCTGCCGCTGCGCCAAATCCAGCAATGGCATCACAGCAGATTTTTTGTGCCCCGCCGGGTATTGCGCAATAATTTCTTCAATATGCTGTGCATAAGAGTCACTAAACGTAAAGTGCTCCGGTTGATAGCTGGCATATGGTTCAAATGTTTTTTTCATTTATCTGTCAATCTCTCCAAAAACAATATCCAAAGAGCCTATAACCGAAACGGTATCCGCAAGCTGATGTCCCTTACACATAAAATCCATGGCCTGAAGATGAGCAAAACCGGGCGCTCTTATATGACAACGATAAGGCTTGTTCGATCCATCAGAGATCAGATAGACTGCAAACTCCCCTTTGGGAGCCTCAACCGCAGTGTAGGTTTCTCCCGGAGGGACATGATACCCCTCACTAAATAATTTGAAGTGATGAATCAAGGCCTCCATAGAGTGTTTCATCTCTGCGCGCGGTGGCGGTGAGATTTTGTAGTCATTTATCGACACATCTCCTGAAGGCATGGCATCAATAGCCTGACGAATAATTTTAATCGATTCATACATCTCTGCCATACGCACCAGATAACGTGCATAACAATCACCAGTTTTGCCGATAGGAATATCAAAATCCATCTCCTCATAAACTTCATAAGGCTGGCTTTTGCGCAAATCCCACGCAATACCTGAGGCACGCAGCATCGGGCCTGAAAATCCGAAATCCTGAGCCTCCTCAGGAGATACAATACCAATATCAACAGTTCGCTGTTTAAAGATACGATTATCAGTCAAAAGCGTTTCCAGATCCCCAAGAAATTCAGGTAAATCGTCACACCACTTCAAAATGTCATCTGCTAATCCTTCTGGTAAATCACGTGCTACACCGCCAGGACGAAAATAATTGGCGTGCAGGCGAGCGCCGCACACACGTTCGCAAAGCTCCATTCCTTTCTCACGTTCTTCAAACCCCCACAAGGATGGCGTAATAGCTCCCACATCAAGAGCAAAGGTCGTAATATTAAGAATATGATTTAAAATCCGCCCAATTTCACAAAACAGGACACGGATATACTGCGCACGTTTAGGAGCGGTAATGCCCAGAAGCTTCTCGGTAGCCAGAGCAAAAGCATGTTCCTGATTCATCGGACTGACATAATCAAGCCGATCAAAATACGGCACAGCCTGAGCATAAGTTTTATGCTCAATAAGCTTTTCCGTTCCCCGGTGTAAAAGACCGATATGGGGATCAGCGCGCTCAACAATCTCGCCATCCATCTCCAGCACCAGTCGCAATACACCATGCGTAGCTGGATGCTGCGGACCGAAATTCATAGTATAGGGCTTGATCTGTGTTTCATCACTAACCACAACATCAGGCGTTTCTGCAAGATCATCAAGAATCATGGCTCGCCTCCTCGTCTTGTTCTGGGTCTTCGTCAAGACCTCTGCGCTCTGGAGACTGAATATCCGTCATGCCCTCCCACGGACTAAGAAAATCAAAATTACGAAAATCCTGCGGCAATTGAACAGGTTCATAAACAACGCGCATTTGCTCGTTATCATAACGTAGCTCGACATAGCCGGTTAAAGGGAAATCTTTGCGCTGCGGATGGCCGGTAAAACCGTAATCTGTCAAAATCCGCCGCAAATCGGGATTACCGGCAAAAGCAATGCCGTACATGTCCCAGACCTCGCGCTCATACCATAGCGCCGAGCTGTACAAATCGGTAACACTTGGAACCTGTTGCCCCTCCTCCAATGAAACCCTGACCCGCGCTCTGATATTTTGACGCATGGAAAGCAAGGAATAAACAACACTAAACCGCTCGGCCTGTCCTAGATTGTCAACGCCGCATATATCACACAGCACGGTAAATTCACACTCGCGCGTATCTCGCAAGAACTGCAAGACACGGCCTATGCTGTTAGTTTTAACATCAATCACCAGCTCTTCACCGATAAATTCATGTGAAATAATATGCTTCTCAAGCTGTTCGGAAATATATTCTGCAAGATCAAGCAAAGAGTCATCGAGCAAGGCGCGTATCCTCCCGTTGTATTTTCTTTTGCAATTGCAGTAAGCCATAAATCATAGCCTCGGCAGTGGGAGGGCATCCGGGAATATAGATATCAACCGGCACAATGCGATCACACCCGCGCACAACCGAGTAGGAATAATGATAATACCCGCCCCCATTAGCGCACGACCCCATTGAAACAACCCAACGCGGTTCCGGCATCTGGTCATACACTCTGCGAAAAGCCGGAGCCATCTTATTAGTCAGCGTACCCGCAACGATCAGCACATCAGACTGGCGCGGGCTTGGCCTTGGAATCATGCCAAAACGATCCATATCATAGCGGCTCATATAGCCGTGAATCATTTCAACCGCGCAGCACGCCAAACCAAAGGTCATGGGCCACATAGACCCTGTTCTGGCCCAGTCAAAAAGCCTGTCTGCCTGTGTCAGCAGAAATCCTTTTTCTTCAAGTGTCTTTGATATAGCGGCTGGCACTACATCTTGCTGTGCCGCAGGAGAAAGCGGAGGAAGGCGCTCCTCATAATCATAGGACGGTGCGTCAAATATTTTATTTTCTCCACTCATCATTCACTCCCAATCCAGCGCGCCTTTTTTCCATTCATATAAAAAGCCGATTGCAAGCACGACAAGAAACAAAACCATCGACCAAAAACCAAATATACCGGTCTGGCCAAGGGTAATCGCCCACGGAAAAAGAAATGCAATCTCCAGATCAAATATAATAAATAAAATAGCAACCAGATAAAAACGAACATCAAAGCGGCTCCGCGCATCTGAAAAAGCATCAAAACCACACTCATAAGCGGATAATTTTGCCGCATCAGGTTTATTGGGACTGACAAGGATAGAGCCAAACAGCATGGCCGCTGAAATGACAGCAGCCAGAACGACAAAAACCAGAATGGGCAAATACGCGAGCAAGAGTTCCTGAGAAGCCATGAAACACCCTTTGATGAAAAACAAAAACCTGCATCTAAATATCTAACAGCTCAGCAGTGTAATGAAAACACCTTTTACCGCTAAAACCAAAGATTATCCTAAAACCGCAAATAAAAGAAGGCAGGAAAAAGGAACCTTACATCTTGAACTTTAAGTGCCCATAAAGACGCCAAGCCCTGAAAATAAAAAGCCGCGATAGTATCGCAGCCTGTTTAGGAAAAACACATCTCTATCTATAAGGAAATCTCAAATGGCGCGAGTGACGAGACTTGAACTCGCGGCCTCCGCCGTGACAGGGCGGCGCTCTAACCAACTGAGCTACACCCGCGCATCTAAGATGGAAGATTTCTTATCACCCTTGCCCTTCCCTCGTCAAGCATGATATTTGACAAAACGATTTATTCGGACAAAACACGCCCATAACGCGAGCGTACATAAGCTTCAACCATCTGCAGAAAATCTTCGGCAATATTATCACCGCGCAATGTGCGTGCCTTTTGACCATCGATAAATACAGGCGCTGCCGGAGATTCTCCGGTGCCAGGCAGACTGATCCCGATATCCGCATGTTTGCTTTCCCCCGGGCCATTGACAATGCACCCCATCACAGCAACTTTCATCGTCTCAACGCCCGGATATTCTTTTGCCCACACTGGCATTCTCACATCAATATAACGCTGTATTTGCTGCGCCAGCTCTTGAAAAACAGTACTTGTCGTGCGCCCACACCCCGGGCAGGCACTAACCTCCGGCACAAAAGACCGCAAACCCAAAGCTTGCAGGATTTCCTGGCATACACGCACTTCAAGCGTTCTATCCCCGCCAACTTCAGGCGTAAGAGAGGCGCGTATCGTATCGCCAATACCTTGCTGCAACAAAATACCCTCCCCCAGAGCCGTAGCGACAATGCCACGAGAGCCCATGCCGGCCTCGGTTAACCCCAGATGAAGTGCATAATCCGAACGCTCGGCCAGTGCTTGATACACTGCTATCAAATCCTGAACGCGGCTGACTTTAGCTGACAATATAATCTGATCCGTACCAAGGCCGATGTCTCTGGCCTTCTGAGCGCTAATGAGCGCTGACTGCACCAGTGTCTCACGCATTACAGCGCCGGCATCCCAAGGCTCGGATCTTTTAGCATTTTCATCCATCATCTTGCAGGCCAGATCCTGATCAAGACTGCCCCAGTTAACACCAATACGGACAGGCTTGTTGTGTTTAATGGCAATCTCGATAATTTGCTCAAACTGCGAATCGCGTTTCTTCCCAAAACCGACATTACCCGGATTGATGCGGTATTTATCCAAAGCACTGGCAAGCTCTGAATGATCCTGAAGCAAAGCGTGCCCATTATAATGAAAACACCCGGCAAGAGGCACATCAAACCCCGCCCCTTCCAGACGCTCACGCAGTAAAATAACACCTTTTGCAGCGTCATCATTATTAACCGTAACACGGACAATTTCAGAGCCAGCTAGAAAAAGTTCCTTCACCTGCGCAAATGTGGCTTCCACATCCGCCGTATCAGTATTTGTCATGGATTGAACAACAACAGGCGCACCGCCACCTACAGTGACGCCACGAACCTGCACTGCATGGGTCTTGTGCCTGTGAATAAGGGGTAAAGCAACCATAGAAACGGTATATAGACTAAAATCTTATAACTGGCAACGCGCTATTAATCTCGTTTAATAAGCTAATCACTGGCCAATCATATGACCATTTGCGATAAAATGCGTTCCAATAGCCGCAGCATATCCAAGAATAATAAATAGCGACCATCGCAGATGCGAGAAGAACGTGTATTGTCCGCGTGCAACGCCCATAAGACCAACGCCGGCAGCAGAGCCGACAGATAATAAACTGCCTCCTACCCCCGTAGTCAAAGTAATAAGCAACCACTGGAAATGATCCATATTCGGCTCCATCTTCAATACGGCAAACATTACAGGAATATTGTCAATAAGGGCTGAAAGCAACCCAAGCGTCACATTGGCAAATGTAGGCCCCCATCCTTCGTAAAGGAGGTCCGATAAAAAGTGTAAATATCCCAGATACCCAAGACCGCCCACGCTGAAAATAACACCAAAGAAGAACAAGAGCGTATCCCACTCTGCTTCGGCAATATTCTTAAAGACATCACAGGTTCTATCTCTGTTATCTCCAACATTACGAAGATACCAGGCGGTTATCATTAAAACAGACATACCGGTCATCATGCCCAGAAAAGGCGGAAGTCCGAAAAACTGTTCAAAAGTAACCGCTGTAACAATTGTCAGCAGCCCCTCTATAATAACAACCCATGCCCCCCGCTTCATCTTCACATCTTCCCTGATTTGTTCGGGCTTTTCATTAGGAACAAAAAAGGTCATTAAGGCAGCGGGAACAAGAAAGCAGACGAGAGAGGGCAAGAAAAGAGCAAAGAACTCAAAAAATTCAACTTTGCCAGCCTGCCAAACCATCAAGGTAGTAATATCCCCAAAGGGACTAAAGGCACCGCCAGCATTAGCAGCGCACACAATGTTAACACACCCCATATTCACAAACTTGGTATTCGTACCGCCCACTGCAACAATCACCGCACCCATAACAAGAACTGTTGTTAAATTATCTGCAAGCGGGGACAAGAAAAATGCCAGAATACCTGTAACCCAGAAAAGCTGGCGCAGACCTAAACCTGAGCGCAGCAACCTGACCCTGAGAACCGCAAAAACATTTCTATCACTCAGAACACTGATATACGTCATGGCCGCCAGCAGGAAAAGCATAAGCCCGGCATATTCGTCCAGATTATGAAAGAGCGCGTAATGGATATGTTCTTTATCAGCGCCAAATTGAGGAGCAACAATACCGATGATAAGCCATATTAGGCCAGCAGCCAGCATAACAGGTTTGGATTTACGCAGATGTGAGTATTCTTCTCCAAGGACAAAACTGTAAGCCAGCACAAAAATAATCAAACTGACAATCCCCGACCAGTGCAAACCGACATTAAGTGTATGTGCGGAGCCGTTAACCATCTTCGCTGAGGATGCAAAAACTATATCGGAACAAATAATAAGAATTGCCAGCCCAATAAATATATTGCCACACAGGCATGCTATACGAGAAAACATGAACATCTACTCTTGTTAAAATATATTGTGATGATTTGTATATAATGAAACCTGATCTGGTATAGAAAAATACAAACAGGATATGTCTACCACTTCGCGAATCAGTTAAGAGCACCAGCCCACGAAGTGTATAGCGACGTTGTTTATCATAAAAAAATCAAAGGAACAAGTTGTCACAACGAACTTCAGATAGCGGCCTCATGCGCAAGATACTCATCCCTACCCACCGGTAACAATATTCCTTGACATCAATAATATAATATGGTTATCTCCAGCGCTCATAAAGAATATATGGATTCGCAGCTGTGCGTGCATAGTAGTGAGTACAGCTTGAAAGTACATAAAATACCATAATTTTAGCGAAAGTTATAAGATATGTTTGCGGTAGTTAAGACAGGCGGAAAACAATACAAAGTTAAAAAAGATGACAAGCTTTTAGTCGAAAAGCTCGATGGTAAGGACGGTGACAAGATTGTTCTTGATGAAGTCCTTATGGTGTCAGACGGAAAGAAAAGCACTCTGGGCGAGCCGCTGGTTAAAGGTGCAAAAGTAGAAGCCAAGGTTGTTGAACAAACCCGAGGTCCGAAAATTACAGTATTTAAAAAGAAGCGCCGCCAGAATTATCGTCGTAAAAAGGGACACCGTCAGGATCTGACAATGATCCAGATCACGAACATAAAAGCCGCGTAAGCAAATAAAAATCTAGAGAGTTTAGGAGAAACATAATGGCACATAAAAAAGCAGGCGGGAGCTCCAAGAACGGACGCGATTCCATTGGCCGCCGCCTTGGAGTTAAGCGCTATGGCGGCGAAGAAGTTCTTGCTGGAAATATTATTGTACGCCAGCGCGGCACAAAATGGCAGCCGGGAAAAAATGTAGGGCTTGGCAAGGATCACACAATCTATGCCCTTCTTGATGGTCAAGTGTCCTTCGTAAAAGGCAAAGGCGGCAGACCGATTGTAAATATCATACCGGCCAATGACGTGCAAAGCCAAAGTGCGGCAAAGTAGTCTGCGTTTAAAAAGGCACTGATTTAAGATTTATAAAGAGGGGCAAAAGGCCTCTCTTTTTTGGTATAGTCTTTAAAATGTGACAGTAAAAAATGTAACAGTGAAAGACAATTACAAATGAAATTTCTCGATGAGGCAAAAATATACTTGCAAAGTGGAAAAGGCGGCCCGGGGTGCGTCTCTTTCCGCCGTGAGAAATATATCGAATTTGGCGGACCGGACGGAGGCAATGGTGGCAAAGGTGGAGATGTCTATTTCGAGGTTGTACCCACGCTCAACACACTCATCGATTTTCGCTATCAGCAACATTTTCGCGCAGAGAACGGGCACCATGGTCAGGGACGCAATAAAACCGGCGCTAACGGTTCCGATTGCGTTATCCGTGTCCCTGTAGGAACCCAGATTCTGGATGAAGATAAAGAAACGGTGCTGTTGGATCTGCTGGAACCCGGAGAGCGCATAAAATTCCTCAAGGGCGGGGATGGTGGCTTTGGCAACACACATTACAAAAGCGCAACCAATCAGGCACCGCGTAAATCAACACCAGGCTGGCCGGCTCAGGAAATGGCGCTATGGCTGCGCCTTAAACTCATTGCAGATGTTGGACTGGTCGGCCTGCCAAACGCTGGAAAATCCACATTTCTGGCCGCATGCTCTAACGCAAAACCAAAGGTCGCAGACTATCCCTTCACAACCCTGCACCCCAATCTTGGCGTGGTAAAAGCTGGTGATTATGACTTCGTGATTGCAGACATCCCCGGCCTGATAGAAGGTGCCCACAAAGGGCAAGGTCTTGGCGACCGCTTCTTGGGGCATGTAGAGCGCACATCTGTTTTGTTACACATTATTGATTGTACGCAAGATGATATTGTTGAGTCTTACAAGACAATACGCAATGAACTTAGGCAATATGGAGCAAATCTTGAAAACAAGCCGGAAATCATAGTGCTAAACAAAGCAGATGCACTTGGCAAGGAACTGGCTGAAGATCAGGCCCAAACGCTCTCCAAGGCGATCAACAAAAATGTGAAAACGATATCGGCTGTTTCAGGAGAAAATATAAAACCGCTACTCTTCGAACTGGCAAACATAGTAGCACAAAAGAGACAGGAAAACGCTGATCAAGAAGAAAGCACATATAAACCATGAGCGCGCCAGCACCACAAAAAACACCTGCAAAAATTTTAGCCAGCACAAAGCTTCTCGTTGTTAAGGTTGGCTCTGCGCTGGTACGTGGACAAGAACTGGATAGCGTAAATCAAAACTGGATGGATGCAATTGCCGAAGACGTCAAACAATTATTGGAACAAAAGATCAAGGTGGTGGTTGTTTCTTCTGGAGGCGTTGCGCTCGGGCGCAAGGCGCTTGGCATATCCTCCGGTACATCGCCCCGCAATATCCCTCTTGCCAAGAAACAAGCCGCCTCCTCCGTTGGTCAGTACCATGTTTTTAATGGCTACTTCAAGGCATTCAAAAAACAAGACATAGA
Source organism: Alphaproteobacteria bacterium (assembly GCA_046542355.1). GTDB lineage: Bacteria > Pseudomonadota > Alphaproteobacteria > Micavibrionales > Micavibrionaceae > UBA1672. The sequence goes on along the minus strand of JBKHBN010000003.1, from coordinate 58,447 downwards.
CGCAGGTCAAGTGCTCCTGACTATGGGAGAAACCGAAAACCGCCGCATGAGCCTGAACGCTCGTGACACCCTGCACACATTACTCGATCACGGTATTGTGCCAATCATCAATGAAAATGATACTGTCTCAACAGGCGAGATCCGTTTTGGCGATAATGACCGCCTCAGTGTCCGCGTTGCCCAAATGATAGGCGCTGACACAGTTGTGCTTCTCTCCACCACCGAAGGGCTGTACACCGATAATCCTGATATTAATCCACAAGCAACGCACATCTCCTTGATTGAAAAAATCACACCCCAACACATCAAAATGGCAGGAGATGCGATCCCGGGTTTAAGTACGGGCGGCATGAAAAGCAAGATAGAAGCCGCTGTCTCAGCAACAAAAACAGGCATAAATCTTATTATTGCCAACGGCAAACAACCCCACGCTCTGAGACATTTAATAACCGGTGAAACTAAACGTGCAACACTCTTTTATGCACACAGCAAGGATAAAATTGCAGCGCGCAAAATGTGGATAGGCTCCCATATGCGCCCCAAAGGCTCTGTGACCATTGACGCAGGCGCAATTGATGCACTCAGTCATGGAAAAAGTCTCCTTGCCGTGGGCGCGCGCGGCGTAAGCGGTGATTTTCGCCGCGGTGATATCATCGAAATTCTGGATTTGACTGGCCAGCGTATCGGCATGGGCATGAGCGCCTATGACATTCATGATGCCAAACGCATCTGCGGAAAACAAAGCAAGGATATTCCCGATATTCTAGGTGAAATCACGTCAGATGAACTCATCCATCGCAACGATATGGTGCTTGAACGTTAGGCTCAGGACTCATTAATGTTTCGTCATTCTGTTTGGATTAAACCATGCAGATTCTATGAAGACAAGTGCAGATGGTGCAGCCCACCATCAAGCTTGGCTGAAGAAGACAGATGCGTGTTTTAATCCAAACCCAAAGGGCACGGCATAAATTTTCCACGAACGTCTTCAAATCCCTCAACCATAACCACTGCTATGCTTTTCGGTATTTTCATAACCGATGAAAAATTTCTGACACGCGCAGAATAATGAAAATTAATGGATCCTGAGCCTAAATGAGATGATGTGCGAAGAAGAGCCTGCTCCAGAAGTATAATGCATGATGCTCGTTAGCCAAATAAAGTTATATTTGCATAACGATAATGACGTATGCTAATTCTCTATCCATAAAAAAACAAGAAAAAAAACGGAACGTGCAAAATGGTTGATAGAGAACGCAGAAGATTATTAGGTTATGGGATAAAATTTGGGCTGCTTGCATTATTTGCGCCTAAAGCGGCTTTTGCTGCTGGCGCAAGATCCAGATCCGGCAGTGGTTACCAAGACACAGACCTCCCCGAGCAAGGGGCTGGACTGGATAGTAAAACAGCACGAAGATACGCGCAGCGTTACGGCGCTACTTATGAATCCGCTGCTGCATTGGAACATCAAAGACAAGAAACACTTAAGAACATTGAATCATTTAGTCTTTGGGCGGGCTTACCGCTAGGCGCTGCATTGCCTTTATTAAAATATATCGTCGGCCCGGATTACCCAGACAATGTAGCCGCTTCACGCTCGCTGGATATCAAGACAGGCATTGTATCAACAGGGCTGGCCAGTCAGGTTCCACCGCAATATCTTGATATAGAGGGCATAATGGGTGATCTGGCAGATCCTGCGCATCTGCAGGCCACTTATGGTCTAACACCCGAAGGGGCAGCCAGTTTTATAGCTGATTGCAGGCAGGCTTGCATTAACAGAGCCATGATATTTGCGGCAGGAACCGGAGCGCTCAGCGCAGTAGTAACAACCGAACAAGGACACAGAGCGTGCCACGAAAAAGATCGGCCTGAACCCGCCTAAACCCCTTCCCATCACCGCCCTTTTGCTTCATGATGACCAGTCGGAACAATTGTGAAGACAAAAACAGCAAAGAGCGGAAACTGAAATGAAGACACAAACCATACCCAAAACAGTTTACCTGAAAGACTACAAACCTTTTCCCTTTAAAATCGATCACCTTGATCTGGATTTTGATATTTATGACGGTTATACACGCGTCACATCCAAAAGCACATACACGCGCCTTGATCCCGATCAACAGGAACTGGTTCTCGATGGCGAAGATATGGAAATATTATCCGTTACGGTCAATAGCATTGAACACGAGCACTATGTCTGGGATGATCATACCATGCGCATCACCGATCTACCCGATTATTTTGAGCTTACAATTATCACGAAAATATTCCCTGAAAAAAACACATATCTCGAAGGCTTGTATAACTCCGGCGGGACATATTGCACACAATGCGAAGCAGAAGGATTTCGTCGTATCACGTATTACCCGGATCGCCCTGATGTCCTCACCACATTCACTGTTCGCATCGAAGCGGATAAAAAACACCCTGTCCTTTTATCAAACGGCAATCTTATAGACAGCGGATCAGCAGGAGAAAGTCGTCACTACACCATATGGGAAGACCCCTTCCCCAAACCGTGTTACCTTTTCGCGCTGGTCGCCGGAGATCTAACCCGCATCCACGATACATTCACAACGCGCTCTGGCCGTGAAGTGGATTTATATATTTACGTGCGTCCGGGTGATGAAGATCAATGCGCCCACGCAATGGAAAGCCTTAAAAACTCAATGAAGTGGGATGAGGATGTTTACGGCCTTGAATATGATCTCGATATATTCAACATAGTAGCGGTCAGCGATTTCAATATGGGCGCAATGGAGAACAAGTCTCTAAACATCTTTAATACAGCCCTCGTACTTGCCCATCAGGAAACGGCCACAGATTCCGATTTTATGCGCGTTGAAGGTGTAATTGCGCATGAATACTTCCACAACTGGAGCGGAAACCGCGTAACGTGCCGCGACTGGTTCCAGCTTTCACTGAAAGAAGGGCTAACCGTTTTCCGCGATCAGGCTTTTACCGCAGATATGCACTCCCATGATGTCAAACGTATCGATGATGTAACCCATTTGCGGCGCTTCCAGTTCACAGAAGATGCGTCTCCCCTCGCCCATCCAATTCGCCCAGACAATTATATTGAGATCAACAATTTCTACACCATGACCGTGTATGAAAAAGGCGCAGAAGTCATCCGCATGATGCACACACTGCTAGGCGCTGAGAATTACCGTAAAGGCGCTGAGCTATATTTCAAGCGTCACGACGGACAGGCTGTCACTTGCGAAGACTTCGTGCAGGCCATGCAAGATGCCAGCGGCGTTAATCTCGATCAATTTAAACGCTGGTACGAGCAAGCCGGCACGCCTAATGTGACATTTACAGGATCTTACGATGAGACAGCTAGACGCTATGATATAATATTGTCGCAAGAGCTGCCCGACACACCCGGTCAAACGAACAAAAAGCCGATGGTTATTCCGGTTTCCTTAGGTTTAATCAGCCCGCAAGGAGAAGATCTAATCGGCACGCAAACTCTGGTTCTCGATCAGAGCAAGAAAACATTCAGCTTTGATAATATTGAAGAACGCCCTGTTCCATCTGTGCTCAGAAACTTCTCTGCCCCTGTGAAGCTGAATACAGACTTGAGCGATGAAGACTATATCTTTCTAATGAAAAACGAGATTTATGACGGCTTTAACCGCTGGGAATCCGGTCAGTATCTCGCTTGTAGAGCTTTAAACAAAATGCTGGATCAATATGAACAGGGCAACAACACATCACCCGAACTGCCTGCCACGTTTATCGAAAGTTTTGATTTTATACTAAGCGATGCCTTAAAGGATAACGCTGACAAAGCCTTTCTGGCAAGAGCCATGACCCCGCCCGCAATAGGAGTTATTGCGCAAGACCGTAAGGATGCAGATCCCGAGAATATTCATAAAGTGCGTAATCTTGCGCTAAGGGCACTGAAAAATGCCCATCACGATAAACTGATGCAAATATATGAAGCTAATACCCCGCAAGGATCATTCTCAATTTCCTCTCAGGAAATGGCCAGACGCGCATTGCGAAATGCAGCACTGGCACTTTTGACAATAACAGGTAGCGAAAAAGACGCGCAGCTTGCAAAAGAACACTACAATAGCGCCGATAACATGACAGATCGCGTTGCAGCCCTATCATGCCTGACAAACTTTGAGCACGCCCTGAAAGACGAAGCATTTGCAGATCTTTATGAGCGCTATCAGGATGTCCCTCTTGTTATAGACAAATGGTTTGCGCTGCAAGCAATCTCCACCTTGCCCGAAACAATCAGCAAGCTTGAAGAATTACGTCAGCATAAGGATTTCACACTGAAGAATCCGAACCGCGTTCGTGCATTGTACGCAGCCTTTGCTATGAACAACCCCTCGCGCTTTCATGCAAAAGACGGCTCCGGTTATGCGTTTCTTCGTGACGCCGTGATTGAGCTTAATGCAATTAACCCGCAAATCGGTGCGCGGCTTCTAACGCCAATGCGTGAATGGCAAAAATACACGCCGGTGCATCAAAAAATGATAAGAAAAGCGCTGCAGGATATTCTGAAGATCAAGGACATATCACCAAACATATATGAAATCGCCAGCAAAAGCCTTGGAGAGTAGAAATGGCCTCTCCGCACAAGACACCAGAAGCCAGCTTCGCGTTGGAAGATGGGTTTGAAGGGCTGGTCTGTGGTATTGATGAGGTAGGACGCGGCCCGTTGGCCGGGCCGATTGTTGCGGCCTGTGTGATCATTCCAAAAAAAATGCGCACACTAGATTTTGTTACGCACATAAAAGATAGCAAGAAACTAAACCTGAAAAAACGCCTGATGCTCTATCAAGCCATTACATCTCACCTGCCCTATGCAATCAGTGAGTTATCGCCAGCAGATATAGACAAGCACAACATATTGCAGGCTTCACTGCTGGCGATGACGAAGGCGCATAATACAATACTGAAAAAACAGAATATAAAACTCACCCATGCGCTGATAGATGGCAACAAACTACCTGTTATTTCTACACCTGCAAGCGCCATTATAAAGGGCGATAGCAAATCAAAAACAATCGCTGCAGCCTCAATTATTGCAAAAGTTCATCGTGATAAAATTATGGATGCGCTATCTTGTGAATTTCCAGAATATGGCTGGGAGCGAAATGCAGGCTACCCGACAAAAGAACACAAACAAGCGCTGATACACTGTGGCATCACCCCTCACCACCGCCGCAGCTTTGCCCCTGTGCGCAAAATTATTGAGTCGGCTCAATAATTTACCTTAAAAAAATATCGCAACGCACTGATTCATAATATATTTCTAAGGCAATTTTTCTATATTTTTCCTTGACCTGACCGCTGCAATCAAGCATGATTCGCTGGCAAAAATCACAGCAAGGTTCAAAATGTCCAGCCAAAAAAAATATATATCCACAGTTTATAAGAATAAAAAACAAAAACGTATTGAAAAAATCATTGTCGGAGACTGTATCGAAGAGATGCGTGCGCTCCCTGAAAAATCGGTGGATTGTATTTTTGCTGATCCTCCCTACAATCTTCAGCTTGGCGGCGATTTGCATCGTCCGAATAACACAAAAGTGGATGCCGTAGATAATGACTGGGATAAATTCGATAGTATTAAAACCTATGACGAGTTCACACGTAAATGGCTAACAGCAGCGCGGGCAACTCTGACAGATGACGGCGCAATTTGGGTCATTGGCAGCTATCATAACATCTTCCGCCTTGGCTATATCTTGCAGGATATGGGCTTTTGGATTTTAAATGATGTGATTTGGCGCAAATCTAATCCTATGCCAAATTTCCGGGGTAGACGCTTTACAAATGCGCACGAAACACTTATTTGGGCTGCAAAATCAGAAAAATCAAAATACTATTTTAATTATGACGCGATGAAGTCGCTCAATGAAGACCTACAAATGCGCAGCGACTGGTATTTACCGCTTTGCACAGGAGCTGAGCGGCTAAAAAATGAAGACGGTAAAAAAGCACACCCAACACAAAAACCAGAAAGTCTATTGCACAGAGTCTTGATGGCTTCTACGCGGCAAGGAGATACGGTGCTTGATCCTTTTTTTGGGACAGGAACAACCGGAGCAGTTGCCAAAAAACTGGATCGCTCTTTCATAGGACTTGAACGTGATCCAACCTACGCGCAGTATGCCCGCGAGCGTATTAAACAGATAAAACCACTTCAAAATAATCTTGTGCAAACCAAACCCAAACGCGAACAAATGCGCGTACCCTTTGGCTCACTGGTTGAGCGAGGGTTTATACAGCCCGGAGCTGTTCTTACAGATTCCAGAAAACGCCACAAAGCCACAGTCCACGCTGATGGCTCAATTATTGTACAAAACCGCGTTGATAAAATGCGCGGATCTATTCATAAAGTCGGAGCAGCAGTGCAAAACGCGCCCTCATGCAATGGCTGGACATTCTGGTATTACCAGTCAGGAAACAAAACCTTGCCCATTGATCATTTGCGCACACAGATTAGAGAGGAAGCGGCGCAAAGCGCCGTGAGCACATAATGCATGAACATGACAAAATAATTATTCGTGATCTTGAGCTGCAAATGTCAATTGGTATCCACGAATACGAGAAAAAAGAACCGCAGCGCGTGCTTGTTAATATTGTGCTAGAGGTGATTTCAAACAGAGATAAAAAACTCAATAGTATAGATGACGTCGTTTCGTATGAAGAAGTTCTAAAAAAAATAGAATCCTCCACAACAAACAGTCATTTCGATCTCGTAGAACAACTCGCCGAAACCATTGCACAAACATGCCTGTCATATGATCACAAAATTTGCGGCGCGAGCATCAAGGTAGAAAAACCGGATATAATCAGCAATACCGCTGCGGTAGGTATTCATATATACAGAAACAGCCAATAAGTGCAGTCACCCGCACTAAATGCTTACTTTAGTATCCCCCCGCTTTCGTGCTTGCTCATCAAAAGTTCGTACTGCGCTTTCAAGCGTTCGTTGAGTTTGCCTTTTTGTTTAGAAGCAACAAAGCTCTGGGAAAAAATAAGGCGCTCCATGGCCATATCTTCATAAACCTCGAACCCTTCCAAGATCCCCATCATTTGTACTGTTGGCATCTTTTGATGATTTAACCCAAGAAATTGCCCGTGAGTAAATATCTTGACCTTCATAACCAGATAAGCATTCCTGAGGCTGTCAGCCAGTGCACGCGACCTTCGCTCAGGATCATAACGTCGACGAATATATTCTGATATATTTTTTATATAGTTAAAAGCCTGTTTTTCCTCAGCCGGTACGTGCTCAAGAGTCAAAGGCCTGCTTAATTCAAGAACAAGAGCCCGTGGATAACCGTTATGTACCCTGGAATCTCTGGAACAAGGTTCGGCATAAGCGTCTTTAGCCATAAACTCGAAACGCCGCATATTTTTTAGTATATGATCATCCTGAATCCTGAAAGCTTGACGTTTTTGGTCATAGTCCCCAAGTTTAATGTTCACAGTAAACTTGAAACGGGTTGGAAAGTCCTTATTATTGTTTTTCAAAAAGGTCCGTGTAGCATCCCGAATTTGTTGCCATTCAATATCATCTGCACTAAAATTGGTATAAATTTCGCATTCATTGATACGCATGAACTCATCAATAGCCCAGTCATTATCATACTCATATAGCCCTACTGCCCAAAAGAGATATGAGAAAGTTTCCATAAGCGACGGTTCATAAATATAGCGCCTTGGAATCCGGCCATCCTCATCCGCTTTTACAGCATCAGAAACACCATCTTCACTGCTGCGGTACTCGGTTGTATAACTTTCCAAAAGATAATCATACCCACCGCTACGGGATGTGGCTTTTGCATGAGCATCTCTAATGACATAACCATAGAAACCGCTAGCGCTTAACATGGCAAGCAAGCAATAGCAAAACGCAGATATAAGCCAAGTAATCCTCATGAGCTCTCCCGATGAGTTAAGATGTGATTATATCGATAAAAGCGACAACATTTCAAGCTTTGAAGCCCTGCTATAACAAGAGTTTTTGAACTTTTGCAAAAAGACTGGGTAAGCCAAGAGCCGGCAGCTCCTTTTTGGATACCCAAATGCAGCCATCAGCTATATTATTGATCTCATTTGCATAAAGGTAGCGTTGTACATATAAAGTCAATGTGAAATGAGTAAAAACATGGGATATATACGGTAAGTCCTCAACTCCCTTTCGATCCTCATTAAATATAAAACCATGAACATTACAATCAATACGACAATCAGAGACATCGCTCTCCCATGAACTGGTCGGGAATCCATAAAGCCCTCCTAACAGTCCGTGATCGGGTCTTTTATGCATCAGAATATTACCTGCATCATCTTCAATGATATAAGCCAAACCAAACTTATGAGGTTTGCTTGCTTTAGCAAGCCGCTTGGGACAAGCCTCAACCTTACCTTGTGCATAGGCCTGACACTGGGACGAAACGGGGCAAGATCCACATAAAGGGGATTTCGGCCTGCAAACAGCAGCTCCCAAGTCCATCAAGCCTTGCGCATAATCACCATAACGCCCCGATAAAGCATTCGTATATATAGCAGCATATTCCTTGATATCTCTTTTAGCCTGAGGTAAAGGCGTGTCAACAGCATGAAAACGTGCCATGACGCGTTCTACATTTCCATCTACCACACATGCTTTTTGATTATAAGCAATAGCCATAATCGCAGCGCTTGTATAGTCCCCTATTCCCGGCAGACCCCGCAGAGCTTTAATATCCTTAGGAAACACCCCGTCATATGAATTCACAACAACCTGAGAACATTTATACAGATTGCGTGCCCGTGCGTAATATCCTAGCCCTGCCCACTCTTTCATAACCGAATCTATATCGGCCTGCGCAAGAGCTTCAATCGTAGGCCAGCGCTCCAGAAATTTATAAAAATACGGAATAACTGCCGGCACAGTGGTTTGCTGCAACATGATCTCCGATAGCCAAACATGATAAGGATCGGAATCATGACCTTTTTGCGCCCGCCAGGGCAAATCTCTACGATGCATATCATACCAGCGCAACACCCTTTGCCCGAACTTTTCAGGTTTGCGTATAGTCTCGTGCTCGTTTATGGTAGGTGAAGTCATAAAGGGAAAACAATATCCTTGATATTTAATATACGAGAAAAACCGATGCGTCCTTTATCCGAACCAACATCACGGATTGCAAAAAACACCTTTTCCAAAAAGTATATTGCTTTGGGGCGCGTGGTCAATCAATGGGAAGAAATTATGGGCTCGCAATTCGCTACGATAGCCCAGCCCGTAAAGCTAAACTATAGAAAAAACCCGAAGGCTAGAGGAAAAAACACAAGTTATGCAATACTTGATATTGCAACATCCGCAGCCAATGCAACCTTGCTGGGATATCAAAAAGGAGTCATCCTGGAGCGAATAAACTCGCTTTTTGGCAATAATTGGATTAAGGATATCCGCTTTGTTGTATCACAGATACCGGAAAACCCTGCAGTGACCTTCAAAAAGAGTGTGCCACTGGATGCTGATGAGAAAAAGTTTCTTACTGGAACACTGGATCAAGTCTCTGATCCTGATATAAAAGAAAAACTTGAAAAACTTGGAACAGCTATTTTAACGGACGGGAAATAATGAAAGTAAACGCAATTACATTAAGATCTGGAAACGTCATAGAATATAACGGCAAACTCTGCGTTGTAATAAAGAACGATATCCAGCAACCAGGAAAAGGTGCTTCCGTTGCACAAGTTGAGATGCGTGATATCCGCACAGGCAACAAAGATAATGTTCGTTTTCGTACACAAGAAACCGTCGAGCGTGTCCGTTTAGAGCAAACAGAACATCAATTTCTATATTTAGCCGGTGATGATATTGTTCTTATGAATAACACAACATATGACCAGATTACTGTCACCAAAGAACAGATGGGACCACAAGCGGCCTACCTGCAAGACGGAATGCTCATAGAAGTTGAATCATTTGAAGGCGAACCTCTTGGCTTTAAACTGCCCGATAGGATCGTAATGGAAATCACCGAAGCTGAACCTGTCGTAAAGGGACAAACAGCAACAACATCTTATAAACCCGCAATTCTCGAAAACGGAGAAAAAGTTATGGTACCACCCCACATAGAATCTGGTACAAAGATTGTTGTAAAACTTGAAGACGGAGTGGGAACATACGTCGAGCGCTACAAAGGCTAAAACAGCCTGGGATATTAAAAAACAGGAATTAATACTATGGCCACTATGTCGCCCACAATGAATATAATGATGCGTGCCAGTGAAAAGGCAGCGCGCTCGTTGCTCCGAGACTTCAACGAGGTTGAACATCTACAGGTTTCAAAAAAAGGCCCTGGAGATTTTGTGTCTGCCGCAGATAAACGCTCAGAGGAAATCATTTTTGAGGAACTCAAAAAAGCGCGCCCGCGTTATAGTTTTCTCATGGAAGAAAGCGGAGAGATTAAGGGCAGCGATCCCGAATATCGCTGGATTATAGACCCACTCGATGGGACAATGAATTTTTTACATGGCCTGCCCCACTGGGCTATTTCCATTGCACTGGAACATAATAATGAGATTATCGCCGGACTGGTACATGATCCAGTAAAAGACGAGATGTTCCACGCTGAAAAAGGTACAGGCGCATTCATAGCGCGCCGCCGCCGCCTCCGTGTTTCCGGAAGAAATGCTGCTGAAAGTTCGGTGATTGCAACAGGTTTCTCGGGGCGCTCTGATGAGCAAAGCGTTCAATTTATAGAAAAATACATAGCATTAACAAAAAAAGGGTTTTCACTGCGCCGCTGTGGAGCCGCAGCGCTTGATCTGGCTTACGTTGCCGCTGGCCGGTTTGAAGGATTTTGGGAATATAGACTTAAACCATGGGATATCGCTGCTGGAACATTGATTGTAAAAGAATCTGGGGGTTTTGTGTCAGATATTGATGACATAAGAAAGAATCCCGTTCATACTGGAAGCGTTATTGCTGCTAATGAGTATTTTTTTGACGATCTTGGAAAAATACTAAGGCAAGCATCTTAAATAATCATTCACTGGCCTAAAATCTAAGGTCAATTTGCTAAAACATAGTCATGGAGACTACTGTGAAATGCAGTCAGCATAAATTATTGCCTCTTGGTTCATCACCAGGAACAAAAAAACCACGCCCTCTGGCGTGGCTAATGGTTACCTTTGCCACATTATTGTTTCATATGCCCCCGGCAAGCGCCATAGAAAGAACCGTTCCCATCCCGCCCAAAAGACCAGATGTACTAAGTGCCTCTCCAAATTATATTCGGCAACTCCTCTCGCGCTATCAGGATAATACTAAAATCAGCGCTGGCGAGAAGCGTGGTTATCAAAGTCCCACCAAAAAGATACCAAAAAGCGATCAGGAGCCCACCTCTAAGACCAACACACAATCACCCCATATCGAGGATTTTTCAAATAACCCTGTCTCTGTAAGAATGTCAACAATCGCCCCGGAAGCCGGGGAGTATCGCAATAAGCTGCCACACGCAAAAAATAACGCACACGCAGATCCGGCATACTTTGATGATGAAGAGACAACTGTGCGCCAACCTATTCTTGTGCCGGAAAAGACAGAGGATGAAGAAGCTCTGGTTAGCTTTATGCTTGCACCGGATCAAGTCATCCTCGATCCCGGCCTCAAAGAGTTTCTACGCGAGAACGCAGTGAAAATGTTTAAGGACAATCCGGCATTGAGATTGGAAATACATGCATACGCCAGCACAATAAACGGACAGGCACATAGTGATATACGCCGCTCTTTGGCGCGCGCACTGGAAGTAAGAAGTTTTCTATTAGAACAAAATATTCATCCTTCACGTCTAAAATTAACACCTTTTGGACAAGATCCCGAAGATACCACGAATGACCGGATCGACCTTATATTTATCGCCTCGGGCAAGTAATGTTCTGAAAAATTACAGCATTCTCGTTTCCTGTGTGGAAAAACACCACAAAGAGAAGCAAATCCTTGACTTTTACAAGACATATCTATGCAATCAATTCATCCCAAAAGTTATGAGTAGGAGTAAATACTGATGTCTAAACCTAAGCGCACCTCCAAAGCGGAAAATAAACATGAGAGGAAAAAGCGTCCCATTTGGGCAATTGTTTTTGGCCTTTTTGTTGTGGTACTTTTTGCAACGCTGTTTGTTAATTACAACATCGAGAAATGGAGTGAAACGCCCAACCAAGAATCAGAAACCATATCACAATCGGCACAGATGCAATTTGATTTGCCAGTAATGAGCCAGCCACGCATCATAGGTGAGTCATCCGCCCCCATAGAAATTAAGCAATATACATCATTTACCTGCGGCGGTTGTGGCGCATATTTTAAAACTGTTTTTAGCAGATTGAAAAAAGAGTATATCGACACAGGCAAGGCCTATTTAGTCTTTCATGATATACCGCGGAATACTCAGGATATATCCATTAGCGCAATTACGCGCTGCATCCCGCACAATGAATATCCGGAATTTATAGAAAATATATATGCCAAACAGGAAGAACTTGTAAAAAGCGGTGAAATCGTACAAAGGATCAAAGACAGCGCTATTCAGACAAGCGCCTCGTCTGACTTGATTATGCAATGCTATAACAGTCAGGAGCTGCGTCAAGCCATTGTCACCGATGCAAAGCAGGCCTTTGCAGCATATGAGATTGAATACACTCCGACTCTGGTTATTAACAAGGAACGCGTTATTATGGGTTTAAGCCCGTACGAAGAAATTCGTGATGCCATAGAAAAGGATCTTGCAATCATACAAGCCGTCGCCGCAGAACAATTACAAGTGCAGGAAATTGAAAAAGAAGCTCAGCAGGAAGAAATAAAACTGGCAAGCAACAATACATCATCGCGAGGCACGTCCGTAACCGCTAGCGACATAGTAGATATAAAAGGAAAAGCCGCCCAGCCCCCTGCTTTTATAGAACCACAGGCTGGAGAGCCAGAACCCGCCTCTGCGAGCGCGCCGGAAACAAGTGCGCCCAATGAAAAGAAAGACGAAAAAGAAAGCCTTAATAATGATCTGAACATCGACGCTCTGTCTAAACCAAGAACATTGGGAAATCCTGATGCGCCCATAAAAATCTTATACCACAGCTCCTTTACATGCGGTGCATGCCAGACATTTCACCTCAACACGCTGCCCATGATTAAAAAAGAGTATGTGGACACAGGAAAGGTTTATATCATCTATGATGACTTCCCGCGCAATCGCCCCGATATTATCATTGGCGCCATTGCCCGTTGCGCACCGGAGAAATCATATTTCAAATTCATTGATCTGATATACAAGGCACAAAGACAATGGATTCGCCGAGATGATTATGAAGAGTTTGTCATACAAAACGCTCAGCTAACCGGGGCTAACCCCGATCTGGTCAAGCGGTGTGCGCAAAATAAGGAACTTCATGACGCATTGGCAGCCAGAGGACAAAAAGCCTATGAAAACCTTGGAGTAAACAGCACACCCACTTTTATTATCAACGATAAGGAACGTGTTGTCGGCGCTGTGCCTTATGCGCAAATCAAAAGAACTCTTGATGCAGAGCTGGCTAAGACAAAACAATAAAGGTTCGGGCATGGCTCAATCAAGGTGGGTTTTAAATGAATGATTCAGTTTAAGAAACTTCGGTTAAGTGGTTTTAAATCATTTGTCGATAAGACAGAGCTAGATATCGGCCCGGGATTAAACGGAATTGTCGGCCCCAATGGCTGTGGGAAATCAAATCTGGTCGAAGCATTGCGCTGGGTCATGGGTGAGAATTCCGCCAAGCGCATGCGCGGCGGGGGCATGGAAGATGTAATCTTTGCCGGAACAGATAAGCGCAGCCCGCGCAATTTCGCTGAAGTCTCCTTGCTCCTTGATAACACCACTCGAAGCGCACCTTCTGCCTATAACAAAGAAGACGATATCGAAGTTGTACGCAAGATTGAAAAAGACAAAGGCTCAGGCTACAAAATTAACGGCAAAAACGCCCGCGCCCGTGATGTACAAATGCTCTTCGCTGATACTGTAACAGGATCCAACTCCCCCTCACTTGTGGCTCAGGGACACATCACCCGTATGATCAGCGCAAAACCGCAGGATCGTCGTTTGATCCTCGAAGAATCGGCGGGAATAGCCGGACTATACGCCCGCAGGCACGAGGCAGAGCTACGCCTCAGAGCCGCTGACAGCAACCTTTTGCGCCTTGAAGATCTTGTTGGCAGCATGGAAAACCGCCTTACCAGCCTAAAACGGCAATGCCGTCAGGCAATAAAATACAAAAACATAAATGCCGCGATCCGTGATCTGGATATGCACATCACTTATTTGGAATGGTTATCCCTTGCTCAAAAACAAAAAGCACATGAGCAAAATTTCACCCAGAGCGAATCTCTAGTTGCTAAAAACCTGGCGGTTGTTACACAATTAACAAAAACACAGAACACACAAATACAAGATCTGACGCCTCTGCGCACACAAGAAGCTCAAGCTTCGGCAGCATTGCAAAAATCAAAGCTGGATTTTCAACATCTGGAAGACGAAATAGAGCGCTACCGCAATGATGTGCAGGATGCAAAAACCCAGCTCCATCAAATTTCTCTGGATCGTCAGCACGAAGATCAAACTTTTAGCGAAACCGCGCAGCAGCTCGAAAAGGTAGAAGCAGAGTATCAAACTCTTATCAAGGAACAAGAACGCGACGATACCCTGCTGGCTGAAAAAACAACAGCAAAAGAAAAAACCCATAAGGAACTCGCGAGCATTGAGGAACGCTTCAGCGCGCTTAAAGAAGATGCCGCGGCAAACGCCGCACGAAAAGAAGCCCTCGAAAAACAGATCAAGCATCACGAACAAAGAATAGAGTCGTTGGAAAATCGTTATGAAAAAGCGCAGGAAGACCGTTCCAAATGCGCCTTGGAAGAAGGAATTTCTGACAAGATCACCACACGCGAAACCCAATGCAAAGAAAAAGAGCACGCGCTGATAAAGCTCAAAGAACAATCCGATAACATCGCTTTGACACTCAAAGAGGCAGATAAAAACCGTGAAGAATCACGCTGCGCCTATAACAAACAGGAAAACAGGCTGGGACAGATTTCCGGTGAGCTCTCCATACTGGAGGAAATATTCAACAAAGACGATGGAGAGCATTTCCGCAGCACTCTGGATCAAATCAGCACAAGCCCAGGATTTGAGAAAGCTCTATCACGCGCTTTAGGTGATTCCCTTCTGGCAGCCTTGGACGAAAAAGCCCCGGCATTTTGGGCAAAAACAACAAACACTGCTAATGAGAATGAACCACCCCCCTTGCCCGAAGGAGCCAGCGCAATGCTTGAGCACGTCAAAGCACCCGCTCAGCTCCACCGCGCCTTGTCTGCTATTGGATATGTGCAATCAACGGAACAAGGCAGCGCACTGGCAAAAGATCTCAAACCGGGTCAGTCTCTTGTCTCAGCTAACGGCGCTTACTGGCGTTGGGACGGGTATCATATCCGTGATATTGCCGCAGACCGCCACAGCCTGTATCTGGAACAAAAAAATAAAAAAAACCAACTGGAAAAAACCAGAGAAGAAATAAAAACCGATTTGGAAAACGCGCATAAACGCTACCAGGAGATGTGCATCTCCTATGATACGGCGCATGAAAAACAAAATAAAATCACCAAAGCAATAAGGGAACATGAAGAATCACTAGCTGCGCTCAAACCCGAATTGCAAAATCTCAAAGATAAAACGCAGCGTATAAAAGCAGATCAAAAACGCTATGATGAACAAATATCCATCCTGCAAGAGGATATAAAGGCCACAAAAGAGCTGCTGGAAAACGATAAAAGCGCTCTCCAAATTCTTATCACCGCCCAAAACAAGGACAATGTTGAGCATAACGACCTGATCCAACAAACCAAAGAACAACTGCAAACAGCCAAAGAAGAACATCAATACGCCGTGCGCGATTTGGATCTGTTTACCCAAGGGCGAAATACCCGCCGTGCGCGCATGCAGGCAATTGCAGATGAGCGCCTCTCCCTGAAGAACAGAAATATAAGAGCCAATAAGCGTTTAAAGGAACTAACAGAGCGTCAAAATGATTTGAACCAGAAATTAAAGAATCTGGAAGAAAACCCTATTGCCAAACAGGATCTGCGTTCAGATATGCTCGATCGGATTGCGCAATTGGAAAAACAGCATCAAGACGCTGCGGAACTATTACTCAAGTGCGAAAATGATGTCGCATCAACCACCAAAGCCCTAAAAGAAGCTGAAAACACTCTTAGCAATGAAAAAGAAAAACGGGCACACGCTCTTGCGCTGTTATCCTCATTAAATGAACAGCTTGAAGACATAGAAAAAAATACTCAAGAAACAATGCACGCCCACCCGAAAGATATTCTTACCCGGATTACAAATCAGGACAATTTCGAATGGAAAATAGAAGATCTGCAAAAATTAAAAGAAAAACGTGATTCTCAAAAGCGCGAAAGAGATTCAATGGGCCCGGTAAATCTGCGCGCGGAAGTTGAAGCAAAAGAACTCGAAACCGAACTGACAGCACTCATCAATGATCGTCAGGACCTTGTAGAAGCCATAGAAGAACTGCGCGGCGGCATTGATAAAATAAACAAGGAAGCACGCACGCGGCTTTTAGCGGCTTTCAATCATGTTAACGCTCATTTTCAAGAACTTTTTGTGCGCCTGTTTGGAGGCGGAAAAGCCTATCTTGAATTAATAGACTCCCAAGACCCTTTGGGCGCCGGTCTTGAAATATTTGCACAACCTCCGGGAAAATCGCTGCAATCTTTATCACTTCTCTCAGGCGGCGAACAAACTTTGACAGCCATAGCCCTGATCTTTTCCATGTTTTTAACCAACCCCTCCCCCGTGTGTGTCCTTGATGAGATCGACGCGCCGCTCGATGATGCCAATGTGGATCGTGTCTGTGATCTGCTCGATGAAATATCAGAGCGCGGCGAAACCAGATTTCTTGTAGTGACACATCACCGTCTGACTATGGCGCGTATGGATCGTCTGTATGGCGTAACAATGTCTGAAAAAGGGGTCTCTCAGCTTATATCTGTTGATTTGCAGCGTTCTTTTGATTTTGCCGAGCAGGGCAATCAAAAAGTCGCATAACACCTAGGCGCATAGACAAGATCTAAGACTTTCGGTATTATTCAAAAAGCAACACATGACAACGCGATTTAACTTATGGTCAAAAATACAGACGAAGAGCTGTTCAAGAAAATCGATTCCCTGGGCGATCGCATTAATAGCGCGCGCAATGAATATGACAAGCAAAAAGAACAGCATGAAGGCAAAGCGGCAGAGGAAGAAGCGCCGGAAATTAGGCTGGGACGGCGTGTAGCGTCGTTGTTTCTCGGTCATGTCATCGCGGGGCTGGTTTTGGGAATATTGGCCGATAAATATTTAGGTCTTGCACCTTGGGGGCTAATGCTCTGTTTGATATTAGGGCTTGCCGGTGGCGTTTACCGCGCACAAGATACGCTACAAAAATGAAGAAAAGCAAGGAACCCCATTGAATGAACAGCGAAAATAAGATACAACTATACAGGTTTCGTAAGGAACAAAGCGCGGAGTACTCAATTGGCCGATCCAGTCCATCAGTTTGTAATCAAAAATATCGCAGAAATTAATATCGCCGGATACGATGTATCGTTTACGAACTCGGCTTTGTGGATGGTAATAGCTGGCGTAACCTCGGCAACGCTCTTGACTCTAGGTATGCGCAAAAAAGAAATGATTCCCGGGCGCGCTCAAATGGCCGTTGAGTTGTTCTATGAATTTATGAGCAAGACGCTAAACGAAAACACCGGAAAAAAAGGACGCCATTACTTTCCTTTTGTCTTCACAATTTTTACGTTTGTACTGTTTTGTAATGTTCTTGGGCTACTTCCCTATTCTTTCACACCCACATCACAAATTATAGTGACAGGCGCCTTGGCTCTTATGGTGTTCATAGCTGTCATAGCTTTAGGCGTTTATAATCATGGCCTTCGCTTTTTTTCAATTTTTATCCCTCACGGCGTCCCCATGTGGCTAATGCCATTTATTATTGCACTGGAGCTTGTTTCCTTTTTTGTAAGACCTATAACGCACTCTGTACGTCTTTTTGCCAACATGATGGCCGGACATATGATGCTTAAAATCATTATTGGATTTTCTGTAACCGCAGCAAGTGCGGGAGGGCTATGGGCGGTATTCGGACTTTTCCCTGCGGCATTTGATGTTTTAATGCTTATGTTTGAATTGTTCGTAGCTGGGTTGCAGGCGTATGTTTTCGCAATTTTGACATGTATATATCTCAAAGATAGTATTGATATTCACCACTAAACGTGTAAGATCACGTTGTCTTTAAGTTAATCTAAACAACAAGTTATCTCAAACGACAGTAAGAAAAGGAAAATAGAATGGAAATTGAAGTCGCAAAGGCTTTTGCCGGAGCATTAGTTGCTATGCCTGCTATCGCCTCAGCTATCGGAATAGCAATGTATTGTATATCATACAACAATGCCATCGCACGTAACCCTGAAGTCAAAAAATTGATTGATGACAAATTCTTTATGGCTGTTGCTTTTGTCGAAGCCTTGGGAATTATTCCTATCGGCTTGTCAGCATACGTACTGTCCAGCATATAGTTTTTGTCTGGGCAGACCTTATCCTGGGGCGCTATATGTTAAAAAGAATTGCGGTATCAGTTTATATGCTGCTTGTATCGGCAACAACTGTTCTGGCCGGTGAGGGAGCGTCAGGGCATCACGAAGATGCGAGCCACGCTACGGGCGCCAGCGGTCTGCCGCAGCTCGATACTTCTACATATATTGGACAGATATTTTGGCTCACTATTGTATTTTCTGTGATGTATGCTTTCTTTTCCAGGAAAACAGTACCTGAAATCAGCCGTACACTGGAAAATCGAACCGATCGTATAACCAGTGACCTTGATTCCGCAGAACGTCTTAAAAATGAAGTGGCAGAGCTTCAAAGCTCTTACGAAGAAAAATTGACTCAGGCTCATACACGTGCCTATTCCGCTTTATTGGACGCAGAAAAAGAAATGAAAGAGCACGCGGAAAAGCGTGCCGATGAATTTCAGCAACGTGCCCTGAAAAAAGTAGAAGAGCTTGAACTTAAAATCGAAGAAGAACTCGAATTAGCCAAAAAAGATATGGATAAGGTGGCCGCCGAAATTGCAATCATAGCAACCGAAAAAATAATTGGTGTAAAAGCCACGGCCAAATCAGCCAAAGCTGTAGTTGATTCTCTGGCAGATAAGACGTAAGCAACAAATAATTAGGGAGAAAACAAGCTTATGGAAGAATTGCTACAGGATGTTTATTTTTGGTACACCATATCTTTTGCGATGTTTCTGGGCGCTATGTGGAAATTTGCCCTTCCCCTGCTCAACCGTTATCTCGATGCACGTATTGCAGAAATCGTAAAAAATCTGGAAGAAGCAGAAAACCTGCGTATTGAAGCTCAAGAGATGCTGGCTCAATACCAGCGCAAACACAGGGATGCCCTCCATGAATCAAAGAAAATCATAGAAGCGGCTCGCGAAAAAGCGCGCTTATATAAAGAAAGAGCAGAATCCGAGCTTGATAAAACCATAGAAATGCGCGAAAAACAGCTTATCGCACGCCTTGAGCGCATGGAGAAAAATGCGATTAATAAAATTCAGATCTATGCCGCTTACCTGTCTATTGATGCGACTAGAGAAATGATTGAAAAAAGAATGACTAAAAAGGTAAACGACAGGCTCTTGGAGGAGTCGATAAGTAATATCAAACAAAACGTACACTAAAACAACGATATTAAAACAATCAGGGTTACAAGTAATGCTCATATGACATAAGCAACATATGGGCATTTTTGATTTTTTTGAATATACTGGCATAGCTATTAAACGAGAGTAAAACAAGAAAGCATGACCATATGTCACAAATAGAATCTGCAACACAGGATACACCAACACCATCATCTACAGCTCAAGCGCTTGTAACAAAACTCGCCCAAGAAGCAAAAGCCGCATCCCATACGCTGGCGCAAGCCTCAGAAGAAAAAATAAAACAGGTTCTAGACGCTATTGCAGAATCGTTAAATGAATCACAAAGCACAATTATTCAGGCCAACAAAAAAGATATCAGCGCTGCAAAAGAAAAAAACCTGAGCCCCGCCCTGATAGACCGCTTGATGCTTGATGAAGCACGTATAATATCAATGGCAAATTCTGTCAAAGCTGTAAGCAACCTAAAGGATCCAACAGGACAAATTCTTTGGGAAACAAGACGCCCCAACGGTCTGCACATCCAACGAATATCATGTCCCATCGGCCTATTGGGCATGATTTACGAATCTCGTCCCAATGTCACTATTGATGCCGCCGCATTATGCCTGAAATCCCACAACTCGGTCATCTTGCGCGGTGGCTCGGAAAGTTTGCATAGCGCGCTGGCACTGCATGCAATTGTCCAGAAATGCCTTGAAGATAACACCATGCCACAATCGAGCGTTTCAATGATTTCTACTCCAGACCGCGCCGCTGTGGGGGCAATGTTAAAAGCAGATAAATATATCGATGTCATAATTCCACGCGGTGGACAAAGCCTGATCGAACGTGTTATGAACGAAGCACGCATGCCGGTTTTCGGACACTTAAATGGAATATGCCACACATATATTCACTCAAGCGCAGCCCCTGAAATGGCTACCAAAGTAACGTTGAACGCCAAACTGCGCCGCACAGGAATTTGCGGAGCAACAGAAACTCTGCTCATTGACAAAAACACGCCCCCTTCACTGGCAAAAGCTGTTCTTGAAACATTACTTGATTCCGGTTGCAATATTTATGGCGATAAACACGCACAAGAAATTGATAAGCGCATCTCTCCTGCAAGCCCCGCCGACTGGACTACAGAATATCTGGATGCAAAACTAAGCTGCAAATTTGTCAATGACATCAACGAAGCAATCGAGCACATCAATACATTTGGCTCACATCATACAGACAGCATCATCGCGCAGGATAAAGACGCCGCCGCCCGCTTTCTCAAAAGCGTTGATAGCGGCATCGTAATGCATAACACCTCCACACAATTTGCTGATGGTGGTGAGTTCGGCATGGGCGCTGAAATCGGTATAGCCACAGGCAAAATGCATGCGCGCGGCCCTGTAGGGCTAGAACAGCTATGCACCTACAAATATAATGTTCATGGTTCCGGCCAGACACGTCCCTAAACCAGATAGCCCTGAAACAAGATCAAAACAATGACCTTTTTTACCGAACCCAAATATCTGGATGCGCAGCGCTGGAAGAACATGCGTATAGGACTGCTTGGTGGATCATTCAATCCCCCGCATGAAGCGCATATTCATATCTCGCAGGTTGTTCTAAAAGCACTGCATCTTGATGCAATCTGGTGGCTGGTAACACCCCTTAATCCTATGAAAACACCAGACAACCTTTTGTCTATAGATCATCGCATAAAACGCGCTCGCCAAATGATCGACCATGCCAGGATCGTAGTCACAGGAATTGAAAGCGAGCTGGACACCCAGTTCAGCTACGCGACAATCAAAAGAATAAAACAAATGTTCCCATATACAGACTTTGCCTGGATCATGGGAATGGACAATGTACATCAATTCCACCTCTGGCAGCACTGGAAAGCCATTTTATCAGAAATATGCATGATTCACGTTGCAAGACACCCACCCACAGGCTTGATACAACAATGTCCTTTGCGCATGATGTCAACGCAGCGCCATATATTTGTCAATCATGCCGGGTACATGCCTCTTGATTCGCACACATCATACTGGCTCTTGCAAAAGAAAATGATGAAAATATCGTCAACAGAAATAAGAGAAAAAAATAAAATACTTACAACATGATAAGGCACAATACTGCGCCGCAGCGACTAATTCTTCTTTTATTGTTAACACAAAAAGTTTATAATGGAGTCATAAGGCATCGGCCTTGGAATATGCTGTAAAATGTACAGGAAATACCTTGAAAGGACAGGTAATAACATTGGTTAAAGATACGCGAAAGAAGCGTTCACAACATTATAATAGAGGCAACGAAAACCTCACAGCGTTGGCTAGGTCTTGTGTATAACAGGCTTGGCTTTTTTATTGGCAACCATAAAGGAGAAAAGCGTTATTATTAAATACTATGACAACGATCCGCCCTTAAGCCCACAGCAAGTAAAGGAGCTGATCTTAAAATCGTTGGACGCAGAAAAGGCTGAAAATATTTTGTGTATTCCCCTCTCAGACGGTTCGGCTCTAGCTGATTATATGGTGATCGCATCTGGCTCTTCGTCACGTCATGTAGCCGGCCTAGCCAGAAAACTGCAGGAAAAACTCCACAAAAATAACATTAAAGATCTAAAAACCGAAGGACTGGCTCAATGTGACTGGGTTGTCATTGATGCCGGAGATGTGATCATACACCTCTTCCGCCCGGAGGTTAGGGAGTTTTACAACATAGAAAAAGTATGGTGTCATCCGCCTCAATATCTTACTCTTGAAACGGTAGATCAACAAGCACAAGCCTAGGCCAGCAACGCCGTAAGCGCTAATATAAGGTTGATATAATGTTCAACAAGATTGACGTTATCTGCATTTCACACATCAAAAACAATGCCTTTTCTCCATTAATAGATATGTACCAAAAGCGAATTCGCTGGCCTGTAAATATTATTGCTTTGGAATCAAAACTAAAAAATCCTAAAAAGTGTCAGAAAGACGAGGCACAAAAAATCATCAAACATTTAGAAAATCAAGCCGTGATCATAGCCTTGGATGAGCGCGGAAAAAATGTCTCCTCCCTCAAATTTGCACAACAAGTTCAAAACTATTCCCGCGAAGGGCACAACCATCTACAGTTTATTATTGGCGGTGCCGATGGTCTGCTTGACGAAGTAAAAGACAAAGCAGATATCTTGCTCAGTTTTGGCGCTCAAACATGGCCCCACGCCCTTGCTCGCGTAATGCTGCTTGAGCAAATATATAGAGCACAGCAAATATTATCTGGCCACCCGTATCACCGCGAAGGTTAACTCCGCCCCTGTTTGTCGTGTTCTGAAATAAAATCCAAACACTTCAGGATAAACACGCCTCCAGCCTGTTATTTCTCCAGCGAGTTAAGTACAATACTTCACCATGACAACGCGCCTTTATACACTCTTATTCATATGTTTGATAAGCATCGGTCTTTTTTCGATGATCTCGCATGCCTCAGAGCGCGCTATTAAACAGGAACAATTGCAAACCACCAAAACCAGATTGTCCCACAAGGCCGCAGAAAAAAAGAGACTCCAGACGCGTATTGAGAAAATTGAGTCAGAACTCTCTGACATTAAAAACCAGCTAAGAAAGACCGGGCGCGCAATGCGCCAAAATGAAGATAAGCTCAGATCTACACAAGAGCGCATAGATAATCTGGAGGCACGCAAAAAAGACCTTAGCGAAAATCTGCAAAAAGAGCGCGCATCGATTGTAAAGCTCATCTTAATGCTAGAGCGAATTCGCAAAACACCGCCTGAAGTGATGATTGCGCGCCCAAACACACCATACCATACAGCGCAAAGCGCCTTATTAATGAAAAACATTATCCCGTCAGTAGAGCACGATGCAAAACATCTAAAAAACAAACTGGAGATGCTTGAACAACTCAGCACTGACTTGACAAAAGAGCGTAATCACCTTGAAAAAGAAACAAAGAGCTTAAAAAAGAATCACGCAAAGCTAATGAGCCTCGTTCAGGACAAGGAGGATCTTTACGCTCAAATTGGGCAGGATATTCAGGCATATCAACTTTCAATCAACAGCATCTCATTAAAAGCTCGAAACCTCGAAGAGTTAATCGCGCAAATCAAAATAGAAGAACAAAAAGAAATTGAAAGACAAAAACAAGCTAATATTTTTCGTCAAAAACCAAGAATATCCAAATCATTTAATGGAGAAAATGGGCAGGCAAACCTGCCGGTATCAGGCATAGTCCGTACCACTTATCAGGATAAGGATGAATATGGTGCAACAAGCAACGGTATTATTATAGAAGGACGCAACGCCGGACTTGTTATCGCGCCGATGGGCGGTAAAGTTCAGTTTGTAGGCTCCTTCAAACGTTTTAGCAACATTGTCATTATTGAACACAATGAAGGCTATCATAGCCTGATTGCTGGCTTAGGAAAGATTAGCGCTGTTATAGGCGATATTGTAAAATCTGGAGAACCGATCGGATTGTTACCAGATTCTACTTTAATTCCGCGCCCAAAACTATATTATGAGCTTAGAAAAGATGGTACGCCCGTAAACCCTTCTATTAAGTTCTCTGATCTGGGATAAAAATAATTAGTACCGTGCTTTATTGCACTTAATATAAATAAACTGAAAATAATTTTAAGGACAAACGCTTATGAAAAAAATGTTTTTAACTTTGCTTCTGATCTCTTCAGCAGCATTGACGGTAAACACACTGATAATCATGCCGTCACATGCCGAAGAAAAACCGGAAAAAGAGATAAAAAACAGCGATGATCGCTATAGCGAGACTTACCGTCAGCTCAACCTTTTTGGTGACGTTTTCGAGCGTGTCCGCGCCGAATATGTAGAGGAAGTAGAAGATAAACAACTCATCGAGAATGCACTCAACGGCATGTTATCAAGCCTTGACCCACATTCCGCATATTTAAGCGAACAAAAATTTGATGATATGCGCGTTGAAACCAAAGGTGAATTTGGTGGCCTTGGCATCGAAGTGACCATGGAAAACGGGTTGGTCAAAGTAGTCTCGCCTATTGATGACACGCCCGCCTTTCGCGCAGGCATACAGGCCGGTGACTATATTATAAGAATTGACGGTGAAGCTGTCATGGGGATGAGTCTGAGTGAAGCTGTTGACCTGATGCGCGGGAAAGTTGGCTCAACAATTGACTTATCTATTGCACGTGAGGAAGAAGACTCGCAAATCGAAGTCACAATTGTCAGAGATATTATACAAATCAAATCAGTTCGCTACCGCACGGAAGGCAATGTTGGCTATATCCGCGTTACAACGTTTAGCGAAAAAACTGGCCCTGGTGTAGAGGAAGCGATTGAAGAAATTAGTACAGAGCTGGGAGATAACCTGATTGGTTATGTCTTGGATTTGCGTAACAACCCCGGAGGACTTCTCTCGCAGGCCATTGAAGTGGCAGATCTATTTATGGACAAGGGAGAAATTGTATCTCAACGCGGTAGATCCGAAGAAGACACAGAACGCAAAAATGCAACATCAGGTGATAAAACAGAAGGTCTTCCAATTGTTGTTCTGATCAATGGCGGCTCTGCCTCGGCCTCGGAAATTGTTGCTGGTGCACTACAAGATCATAAGCGTGCCATTCTTCTAGGGACACAATCCTTTGGCAAGGGATCCGTTCAAACGGTTATGCCCTTTCCCGGTAATGGGGCCATGCGCTTGACCACCGCACGCTACTATACACCTTCTGGCCGCTCAATTCAGGCCAAAGGCATTGCACCCGACATTATTGTTGAACCGGCCACAGTTGAAACCATGGCTTTTAAGCGTATGCGAGAAGCCGACTTGCTCGGTGCTTTGGATAAAGGTAAAGCAGCAAATGACAATAAGAAAAAAGAAAACAAAGATTCTAAAGGGAAAGACAAGACCGGGGACGATAAAGAAGGTGAAGGTGAGGGAGGAATAACAGACTATCAGCTATTACGTGCCATAGACCTGCTCAGAGGACTATCTCTTTATCACCCACAAGCACCAAAAACCGATGAAAGAACCAAGAAGATAAAATATAATGACTAGGTAGCGTGAGAACAAAAAAGGATGGATATTGCCAGACACAAAGAAAGCTTAAAAGCATTTTGCCTATCCTGGGTCTCCAGACTACGCAGCGTGCCATTTATCGAATGGATACATCATAAATGGAACGCAATGGACAAAAGGCACTTCGCGCTTTCACTCATTTTTGTCGTCAGTCTTTATGCTATTATGCTGGTATATATATACGCTACAGCCGGAAATACAATAAGAGCAATAGAACGAAATATGGCGTCTATGAGCGTACCATTGCTGGTTAGTAGCGCAACGTTCCATGACAAGCCGCAGCAAAAAAATAAAAATCCAGACACTGACTCACATAAAACAGAAATCCAGCCGGGTCTGATAGAAGGGCTTTCAGCCTATGACGAGACCATAGGGCAACTGCCGGTAATTAGAAAAAAAGATAATCTTACCAGCTTCCGCGCTTATCAATCTCCTTTTTCACTACAAGTCATTGGTGACAAAGCAGCCCTGTCATTTGTTGTAAAGGATTTTGGCTTATCCAAAGAGCTGTCAAATCTCGCCCTTGATATACTACCGCCCGAAGTGTCTTTT
This sequence comes from Alphaproteobacteria bacterium, assembly GCA_046542355.1. Lineage (GTDB taxonomy): Bacteria > Pseudomonadota > Alphaproteobacteria > Micavibrionales > Micavibrionaceae > UBA1672. The sequence goes on along the minus strand of JBKHBN010000003.1, from coordinate 32,026 downwards.
CTACTCTCGCCCTACGCCCTGCTTCCACAAGAGTGGATTAACCGCGCGCGCGCCAAAGGCCATGAAGTATGGCTGGAAATCCCTCTTCAGCGCGGCTTATATAATGACGCAGGACTATACACCATATATCATCATGACTCATTGGTAGAAAAAGGAATTAACATGCGCAAGTCCCTTGCCAAAGCTTTGGGATATACTGGCGTGGCACTTTTTTCAGATCAAGGGACAGCGGAGAATAAAGACCATTATTCCAAACTCATCGAAGAATTATATGGCCGTGGTCTGGCTGTTCTCGAGCTGAATAGTGACGCCCCGCGGTTTGTTGAATCTCTTGCCGCATCAGAAACAGCCCCTTATATAAAGGTCACAGACACATTGATGCATATTTCGCAAAAAGACATATTTTTACCAATTGAAAAAACAGCACAGGAAAAAAAACAGGCAGTCACCATGGTTCCCGCCTACCCGGTTTTAATCAAAGCGCTTGCCTTATGGCTTGAGAAAATTGGCAAGATTGACTACGTTATCGCGCCAGTTTCTGTCATTTATGATTTGCCGCTTGCCCGCATAGAACAGGTGCAAAAACAAACAGACAGGGCAAATATTGAATAACAGCAATAAAACACAATCACTTCAAACTATGTATCGCCCATGCGTTGGCATTGTGTTGTTTAACGAGGACAGAAAAGTCTTTGTTGGCGAGCGCATAGACATGCCCGGAGCGCTACAAATGCCTCAAGGCGGAATTGATCCTGGAGAAACAATAACACAAGCCGCCATGCGTGAAATGCTGGAAGAAACCGGAACCGACAAAGCGCAAATACTGGAGATCGCACCGCATACAATCCGTTATGATCTCCCTTCCGTCTTGCTTGAAAATGACAAAATCGGCTGGAACAAACAATATCGCGGACAAGAACAAACTTGGGTTGCCATGCGTTTTACAGGACAAGACACAGACATTGATCTTAACCACTTCTCACCACCGGAATTCAGTCAATGGCGCTGGCTCGCATTTGAGGAAACCATAAACCGCATCGTTTCTTTCAAACGTAACGTGTATATTCAAGTTTTCAAAATGTTCAAACACCTTGAAAAAACGTAACGCGCCTATCAGGGGTTAAGCGGTGACCAAGCCGGATCAGAGCCGTAAACAGGCGTTTTGAGCACCCGCTCGTTATAGCCTGTAATATCTATCGTATAGATTTGCGTAATCCGGTTATCTCCATCCGGTCTTTCTTTAAAATAGGCAAGAACGCGGCCATTGGGCGACCATGTTGCCCCCTCTACGTGATAAGCGCTTGTAATCAAACGCTCTCCACCACCATCAGGCCGAATAACACCAATATAAAACTTGCCCTGATACATCCGCGTAAAAGCAATCAAGTCACCGCGCGGCGACCATACAGGATTACCATAGCGCCCCTGTCCATAGGTCAGGCGCGTCATACCAGACCCGTCTACATTCATAATATAGAGTTGCTGGCTCCCGCTTCTATCTGACTCAAAGACAATACGCTCACCATCAGGAGAATAACTTGGCGCTGTTTCAATTGCCGGGCTGCTGGTCATGCGTTTGGCATGGCGCGAGTTAAGATCCATAACATAAATATCGGTATTGCCATTTTTCGCCATACTGAAAACAAGCTTCTCACCATCAGGAGAAAAGCGCGGCGCAAATGTCATCCCCTGAAAATCACCTAAAGATTCATGGCGTCCAGTATTAATATTATACAAATAAACTTTTGGAACGCGCCCCTGATAAGACATATAGGTTATGCGCTGCGTCTCTGGAGAAAAGCGCGGCGTTAAAACAAGATAGCTGCCATCTGTCAAATATTTATGATTAGCCCCATCTTGATCCATAATCGCAAGCCGCTTAACACGTTTTTGCATCGACCCGCTTTCGGAAACATAAACGATGCGCGTATCAAAATACCCATCTTCACCACTCAAGCGCTTATAAATCTCATCTGACATAATATGCGCAATGCGCCGCCAGTTTGACGGCGTCGTCGTATAGGCCATGCCGATAAGCTGGCTCTGTGATAAAACATCCCACAACCGGAACTCAACGTGCGTATTTCCCTGTTCATCAGTCATAACAGTTCCAGTGACCAGTGTTTCCGTACCTGTCATGCGCCATTCCGGAAAGCGTACGCCGTCTTGAAAGACTGAATCAGGTGTTTGCACAAAAGCCTGCTCATTAATCGGCTCAAACAACCCTGAGCCCTCAAGATTATTTTTCACAATGGCCGGGATATCCTGTGCCATACGATCGTGATCAGGACTAGCAGAATAAAACGAAGAAATCGCAATTGGCCGCGGTTTGGAAGTTCCGCGGGTGATACGCGCTTCGAACTCCTGCGCATGAACAGTCGTGCTCCCGACAAAAAACATCAAGCTAACAAAAAGAATGGATCGCACAAAAAAAGAGGCGCTGTATTTCTTCATTATTCCTTTATCCTACGTTGTTCTTATAGCCTAAACAAAAGGGCTCTATGAAAACCAAGGGAACTATAACATCTGACTGGGGTCAAATACATAAATAAAACTTTTCCATGTTTCATATTTTTCCGGCGGCAAATTAAGTGTGGAGCATTTCGGATTAAGCAAAGCCCACTTGGCAGCATCAGCAGCAGATTTGAAATGAGAGTCCGTGGCATAACGCATTTGATCGAGAATGACCACCTCCCTCACAGACCGGTCAGGATTCACAAACACCCGCAGCCGCACAATCAGATTTTCTGCCATCCGCCCCCCTGCATTAACATTCCAGCATTGCTGCACTCCCTGATTTAATGCAACAAGGTCGCTGGTTGTCATTTGTCTGGACTCATCACCAAGAGGAACAGTCTTGCCACTTCCGGTCGGCGAATGATCCAGTGATGGCTGGTTAGCAGCCTCTTCCTCACTTGGGGTTAGATCTTTCAGTAAACTGGTCATATCACGCTGCTCTTCAGCGGGTTGTTCCTGTGGTTTATCCTCTTCAACCTTCGGCTTTGGCTCTACTTTTGGCTCTGGCTTCTTGGGTTTGCTAACAGGCTTGGGAGGAACACGGATCGCTGTCGGATCAGGAACAACCTTCGGCTTCTCCGCAGGTTTTACAGGCTCCTCAATATCCGGCTTCTTTGGCTCTGCAAGCTGCGGAACGCGGTCTTGATTATTATACACATGCCGCGGCGCAGGCGGCGCAGAATCATTCTCATCCCCTGCCCCTGTGTCCAGCGGCTTTTCCGCGCCTGCATTTTCGGTTTCAATAACATTGGCAGGACTATACAACTCAACATTCATGACCATTTCACCGGGCTGCAAATACGGATTATCCTTCTGGGAAACTTGAGGCAGCCCGAATACTGCCAGCAGAAAAACTCCCCCATGTAAAAACGCGGACACAAGCGTCGGCCATCCAAACTCCGGAAGAGAAAATAAACGCGTTAACGAATTTCTACACGTTGTAGCAACCATAAAAGCCAAACTCACATTATATTATTTTTGCGTCGTAATCAGAGCCACCCGATTAAAACCGGCGGCATTAAGCTCGCCCAGTAAATCCATAACATTACCATAATCCAAAGATTGATCGGCGCGCACATAAATGCGCGGCTGTTGCTCCCCTGCATTACTTTCAATAGTAGCGCGCAATATTGTCACCAATGCGCCGCGCTTGACTTGTGTTTCCGCGAGATAAATGTTGCCCTGTGCATCCAGCGTAAGCTCGATCGGCCTGTTATCCTCGGTAGTAATACTCTTGGCATCACTAGCCGGAAGATCAATCGGCACCCCTGCTGTCATCAAAGGCGCAGAGACCATAAACACAACCAGCAAAACCAGCATGACATCATTCATCGGAATCACATTAAGCTCCGCCATAGGAGCCAGACGCCGCCCTAAGCGGCGCGAACTTTTAACACGTCCCGAATTTCCAATAAAACCACCCATTTACTTAAACTCCTTTATCAAGTTTTACTGTCTAAGTCTTTCTGTTATTGCTGACCTGCATTTCATGAGAATCAAGATGACGGGACAAAATGGCTAAAAATTCATCAGCAAATGTCTCCAGCTTACTGGCATACCGGTTAAGACTGCTCGATAGCACGTTAAAAGCAATAGAAGCCGGTATCGCAGCAACCAGACCAAGAGCCGTGGTAAAGAGCGCTTGTGCAATTCCAGGAGCCACCACAGCCAAAGATGTATTATTGGTGCTGGCAATTTCCGAAAAGCTGTTCATAATCCCCCAGACTGTTCCAAACAGACCAACAAAAGGGGCGCTCGAAGCCACACTGGCCAGAAAAATCATCCCGCGTTCAAGCTGATCCACCTCTCGCCCAATAGCAACATTCATGGCACGCTCAACACGTTGTTTTAGACTGGTTTGTAATGTTTTACTGGAAGGAACACCGCCCACAATGCCAGCCTTCCACTCATCCATACCGGCAAGAAAGGTCAGCAACATCGGATCTTCTTTGCTTTTTTTTACCCGCGCATAAATCTTATCAAGCGGCTCTCCAGACCAAAATGAATCCTCAAAACGCACAGCTCTGCGGTTAAGATGATTAAGCAAATTCCGCTTATGAATTATAATAGCCCAACTCCAGAACGACCACCCCAGTAATAACAGCATAACAGCCTTCACAACCAGATCGGCATCTATAAACATACCAATCGCGCTCATATCATGCGCCATAGTATTTCCCAGATCCTGTGCCATCACATCTACAGTCATAGTGTTTTTCCTTATATACATTCACGTAAAAAAATTTATCTGAACAAAATTCCATATTGAACCATTCGTCAATCCACAGCAAAGGTGTACGATAAAAACAATCATATCCTTTTATTCTTGAGGATAAGACCCTATTCTAAAGTGTCCTGATACTGAAGAAAAGCCTCTTTAATCTCCAAAGGCATCCGAATAGGCTTATAATCTTTAACGCTCACACAAACAAGCAACACGTCAAGCCCGACAATATTTTGATCGTCCCGCATAATCTGCTGGCGCATCCTGAAACTGGAATTTTTAATCTCGGTAATACAGGTTTCAACGCTTAGTAAATCATCCAGCCTGCTGGTGGCCTGAAAATGAATATCCATATTTCGCACAACAAAAACAAGCCCAAGCTCATCATGCAGCTTTTGATTTTCATAGCCAACACTGCGCAGCAATTCCGTGCGCCCGCGTTCGGCAAAGTGCAAATAGCGCGCATGATAAACTATTCCCCCGGCATCCGTATCCTCATAATAAACGCGATAATTAACTTTGTGCGTATTCATCTTGCTTGCTCACTCACCACCGAGAAGATCCAATTGATCTGCCTGTGCTTTAGGCACTGCAATGCCAAGATATTGAAATCCTTTAGCCGAAATCATCCGCCCTCGTGGTGTGCGTTGTACCAAACCTTGCTGCATAAGATAAGGTTCAATTACATCTTCGATCATATCGCGCTGCTCTGATAAAGCCGCAGCCAAAGTCTCGATCCCTACCGGCCCGCCGCCATAATTCTCGGCAATGCATAACATATAGCGCCGATCCATCGTGTCCAAACCGTAATGATCTACATCCAGGCGCGATAAAGCCTGATCCACGAGAGTCGCATCAGCCTTTTCAAGCCCCGAAGTATCAAAGAAATCACGAACGCGGCGCGTAAGTCGTCCGGCAATGCGCGGCGTACCACGAGAGCGCCGGGCAATTTCAAAAGCCCCTTGCTCGGATAAAGGCATATTTAATAAACCGGCAGAGCGCTTAACAATAAACGCCAATTCCTGAGCCGTGTAAAATTCAAGGCGCATGGGAATACCAAAACGATCACGCAGCGGATTAGTCAATAAACCACTGCGCGTGGTGGCGCCAACCAAGGTAAAGGGCGGCAAATCAATCTGGACAGACCGCGCGGCTGGCCCTTCTCCAATAATTAAATCGAGCTTGTAATCCTCCATCGCCGGATAAAGGATCTCCTCCACAGCCGGATTAAGCCGATGAATCTCATCAATGAACAACACATCATTGGGCTGCAAGTTTGTCAAAAGAGCCGCCAAGTCACCGGACTTTACAATAACCGGCCCGGAAGTAGCTCTAAAACCAACGCCCAGTTCTTTGGCTACTATTTGCGCAAGCGTTGTTTTTCCTAAACCCGGAGGGCCAAAAAACAACACATGATCCATAGAATCACCGCGCGCCCTTGCCGCTTTAACAAAGATTTCCAGATTATCTTTTAAAGGAATCTGCCCAATAAATTCGCCTAAAGTTTGTGGCCGCAATGCCCCCTCAATAGGAGGCTCGCCTGACTGAGAGGCAACAGCAAGCTCAGGGTTATTGGTTGAACTCATGCGCTAAGCTCCTTCAGGGAAAGCCGGATCAAAGTCTGCAAATCCGCATCCTCCCCTTCAATGCTATTATGAACATGCGCCACTGTGCGCATGGCATCGCTGCGTGCATAACCAAGATTAACAAGCGCCGATACAGCATCTTCATTAACCTCAAATGTTCCATGAACATCGCCACCTGTAGAGCTTTGTTTGGAAGCAAAACCGCTTTCAGCAGCGCTTTGTCCCAAGTCAATTTTACTGACCTTGTCTTTCAACTCCGTCAAAATACGCGCCGCCAGTTTAGGCCCAACACCATCAGCCCGCGTTAGCGCCGCCTTGTCTTGCGATGCAATCACATAAGAAAGCTGATCAACCGAGCACGCCGCTAAAATAGAAAATCCAGCTTTTGCGCCAACACCTTGAACACTGGTCAAAAGCTTGAACCACTCGCGCTCCAAAACATCGGCAAATCCATATAACGTAATTGCATCTTCACGCACATGCGTAATAATCAACAAACTGGCCGGATCTCCAATATGTCCAATACGTGACAATGTCCGGCTACTTGCATACACCAGATACCCCACCCCTGATACATCAACAATGAGATGATCACTTTCAAAACTGTCAATAATGCCTGATAGTTTTCCTATCATAATAAGTTACTCAACGCCTGCTATAACTGTGCTCAAAGATCTATAATGCGCGTGTGTAATCGCCACAGCAAGAGCATCGGCTTCATCTTCCCCAAACGCTCCACAGGCAGGCAGCAAGGTTTTCACCATCATACCTATTTGTTGCTTTGTAGCATGGCCGCTACCCACAACTGATTTCTTGATCTTATTCGCCCCATACTCTTCAATAGGAATGCTCTTGAGCGCCGGTATCATTAGTAAAACCCCTCGCGCCTGCCCAAGTTTAAGCGCACTGGCTGGATTACGATTAACAAAAGTCTCCTCGATAGCCGCCTCCTCAGGGCTATATTCTTCAATCACAGTAATCATCTCATGATACAAAGCCGCAAGCCGCTGCGAAATGGGAATATTAGCTTTAGGAGTTATAACGCCGCACGCAACATATTTAAGAGAAGTGCCGGAACTTTCTACAATCCCCCAGCCAGATCTCCTCAACCCGGGATCAATGCCCAAAATTCTCATCGCAACCAAATACCCTATATTTTAAAAGCCTTATTCGGAAGAAACCAGTTTTTCCATGATCTCATCACTGATATCAAAATTAGCAGTCACCTTTTGCACATCGTCATTATCCTCCAGCATATCAATCAGCTTCATCACAGAAGAAGCCTGCTCCTCATCAACCTCGGTTGTGATATTGGGCTGCCAGATCAATCCTTGCCGCTCTGGCTCTCCAAACCGCGCCTCCAGAGAATCCCGAACATCGGCAAAATCATCAACAGAACAATAAATCTCATGATATTCATCAGAGCTTTCAACATTAGACGCACCCGCTTCAAGTGAAGCTTCAAACACATCATCGGAACTGGCAACGCTAGCTGGAAACACAATCTCAGCCATACGATCAAACATAAAATTAACGCAGCCAGTCTCCCCCAGATTTCCGTTGCATTTTGTAAAAGCCGCGCGCACTTCTGCCGCAGTCCTGTTTTTATTATCACTTAGAGCCTCAACAATCACCGCAACACCGCCAGCGCCATACCCTTCATAGCGGATTTCCTCGTAGTTATCTCCCTCATTCCCGCCAACACCTTTTTGTATTGCACGCTCAATCGCATCCTTGGGCATAGATTGTCCCCGAGCAGTTGCAACAGCCAGACGCAGCCTTGGATTCATATCCGGATCATCACCCCCGAGCTTTGCCGCCACAGTAATTTCCCGCCCAAGCTTTGAAAAAATCTTTGCTCTCTTGGCATCTTGCGCACCTTTACGGTGCTTGATATTTGCCCATTTCGAATGGCCAGCCATATTATAATTCCTTATTATATACTTAAGTTTAGGTTTATTGTTCTATGCGCTTGAGTATAGTGACCCCCGGCTCCAAAAAAAAGAACAAAAGCTTTTTTTATCTTTTTTAGCTTTTGAAAACAGAACCATAGGGGTATAGTCATTCCTAAGAAGTAAGAGAATCGATTATTCTTTCGAACGCTCCCTGAAGTAAAATTAAAATTAATTGAATATACCCGGCTCCTTTTTCGAGATTAAAGATCTATGGCTTATAACTTACAAAACGTTAAAATCTTATTGATAGAAGATAACAAAGCCATGCTGGAATTGGTTAAAGCAATTTTGCAATCATTCGGTGTAGGACGCGTTATTACCGCGCTTGACGGTGAATCAGGGTTTAGAGCCTTTTGCACACATAATCCAGATCTGGTCATCGCAGACTGGTTGATGGCACCATGTGATGGCCTGGAACTCAGCCGAAGAATTCGCAATCATTACTCCAGCCCAAACAGATTCGTACCCATTATTCTAATGACAGGCTTTAGCGAAAAACGCCGCGTCATTAGCGCCCGCGATGAAGGAGTAACCGAATTTCTCGTCAAACCGTTTAATACACGGGATTTATATCGCAGACTATACAAAGTTATTGAAGCCCCGCGCCAGTTCGTAGAATCGGAAAGCTTCTTTGGGCCAGACAGAAGGCGCCGCCGCGCAGACGTATATGATGGCCCCCTGCGTCGGGAAGAAGACCCGGACGATAAACAAAAATATTCAAACAGCGATAAAAACGTCTTGCCAGATGATGTTGAATTCAGATAGCAACAACAGACATATAGAACCAGGTCGATAATAAGATGGATGTACAGCACTACAATCAAAAACCAAAAAGAAAAGCAAAATTCTTTTCTCCTCCCAATGTCCTGAAGGCCAAAGCCGGTTCAGGCGGGCTAAATGATGCAGTATTAGACCGTGCACAGAACCTCATAGAAAATCATACCGTTGATTTTGCTCCCCTTGCGGAAATCTATATCAAACAAATGCAAGATGGGATAAATGATGCATCTGCTTTAGGAGAGACAACCGAATCAGAGATTTTCATAGAAAATATACTCATGCCTTGTGTGCAGCTAAAAGCAAACGGCACAATGTTCCATTATCCGTTGGTCACACGAATAGCAGATCGTTTTGTCCAGTTCATGGAGGTTGTCGAACGCCTTGATAAAGAAACACTGGATATCGCAAAAGCATTTCTAACGGCTCTAAAAGCAGTCGTCTCAGGCAAAATACAATCCGATGGCGCATCCCACGGTGACGCCCTGGTCGAAGAGCTAAACGCCGCCTGCATGCGCTATTTTGAAAAACACAAAAAAGAAATAGAAAATAAAAAGAAATAAATCAAAAGGCAAGCCCTGGATTCGAGACTATCTAAAAGTCAGGCATAGTCTCTATAAGAATATCGCCTTTTCGAATCGGAGCAACATGGCTCGCAAGACCGCTTTTATCAGAGGTTATAATAAAAGCACCACACAACGTCATATTCTCCTTGGCCGGAATAAAATGGTCGCCGGGCATCTTGTGGGTAAAACGATATATAGCCGTTTGTTTTTTTACGCCGATAATACTATCATAATCGCCAGTCATGCCGGCATCACTCATATAAGCTGTTCCATTTATAATCTGGGCATCGGCTGTGGGAACATGAGTGTGCGTACCAATAACGCTCGAAACACGCCCTGCAAAGTGATGTGCAAAGGCCATTTTCTCCGAAGTCGCCTCCCCGTGCAAATCCACAAATATAGCATCACAATTCCCGCCAAGCCGGTACTCCAGAAGGATCTCCTCCATGCGCGCAAAAGGATCATCCAGCGCATCCATAAAAAGACGGCACATCATATTAACAACCAGTATTCTCCTGCCATCCATAAGCTCATGTAAAAAAACACCTTTTCCCGGCGTTGTCTTTTCAGGAAAATTGGCCGGACGCAAAAGCCTTGGTTGCTCAGAAATATATTTCAATATCTCTCGCTGATCCCACACATGGTTGCCGGTTGTAACGACATCACACCACTGCTCTAAAAATTTGTTACAGATCTTAGAGGTAATGCCGCGCCCGTGAGCGGAATTTTCTCCATTAACAATCACAACATCACATTGTAATTCAGTTTTAAGAATCGGCAGGTACCTCTCCAGAGCTTCCCGTCCTGCGCGTCCGACAATATCACCTACAAAAAGAATCCTCATACTCTACTGCTATCACTTTTTTTTATATTTATGCTATAAAAACCTATCTGAAAAAACTCATTGCTCAGATATAAAACTCATAACACTTTGTTCCGTAATAATATAATCCATACGTTGATCGTGCGCCTCTCGCGGTAAGGGAAATAAACAAGCCTGCTCGGCATAAGCTATTCCAATAGCCTGCACCGGCTTGATCTGACGGTAGTGACTTAGCGTTGCATCATAATATCCACCACCATAGCCCAGACGATACCCCTTTTGATCAAAAGCCAAGGCCGGAACAAGAAATATATCAGGCTCCAGCCATATACTATGCTTATCTACTTGCGGATATGCAATGCCATAAACGCCGATTCGCATAGGCGTATCCGGCATCCACCTAATAAATCGTAAAATACGCGTGTCTTGTTGCACAACCGGAAGTGCAAGCGTAACGCCACGATCTAAAAGCATATCCATAAGGCAATGCGTATCCAGTTCACGCTCATGCGGCCAATATGAAGCAACACATGCACCGTCAAACAGATGAGCTGAATTAAAAAAATTCTGGCACAATGCCTCTTGTTGCTCTTTATTTAAATCAAGCATTTGCCGTACGCGTTTAGCCTTATCACGCATCACAGATTTTTGTATCTTCACATCAGCATTCATCACAAAGAAACATAAATCCTTATCAAAAAAGGCCAAATCTTACACTTAAGGTATAGCTCCGAACCTTACTAATCCCGGACGCAAAAAGCCTGATAAATCTAGAGTGTGCCGCGCAAGCCGTGTGCCTATGTTGTATCTTCGCGGGTCCTGAATAACCAGGTGGGCACCGTGAATATCCAAACCCCCCGGGCGAACCGATTGGATAAGGACAGGGACAGCTCCCTATGCGAAAAGCATCGACCTCCGAGATAAAAACTGCATTCACGCACTGCGCAGCACAGCATCAGCATATACCACGCACACAGGTGAAAAAGCAAAAGCTTTATATAAATCAATATCGAACGCAAATATCAAAATACTGCAAAAAGCAAGCTAAGCTGCCCTTTCCACGCTGGTTTGATATTCTTCTGGAATTTGTAAACGACCTGTAATGGCCTGAATCTTATTAGCCAAGTAGTCGATCGCCTCAACAATCAAGGCCTCATCCTCAATCGGACGTGATGGCGTACAGTCTTGCGCAGCCTCCCGTTCGCCAGAAGCCTTCAAATCAGCCATCTGTTTTGTCAGATCTTCGAGCTCTGCACGCAAATCAAAAACTTCATCAGCCATAACAAGCGATGTGAGAACAAGCAAATGCGACTCATTGCTCGCAGCTCCTGCCGCAGCAATCCCCTGCAAACGCGAATCAACATAAGAGGCAAGTTCGCAAAGACGCTCTTCCTGTCCTGCATCACAATGAACGCCATACCCCCTCTGGTTTATTTTCAAGGTAATCTCTGCCATACTTCTTTTCCCCTTAACTCTTTAAAAATAATTACTTAAGCAGATTCTCGACAGTCTCAATAGCACTATCCAGACGACGGGCAACAAAGTCCACGTCAACCACATTGCCCTGAGAATCATGAAAATGCCCTTCACGACGCACGGCATCAACCTGCCGAATCATTTCGCTGACTGGAACACAATCTTTAACAGCGTGTTCGACATCCAACACGGAAGCATCAAGCTTTCCGACCACGTTATCCAACCTCTCTAAAGCGCTACGTATTGATGACATTTAAAATCCTAACAGATGTTACTTAATTTAATATTTGAATGTGAATCCAAGAAATACCGGCATGTCCTTCAAAGAGCGTTGCGCAATCTGGCTGTTCATTTCCCATGCCCGAATGCGCATTGCCGATGTTGTTTTATTATGCGCCGAAGCCTGTCAGGGTCAAGAATAAAGCCGTTTTTTTATCATTTAAACCACAGTCTTTTAAAGATTTATGCTGCACCTTTTATCAACAGCTTTATTAAAATACTGCGCAAAAAAATAAAGAAATCTTCATATAAATACGCAGCATAACGCAGCACACTCATATAACAACAGGCCGATGCAATGTGTGCGTTCTCAATACACGATCTAAATATAAAGAACACCGTAAAAGCCATAGCCAACAATAAAAAACAAGACGCTAAACCGGAATTGACTTGATTTTAAAGCCGACAAATTGCATGTTGTCTCCAGTTTTTTACCTTCATGTATGACAAGGCTGTATAGATGACTGATGCGACTGCTCACGCGCTGGACACGACAGGGCAAAATATTTTCTCACAAAATCAACTTAAACAAATGTCGGGAGCCATACGCGCTTTGGCCATGGATGCCGTGCAAAAGGCAAATTCTGGTCATCCGGGAATGCCAATGGGAATGGCGGATGTGGCAACAGTGCTATACACGTCTTTCCTGAAATTTGATGCCAAGCACCCATTATGGCCCGACAGAGACCGTTTTGTTCTATCAGGTGGCCACGGTTCGATGCTCCTTTATGCGCTCAATTACCTAACCGGATATGAGAAGCTCACATTGGAAGAGCTCAAAAACTTCCGTCAGCTAGGCGCCATCACAGCCGGTCACCCTGAAGTAGAGCAGGATGCAGGCATAGAAACAACCACCGGCCCTCTTGGTCAGGGAATATCAAACGCTGTAGGCATGGCACTGGCAGAGCGAATCCTTAATGCCCGCTTTGGTGAAGATCTCGTCTCACACTACACATATGTTATGTGCGGAGATGGCGACTTAATGGAAGGAATAAGCCACGAAGCGTGTTCCTTTGCCGGACACCAGAAACTTTCCAAACTCATCATGCTTTATGATGACAATGACATCTGTATTGACGGCAAAACAGACATGACGTTCATCGATGATACACCTGCCCGCTTTAAGGCCTATGGCTGGGACGTGCAAACGATTAACGGCCATGATTACACACAAATTCAAGACGCAATCACAAAAGCCAGAACAACCGACACCCCCAGCCTGATCTGCTGTAAAACAAAAATCGGTTTTGGTGCTCCAACAAAAGAGGGAACTGCATCATCACACGGCGCCCCTTTGGGAGAAGAAGAAATCAAGGGCGCACGTAAAAATATAGATTGGCCCCATGCTCCATTTGAAATCCCCGAAAATGTTATATCGCTCTGGCGCAGCGTTGGACAAAGCAACAAGGACGAACTGCTCTCATGGCGAGCACGCTACAATGAATCCGCTAAAAAGCAGGCCTTTGACAAACAAATGAACAAAGACCACAGCGCCGCCCTTTCTCAGGTCATAAAAGAATTAAAAGCAGAATTTGCAGCGGATAAACCCAAAATGGCCACGCGCAAAACATCTGGTAAATGCCTCGAAAAGCTGATCCCTGCGCTTGATACACTTATTGGCGGATCAGCCGACCTCACAGGTTCAAACAACACAAAGACATCTGATTCAAAAACAATAGATGCCAATGACTATAGCGGAAACTATATCTACTACGGCGTTCGCGAACACGCGATGGCCGCTATGATGAACGGTACGGCGCTACATGGGGGGATCATTCCTTATGCCGGAACATTTTTACAATTTGCCGATTATTCACGCCCGGCAATCCGTCTGGCCGCTTTAATGAAACAGCGCGTAATCCATGTTTTAACGCATGACTCGATTGGTCTTGGAGAAGATGGCCCGACCCACCAGCCAATAGAACATCTTGCCGCGTTGCGTGCAATTCCAAACAGCTACGTTTATCGCCCGTGCGATGGTATCGAAACTGCCGAATGCTGGGAGCTGGCAATAAACACACAAAATGCCCCCTCCCTTCTGGCTCTAACCCGTCAAGGCCTACCAACTCTGTGCGAAAATCGCGGCAGCAATATGTGCTCAAAAGGCGCCTACATCCTAAAAGAAACAGGTGGAACACCGGAAATCACATTATTCGCATCTGGTTCTGAAGTTGAAATAGCGCTAAAAGCATACGAACATTTCGTATCACGCAGCAAATCTGTAAGGCTTGTGTCTGTGCCATGTATGGATAAATTCTTCGAACAAGACGAATCATACACCCGCGAGCTAACCTGCAACAACAGCATAAAAGTCGCTGTGGAGGCCGGGGTACGCCAGGGGTGGAACAGAATCATAGGGCCACATGGAATATTCATTGGCATGAACAGCTTTGGAGCCTCAGCTCCTGCCTCGATCTTGTATGAATATTTCGGAATAACGCCAACAAAAGTTATTGAAGCCGTTGAGACAGCCCTGTCATCCGGCAATCCTTCGTAACAAAAATGGAGAAATCATCATGACCTTAAGAGTTGCAATTAACGGCTTTGGACGAATCGGACGCTTGGTTGCACGCGCTGTTTTTGAACAAAAGCGCGAGGATATAGAGATCGTTGCCATCACAGACCCAAGCGGCAGCTTCTTTCCTCTCCTGAAATATGACTCAGCACATGGCCGCGCGCCATTTAGTGTTGAAAGCGACGGAGATGATACAATCATCCTCGATGGCAAACGCATCCGCCGCTACCGTGAACGTGATCCAAGCAAAATAAACTGGCGCTATGAAGGCGTTGACATCGTTATGGAATGCACAGGAAAATTCAAAAACCGCGAAGGCGGTGAATTACACCTCAATAGCGGCGCAAAGAAGGTTTTGTTCTCCGTTCCCGCCAAAGAAGTTGATGCAACAATTGTTTATGGCGTAAACCATGACACTCTAAAAACACAGGACAAGCTAGTATCCAATGCCTCATGCACTACCAACTGCCTGGCTCCTGTTGCAAAGGCACTTTACGAAACAGTTGGGCTTGAAAAAGGATTTATGACAACGATTCACGCTTATACTGGGACGCAGCGCCTCATCGACGGATCTCATAAAGACCCGCTTCGCGCCCGCTCTGCAGCCGTGAGCATGATTCCGGCCTCCACCGGAGCAGCAAAAGCTGTCGGGCTGGTATTGCCGGAGCTAAACGGCAAGCTTGATGGTGTGTCCGTGCGCGTGCCAATTGCCAATGTATCAATGATTGATCTGACCTTCCTGCCCTCAAAAAAAATAACCGCAGAAGAGGTGAACGACGCCGTTACCTCATACGCGAATATGCACATGAAGGGTATATTGGGCGTATATGACGACCCGTGCGTCTCCATAGATTTTAACCACGACCCACATTCTGCTATGTTCTCATTGGAGGGCACAAAAGTTGTAGATGGCGATTTTGTTAGGGTTATGGCATGGTATGACAATGAGTGGGGTTATTCATGCCGCATGATAGACACCGCTCTTGCAATGCACAATAAAGGGTACACTTAAAAACGCATTAGAAGCTCTTTCTTTTTCGTTGACAGGCTACTTGCAGCAATATAAATTTATGATTCTAAACCGTTCTCCGTGGCAAAGCTGGTTCAAGATTTATATCTTGAGCCAGCTTTATTTTAAGGCAGCTTTTTTACAGACAATGAGGAAATATATATCCTATAAAGATCAGGCATTTATTGAACACAGCCCTGCATTAGGATAAAATAGAATTATGGATTCCATAAAAACACAAGCAAAGCGGGCAATGAACACAAGCGGACGTAAGGCCAGCCTTGTAATCGATCACCTTGTCGAAGCGCTGGCCGCTGACCCTGCCTCTTCTCTCAAACGTGCCTTAATTCTGGTTCATATAGATGAAAACCCGGGCATTACACAAACCGAAATCATGAAAAATCTCGATATTAAAAGCAAAACAACAATGAATAGAGAGATTGAGTGGTTGTTTAACTATGGCTGTATCCATCGCCAGCAGGATAAAAATGATGGACGCGCCATTAAGCTCGAAACATGCGGATATGCTAAAAGAGCGCTGGAATCCGCGCTGGATTACTTCCCAAACCGACATAAAAATTTGCAAAATCTCTTGAATCGGTATATAAAGATATTAAGACAGGCACGTCCTACATTAAGAGATGCAAGAATCATTGCTACTCTTTATGAAAAGAAAAAAACGTCCAAACCAGAATTAATGGACAGCTTATATAACGGACCTGCTACAACAGATAATAGAGCATATAAAAAGCTCATAGATGACGGAGTGATAAGAGATGACGGGTGATACCGCAATAGTACATTCATTAAGACAAGCAGATGTTGTTCACACAGACAGCGTTGCAGCCACCTTTGAACGCGCTGCCAGCCATACAGTAACACTAGCCCCTGATGTTGAAATACAAATAGGCTTAGCACATGCATTTGATTTTGACGGTGTAAGCCCTCCTGAAGATCTTAAGCTCACATCTGCATTCGAAAAAGCTGCACTCGAAAATACTATTGGAGCTCCTGCTGCTGTAGTGCCAGCGGTCTTGAGATACACAGTAGACAATAATCCTGCACCTCATGTAGAACCAATGTAATACACACAGTAACCAAAAAACAAAGACATCGGCCTCATTACATTTGAGGCCTTTTCTTTTGCGTAAAATTTGCTAAAACAGTGATGTATTACATCAAGAGAAGTAAAAACATGGCAACCGCTTTAACATGCGACACTTGCCGGGTTTGTGTAGAAACAATTTCAAACATAAGGGGATAATCATGGCTCTAACACCTGCCGTTAAAAAAATCATCGACGGATATGAAAATGAAAATGCCGGAGTAAAAAGCAATCTGGTACGCATACTAAACAACGGATCGCTGGCTGGAACCGGAAAACTTGTTATCCTGCCTGTAGACCAGGGCTTTGAGCATGGCCCGGCCAGATCATTCTCCAAAAATCCAGCAGGATACGACCCGCACTACCATTATCAACTGGCCATCGATGCAGGGTGCAGCGCCTACGCCGCGCCATTGGGATCACTGCAAGCTGGCGCGGATACCTTCGCCGGACAAGTTCCAACAATCCTGAAATATAACAGCGCCAACTCCTTGGCTTCACAAAACAATCAGGATTATAATCAGGCTGTCACAGGATCAATAAAAGACGCGCTGGAGCTGGGCTGCTCTGCCGTTGGCTTTACCATCTACCCCGGCTCTGATAAACAATTCGACATGATGGAAGAAGTGCGCGATATGATCCGTCAAGCCAAAGATGTCGGCCTGCCAAGCGTGGTATGGGCTTATGCCCGCGGTCAAGGCGTTACTAAAGAAGGACAAACCGCAATAGACACCATCGCTTACGGCGCTCATATGGCCTGCTTGCTTGGCGCGCACGTTGTAAAGGTCAAACTTCCAAGTGAAACCATCATGCACGACGAAGCCAAAAAAGCCTTTACAGAAAACAACATTGATATCTCGACACAAACCGCGCGCGTTAAAGAAGTCGTGCGCTCATGCTTTAATGGCCGCCGCATTGTTGTCTTCTCAGGCGGCGCTGCCAAAGGCACAGATGCAGTCTTTGATGATGCAAAAGCCATTAAGTACGGCGGCGGTAACGGTTCCATTATTGGCCGCAACTCTTTCCAGCGTGAAAAAGCAGACAGCCTTGAGATGCTAGGCAAAATCATGGATATATATAAATCCTAGATTTCACGAAGAGCCTATAAAATCTGCACCGGAGCCCAGAGCACATCATCAATGTTTTGCGCTCCGGTTGCCAGCATAACCAGCCGATCAACCCCCAGAGCAATCCCCGCACTCTCCGGCATATACTCAAGCGCCTCAAAAAACTGCTCATCTGCAGGATATATCTCGCCATACAGCGCTTTTTTGGTCGCCATCTCTCCCTCATAGCGCCGCCTTTGTTCATTGGCATCAGTAAGCTCCGAAAATGCATTGGCAAGCTCTATACCGCAAACATAAAGCTCAAAACGCTCTGCAAAACGCGGATCATCCTCTCTCCTGCGCGATAGAGCCGCCATAGACACAGGATAATCATATAAAACACATGGCACGCCTCGCCCTAAATGCGGTTCAATATGCGCAGCCATGACCGCATGAAAAATATCATCCCACCGATCTTGCGCACTCACCCGCACGTCAGCTTCACTGGCATAGCGTGCAAACATCTCCCGATCATCAAGACATGCTTCAAGATCAAGATCAGCATAACGTTTGAAAGCATCCACCACACAAATGCGCTCTATGGGCTGGAACGGATCACAGGAAACGCCCTTATACACATAGGAATCCACCTCAACACTTCGGGCAATCTCCTGTAACAAGGACTCACAATCATTCATAAGAACAGAATAATCCACCCCGACCCGATACCACTCCAGCAACGTAAACTCGGGAGAATGCAAAGCCGAGCCTTCTGCATTCCGGTAAACAGGGCATATTTGATAAATCCGCTCCATCCCCGCAGCTAATAATTTTTTCATATCAAACTCGGGACTGGTATGGAGATACATCTCCTGCCCCCTGCTCCGGCCAACATCCATGCACTGCGTTTGAAACGCATGAATATGCGCATCCATCACAGGACAAACCTGCAGCGCAGGCGTTTGCACTTCGGTAAAATCACGCTGATCAAAAAACTGCCTGAGAGCCTTAAAGACGATTGCGCGCTGCTCCAGCTTAAATCGTTTTTGTTCAAAATTATGCGGCAACCACCAATTCATAAGACCTTCTTTACAAAAAACACTTGCATTTACGGCTAAGTAACGCTAAAAAAACGCTTCATTCAAGAGTGAATATACGAAAGATAAGAGTTATGAAAGCCGATATACATCCTGACTATCACGAGATCACCGTTGTGATGACAGACGGTACAGAATACAAAACACGCTCAACCAAAGGCAAAGAAGGTGAAGTGCTGCGCTTGGACATTGACCCGCTTGTTCATCCGGCATGGCAAGGTGGCTCTGGCCGCGTGGTCGAAAAAGGACAGCTTGACAAATTCCAGAGCCGTTACGGAAGCTTTGGCCTTGGCGGAGACTCATCTGCCAAGAATAAAGACGAAAAGTAGCCTTCTAAGCACGTCGTTGCAACGCATAAGCAAAAAAGAAAAATAAAGCAATCCCAATACAAAAACGCCCCGTTCCAAAAGAATAAGGGCGTTTTATTTCATACCTGTCAATCTGCTAAATACTTAAAATTCTGCGCTAGGATTATAACCACCATCACTACAAACAGTGTGTGCGTTATTAGCAAATCGGTAGAATTCTTCCTCTAATTCAGAAGGTCTTTCAAAATAAAAAGTCAAATTATCAAGCCGCGCTTTCTAACTGCCTGAGCGCCCCGGCCAGTTTCTCACGTTTGTTCAAGGCATCCTGCTTGCGGGCTTTTTGTTCTTCAATTACATCCTCAGGAGCGTTTTGAATAAACTGATCATTCCCAAGCTTGGCATCAATCTTTTGAATATCCAGATCAAGCTTGCTGATCACTTTACCCAAACGCGCACGCTCAGCCTCCAGATCAATAATATCAGCAATTGGTAAAATAATAGTCGCCTCACCAACCACAGACTGAACAGAGCCTGCAGGAACAAAGTCGCAAAATGAAACATCTTCAAGACGCGCCATCTTACAAATGACGTTATCGTAAAGTTTAATACGCCTGTGAGTGACTTCACCGGCATCTTTCACCAAAAGCTTAATC
The DNA here is from genome assembly GCA_046542355.1 of Alphaproteobacteria bacterium. Lineage (GTDB taxonomy): Bacteria > Pseudomonadota > Alphaproteobacteria > Micavibrionales > Micavibrionaceae > UBA1672. Next base: position 12,090 of record JBKHBN010000003.1, on the reverse strand, counting down.
AATGCCCCCGCCGGAACATTCATATCAGCACGCAAAGAGCGAATTTCTCCAATGATATCCTGTAACCAGCTCACCTCCTCGCTCGCCAACTCGTCAGTATAAGAATCATCATAATCCGGCCATGCACTTGTCATAAGGAAATCGCGTTCACCTTTACCAAAAAAGACCTTATAAAGTTCCTCGGTAATAAAAGGCATAAAAGGATTGAGCAACGTTAAAATCTGTCTTAAGACCCAGCCTGTCGTTTGCTGTACTTCATCCGCCTCAGCCTCATTATTCTGCAAAACCGGCTTTGAAATCTCCAGATACCAGTCACAAAATGTGCCCCAGACAAATCCGTAAATCGCATTTGCAGCCTCATTAAAACGATAAGAACCAAGAGCATGGTCAATATCCTCGGCCACCCGTTTTACCTCATGGACAATCCACTTATTGGGGGTGTACTCCACCGCCGCAGGATCAAAAACCTGATTGAGCACCTCCGGCGCAAGGCATCCATTCATCTCGCAATAACGAGTAGCATTCCACAACTTTGTTGCAAAGTGACGATACCCCTGCAAACGTTCCTCGGAAAGGCGAATATCACGCCCCTGCGCCGCCATAGCACATAACGTAAAACGCACTGCGTCCGTTCCATATTTTTCTATCAGATCAATTGGATCCATAACATTGCCCTTGGATTTGGACATTTTTTGACCCTTGGCATCGCGCACAAGCGCATGGATATAGACATCCCTAAAAGGAACATCCCCCATTAGATAAAGCGAAAACATCATCATTCTTGAAACCCAGAATGTGATAATATCAAATCCTGTGACCAGAACATCGCCAGGAAAATAACGCCCTAGCTCCACAGTTTTATCTGGCCAGCCAATTGTTGAAAATGGCCACAAAGCAGATGAAAACCATGTATCAAGAACATCTTCATCGCGCATAATTTTTACGCCCGCTCCGGCTTGCTCCTGCGCTTCTTCTTCACTTTCTGCAACATACACATTACCGGCCTCATCATACCATGCCGGTATTTGGTGTCCCCACCAAAGCTGACGGGATATACACCAAGGCAGTTGATTATCGACCCATGAAAAATACATATTTTCATATTGCTGCGGAATAAAACGCGTCCGGCCATCTCGCACAGCCTTTGACGCCTCTTTAGACAATTCGGGTGTATCAACAAACCATTGCTGGGTCAGAAACGGCTCAATAACAACGCCGGAGCGCTCTCCAACCGGTATAGTATTTTTAATCGATTCAACCTCTGCAATTAAATCAAGATCCTCTAATTCTTTCAGAATTTCCGCACGCGCTTCATAACGATCAAGTCCGCGCAGCTTCTCTGGAATACATTCATTATCCGTTACAATATGCGCATGGGAGTCCAAAACACCGATCGTTGGCAAGTCATGGCGCTGCCCGACTTCAAAATCATTAAAATCATGCGCAGGCGTAATTTTAACAGCCCCGCTACCTTTTTCAGGATCAGAGTACTCATCAGCAATAATAGGAATAAGGCGCTGCGTAATTGGTAAAACAACAAACTTTCCAACCAGTTCCTTATAGCGATCATCATCAGGATGCACCGCCACTGCCGTATCACCCAGCATCGTTTCAGGGCGGGTTGTCGCAACAGTAATAAACTCCTCCCTATCCCCTTCCACAGGATAGCGGATATGCCACATTTTCCCCTTCTGCTCTTTTTGGATAACCTCAAGATCTGAAATAACTGTCTGCCGCTCAGGATCCCAGTTTACAAGTCGTTCCGCTCGATAGATCATACCGCCCTTATAAAGCTCGACAAAAGCCTTAAGCACGGCGCGCGATAGCCCCTCATCCATCGTGAACGCCTCACGCTCCCAATCCGGTGTCGTCCCAAGACGACGAAGCTGCGATGTAATCATGCCGCCGGAATACTCTTTCCACTCCCAGGCCTTATCCATAAATTTCTCACGCCCCAGATCAAAACGCGAAAATCCCTGTTCTTGAAACTGCTTCTCCAAAACCATATGAACAGCAATACTGGCATGATCTGTTCCCGGTTGCCACAATGCGTCATACCCCTTCATACGGTGATAGCGAATAAGAATATCCTGCAAAGTATGATTCAAGGCATGCCCGATATGCAAAGAGCCTGTCACATTGGGCGGAGGCATCATGATTGTATAAGGCTCGGCCTTGCTCTTGGGATCACAGGCAAAAATACCTGCCTCTTCCCAGTGTTTATAATGTTCCTGCTCTATCGATTTTGGGTCAAATGTTGTATCAAGCATATCGTGCCATCCGTTAACTTAGTATGTTTACTTATCCACATGTTATATATAGCAAAAGCAAATCATACGGTTTTTCTTGGCAAACGCAAGACTCCGATGGCAATAAGGAACAATATAGAGAAAATAAAAAGATCTATTCTTCAAGAACACGCTTGGAAATACGCTCTAGCTCTTCTTGCACAAGACGCTCAATAACAGTAGGCAAGTGCTTGTCAAGCCATTCACGCAATAGCGGTTTGAGTTCTGCACGCACAATATCCTCAAGTGTAAGGCTCCCGCGTCCAACAGACGTTTTCCTGACCAGATTGGAAATAGCAGACATAGCTGCGCTTTCTGCGGTTTGCGTGAAAAGAGTATCATCATCAGGATCATTACGCGGCGCGTCGTCAATGACAGGCTCTTCTTCAACAGCTTCTGGCTCAGCTTCGGGTTCCGGCTCTGGTTCCGGCCAGTCATCAGCTTCGGGTTCTTCTTCAGAGTCTTCACCTGCAACCAGATCAACATCCAGATTATTGCTTTCCGGATCAACCAGTTCAGTTAATTCAAACACATCTTCAGGCTCTGGCTCTGGGTCTTCATCAAAAGGCGCATCAAAATCCATATCATCAATAGCGCTTTGATCTAAAGGTTCCTCCTGAGCCACAGGCTCTGGCTTAGCTTTGGGTTCCGCCTCAACCGCAGCAGGAGCCTCTTCCTCTTCTTCTTCTTCATCCTCCGAGATAATCTGCCGAATTGAATCGAGAATCTCTTCGATTGATGGCTCTTCTTCTGTTTGTACTTCTTCTGACATGTGCGGGATATTGACTTGAAATAAGTTAAGGAATCGCTTCTTTTAAGAGTGTGATCTATTGTACACGACTTGTCAAAGCATTGACGCAAAAGAACTTCACGCCTGTCCACATAGTATCACAAGTTAAAGCAACGTTCTACACGTAGTTTTACCCTAAATCATCCCCAACGTATGAAACTATAAAGAAAAAGCGCTTTTGGTGATAAAATCATCCAGATAAGGAACAAGAGCATCGAATAATTTCTTTGAAGACACATGCCCTTCAATGTCCTTGTAATATAACATCGCGTACCCGATATGAGAATCAGGCTCACGGATAAAACAAACCAGCCTGCCTTGAAGTGCCATTTGCTCAAGAATTAAACGAGGAACGCGTGACACACTAGCTGCAATAACGATCAAATCATAAGGAGAGTGTTCAGGATATCCTTTAGATAAATCACTCTTCTCAATCAGAGCAATATTACAAAGCTCAAGCTTACTCCAGGCTTTAACCGCTTTATCCATCTGCCGCTTGTTATTCTCCACAGCAATAATGGTCGTAACCAGAGGAGACAAGATGGCAGACACATAACCGCTTGCACTGCCAATTTCCAAAACAACATCACTTGCTTTCACATCTGCTGCCTGCAGTAGTTTCGCAAGCCGTGCCGGAGCAAGAAAATAACGCCCCTGTCCCAGAAATAGATCATCATCGAGATAGGCAATTTGCTGTAATTTCTCTGGCACAAACAGCTCACGCGGAGTAGTTGAAAAACTGTCAATAAGGTTGGACTGAGCTACACCCTCCGGTAATAGTTGTCCCTTAACCATATAATCGCGGGCACGCTCATAATCCGTCATACAAACACCACTTTTTTGTTGTTGGCCGAAAAACACAGTGAAAAATACACAGTAAGTCCACATGCGGGACAGTCTCAATATATCCCAAAAGTGCCCAGCAGGAAATAACCAAAACAACCGCCGCAAAAACATCAGGAGCTTCAAACACTCGAAGCTCCCGACATTAATTATAAAACTATAGTATCAAACAATCCTAAAATCAGGCTGTTTATGCAACCTGCTTAATCACTGACTTTTTATCTTCAACTGTGCAGTTCTCTTTAACAAGCTTAAGGACTTCTTTCTCGAACTTTTTATAATCCGCTGACTTGAACGGAGAATAATTGAGGTTCTTGTATGCTGAAGTCAAACGGTTAAAGAAGCGTTTGGCTGTATCTTTGTCATCAAAGTCAAAGCCAGTATTGATAATCCTGTCAACCAGTTTAAGAGACTCATTTTGACGCTCCAAAGGACAAGCACTGTCAACCTTATCAAAGGCATCTTGTTGCAGATAAACCATATCTAGAAACAAGGCTTTCTGGAATGTGATGAAATCTTCCATAGAAATACCTTCCTCACCGGTCACCTGCATCATTTGCTGGATCTCATCACCGGTACTTAAAAGTCTTGCAAGGCGCTTCACCCGCTCTGTCCAGCCGGGTTCAACATTTTCTGCAAACCACGTCTCAAGCTGTTCATGATAGCGTGACCATGACGCCAATGGATCAATCGCAGGATAAAAACGCTTGTGCGCCCGCGCTGAGGACAAAGCCAAAAAGCACTTCACAGTCCGCAGCGTTGATTGCGTCACAGGCTCTTCAAAGTTACCGCCTGCAGGCGACACCGCACCAACCATTGTCAAAGCACCAACTTCATCATCATTGGTTCTCATCAATCCGCAACGTTCATACAATCCTCGAATAGAGGAGTCAAGATACGCCGGAAACGCTTCTTCACCCGGAATTTCCTCAAGGCGTCCTGATGTCTCACGCATAGCCTGCGCCCAACGTGATGTTGAATCCGCAAGAAGCAACACATCATACCCCATCTGCCTGTAATACTCACCCAAAGTTACACCGGCATAAATAGAAGCCTCACGTGCAGCAACCGGCATAGAAGAGGTGTTACAAATAATAATGGTACGATCCATAAGCGAACCACCAGTTTTGGGGTCTTCCAGCTCAGGAAACTCAACAATAGTTTCCACAACCTCACCGGCACGCTCGCCGCACGCCACCACGATCACAATATCAACCTCAGAATATTTGGATAAGCTGTGCTGCAAAACGGTTTTACCTGAACCAAACGGCCCTGGAGTACACGCCGTTCCCCCTCGCGCAATCGGGAAGAATGTGTCAATCAAACGTCCAGTTGTAGTTAGCAATTCATTTGGAAAGCGCCGTTCGGATGTACGCGCGTCCAGCATTTTCTTAGGGATAGGACGACGCACCGGCCATCTCTGGATCATAGTCAAATCCATCATAGCGCCATCTTCAAGCTTTAAACGGCAAATAGCCTCCGTTGCTTTAAAGCTCCCCTCTTCAACCCAATCAACTTCCGCTGTGCCTTCCAGATCAAAGGGCGCAAATATCTTGTGTGTAAAACGACCTTCAGGCACCGTACCAATAACATCACCGGCATTTACAACATCCCCATTGCGAACTGTAGCTCTGAATGTCCATTTTTTATCAGGATTAATAGCCGGTTTCACAACACCGCGTGGCAAGAAAAATCCGTGATCCTGAGCAATTTCCTCAAGCGGATTTTGCAACCCGTCATAAATCATTCCCAGCATACCCGGCCCCAGATCAAGTGAAAGCAAGGCATTGGTTTTTTCTACTACATCGCCCACCGCAATCCCTTGTGTCTCTTCAAAAACCTGAATATCCGCACGATTTTGATGCACTCGTAAAATTTCAGCTTTCAAACGCTGATGACGGATACCCTCCTTGGACGGTATGATATACACCACCTCGTTTTTCTTGAACTTGACACTGTCATCAACCGATTCAATGGTCATAACTTCACCATTGATACTAACCACGCGCCCATCAAAGTTCAGCGTCTCTTGCATGTCTTCTTTATTCCTTTTAGCATTCATTATAATCTATCTCCGTATGTCCAACGATTGCCTCAATCTGTTCATTGATAATCTCAAGTGATTCTTCAGGCATATGAGAAATTCTCTGCCTCATAACATGCCATCTGAACACATATAAAATAGCCGCGCTCATATCAAAACCACTATGAAAATCAATATCGCTAAGCTTGCGCCATAGCATCTGATTAAGAAAATTCTCTGATTGCAAGGCCTGATCAGACTCGATGTACTGACGCATTTTTTCTATCCAGGGATAATCAATCCTCAAGCCAAAATCAGGACGCGCCCAGTTTTCCGTAACAGCCTCAACCAGCTGCGCATCAAGATGTACAGCCCACCGCTCCTCAAAATTCTCAGGCAAGCTTTTTCCTTTTATTGAGCGCCTAATAAGGCCAATCAAAAGTCTGGTTTCAATCAGATAAGCACATGCCTCTGTCAGTTGCGAAGAAATCTTTCTTGCCTGCTGCATAAGATCATCAATTTTATCAAGAAAGACCTCGTCCGCATCAAAATTAAATCCGAAGAGTGTCCGCTCAAAGAAATGGACAGTATCATGATCATCTTTTGTAAGAAGATTATCCAGCCGCCCTTCCAGCCTTACAGGAGAGACCGGCAATATTCTGGCGCTCTCCCATGCAACAGGGAAGGTAGGCAGGCTCGCCACAAACATGTAGTAAGGGCTGTCCATTAGAACTTCAATTTCTTCGTATTCAGGCATGATCTAGTTCACCACTCCTTCAAATAACACTCTGAAACGTGGTTGCAAATACGTCATCACCATATCAGCCAGCGCTTTATCGGAGATATCAATAGTGACTTTCTCGTCTTTCAAAAAGACCTTGATGCCACCTTTGATATCCTTGGAGCTGGAAAACGTGATGCCATCACGCAACAACTCACCAGTCTGCTGCATAACAAACTGACCAAGACTTCCCTCGCGAACCTGTTCCGGAGACTTGCGCAAATTATCCAGCCCGACAACATCATCAGGCAACAGCACCTCAACGGCTCTGGCATCGTCAACTTTAACAGATGCGCGCTGCTTTCCAACAATCTCAAGGATCATGCGTTGCAAGAAATCTTCATCAGTTGTCGTCTCGGAGATCAGTCTCTGGATCTTCTGCGTGAACTGTTTTACGAGATCTTCCTTCATTTTAAGAAGGTTGTCCCGGAAAACCGAGCGCAGTTCTTCACCCAGGGAATTTTCCAGCGTTTCAATTTCTGTTTTACGCTTTATAAAATAGGCGTCGGCCTCTTTTTGTGCCTTCTTCAGCTCAGCTTCAGCCTGTTTTTTGGCCTCAGCAATAATCTGATCAGCTTCAGACTTGCCTTTATTCACGCCTTCTTCACGAATACGATCAATCAAGCTGTCTACACCTTTGGCGACGACCTGTGTTTTCGGTTTAGGACTATTCATATAGAGGTACTCCTCCTGTCATTTTTAAAACTCATGTACTTATCTGTCAGCAGCTTTGCTATTAACCCATAACAAAGCTGGTTGATGCAAGGTAAGCCACGATAAATGCGAATAGCGCAAAACTTTCCACAACAGCTGCCGGAATGATAGCTGCACCAAACACTTCAGGCTTGGACTTGGAAACTTTAACCGCAGCAGCAATACATTCACCCTGCTTGATAGCAGCCCACATCAGCGCAACACCTGACAAAATACCGATCACAAAAAACGGTGCTGTCAGTTCTTCTGTCATGCCACCGGCCTGATCAAGAATGTCTTTCAATGTAAGCGCAATAACCAGACCATAAACAGACTGTGATGAAGGCAGAGCTGACAAACCGGTATATTTCGCATATCCGCTTTCAACTTCCATCAACGCACCACAAGCTGATTGACCTGCAATTGTACAACCGATCATCGAGCCAATAGCAGCCAGCGCAGCGGCGCCATAAAGCCCCATCCACCCAAGCGCAACATAAGCAATGTCGGCAAAACTCATCGATACCGCGGTATCCATAACTGTTAATGTATCCATATTTTTTTCTCCTTTAATCGAAATGGTTTAAATAGATATCCTTCTTCGGTCACACCCCAACTGAAAAACTCAATCAGATTCAAGCGCAAGCCATGCACAACGCCACCTATGATAGCCAGAACAAAGTTCAGGCCATGCCCAAAGAGCAGGATTAACGCGGCAAACACGACACCAATGCCGGGCATACCTTCACTGGCTTGAGCCGCCAATGTGTTAAACATCATAGCTAGAGAAGCACTTGTTAAACCCAGCGCAAAAAGCCTTAGATAAGACAGAGCGTCTCCGAAAGCTTTCGACACGTTGGTTAATCCTAAGAGCCCGTCAATGACACGCATCAGGATATCTTTTACTGAATTGAAAGGACGGCGGCTGGAAAACAGTAAAACTGCAAGCGCACCTCCGATCATAGCATATTTACACTCGACACTATCGGTTCCAAAGTGACCCAGTCCAATAGCGCCGCCAAGAATACTCGTCCACCCAAGATATGACAAAGCAAACAAAGAGTCCCGGTTATGCCAGGCCAGTATCAAATTGGCGATCATGATATGAATAACGCCAACCGTGACCGACAAGAGCATCATGTAATCGGAATTTGATGAATCAAGCACATTGAGTTTCTCAAGCAAAGTACCTGCTGGAGGCGCCATACCAAAATAACTCCCAACCGCGATGCCGTATATAACTGAGGTTACGCTCAACAAAACACCGAGTTTACGGACGCGTTTTGTTGTAGGGCTACCACCAAGTTTACCCCATACCAGACCCATAATGACGAGCTGTACCATCGCATAGCCAGCATCACTCATAATCACAGCATAGAAAAACGCAAATGATAAATACGTAATCAAAGACGGATCCCAGCCCTTGTATGACGGCATTTGATAAAAAGCCACAAGATCTTCGCCAGGCTCAAAAGCTTTACTGTTCTTAAAGAGCGTTGGAGGCTCATCATCAGGAGCCGGATCATCAACATAAAGCGCTGCTGTATCCTTATAATCATCCAGAAGATCAACAACGTCTTCCACCTGATCAGATGGAACCCAGCCTTGCATAATAAAATAACAGTCCTCATCAAATGTTCGATCCATTTGATAATTGTAAATCGCCTCGTCTTCTTCGTGATCGAGATTTTGTAATAATAAATGAATATACCGTGTCAAACGCCGACGAGCTGTCTCAAGATCTTCCAGCTTGATGCACAGTTCCTCATAGTGGCGTGATGCCTGCTTCATAGACATGTTGTTCTTAAAAGGAACACGCTTGCCCGGAATTTGCGCATGATCAGGACTTCCTTTAGAAATCACCACAATATAAGTATTTAAGCTGCTACGATACACCTCTTGATAAACAAGATCAGGAACCTTCTCCAAAGCCTTGCGCCGATAATGCGGGACTTTGTAGAAATAGAATTTGTAATCGGCTATCTCATCGACCTCTGGAAAATCGAAAAACCCCCAGCCCTCAATTTTCCGCATATACTTCTTTGCTTTATCACGCTGGTTGCGAACCTTTTTTTCTTCATATTTAATGTCCAGAGCTCTGCGTACAATGTCATCAGGATTGGAATCTTCCCATGTAGACAATGGTGTTTTGTGCTCTGGGCACATAATAAGATAACGCAACGCCTCCAAGTAATCCTCAGGACGTTCATTAAGTTGTTTCTCACTTTCCGTCAGAGGAATGACATGAATAGAGCCAAAACTCTGCAAGCTCTTCACGAGCTTTTCTTTCTCACTCATCAATCCAACAACAGTTACTTTTTTAAGAGAAACATTCGCCATAGCCTAACTCATCTCCTCGGCAGCTTGCACAGTCTTTGCCTTCGCAATTTTCGCCTGCACGACACTGGCACGCTCAGAGTCAGACAGGTAAATCTTGATTTTTTGAATAATAGCCTTCGTCTCTGGAATCATAACCTTCTCAAAAAGGTTCAGGCGCTGCGTCGTTTTCCGAAGAGCCTTATCTAATAACTCAATGCGACGCTCAGCGATCTTGATTCGAAAACGTAATGCACAGGCTCTGTAAAGATCACTGGCCAGACAGTCAAGCCATTGCGGTGTCTGCAACTCCCCGAAATCTTTCACATTAATTTTTTGGCCAATAAATTTCGGAAGCTTTACGCCGACCACATTTTCGGTGCCAACTTCGACCTTTTCTACCTCAATAAAGTTTTCCATCCGCAACTTTGACTTTGCAAGCATAGGATACTCATCCATCAACCGACGGTTAACATCTCTAACTTCATTGTGCAAAGCCTCAAGCTCGCGCTTGCTTTTGTTGATTGCAGCCATGATTTGCTTGCGCTTGAGATCAAGCGATGGAACGAACTTTTTGAACGTCTTTAAACGATCATTCTGTGTCTTTAGCTCGCTTTTATTAAGAGCAACTTTCGCCATAATTTCTATCTGTCATACTAAGTTAGAGTTAAGCCACTTGTTTACTACTCTCAGAAACGTCTTCTGGCCAATATCTGTCAATCAAAGACTGCTTCATAACAACCTCATCTTGCTCAAAACACGTTGCCAGTGTTGCCCAGCATGCATCCAGAGCCTCTTCGATAGGAAGTGAAACATCCACATCCATAAATTGCCTTTCAAACAGCTCACCAAACTTAAGAAGTTTTTCATCGAATTGGGAAAGCTCAAACGACATGGCTTTTTTCTGCTTGGCTTCTTTGGCCTCAGCGTAAAAGCGAACCATTGTGTTCATAAGCTGCGGATGATCTTCGCGCGTCACCTTGCCAACAACATGCTGCTTCAAACGGGACAATGAACCAAATGGATCAAGCATACCGTTCTTCAGATAATATTGCCCTTCTGTGATATAACCGGTATTATCCGGCACAGGGTGTGTCACATCATCACCCGGCATGGTCGTTACTGTAATCAACGTCACCGAGCCCGCACCCTTATATTCACAAGCACGCTCATAACGGCGTGCAAGCTGTGAATAAAGATCACCAATATATCCGCGGTTCGCAGGGATCTGCTCAAGTGAAACACCAATTTCTTTCATCGCATCAGCATAAGCCGTCATATCGGTAATAAGCACAAGCACCCGCTTATTTTCCTCAACAGCAAATTGCTGCGCTACAGCCAAAGCCATATCAGGAACCAAAATCGCCTCAACCACCGGATCAGAAGCCATATGTGAGAACATGACAGTACGACTCATAACGCCAGCCTCTTTAAAGGCCTGACAGAAAAAGTGATAGTCATCATAAATCAAACCAACGCCTGCAAACACCACAATATCCGCATCAGTTTGCGCACCAATGCGCGCCAACAATTTATTATAAGGTTCACCGGCAATGGAAAAGATAGGAATCTTCTGGCTCTCAACCAGCGAGTTGAAAACATCAATCATCGGGATATCAGTGCGCACCATCTTCGTAGGCACGAGGCGACGCACCGGATTAACCGACGGCCCTCCGATCTCGATCTTGGGATCATCCTTCAAAACCGGCCCGCCATCAATAGGCGTACCATCACCACGGAAAATACGCCCTAGAATATTTTCGGAAAAAACAGTCTCCATAGGCCGCCCTAAAAACTGAACCGAAGCGTTTGTTGAAAATCCTTTCGAACCGGAAAACACCTGTAACGATACGACATCGCGATCAATCCGGATGACCTGTCCGGGAGAGGATTGAGTTCCATCAACAACGACAGCCATATCGCCAAACCGTATGGCGTTAGGGCCTAATGTTTCATCGGTAGGGACACGGACTTTAATGATATCGCCAATAATTCCTGTGATATCAGAGTATTTTAATAGTGATTCGGGCATTCAGATATTCCTGTTAACGTAAAGGTTTAGCGTTTTACAATGTCTGCTCAAAGAACCTTTTCACAAAGTATAAGTTTTTTCGATGACACCTACTAAGATGTTTACGCCCTCTTGTCAATTTTTTTTAGAAAAAAAATCCCTGAAATAAACACAAAACGCACAAAGATAAAAAATAGCTTTTGGGAACCTCTAAAAACCGGATACATTTCCTTTGCCTGTCATAAAAGCGCGGTTTAGCGGGGGCCAGTTTTTTCCACGTATCTGACTATTTTTTTCGGCTCCTTCTTTCCGTAATCCCTTGTGATGGATGTGCGAGCGGATCAG
>JBKHBN010000012.1:0-49050 GCA_046542355.1 Alphaproteobacteria bacterium | reverse complement strand
AGCCTGTGGTTATGCCGGGATAAAGAAAATGCCTTCCATCATCAATTTGACGCAGCCCTGTGATGATATTCATCAAAGTGGTTTTGCCCGCGCCATTTTTGCCCACTAGCGCAATCTTGCTGCCCGCATGAATATGAAAGCTCAGCCCCTCGAAAAAAGGCTTGCCCGCAATCAACACGGTTGCATCTTCAACACTTAAGACAAGATCGCTCATATTGTAAATATAGCCCGTTCTATGCTCTAAGCACCGACAGCCATTCCTTTTGCTCAGAGTCAAGGGCATCTTCTGCGCTCATAACAGCGCCTTTTAAAGCAGTGCGGATTGCCTCCGGTGTTTCCGATATTCCATTATCCAGCAGCTTTAAAATCAGTTGTTTCACTTTGCCGATATTCTGCGCATAAACCGCAAAAACCGCTTCCACGCTTACATGAGCATCAGGATCATCCAGCCAGCAATCATAATCTGTTGCAATAGCCAAAGTGACATACCCCATTTGCGCCTCGCGCGCAAGAAAAGCCTCAGGGACGTTGGTCATGCCCACCACATCACACCCCGCCGCCCCGCGTAGAAACAAACTTTCGGCCTTGGTGCCAAGGCGCGGACCCTCAACGCAGGCATAAACCTTGTCCTTGTGAAGCTCAAGAGCAATGTCACTGGCCGCTTTTAAAACATCTTGCGCCAAAACAGGGCAGGTGGGCATCGCCGTAGAAATATGAGCTGTCACACCGCTTCCAAAAAAGCTTCCGACGCGCTTGCCACGTGTATGATCGAAATACTGACTGACCAACGCCATATCACCGGGCTTGATCTCCTCTTGCAGGGAGCCGCACGCAGAGACACTAAGAACGGTACGTGCGCCCAGTTTTTTCAGCGCATAAATATTCGCACAAAAATTAACTTCAGAAGGCAGCAATTCATGTTGAACGCCATGACGTGGCAAAAAAAGAACCTTCGTTCCAAAAGCTTGCCCTTCCACAATAGGCGCTGATGGCGTTCCAAAAGGGGTGCTAACGTTGTGAGTTCCCAAAATCTCCAGCTCATCAAGTGCATACAGCCCCGAACCACCAATAATTGCAAGCATTCGTAATTCCTTTATCTTTTGACGTGAATAAAAAAACCGTCACATCACAGCGCGATTAAGGCCACAAGTCAATATCCCTCTACTTTCTTTTGCTTATTTTCTGTAAAAAGATTACTCTCATCCACCATGAGTAAAAACTATGTAATATACATGGCTATGGCCAGTTTCGCCTTGTCCTCCTGCGTTGTAACAGAACGATTGAAGTTCTGGGAAGGGCAATCGCGTGTACAGCCCATTGCATTTCAGATTTCCGGTCTTGATAAAACGCAGGAAGATCAAAAACAAACACGTGAATATATTCAAGGCATTATCGCAGATAAAATGGTCTTTGAGCCAATTGAGGAAAATGAAAAGCTTGATGAATCATTGGCGCGGTTTTATGCCCGAGCCACACAAAAAGACATCCTCAGGGGTATGCAGGCAAAAGGCTATTATAGGGCGAACGTGGATATATCGATACAAGATACTAATAACGATATGCCGCAGGTATTATTTGATATATCTCCGGGCACGCAGGCAAAACTCACAGCCATATCGGTTATCCCGGCACGTTATATGGATAATCTTGATACGATACAGCTTAAACCTGGCAGCGCGCTTGAGGCTGATGCTGTTTTAAAGGCGCAGGCAAGATTATATAAACAGCTTCAGGAGAAAAGCTGCGCTGTTGATCTGGATATTTCGCATCAGGTGATTTTTGATAGCGATATGCAAAACGGCGAAGTGGTCTTTAAAATCACCGAAGGAAAACCGGCAGCATTTGGCGCTCTTTCATTCACAGGCAATGACACTGTAAAGACAAAGCATATTGATAAGCTGGTAAGCTGGGATCAGGGCGCATGCTACAAGCAAAACAAAGTAGAGGCTGTTCGCGCGCAATTACTCGCCTCAGGCTTGTTCTCAAGAGTAAGCCCCGTTTTACCTGATAACGCGTCCCAGCTTGATACAATACCGGTAACAATCGAATTGACAGAGCGCCCGCATAGAACTTTAAGCGCCGGATTAAGCTATTACACGGATGAGGAATTAGGCGTGTCATTTGGTTGGGAGCACCGCAATTTTCGAGGAGCAGGAGAAAAGCTCAAGGTCGATTTCAACCTCTCCAAACGTGAGCAGGAACTGACCACAACCCTGAATAAGCCTTTCTTTTTGCGCGAAGATCAAAATCTGACACTCAATGCATCTCTCACCCATGAGGACACCGATGCCTATGAGAGCACCGGCGTATCTCTCGGTGGCTTTGTATCGCGCAGCATGACAGACCAGCTCACAGCGCGCATAGGTACAGAAATTGATGTATCACGGATTGAAGAAAATAACGGCCAGCGTAATAATTACGCGATCCTAACCCCGCGATCCTCTCTCAAATATGACAGCCGTGACAATACCCTTGATCCGCGTGATGGGGCATTACTCAAAATCAGCGCAGCACCATCAATCGATATGATTGGCACGAGTGATCCTTACTTGACCACGCAGGCCAGCGCCCAAAGCTACTATGAAGCCAATAAGAATCTGGTCTTGGCCGGACGTATAAAAGCAGGCACAATATGGGGAGCAAGCACACAAAACCTTCCCGCGTCAAAGCGATTTTACGCAGGCGGAGGCGGCTCGGTGCGCGGCTTCGGCTATCAGGAAATCGGCCCCTTTGAAAATGGTGATCCGCTTGGAGGCAGGTCGCTATTGGAAACCTCCCTTGAGCTGCGTTATAAAATGACGGAAAAGATTGGAGCCGTGGCCTTTGTCGATGCCGGACAGGTTGATGATGATGTTGCACCGGCCTTTGACGATCTGGCGGTCGGCGCGGGGCTGGGGCTGCGCTACTATACAGATTTTGGCCCTTTAAGGTTTGACGTGGCCACTCCTTTAGGCGGCGATGAAAACAGCGATCAGAGCGTTCACTTATATGTAAGTATCGGACAGGCATTTTAGAAGGGAAAAAAGCGCGCAAATGAATGAAAAAACAATAAACGTTTCGTCATCAAACAAATCCGGTACCGGCATTGCCTTGCGAATATTCAGGCGTATGGGGTTAACGCTGTTATGGGGCGTTGCCCTTGTACTAGCGCTTTTAATTCTGGTGCAGTTTGTACTATGGTCGGCGCTGTTTTGGATCAACACAAGCGGCGGTCAAAAATTTATCCAGAGCCTGATCCCAAATCAAATGACAGCAGGAGAATACAGGATTGAAATCACTGGATTATCCTACCTTTTACCAACGCGCATTTCACTAGGGAAGGCTACCCTCTACAGCAAAGGTGAGCAGCGCCTGTCCCTCAAAGACCTGCGCCTTGTGCTTGATATAAAAGACATATCCCGCAATCACCTTGGCATAACGCTAAATGCCGACATACAAGACAGGCCGGCTCGCATAAACGCGCAGCTTGAATATCAGCCCGATCAAAACAAACTCATAGCTCGGCAGATCAAAGTGCAGGCTCCTGACATCACCATGGAAGGTAAGGGAACATATAACCACAAGGATAAAAGCCTTAATTTTGAGAGCAGCGGACGTCTGGAATCTCTCACGAAATATCCTGATCTGGTTGGCACGGCACATCAATTAGAGCCTGTATCGTTCGATATAAAAATAAAAAAACAGCCAAAACAACAGATCACAGCAACCTACAAAGCATCATCGGCGGAATATACCTACCGAGAACTGGGCATAAGAGCGAAAAATATAACGGTCTCAGGACACTATACGCAAGGGCGCTTGGTTTTGGATTTTATGAGAGCAAAAGATCATGAAGGAGGGGAGCTGCAAGTATCAGGATTTCATCAAACCAAAACCGGGCAGACAAACCTCACACTGGCAACAGAAAAACTCCATATCATGAGTGCTGACATCCTCAGAGGGGTGCTAGATGCACGTCTTGACCTCACAGGGGAGATAAAAGCAGGATACAGCCTCACAGGGGAGATAAAACCCGAGCAACTTGATGTTACGATACCTGAATCAATTTCAGGTAACATTCCCCAGTTAAACGTCGCGGTAAAGGGGGATTCTGAGGAGCAACAAAAGACAACACCGCCTATAGCGCAAAACCTTGAACTGGACATAGACTTCATCGCCCCGCGCCGGATCATGGTGAGAGGCTGGGGGCTGGATGCGGAATTTGGCGGAAACATACAAATCAAAGGAAGCGCAGCGCAACCATTATTCTACGGTGACTTGCAAGCCCGCCGCGGGCGTTACACCGAGTTTGGCAAGGTATTCAAATTCACAACCGCGAATATGAATTTTGCCGGTTCAATTCCACCAAGTCCAACGCTTGATATCGAAACACAAACCAAAGCCGGAGACATTACGGCCATTATAACAATCACAGGCCCTGTCTTGTCACCAAAAATAAATTTCTCATCAAGCCCGCCTTTGCCGGAAGATGAGGTTATGTCTCATATTCTTTTTGGTGAGAAAATGGAAGATATTTCACCTTTTCAGGCCGTCCAACTGGCAAGAACTCTAAATCGTTTTACAGGAGCGGGAGGACAGGCAGGCAGCGCTCTGGGAAATTTTGATCCAATCGGCAGTCTGCGCGCAGCAACGGGGCTGGATGAATTACGCATTGAAACCAGTGAAGAAGGCGGCGCCAGCATTGGTGCTGGAAAATATCTGACGGATAAAGTTTATCTGGAATTTGAAAGCGGCACAGAAGAGGGCGCGGGTAGCGCGAATGTTCAGGTCGAGTTAACACCAAACATCACAATAGAAAGTGAAGTAGGACAGGATTCAGGGGGCGGGGCAGGAATATTCTGGAAGTGGGATTATTAGAAATCCGATTATAAGGAATCAAGTTCATCAAGTTCATCAAATTCATCAAATTTAATGAGATTTATAGCGCATAAATCGGAAAATAAGCCTGAATAACCAGCGTACATCCGCATCAATGACATAAAGCGCGGGTATTAAAACCAGAGTGAGGAACGTCGCAAACAAAATCCCGTAGCCTAAAGAGACCGCCATAGGGATCAAAATGCGCGCTTGGACTGATGTCTCGAACATAATGGGAACCAGCCCCACAAATGTGGTCATGGTTGTCAGCAAGATAGGACGAAAGCGCTGACGCGCCGCAGCGAGAATTGCATCATAATATTTCATGTTTTCTTTACTGCGCTTTTGGTTGGCCAGATCAATCAGGATCAGGGAATCATTAATCACCACACCAGCCAGCGCAATCACACCAAACATGCTTGGCAGGCTCATCGGATAGCCCATAATAAGGTGGCCAAGAATAGCCCCGATAATACTAAAGGGAATGGCAATCATGATCAGCAACGGCTGGGTATAACTGGAAAATAAAATTGCTAGCATCGCATACATAACCAGACAGACAATCAGCATACCTTTAGCAAGACTGGCCATGCTCTCGCGCATATCAGCCTGCCGCCCCTCAAAAGAGTAGGTCAGCCCCGGATAGCGCTTTTGCAGCTCCGGCAATACATCGGATTTTAATGCAGCGATAATCAGATCTGCAGCAGATCTCGGTTCGACACCCGCCTGCACGTTTGTAACGCGCCGTGAATCGCGGCGGTTTATTGTGGTATAGGCACGGCCATCTGCCACATTAACAATATCCCGGAGCATCACATAGGAACCGCTGGGGGATTTGAGCATCATATTTTGGAAATGATAAAAAGACTCACGCTGCGCTTCAGGCAACATCACAAGAACGCGCACCTCATTGCGTCCGCGCTGTTGTTTTACGGCCTCACTGCCATAATAAAAGCTGCGCACCTGCCGCCCGACAGATTGCGGTGTAAAGCCAAGCGTGTAACCAAGATCACTGAGCGTAAAATCAAACTGGCGCTTGCCCGGCGTTGTGCCGTCATCAATATCGCGTGTCTTGGGATATTCGGCCAGAGCCTGCCCCAAATCGACCGCAGCTTGATCCAGAATATCTGTATTCTCATGGCTCAGCTCAACCGTAAGCGCAGCACCGCTTCCCGGCCCGCCAAAGTCAGATGCAAAATTTAGACTTTCAAGCCCGGGGATTTCACCGGTTTCCTCGCGCCATAGCTCGGTGAACTCATAGGTGGAGATGGGGCGGATTTCAATATCCGTTAGATAGGTACGCATGGTGATTTCATTGTCATTAATCTGCGAGTGAACCCCGTAAGCGAGCTGATCCCCGCCATTTTTATCAATAACAGCTTTCGCAGAACGGATCAGGCGCTTCTCCACAGCTTGTACTTCACTTTGAGGAGTTCCAACTTCCAGCACGGCTTTGGTATAAGAAAAATCCGATTGAATGGTCGGCATAAAGGTAAAACCAAGCCGCCCGCTTTTGGAATACCCGCCCATGACAAGCAAGATCATCAGAAAAAACGCCGCAGAGATATAACGGTAGTTAACGCAGGCCTTAACAAACGGGCTATAAAAACGGCTTATGAACGCATCAAACTTCCGGTTAAATGCTTTTTGTACGCCAACAATCTTGGAAAGAAATGTTCCTTTATTGTCCTTGGAGGATTTAAAGGTAAGGTGACAGGGCAAAATAAACAAACTCTCGAAAAGAGAAATTAAAAATGTTGCAATAACAACCGTTGGAATGACTGCAAAAATTTTACCCATAACCCCGGGAACAAAGAATAAAGGCATAAAGGCGACAATGTTTGTAAAAACACTGACTCCAATAGGGACAGCCATTTCTCGCGCTCCTTCTACACTGGCTTTAAGAGGAGGCAGCCCCTGTTCGCGTTTGTAGTAAATATTTTCACCGACAACAATGGCATCATCCACAACAATTCCAAGAGCAATAATAAAGGCAAACATGGAGATCATGTTGATGGTGAAATAGTCGGCGGCAGGAAAGAGAAGAAATGCGCCCATATAGGAAATAGGAATCCCCATACTCACCCATAACGCCAGACGAATATCTAAAAATAAAGCTAAAAGAACAACAACAAGAATAAGACCCGTGATACCGTTTTTAACAAGCAACTGCGCCCTTTGCTGAAACATGACAGAACGATCGGACGTGACCGTTAGTTCCAGATCACCGGGCAGGTCTTTGTTAATCTCCTCAACCAGATCACGCGTAGCCGCTGCAATTGTAACAATGCTTTTCTCACCGCTTCCAAGCACGCTCATCTCGATGGCAGGGTTTCCATTAAACGTGTTGTAAATATCCCGATTGGAAAAGGTGTCTGTGATCGTAGCAATCTCGCCTAAAGTGACCATGCTGCCGTTGTCATTCGTGATAATCGGGATGCGTGTAAATTCACGCGCATAATCTTTACGTTCTGTCATGCGCACAAGAATCTCTCCGGATTTTGTTTTAATGCTGCCGCCTCCAAGTTCTATTGAGCGCTCCGAGAGTTTGGCTGCAATCTCGGGAATGCTAAGAGTGTAGCGTCTTAGAGTTTCCTGAGGAATTTCAATATGGATTTCATAATCACGTACATTGCTAAAGCGTACGATTGTAACATCTTCATCTCGCTCAAGGCGGGATCGGATTTGCTCTGCTGTATCTCGTAGCACATAAGGAGAAACCGACCCGTGTAAAACAAGCTCCAGAATAACATCCTCGCGCTCAAGAAGGGAAACCGTCAGGTTTTCTGCCTCAACAGGAAAGGTTGTAATCTGATCCACTTGCGTTTTGATGTCTTGAATAATGCGCAGCGTTTCATCTTCATCTTCTATCTCCGCAATAACAGTGCCAAAGGATTCCGAAGCAGTTGATGTAATTTCACCAATTCCATCAACATCTTTAATGGCATCTTCAATAGCCAGTACAATGCCTTTCTCAACGTCCTCGGGGCTGGCACCGGGATAAGCCATTGTAATGGAAGCGCGATCGAGCGTGAACTCAGGAAAAAACTCCTGCTTTGTTCCCAGCAAAAGAACAAAACCTCCCACCAGCATCACCAGCATCACCAGATTGGCCGCAACAGGATGTGAGGCCATCCATGCAATAGGGCCGGGCGTGATATCATCAAGTTCTTTGGGATCGAAATGTGCCATGTTTTTGCTAAATAACCCTCATATCCATTTTATTGCGCCTCACCATTGCGAACGCTCAGTTCCATTCCGGCAATAGGCGTAATGATGTTGGAGGTAACCAGTTTTGTGGCATATTCCAGCCCCTCGGTGATATAGGCGTAGGTGCGATCACGATAGGCGACTGTGACAGGCTGAATGACAAGCCGGCCCCTTTGCTCTAGCCAGACAACCTCATCACCATTATCACCTTTTCGCAGATATTGTTGTGGAATGCGCGCTGTGTCGGCAAGTGTTTTCCCGACCAAGGTAACAGAAACATAATCTCCCAGTATTAAAGCATCAATATCATTGCTCCGCGCACCGTTCTCATCAAGTAATAATGGATTAGGAACCCGAACAATCAGCCCGGCCAGACGGCTCTTTTGATCAACCGATCCGGTTTGTCTGAAGACTTCACCATCCCGCTCGCCGCGCCCATGATTTAATGTAATAACGGCTTTGGTTCCCGGCGCTCCCGTATCTTGATCTGGAAAAACAATCCATGGCAAATCACTTAAGGGGATATCAATATTGACCCAGTACTCATCTGTGGCAACCAGCCGCGCAAGCTGGCTATGAGCCGAGACAATATTACCAATATTGGTATTGCGCTCAACGATTATGGCATCAAACCAGGCTTTAAGCGCAGTCCTTTCAAGATCAAGCTCTGCAAGTTCAAGAGCAACCTGCGCCGCTTCAAGATTGGCTTTTGCTTGTGCAAGCTGGGGTTTGCGCAACGCCAGATCAGTACGTTTAAGAGTCTGCCCGCTTTTTCGTTGTAACAGCTCAATTTCATTTCTGGCAATTTGCTGTTGTCCTTCTTCTAGCCGATAAGTCGCCTGCGCCTGCTCTAAAGCGGCTTCTTTGGACTGGACGGCCAGGGCATAATCCGCAGGATCAAGCTTTAAGATTTCCTCTCCCTTAGCGACAATCCCGCCGGGTGTAAAATGCTCGGAGACGGCAATAACCTCACCCGATACCTGCGCCCTTAGTATAATTTCCCGCGCAGGGGAAACCTGCCCCATAACTTCGATCTTAACAGGATAATCGCCAAAGGAAACAGGCATGGTTGTCACATAGACCTGCCTTTTTTCACGCTGGCTTGTTTTTTCTGTGCGTACGGGATTGAGATAAAACCACGCCGCTGCACCAACGCCGACCCCAATGACCAATAAAGCCAAAAATACTCTCATAACTGTTCTTTCTTCCTTTCCTCATGCCCGTTTTGCGGTGGTGTACCCGCGTGGAGTTTTCCGGGATAACGCATAAGTGTTGTAACACGCGGCACAATATCGCCCCAGCCTTTCCCGCCAAGAGCGCGGTACAAGGTCACACGCGCACGCGCCTGGTCAAGCTGCGCTGAAATAAGCTGCCGTTCCAAAGACTGCACGGACGTCATACTGCTTAACACATTGATATAACTGCTTTGACCATTCGCATAGCTGAATTGCGCCTGCTCCAGTGTTTTGCGTGCTGCCCTGAGTTGCTCTCTCAAGGCTACAAGTTTCCGGTCTTGGAAACGATTGTCAACCAGCGCATTTTCTACATCATTCACGGCATTAAGAACCGTTTCGCGGTAAGCATGGAAAGCCTCATCGCGCAAAGCTTCCTGATATCGCTCCTCAGCCGCCAGTGAGCCGCGATCAATAACAGGCAGCGCGATTTCTCCGGCCAGCGTAAGAAGCCATGAATCAAAAATATTAGAAAATTTGTTTTCTCCCGCGCTATAAAGCACAGATAAATCAAAGCTGGGCAGGCGATTGGCTCGCGCCACATGAAGATTTTCATCGCGCGAGAGCAAACGCAACCACGCCGCCCCTATGTCAGGGCGATTGTTTAAAAGCTCGGAGGGTAGGCCAGCAGGAGGCACAGCTAAAGGCTCGGGAAGGGCGGTAGCGCGCACGATAATGACCTGATTTGGGCTCCCCCCAATGAGCAATGATAAGGCGTTTACGGCTTGTTCCTGCGCTAAGAGGAGGTCAGGCAGCTCTGCTTTTCTGGCGTTAACAATATTTTCCTGCTGTAAAACATCCAGCGCGCTGGCGGCTCCCATTTCGAATCTGTTTTTTTGCAGCCCATAAATAGATTGGTTGGTTTCAATCTGGGCACGCAAAAGGTTTTCTTGTTCAACCAGAGCAAGGATATTCAGCCAGGATTCAACAATATTGGCGCTTAGCGTTATAGCCCCAGCATGCAGATCTTCATGTGATGCCTGTTCCCTGAGGTCATATGACTGGCGCAACGCACGATTTTTGCCCCAAAGATCAATCTCGTAGCGAGCCGCCCCGTTTAAATCTAAATCAGAGCGGCGCTCCACCGATCCATCATAGGTCGAGCGTTCCGCACTGATGTTCAAAGAAGGCCATAAGGAAGCGCTGTATTTGTCTTTCAAAGCACTGGCCTGCACAAGGCGCGCCCGCATCTGAGCCAATGACGGATTGTTGGAAAAAGCATGCGTAATAAGCGCATTAAGATCAGGATCATCATATAGACGCCACCAATGCACAGCGTTAAAAATATTCTCGTGATCTTGTATTACCAGAGAACTGTGTTGTGCGTCAGTGTTAGTGTTAGTGTTAGTTTCAGGGGTTGCGCGGTATTCTGGTTCAAGATAAATCCCCTCATGCATATTGCGCGCAGGACTGGTGATGCACCCCCCAAGCGGTAAAGCCATAAAGATCAGCGCACAAAAAGAACGAAAAAAATGCGATGACGGGTCAGAAGACACCTAATGTAAGCCTCATTTAAAGTTAAAATATAGCAGCCATTTGCTTGATAATAGGCAATATACACATTTTAAGTCGGGCTGTCGCGTTTAATTTTGACAGGCTCCCTACAAAAATAACCCGTGGTAGAAGGGATAGCAGGGCATATATACAAAAAAGCAGCATGCTTATAGGAATTAACATTGTGCACAACTAATCAGAGTAAAGAAAATGCAACGCTGTTGTGTTTTATGGGCGCGCACCCTAGTATGAAATCTCTCTATCTTTGATCTTGTAAGGACAGCCCGACGATGTTCAGGAAAGTTACAACGCTGCTTGTGTGCCCGCTTTGTTTGACGGCATGTCAGACATTGCCCCTGCAAAAGCGCACCACAGCGCCTGTTGTTGTTACAGCGCCAGCGCAAGGCGAGGTTCTGGACTATGTTAAGATTATTGTCCATCACGATCAAAGGGGACTGGAAGCATGGTGGGGGTTCTTTAATGACCCGGTTTTAAATGATCTGGTACCATCGGCCTTTAGTATGAACGCGGCAGATCTGGATAAAAGGACACCATTCCCAATAGATAACATAACACCGCAAACGCTTCATGAATTCTACGAAAACAAGCGCGTTTCTATGGTTAATGGGATTATCAACGACTATATAGAATATCGCTACATTCAGACACAAAGATACTTGCTCAACGATTATCTGATACGACAAAAACAGAATCTGGACAGAGCGGTGAAGGGCGAGCGCGATACTATAAAAAGGGAGCTTGAGATTCTGCGTATAAAGGATCAGGATTTTGCCGGAAAATTGAAAGATCTTTCTGTGTCCTTATCCAAAACGACCAGACTCTTGCCAGAATATATTGAGCAGGTTCTCAAGGACAATCAAGACATCCCCGACTATGATGTAACCCCGCTTATGGCAAGTTCTGCCTCTATAGTCATGAATGCCATAGAAATTGATATAGCGCGCACAGCCCTTTCTTATAAAACGCGCGGACAAGTTTCGCCCCAAGATACGAAAGATATTGTACCGGATGTCCCGTTTAATCAATTATTTGGCATATCGGAAAGTGTGTTTGTTGATGCGCAAAGCCCTTGGCGTATTGAAATTTCACAAGCACGCGCGCGGCTTGATTTTTCTTCATTAGCCGGTCATAGCGGCGCAAAAGAAGATATCAATGCGTTTAAGCAGACTATCGATGCGCATATGGCGCAGATAGAAGAGTTGTTAATCAGCTACTCGACACTTAAAGATCAGTATAGTGTTCTGGAAAAAGCCGCCAGAAGAGCAACTCAAGATGAGTCCTATAAAACCAGACTGGCTGTTTTAAAGGCAAAGTATGAGAAAGCCAAAACCATCACCGCATTATTCAAGAAAATGGGATTGTATTAATGAGGAGGGCGATTTCTCGAAAAAAAGGTAAGGAAGCGGGCATAAGAACACACACAAAGAGCCATACAACAAAAAAAACCAAACCCGGCGCGTCTTTCACGTTAAAAAGGAAACGCCGGATTTTCTTTTAATATGCGCTTAAAAGCTCTTGCTTAGGAACTTTTGTAACGCTCGCCTTTAACCTGATTATAAGCCATCATAGTAAAGAGGAACGTCCCCCCAACAATATTACCCAGACAAGCACCAAGCAGGTATCCAAGTGTTTGTTGCAAAGAAATCATACCCTCGAGCCATAGAATAAATGCCTCAACAGAGCCTGCAACGATATGCGAAAAATCACCAATGGCAATAATATAAGTCATCATCAAGATGATCCAGAATTCATTACCGCCGCGCCGCGAGCTGGGCAGCATCCAGACCAGACAGGCAATTAAAAATCCAGCGGGAATACCGGTTGTAAAGACGCTCATAAACGGTTTATCAACAGCTTCTACAGATATTTCTATGCACGTTGCAAGCAGGTCATCGGGCAATAGATTAAATTTGGTCACAAGCAGGGCAACAATAAATGTCCCTATAAAATTTGTAGTCAGCACCGTTAGCCATAACTTGCATGTACGTATAAAGTTCCGCACACTTCGCCGCTCCAACAGCGGAATAACGACCGTGATTGTATTTTCTGTAAAAAGTTGCAGACGTCCGATAATCACAATGATAAAGCCAAAAGTGTAACCGATATTCTCTACCAGAAAGAAATTTCCCTCCGGGAGGTGGTGGCGCATATACCCTTCGCAAAATAAAGAAAAGGTGATGCATAATCCGGCCACAAGGCCAGACCAGCCCAAAGAGAACAAGGGTCGCTCAAGCTCTTCTTGACCCTCCACAGCAATAATTTGATACACTTTACTGGATGTAAGGCGCAAGCTTTCATCCGTGACACTATCTTCATGACTCATTGCATAATTCCTGAAATATAAAAAAATTGAGTTGAAAAGGAGATACGTGAAAATTAATAAGATCGCATAATACAACCCTAAAACCGCACCGCAGCATTATGGCACACTTACAGGAGATTACCTAGCAGATATGAATAAAAATACAGTCATTTGTACATAACACGTGACGACACTATCTAGAGCAATTATTGATATTGGGAGGAGTTGGTCGAAGCCTTTAAATATTGCAAAAGCTCAACAGAAGGCTCGCCATCAACACGAAGATTGGCTGCGCGCTGAAACCCTTCAATAGCGCGGCGTGTCATTGGCCCCAGCATTCCATCAACCGGCCCGGGATACAATCCGCGTCGCATAAGCTCGTCTTGCGTTCTGGCAATGAGAGATTGCCTGTCGCTTGCGCTGGAAAAAGATGTATGGGAACGCTCAACATTTTCTATGATACGTGTAATATCATCAACACCCACACCCAAAGAATTTGCCAGTTGCTGCATAGCGGCCTTAGCCTCGGGACTGCCCGCATCGGCTGCATGTTTATACCATGTTAAAGCAATATCGGGTTTGACTTCACCCAGCAGTCCATTTTCGTAAATCAAACCGAGATTATACGCGGCTTCGACAACGCCCTGATGTGCCGCGCGCTCAAAATAACGGGCAGCATTACCGGGGTTATAGGGAAGACCGATGCCCTCAATATTGGCAATGCCAAGATTATACTGCGCTTCAGCATGTCCCAGATCTGCAGCTTCAGTATAGAGTTGTATGGCTTTATCCAGATTGGCAGGAACCCCCATCCCTTGATGGTACAACACACCCAGATTATACTTCGCGTTGGCAACGCCGTTATTGGCTGCCTCCTGAAACCAGAAAACAGCCCGCTCCAGATTTTGCCTGATGCTGCCGCGCCCGGCAATATAGATAGCGCCCAGATCGTGCTGCGCTTCGGG
Source organism: Alphaproteobacteria bacterium (assembly GCA_046542355.1). Taxonomy (GTDB): domain Bacteria; phylum Pseudomonadota; class Alphaproteobacteria; order Micavibrionales; family Micavibrionaceae; genus UBA1672. Next base: position 34,969 of record JBKHBN010000012.1, on the reverse strand, counting down.
AACGCCTTCAAATGCTTTGACCTCGATTTTTTTGACCACAGCGCTCAAGTTTGAATCAGGTCTTATACGACGACGCAATGAGGCTTTGTAGGATTCGCTGACAACCGGTCGTTTAAGAGAGGGCTGCGGCTCTGATACGCGTGTTCTGGCCTGCGCTGGCGGCGCGGATGTTTGTGCCGCCCCTGTATCACTTTCTTTAAGGCTGCCCGGTTCAATCTGGTTAAGGCGTCTTGCAACGCGCTCAGGATCTGATCCCATGGCCGCAAGCATCTGCTCATCATCGCTGATATCAAGCGGAGCTTCATTTTCCTCTTCTTGCGCTATGTCTTCTTGTCTGTGGATTTGCGTCGGATCATCGTAGCCCCTGTGAACTGTAATACCTTCCGAGGCATTGTTGTCCTGCTGTGAGGTATCTGCTTGTGCACTATCCTCACGCGCAACAGGTCTTTGGCTTAAAGCATTTTCAGAAGTGTCGTCATAACGCACAGAAAAATCCGGTTCGGCATCGCGATCAAGGCCATAACTCCTCTCACCGTACATTGCACTTCCAGCATTATCATATTCAGGCGCTTCATATGCTTCATATAACGTCTCTTGAGAAGGAGAATCTCCGGCATAAAAACGCTGCGAAGAACTATCGGAAGAGCCAAGGCTAATCGTTGGCGGCGTTGTATCGGAATCAAGAAGCGCATCACGTATGGGGGAATTTGCCGCGCTGATAATCCATCCCAGCAACATCACCACACCCAGAAGCAAAATCAGGCTTGTGGCCTGAATGCGGACAGGCCGCCTCCACCAGGGCATCACTATGCCTTCTTCTATCTGGCGCCGGCGAACCATGGGATCATTGGACAAAGACGCTCTGATCTGGTCATGAATATTGATATCGGTAGCGCCACTTGCCCCTTGATCTGTTAATAAAACCATTGCTTTGGCATTTAAGGCATCGCGTGTCTCTATCACAGCGCTTTCAATGCGCTCTATTTTTCGTATTATGCGGTTACGGTCTTCAATAACGCGGTCAATCTTGCGATCCAGCTTGATATATTGGCTGGTTGCTTCTTCAATCTTGTTATCAAGAGTGTCCTGACGCGTTTCTGCCTCGCCGATGCGCTTGCTTAGCGCCGTGTAGGAAGAGAGATTTTTTTCTACCTTTTCACTTTGTTCTTTTTGCCGCTCTTCAAGTGCCTTGTGTTTTGCCAGTAGTTGTTTTTGCGTTTGTGAGAGTTTCTCAGCTTCTTTGGCGCGTTCTTCGCTTTTTTCCTCAATACTGCCTTTAATCTTTGCCAAGACATAATTATGCGTTTCCGATTTTTCTTCCAGAGCCTTCACAAGCGTTCGCGCTTCTTCAAGCTGCTTGAGAGTGGCTTTAACGCTTCCTTCAACGCGCGACGCTTTTTTGCTGACCTCTTGTTGTTTTTCTGAAACTTTTTGCTCCAGATCAACATAATCGCTTTGCTGTTTGAGCGTGCGGCTTTCTAAAGAGTCTATTTTGGCTTTGTAATCATCGAGCGTTTTTTTCATCACAGCGTTGTCATCGCGTGATTCCTGCAGCTTGTCATTTAGCGTCTTTAACAAAAGCAGAATTTGCGCATGCGTGCTGTCTTTAGTGATGGCAGCCTCTGGTGGGGGTGTTATGGTTGGTGCAGGAATATCATCATTATTTGCACTTTTAAAAAACACGCGCCCTTCGGATGTTTTCTTGAACCCCATAACCACACTCAATTCTTTTTGAAAGTTACCCAAGTTATAATTTTACGTATAGCATCACACCATAAATAGCGATTTTGACTATCTGCGGTCAAGAGATTCCCTTGTATAGCGCATTAATTCTATGGATAAATACCGCGCCCTATGATAAAAGGCACGCCATGGAACAAAGATTAGTCGATATAGAAATAACGCTTGCCAATCAGGAGCGCCAGATCGCTGAGATGAGTGAAGTTATCACAGATCAGTGGAGGCTAATTGAATCCTTGAGGGCGCAACTAAAATGTCTGGATCAAAAAATGCAACTGACAGCTCGGGAGCAAGAGCAGTCTGATCCGTTACTGGGCACAATTGAAAAATTGCGACAGGAAAAACCGCCACATTACTAGGTAGCGTATCCTACATACGTTTAAAAAGCACGCGCGGATGGATGGTTCCATTTTCCTCTTCGTATTTCTCGTAATATTGTTGATGATAGTCTTCTGCCAGCCAGAATTTTTGGGCAGGAACCAGCTCGGTAACAATCTCGTTAGCGTATATATTTTCAGCATCCACCTGCGCAATAACGCGCGCGGCGGTCTCTTTTTGCACGTCATCATGGAAATATATCGCTGAGCGGTATTGTGTTCCCACATCAACACCTTGACGATTGAGCTGTGTAGGGTCATGTGCCTTGGTCAGGAAAAAATGAATTATCTCTTCATAAGAGATGGTTGCGGGATCATAGGTTGCCTCAACTGCTTCTGCATGCCCTGTCTTTCCTGTTGTGATTTGCTTATAAGTTGGTGAAGCTGTTGAGCCGCCTGTGTATCCGACGCGCGTATATAACACACCTCCAAGACGGCGCAGCTCGCTCTCAACGCACCAGAAGCATCCTCCTGCCAGAGTAGCAACCGGGTGGTTTTCAGGTTGTGAATCCATAACTGTTTTGCTCCGGCTTTCAATAGCACTCTCAACGGCATAAGCGGAAAAACGGTAAGCCGAAAAAATAACTAGAGTGCATATAACAAAAAAGAGTATACTAATAGTATATATACGCATTTTGCGTGTTTTCCTCTTTTCTCCATTAATACAATCAGGTCTCAAGCGTGGCCTGAAAAGCTTAAAAAAGTAATGCCTCTATAACAGTTATTCGCAAAGGAGCATGAAAATGTTTCTAAAAAAAACAAAAGCACTGAATTATGAAGAGCGCGCTGAAGGCAAAAGCCCGTATATGATTGTGCTCCATTATACGGGCATGCGCACCATGGAAGAGGCAAAAGCGCGCCTGAAAGACCCGCAAAGCAAGGTCAGTGCCCACTATCTTGTTGATGAGGATGGAACGGTTTATAATCTGGTTCCTGAAGAAAAACGAGCCTGGCACGCCGGTGTATCTTACTGGAATAGGGAAACCGACATTAATTCAGTTTCTATCGGTATCGAGATCGTCAATCCCGGCCATGAATTTGGCTATCAGCCTTTTTCACAAGAGCAGATGTATGCAGTATGTTGTTTGTGTCAGGAAATAAAAAAGCGCCATAATATAAAAAATGTACTGGGGCATTCGGACGTTGCTCCGGAGCGAAAAGCCGATCCCGGAGAGTTTTTTGACTGGGAGTATCTGGCCGGTGAAGGGGTAGGGCTGTGGCCTGATATTACGCCTGAAGACATAGAAAAAGGGCAGGAGCTATCACGCAATGATTTTGAGGCTAAAAGAATGTTTGATCTTTTTGGTTACAATCCTATAGCCGCATACGTAGATGTTGTAACGGCATTCCAGCGCCACTATTATCAAAAACTTTTTCAGGAAGATTCAAGCAGGGTCGGTTTAGCCTGTCAAGATACGCTCACGCGTCTGGTCGCGTTAACGCGGCAAAGGGCGGACAGAGAGTCGAAAACCCTATAGCCTATAGAATAAAAAAACGATATTGAGATGCGTAACCATTGAATTCTGCTGACAATTCAGGCATGCTCGGTTGTATAGATTGAAGGAGCTGGATGGCCGCTGCTGTTTGATGTCTTAGACAAAAAACGGGAGAGGAAAGTCCGGGCTTCACGGAAAAACGGCGCCGGATAACGTCCGGGCATGCAGGCTCCTTTTTGGTGGGAGATGTATGACGGAAAGTGCCACAGAAAATGAAACTACTGTTTTTGTATTTGTCACAGAAATAGAAAAGGTGAAAAGGTGCGGTAAGAGCGCACCGCAGTGCTCGGTAACGAGGCTGGCAAGGTAAACCCCGCCGGAAGCAAGACCAAATAGAAACCATATTCCAGTATCTGGACAGTGTTTTTCCGCGCTGATGGTTTGGGTAGGTCGCTTGAGGCATATGGCAACATATGTCCTAGAGGAATGGCCATCCATCATGAAATATGCTTTTGGCGCATCTTCATGAGGACAGAACCCGGCTTACAGGCTCCTTCGATCTTATTATAACATAGGCGATAACACTATTTAGCAGCGTTCAGGGTCATCCGGTGCACAAGCGGAAAATTACAAATTTCCAGAAAAAATAGTTTAAGGTTTCATAAAAGACACGAAGGATGAAGCCGCCAAGTAATCCCGGCGGCCTCTATGTTGCTTATGGCGGAATATTTAAAAATGGAAACTTAATCTTCCCCCAAAGACGCTGTCAAAACCAATAAGCACAGACAGCCGTTTCCTCTTTCTTATTGTCCAACGTGGTATGTATATAGGATAGTTCCTAAAAACAAGCCACCATTAACAGACAATACGACCATCAATAGAGTTGCTAACATTTTTTCCTCCCCACATGAGATTTGTTATTTTTATTATGTCCAATTATTACCATTGCTTTTCGTAAAATGCAAGAAAAAAAGCACAGTATTTATAGTAACTTACCGCACCGCATTACCAAATCAGGCAAAAATATATAGATTAGTTACATTAGTGCATAAATTATGCACTTTTTATAAAAAGAAAATGTAAATATTTTTTTAAAATTATAATTAGAAATAGCCCAATGTAACAAAATAACAAAAAAGTCCTAAAAAAGATTACATATCGAACTTTTTTTGCATAAATTTGTTTAGAAAATATGCATGGAGGCAGAACGCATGATCACGCAGCGATCCTTTGAGCACCCCGTGATCAGAAAAAACAGCGCAATTTTCCTATTGAAACAGAAGCTTGAAAAACAGGCAATAGCCTTATCAACAGCTTTATACATGTTTTTCGCCATAAAACAGAAAAAAATGTTTATTTTTGAGGATATTAGAGTGCGTTCTTATTGACGTTCCATTCCTTCCCATGATATCCCATAAATATCCATGTTTTATCACCTGCGTGGTGTGATTGGGCATGGCATGTGCTGTTCGTATTGTTAATTGCCTGAATTGTATAAATTATATCGGGAAAGGCCGGGGGAAACGCCGGAAATTGTATGGCGCTGTTTTTGTCAACATATACCAACAAAATTGATAAAAAGGGGCGCGTCTCGGTTCCTGCACCTTTCCGCACGGCATTGGGTGATGCGCTTAAAGATGGTGTGGTTGTATTTTCCTCACATCAATATCCGTGTCTGGAGGGGTTTGACTGGGCCAAGATGGATGAGATTGGTGATCGCATGGATCACTATGATTTGTTTTCTGATGATCAGGATGATCTGGCAACCACCATCTTTGGCCAAAGTGTGCAGTTGCTCCTTGATGGTGATGGGCGCGTAATGCTACCGGCGCATTTAACAGAAGCGGCAGGACTGGAAGAATACGCAACTTTTGTTGGGCTGGGGCGTAAATTCCAGATATGGAATCCTGAGCTATTCAAGCAGCGTCAGATTCAGGCGCGCGGCGCTGTGCAAAATAAAAAGCTGACCATCCCTCAAAAAGCGGCTATGCCGCAAAGGGGGAAAGATGTCTAGCGCAATCACGGACAAGCACATAGAAAAGCGCGACTCGCATTTACCTGTGATGGTTTCGGAAGTTCTGGAGGCTTTGGACGTCAGTGATGGCAAAACCTACGTAGACGGCACGTTTGGCGCAGGGGGCTATACATGCGCTATGCTTGAGGCCGCTAATTGTCATGTCTATGCAATCGACCGTGACCCATCGGCCATAGAGCGTGCCAAAGAGGTGAAGGACAAGTACGAAGAGCGCTTTACCTTTATGCGTGGATGTTTTGGTGATGTTGATCAATTGCTCAAACAGGCCGGAGTTGAAAAGCGGGTTAACGGCTTTGTGCTCGATATCGGCGTATCATCCATGCAGGTCGATCAGGCGCAGCGCGGGTTTTCCTTTCGCTTTGATGGCCCTTTGGATATGCGCATGGATACAGGCGATCAAGAAGCGCAAACAGCCGCCGATATTGTGAATACTTACGGCGAAAAAGAGCTGGCCGATCTGATATATAAATACGGACAGGAACGCCATTCCCGCCGCATCGCCAAGGCCATCGTAAAGCGGCGCACGCAAGAGCCTTTTTCCCGCACGCAAGAGCTGGCCGATTGTATCCGCGCAGTTATGCCCAAAAAGGCGGGCGACAAGATTGATCCGGCAACGCGCAGCTTTCAGGCATTGCGCATTGCTGTCAATGACGAATTGGGAGAGCTGTCACGCGCCCTTGAGGTGTCAGAAGACATTCTTGAGGAAGGCGGGCATCTGGTGGTAGTTAGCTTTCATTCTCTGGAAGACGGGATTGTTAAGCGCTACCTCAAGGAAAAGGCAGGCGCGCAGCCTAACGTATCCCGTCATGTGCCCGATATGGGTAAAGGTTCAGAAACTGTATATTCTCTGCCTATGCGCAACAAAGCCTTAAAGCCGTCAAAAGAGGAGCTGGCCATTAACCCCAGAGCGCGCTCTGCAAGACTGCGCCATGCTGTGCGTTGCTCAATAAGTGGGCAAAGTGCATCAGGAAGGGGGCATGGATGAGAGTGGTATTTTTGAAATATGGCTTGGTCTTTCTGGCACTAACACTAAGCGCAGCCGCGCTGGTTTATATCAGCCAGACCGTGCAGCGCTATGAGCGCGACATATCCCTTTATGATCAAAAAATCGCGCAGGAAGAGGAGAAAATAAAAATCCTCAAGGCCGAATGGGCATATCTGAATAACCCGCAGCGCCTTGAGGTTTTGGCCACAGGAGGTTATAGCCTGCAAGTTCCCGGCGTAGACTCAATAATCAGTGATCCGGCGCATTTATCCTCTTTATTCTCACCAAAAGAGGAGCATTTATCTTCTATTATGCCCGCTGCCGGTACACAATCGGAGCCGGATTTGTCTTTGCACCCCCAAAGCCCTCATTCACATAAAGCGGGAGGGTTGGAGTAATGTGGCGTCCCTCCTACCGTAAATCCACAATTATAGAAGGCGAGCGCCGCATCAGTGCATCCATTGCGCAAAATCGCTTGTCTATTTTGGGCGTTGGCTTTATTGCCGCGTATTTGATTTTAGGATTACGCCTGCTCGATCTTGGGGTTGTGCAGACAAAAATTTTCTCTCAAGCCCAAGAGCCCATGACAGAAAAGGCGGGGAGTGGCTCGCAGGAAATCGCCAGTTACAGAAGAGGCGATATATATGATCGCAATGGTTTTCTCATCGCAACCACAATTAAAACACCAAGACTTTACGTCGATCCTTCCATGGTTCTCGATGCGCCAAAGCTCGTATCGCAGCTTTCATTGATACTGCCGGATATAGGTAAGGAAAAAGCGCTAAAAACCATGCGCTCCAAAGGGCGTTTTGGCTGGCTGGCACATGAGATCACACCGGCGCAGCAAGAAAAAATCCTTAAAATCGGCAATCCGGCCATTGGCTTTAGATACAGCTACGAACGGTTCTACCCCCAGGAAGGGCTTTTTGCGCATATGCTTGGCCACGCCAGTCGTGATGGCAAGGGTCTGGCGGGAATAGAGCGTAGCTACGATAAAGTTCTCAATGCTGGAGAAGATTTGAAGCTCACGCTGGATCTGCGCTTGCAGCACGCAGTAAAACGGGAAATCCAAAGAGCTATGGATGAATTTAGCGCCAAGGCGGGCGTGGGGATTATTCTCGATGCCCGAAATGGTGAGGTTCTGGCCGGTGCGTCTTTGCCCGATTTTGATCTCAATGATGCCGGAAGTGCAAGCTCTGCTGAAGCATTTAACCGCATGACGCTCGGCGTTTATGAACTTGGCTCGATGTTCAAGATTTTCTCAACAGCAGCGCTGCTTGAAATTAGCAAAGTGGATATGGATTACACATTTGATGCACGTAAACCCCTGAAGGTAGGGTGGTATACCATTGATGATTACCACGCGCAAAAGCGTATATTAACGGTTCCTGAGGTCTTTATGTACTCCTCCAATATCGGAAGCGCGCTCATGGGGGAAATGGTAGGCGCGCAAGCACTCAAAGCGTTCTATAAAGATCTTGGGTTAATGGACACGCTGCAATTTGATATCAAGGAAGTCGGCAAGCCCATCACGCCTAATCCGTGGCGCAAGGATTCAACAATGACAGCGTCATACGGCCACGGCATATCGACCAGCCCGCTACAAATGACCGCGGCAGTAGCCTCGATTGTAAATGGAGGCATAGCAGTTCAGCCCGGCTTGCTCATGCACGATCACAGCCCTCACGCCCGCACAAGTGATGTACGGGTTATCTCTGAGAAAACCTCTATGGATATGCGCAAGCTTCTAAGGCTTGTAGTAACGCAAGGAACAGGCAAAAAGGCCGAAGTGGCCGGTATGGCAGTTGGCGGCAAAACCGGAACTGCGGAAAAAATTGTAAAGGGGCGTTATAGCCGTGAAAAATTAATCTCATCTTTTGTGGGCGCGTTCCCGATTGATGATCCGCGTTACGTCGTCATGGTTATGGTCGATGAGCCTCAAGGCACAAAAGAAAGTTTCGGTTACGCAACAGCCGGATGGGTTGCAGCGCCTGCGGTGCAACGCATTGTTCACTCCATGGTTTCTATTCTTGGTCTTTCCCGGGGCCAGTATGATCCTGCTCAAGACATCTCTTTAGACCTCCTTCCCTATATTCAGGATGAAAAGCAAAAAGGAAAAAAACTTGCCTCCAATCGATAGGCTTGCACAATATGAAATTGATATCGAGGCGTTACAAGGCATAACGCTCGATAGTCGCTGCGTGCAAGAGGGATATCTCTTCGCCGCGTTACAAGGCGAGAAGGCAGATGGGCGTGATTTCATAGGCGAAGCTTTGAAAAATGGCGCGCGCGTAATTTTAACCGATAAACAAGCCGCTCTTCCCAGGCATATGGATTTAGAAGGGATAAAGCTAATCCGGAGCGACAATCCGCGCCGTGATCTTAGCATGATAGCGGCACAATTTTATGCGCCTTTGCCCGAAAATCTCGTGGCGGTTACAGGCACAAACGGCAAAAGCTCTGTTGTTCATTTTACCGCGCAGCTATGGCAGCATGAGGCAATAACAGGCGTTATGCTCGGCACGCTCAATAATGCGCTGACAACGCCCGATCCGGTTACGCTTTTTGAAACGCTGGGCAGGCTCAGGCGAGACGATGATGTCACGCACGTTGCGATGGAAACCTCCAGCCACGGCCTTGCGCAGTGCCGCGTTGATGGGGCGCTCTTCAAAGTTGCAGCGTTCACAAATTTCACGCAGGATCACCTCGATTATCACAGCGATATGCAAAGTTACTTCTCCGCCAAAGCGCGGTTGTTCGAAGAGGTGCTTCCCATAGACGGTGTAGCTGTTCTTAACGCCGATATTAAGGAATACAACTACCTAAGCCAAATATGTAAGAAACGCGGCATCCAGACACTATCTTACGGCAAGCAAGGCCGGGACATTATTCTGCATGATTGTCAGATCGATGGCATGACACAAAAAACCGACATTGAGGTTCTGGGCACACGCTACAAGGTTGATGTCCCTCTTATTGGCACATTTCAGGTCATGAATATCCTGTGCGCTCTGGGCTGCGTTATTGCGCTGGATCCTGAAGACAAGCTGCGCACGCAAAGCCTTATAAAAGCTATTCCAAAGCTCAAATCAGTGCCCGGGCGCTTGCAACATGTCAAAGACGCATCAGGATTTTATAATGGCTACGTTGATTACGCACACACCCCCGATGCTTTGGAAACTGCTTTGAGTGCGCTGCGCTTGCATACAGACCAACGCATGATCTGTGTGTTTGGATGCGGCGGTGACCGCGATAAAACCAAACGCCCGCTTATGGGAGAAATAGCAGCGCGCCTTGCAGACATCATTATCATCACCGATGATAATCCGCGCAGTGAAGATCCTGCAATCATTCGGGAAGAAATCGCAGCAGGCATCCCGGAAAAAATCAAAAATAATAAAGAAATACATGTCATTGAAGGCCGGCGAGCTGCAATAGAGCAAGCTGCCTGGTTAATGGACAAAAACGACACCGTGCTGCTGGCCGGCAAAGGCCACGAGCAAGGCCAGAAGATTGGCGATCTGATTTATCCGTTTGATGATGCCACAGAGCTATATCAGGCAATGGTGAGAAGGAAAACTGCGTAACAAGAAAACTGAGTAACAGGAAAAGTGTACAATAACTAAAAGACAGAGTATCTATAATGATTGAAAATAACCGCTATTACTGGTCGCACCTAAAAACCAATTCTGTAACGGTGCGTGTGCGCCCTAAAATTAAAGAAACCGGGGTGATCTTCCGCGTAGGAAATATGGTCGATACCGGACGGGGGCGTCAGGTGGTTATGCTTGATCACATCGATTATCCAAAAACCTATCATATTCGCAAAAAGAAAGATGCGGAGGTTGCAGTTCCCTTCCGAATGGGGGATATAGATTTTATATATACATCACTGCGCAAACCGGAATTGCGTAATGTCAACACTTTGCTATCGGCGCTTTATAATAAAGGGGAGATAGAAAGAATAGTGCCCGATGTGATTTGTCCGGGCGATCTTCTTGTGTTTAAGCAAAACCGGGGGAGCTTGAAGATTAAAACGGTCGAAGCGCTGCGCGTTGTCGAACATCACTTACAAAAACCGAAGATGGCCACTTATGCTGTATAACCTTTTTGCTGACACCTCTACTTTCTTTGATTTGTTTCGCTCTGTGACGTTTCGAACGGGAGGAGCGGTAGGAACATCGCTTATTGTATGCTTTATAATTGCACAGCCAATGATTACATGGCTCAAATCAAAACAAAGAGAAGGCCAGCCCATACGCGATTGCGGGCCCGAAGATCATCTAAAAAAAGCCGGAACACCGACAATGGGCGGGATCATGATTTTGATTTCCGTATGCGTGAGTACCGTCCTGTGGTCGGATTTAACCAACCAGTATGTGTGGTATGCCATGCTAGTGATGTTGGGATATGGTCTAATCGGTTTTGCAGATGATTATTTAAAACTCACAAAACGCAACACAAAAGGACTGCCCGGCAAGATAAAAATACTCGGACAGGTGCTCATCGGTACAATCGCAATACTGGGCATTATGCACGCTTTGCCTGTCGAAGTCAGAACGCACGTTGCACCCCCGTTTTTCAAAGATCTTCTGATTAATATCTCATGGTTTTTCATTCCCTGGTCATTGATTGTAATTATCGGCGCATCCAACGCAGTCAATCTCACAGACGGACTGGATGGTCTGGCCATCGTGCCCGTAGCCATAGCCGCAGCCTGCTTTGGTTTGATTGCCTATCTGGTTGGCCGCGTTGATTATTCTGCATACTTGTACATTCATAATATTCCCGGCTCTGGTGAGCTTTCAATTATCTGCGGCGCTCTGATTGGCGGTGCTATGGGCTTTTTATGGTACAACGCCCCGCCAGCAGCGATATTTATGGGCGATACAGGGTCTTTAGCTATGGGCGGTCTGCTGGGCGCAATATCGGTTATGACCAAACATGAAATAGTGCTGGCCATCATTGGCGGCTTGTTTGTATTGGAAACCGTATCGGTGATTGTACAGGTCGCATCCTTCAAACTTACAGGAAAGCGGGTGTTTGCCATGGCACCCCTTCATCACCATTTCGAGAAAAAAGGCTGGTCTGAACCTACAATCGTTATTCGTTTTTGGATTATTGCCGTTATTCTTGCTTTGGTTGGACTTGCAACGCTGAAGCTGCGATAATGCCACCCGCTTTAAAATGGTATCTGGATTCGCAAATCAGCAGGGCTTCTTATGCAAGAGATAAAAACCTTCAGTAAAACATTAGAGGGAAAATCTGTCCTCATATACGGTATGGGCAAGACCGGCAAGCCTCTTGTACAGGCACTAAATAAGGCTGGTGTTAAACTGGTTATTGGTGATGACAACCCACAAAGTCTGAAAGAATTTGACGAACATCAGAACATACAGCGCCTGAACATTGAGACGCAGGATTTCTCTGAACTGGCATTTCTTGTGCTGTCTCCAGGCGTGCCCCTAACGCATCCCAAACCCCATAAAGTCGTGGAAAAAGCGCGGCAAAGTGCTTTGGAGATTATCAGTGATATAGAATTATTTTTCCGCATTTACCCCGATTTTAAAACCATAGGCGTTACAGGTACAAACGGAAAATCCACCACAGTCAGCCTGATCAGCCACATCCTGAGTAAAGCAGGCATTGATAACGCATTGGCAGGTAATATCGGCACAGCGATGTTTGATCTGGACATGGAAGGAGACAATCCCCTTAAGTGGATCGTACTGGAAATGTCGTCTTACCAGATTGACCTATGCCCCCATTTTCGCCCTGATATCTCACTCATTCTCAACGTAACGCCCGACCATATAGATCGTCATGGCACTATAGAAAATTATGCGCGTATCAAGGCACGTATCTTTGAACCAAAAGAAAAAGCCAATGCAGGCGCTGCTGTGATCTGCAGCGATGACGAATATACAAAGCAGATTCTGCAAGAGATCAAAAAAGAGAATGCCCGTAAAGTGATAGAAGTCTCAACTCACAAATTACAAAGCTGTGACGTATATGTGCAGGACAATAAATTGATTGATAGTCGTGAAGATACGCAAAATATTGGCGATCTATCAACACTGCGCGTTTTAAAAGGCAAGCATAACGCACAAAACACAGCCTGCGCCTATGCCGCTGCTCGTCAGACAGGTCTGCCTCCCCAAACTATATGGGAAGCAATAAAAACATTCCCTGGACTTAATCACCGCCAGTATCTGGTCAGGACAATAAACGGCGTGCATTATATCAACGACAGCAAGGCAACAAATGCAGCCTCCAGCGCCATGGCTTTGGAGTGTTATGATAATATCTTCTGGATTGTCGGAGGACGGCAAAAGCAAACGGGTCTGCAAGGGCTGGAGAAATATGCTGCTCGTATTAAACAGGCCTTTTTGATCGGCGAATCCAGTGATGAGTTCGCCAAATGGTTTGATCGTATCGGCATTGAGTATCGTTTCTGTGGAACCATGGATCAGGCATTAGAACACGCACATAAAGCGGCGCAATTGCAACAAAAAGAGATAAAAGACAAAACGGTGGTATTGCTCTCTCCGGCCTGTGCCTCATTCGATCAGTACGCATCTTTCGAAGAGCGCGGCGCGCATTTTGCAAAATTGGTCAACGCACTAGAGGAGGGGGTATAGATGAGCGAGCCATACCATCCAAAAGCATTCTCCCGCATGGATCAGTCTTTTTTAGGGGCGTGGTGGTGGACCGTTGATCGTGCATTACTGGCCGCGATACTATCTTTGATGATCTTGGGCGTTGCGCTGGTTGCAAGTGCGTCTCCCGCGGTAGCTGAACGCATCGGAGCAGGAGGGCTTCACTTCCTGCAAAAGCATTTGGTCTTTTTCGTGCCCTCTGTTTTTGTTGTTCTGGGCGTATCCATGTTTTCACCGCGTATCATCTGGCGCGCGGCCAGCATATTATTGCTGGTCATGGTGGTGATGCTGTTTTTTGTCTTGTTCGCCGGCTCAGAAATCAAGGGCGCGCGGCGCTGGATCGAGATTTTCGGGTTTTCCCTTCAGCCAAGTGAGTTCGTCAAGCCCTCCTTTACGATCGTGGCGGCGCGGTTGATTTCCTCACATAAGGGGGTGAGTAAGGCCTTGCATGAACCATCGGAAAAAAAGAGACTTTTAAAAAACACATTACGCCCTGTATTTTATAGCTACCACGTCGCAGTCATGTTGTATCTATTTCTCATTACGTTGCTTCTCGCGCAGCCGGATCTGGGTATGAGCGTGGTACTGACGCTGGTCTTTGCCGTGCAGATCTTTTTGGCAGGTTTGCGCTTTCGCTATCTTGCGATTTTGCTGACACTGGGTCTGGTTGGGCTGGCCATAGCCTACGTCAGTCTGAGCCACGTACAAAGCAGGGTTGACCGGTTTTTTTCACCTGAAAGCGGAGATAATTATCAGGTTGAAAACGCTCTGGATGCAATTCGTCAGGGCGGACTTTTAGGAGCAGGGCCGGGCCAGGGCGTAGAAAAAAACACCATACCTGATGCCCATGCTGATTTCATCTTTCCGGTTCTGGTCGAGGAAATGGGAGTCATTATTTCTTTGCTTGTTTTAGGATTGTTCCTTTTTGTGATTCTCAGAGGCTTTAAGCGTTTACGCGAAACGCAGGATATATTTTGTCTATTGGCAGCCGGTGGATTATTAGCCATGTTCGGATTCCAATCTCTCATTCATTTTGGCTCAAGCCTGAATATTCTGCCAGCCAAAGGTATGACCTTGCCGTTTTTAAGCTATGGAGGATCGTCACTGCTTTCTATGGCGCTATCAATGGGAATGGTTCTGGCTTTGACGCGCCAGCGTCGGCGCGATTCTATTGCGCGTTCATCCATGACAATGCGCCGCGCGCGCCCTGCCAGCATATCACATTCAGGAGAAAACAAATGAGCATCCCCCCCTTGATCCTTGTTTCAGCAGGTGGCACAGGCGGCCATATGAGCCCGGCCAGTGCGCTGACAACTGCGCTGCTTGAAAAAGGAGCGAGAGTTGAACTGGTCACAGACATACGTGGCACAAAGCATGTAAAAATGTTCCCCGATATTCCGGTTCATGTGGTGAAATCAGGAACGGCGCATAGCGGCATTTTAGGTAAAATAAAAGGTGCAGTGAATCTAAGCGCAGGCATGGCACAAGGCTTTGCTCTTGTTCATAAATTAAAGCCCGATGCCGTGATTGGCCTTGGCGGCTATCCAAGCGTTCCAGCTGTTTTCGCAGCGCAGATATTGGGGATCCCAACGGGGCTGCATGAGCAAAACGCGGTGATTGGCAAGGCCAATATATTCCTTGCCCCCAAAGCAAAATTCATAGCGCTTTCCCTGCCATTGCCAGAAGACAGGGAGTACAGCCACCACATTACCAGCAAAACAAAAGTTACGGGCAATCCGGTGCGCCCTGAAATTATAGCGCTCAGGAATGCGCCTTATCCGCCACTGGAGGAAAAAGGCGCTTTGAACATCTTCGTGATGGGCGGCTCATTGGGAGCAACAGTTTTTAGCACGGTTATTCCGCAGGCTCTGGCTCTTTTAAATGAAGAGCAAAAAAACCGCCTGCATATAACACAACAATGCAGAAAAGCAGATCTGGATGAAGCCGCGGAGCTGTACAAGAAAAGCGGAATAAAGGATGTAACTCTCGCTCCGTTCTTCGATGATGTCGATAAGAAACTGGCACAAACACATCTGTTCATTGGTCGCTCAGGAGCCGCAACGCTCGCTGAAATCAGCATTGCAGGCCGCCCGGCTATATATGTGCCATATCCCTATCACAAAGATCAGCAGCAAAAACATAATGCGCTAAAAGTCGCAGAGCGCGGCGGTGCGTGGCTTGTGGAACAAGAGGAGTTTACCCCCGAAGCGCTGCACAAACAGATAGAAAAAATGCTGCGTGATCCTCAAATATTGCGCGATGCCGCAGCGCGTGCTAAAGAATGTGGCCTGCCCGAAGCGGCTTCTGATTTGGCACAAATGAGCCTGAGGATCATAAAACAAAAGGATTAAATGTGATGCGTATGATGTCACCGGAAATAGGAACGCTGCACTTTGTCGGTATTGGAGGCATAGGTATGAGTGGTATTGCCACTTTGCTGCTATCGCTAGGCTATGATGTGCAAGGCTCCGATCTGGCAGAAAACGCCAATGTCAAACGCTTGAGAGAGCAAGGCGCTCGCATTTTTATTGGCCACGATGCCAATCACATAAAAGACAAAAATGGCGATCTTCCAACGGCCATAGTTATATCCGCAGCCATATCTGATGATAATCCGGAACTTTCCACCGCGCGCGCAGCAAATATTCCCATAGCGCGCCGCGCCGAGATGCTGGCAGAGCTAATGCGCCTGAAAACATCAGTGGCTGTAGCGGGCACGCATGGAAAAACGACGACAACATCGATGGTTGGGCAGATGCTCGATCAGGCCGGATTTGATCCCACTGTCGTTAACGGCGGCATTGTTAACGCATACGGGACAAACATGCGCCTTGGCCAGTCGCAATGGATGGTGGTCGAAGCCGATGAAAGTGACGGCAGCTTTGTTAATCTTCCTGCAACAGTAGGCGTGGTCACAAATATTGACCCTGAGCATATGGATCATTACGGCTCATTTGATGAAGTCAAGAAAGCCTATAGGCAGTTCATTCTAGGGCTGCCTTTTCATGGCTATGCATTGCTGTGCATAGATCACCCTGAAGTCCAGACATTGGCCGCGCAAGTCCAGGATCGAAAAATTATTACTTACGGCTTTAATCCGCAAGCTGATGTTCGTGCAGAAAACATCCGTTCAAACGGCGACGGGAGCACTTTTGACATTATTTTTGCAGGTTGGCTGCGCGAGGATGGGCGGGATTTGATATTAAAGGACGTGCATTTATCAATGCTTGGCAGACACAACGTTCAAAACGCACTCGTAGCTTTGGGCATCGCCAGTGAAATGGGTGTGGATACAGATATAATGAGGCAAGCTCTTGGTAAATTCGATGGCGTAAAACGACGTTTCACCAAGACCGGAGAAGTTGAAGGCATTACAATTATTGATGATTATGCCCATCACCCCGTTGAGATTAACGTGGTTTTGAATACAGCGCGCAGCGCGCTTGACCAAACAGGCGGGCAGGTGATAGCCGTGATGCAGCCACATCGCTATAGTCGCTTGAAAGATCTATATGAACAGTTCTGTCGTTGTTTTAACGATGCTGATCACGTGATTATCGCAGATGTCTACGAAGCCAGTGAAAAACCGATTGAAGGGGTAAATAAAGAATATCTGGTCAATGGATTAAAGAAACACGGCCACCGCTCGGCGCATATTTTGCCTGAAAAGCATGATCTTGCGCGCATGATATCAGAAATAGCGCAGCCCGGGGATTATGTAATCGTTATGGGTGCAGGAAACTCAACGCGCTGGGCTTATGAACTCCCCGAGGAACTAAGGACAGAAAAAAACAAGATCAGAGGCGCGGCCTAACATGCGCCCTAACATAAAGCCAAACCAAACAAGGCCAAATAAAGAGATATCAAATTCTCAAGACCCGCTCATAAAGGTCTGGCAGATCATTTTCCAGTAAAATAACATCGCTTGGGCGCTTGTTTTTGAGCAGCCACTTCTCGGCGCCGCTAAAGGTTTCAAATTGCTGGAGCGTTTTACCGCTGCCCGCGTTCTTGAAACCCTCAATAAAGGTTGGAATGCGCGAAGGCGACACAACAATAACAACATCACAGACCTGCGCAGCCAAAGCGCCAAGTGTGCGGTGCACCTCATCATGTTGATTGCCCAGCTCGACTATGCCCGGGGTAACCAGAACAGCGCGGCCATTGCGATCATCGGCCAGAATGCGCATGACATGCAAGGCGCTGCGAAAGCCCGGCGGGTTGGAGTTATAGGCATTATCAATAATGATAGAGCCATCAACCTGTTGTTTAACCTCAAGGCGGTGCGTGATTTGCGGCGTAGAGGCAAGGGCCGTCTTGATATCCTTTGCATCCATGCCCAACGTCATAGCGCAAGCAAAGGCTAGCGCTATATTATGTCCGTGATGAATACCGTAAAGCGGAGCGCGTAGTGTATAGCTCTCCTCTTTCCATTTGAGGCGCACGCACAAGCCCTTGGGCGTTTGCTCAACCGATAGAATATTCAGATCATCATCTGTAAGGTAACTGTAATCTTGTGAATTATCTGAACGATTATTTTGCGGTGGCTCACCGCAGGCAAGGAAATGGTGCATATTTTGATGGCGCATTTCCTGAGTATGCTTAAATCTCAGGGTCTTTTCATGAACAATGACCGTGCCTCTGTTTTCTATGACAGCCTCAGCCAGCTCGTATTTCGCATGGGCAACAGTCTCAAGTGACTTAAAGCGCTCATAATGCGCATGACCAATAGCGCTGATAATACCATAATGTGGTGGGGTTAATCGGCATAATGCGGCAATTGATCCCGGCCCATAAGCCCCCATCTCGACGATAAAATAACGATGATTAGGCTCAAGCTTCTCGCGGATAATCCGCGTAATACCCATAAGCGTATTGACGCTGCCTGGGGTCACGATCGTAGGGGCGTTGTTTTTTAAGATATGCCCCAATATATGTTTGATCGAAGTTTTTCCGTATGACCCTGTAATAGCGACAACGGTTGGATTAAGAGCCGTAAGCTTTTCGCGGGCTTCGTTATAAAATTTACGCTGCAACAAGGTCTCATAGGGGTCAAGGGTCAAATTCCCCGAAATAAGGATAAAAGGCAAAAGTTGTACGGGCACGACCCAGAATAAAGGCTGCTCCATATAAAAGACCGCCAGACCGCTAAGAAGGGTATAAATCATTGCTGCGACAAGAATGCGCCTTGCCCGCGCTGTGAGCACAAAAGCTTTTTTCGCGGCCTTGCGAGGATCGGACTCGGTATAAAAGGCAATCACAAAAATCAGGAACAGGGCTATATTAACACCCACAGAAGGAACCGGAGCAAAAAACACAATAGCGGCAAGAATAAGCAAAATAACAGTGATGCGCTTATCAATGACTTTATAGCGCACGATCCAGTTTAATAAGCGGTTATTGTCATAGTCATCTTGCTGTAAAATATGCAAATAACGCATCAGGCGTCGCCCGGAAAAAGCCAGAAAAGCAACGAGGGTTAGACATTGAATGGCAAATTCCGGACTCATAATTTAAAAATCTCTTCTATGACAATGATTTCAAACATCATATTACATTGTTTTATTGATCTTTCCAGACCCTAAAGATGTTTAAGAACATCATTGATAATTTTAATCACGCGGTGGCGGCCAGTCGATAAAACGCTGTAATGATCTTGTCCCTCCAGTATATGAAGCTCTGATTTTTTGATAAGGCGGGCATATGTCTTGCCAAGCTCAGGAGGTGTTTCCGTATCTTCAGACCCGTAAATAAGAGCAACCGGACATGCTATTTTTTGAGCCTCTTCAGCTAGATTTTCGTTAACAACGCGCACAAAAATTTGCCGCATCACCCCGGAGGTGTGGTTATAATCGGCGCTCCCGAAATAGCTCATAATCGCTTTTTTAAGAGTGCCCTTAGGAACAAGACGCCGCAAGGCTTTGAACAAACGAATACGTAAAAAAAGATATAGACTCTTATAGAGCGGACGCGGACGTTTCAGGCCAGCACCGGCAATATAAACCATAGCACGCAGATATTCCGGGTGACGCGCCGCGAGTTGCGTTCCTACGCGGCAACCAAAGGAATGCCCGATCCACACAACAGCAGGGAAGTTTTCTTTTTTCAACCACGCAGCAATGGCATCGGCATATTGCGCCGTTCCCCAATGTTCAGGAGGTTCTTGAGAGTGTCCAAAGCCGGGAAAATCAAGAGCAATATGACGGGCGCTATGCTCAAAGGGAGCAAAGAAATACTGAAAACTTTGATGGCTCTGCCCCCAGCCATGCGCCCAGACAATAACAGGCAGCTCAGTATTGTCATGATCCCCAAAAGCGGTGTAGGAAAAAGTAGCACCGTCAAAGTAGAATTTTTGCAACGATCTTCCTCTTTCTACCCCTTTCACAAGAGGGTGTTTCGTGATTAAATAAGAGCCATACTGACTAACGGCGTAGCATTAATCTTGGCCGCCAAGGGTAAAAACCAAATTTTAATCATTTAAATCTATAGGCGATTGATCCATGGCTCAAATCAAAAAAAACAAAACCGGAAAAAAGACTGTCGCTGTATTTTACGGCGGGCGCTCTCCCGAGCATGACGTGAGTGTCATTTCCGCGCTTCAGGCGCTTCAGGCCTTTGATAGGGATCAATATGAGGTTGTTCCCGTATATATTGCACCCGATGGGGCATGGTACACAGGAGACATTGTCTCAAAACGTGATAAGCTGCTTTTGGATGAACAAGGGCTAAAAGAGGTTACAGAAGTAACGCTTGACGTCAGGGCTGACCGCGGAGGCGTTTTGCTTCCAAAAAAGACTGGAATATTTGCAAAAGCCAAGCCAATTACGTTTGATGTCGCCGTTCCTGTCTTTCATGGTCTTTATGGTGAGGATGGAGGAATGCAAGGGCTCTTTGAGCTGGCCAATATCCCCTATGCGGGAATGCGCACCAAGGCATCGGCGCTTTTGATGGATAAGGTTACAACAAAATTCGTGCTCTTTGCACTGGGAATTCCTGCACTGCCTTTCGCGGTGATCCGCCGCCCCGCTAATGGAGGATATCTTGTAGATGAAAAAACACTCGAGGGTCTGCTCGCAAACCTGAGCTTCCCGCTGATTTTAAAACCTGTTCATCTGGGCAGTTCCATTGGCGTTGCAAAGGTCAATTCCATAGAAGAGGTGCGTGCCTGCCTGCCTGCGATTTTTGAATATGATGATGCGGCCATTGCCGAACCGTTTGTTGAAAATCTGGTTGAATATAATGTGTCTGTAGGACACATAGACGGGCAGATTAAGACCTCTGCCATTGAGCGCCCGAAATCAACAGAAGAGCTGCTTGATTTTAAACAAAAATATGTCCCAAAAGATGATGGCGAGGGCGGCTTGAAATCAGGCGGTGTAAAAAACTCTCCGATTCCAAGTGAAGGGATGCTTTCTCTGACCCGTGATATTAATCCCGACATCCCTCAGGAGATGGAAAATAATATTCGCCAATGGGCTGTTCAGCTGTATGAAACGCTCGATGGCACCGGCGTGCCGCGCATAGACTTTGTCAGCAACGCCAAAACAGGAGAAATATGGATGAATGAAGTCAACCCATGCCCCGGTTCTTTAGGCTATTTCCTGTGGGAGGCATCAAAAGAAAACCCCGTTCTCTTCACTGATCTTCTATCCTCCTTGGTAGAGGAGGCACTGCAAGAAAATGCAAATCATACGCTTCCCCACGACCCTGTACCGGCAGATGCCAGATTATTAAGGCGCATTTAGACGGGAGGCATCGAGAACATGGCAAAAAAACCCGCGGGAAACAGGCAGCCCAAAAACAAGAAGAAGGCGCCTAAACCAAAGGGGACGCGCAAATCTACCATGACGCAAAAACGCAAAAACGCAAATAAATCCGAAGCCATGCTTGCAGGGTTTAAGAAACTCTCTGTCATTACCTTGATATTTCTTTTGTTTGTGTGGGGGATGGGATGGTACATCCTGAGCGATGGCCCGGCCAGAACGTCCCTCTGGCTAAGGCAAAGCGCTATCAACCTATCATCAGGTGCAGGCTTTATCGTAAGGGAAATACTGGTCGAAGGGCGGCGCAATACAGATGCCGATATCCTGCTGGCCATCGTAAATATACGCAAGGGCGACCCGCTTTTTTCCTTTGTGCCCCACGAGGCAAAAAAAATGATCGAGCGCATTGGCTGGGTCAAGTCCGCCCATGTTGAGCGCCAAATGCCAGATACGATTTATATCGCTCTAACGGAGCGTGAACCGGCAGCTTTGTGGCTTCATAATGATGTCTTGTCTCTGGTTGATGCGCAAGGTCATGAAATAACAAGGGAAAAGCTGGAGCGCTTTAAAGATCTCATGATGATACGAGGACAGGGCGCACCCGAGAGAACTGGCGAGTTGCTAAGCCTGCTAAATAAAAAACCCGATATAAAAGAAAAGATAGACCACGCGGCTTTGATCGATGGGCGCAGATGGGATCTGGTTATGAAAGGGGATATGCGCATAAAGCTGCCCGAGAAAAATACAGCAGATGCAATAGCGCACATCATGGAACGCCATGCACAAAATAATATTTTGAACAACGAAAAAATTGTTGAGATTGACGCACGCTATAAGGACAGATTAATTGTAAGAACGCGTCTGGGGCAGTTGCAGGATTACAAGGCCGGCATAGAATAAGCGCTAATAGAATAAATTGGCCGGGGTTAAGTCACGCTGCGCCGCAATAAATCATTGTGTAAAAAGTTATAAATGATAGATATAAGTAAGAAGAAATGTTTAAAAAATCTGGGGAAGGCTTTTGAAAACAAACAATTTATACCAAATTAATCCCGTAAACAATAGTATGCTTTTATTAAGAATATGTCACAAAACCATGCCATAAGATCAAGTCTATAGTATCAAGATAATGAGATGAACGCAGAAAAAACGATTAGACCCAAAGGCTCTTTATTCGCTGCTTTGGATATAGGGAGCAGTAAAACTGTGTGCTTTATTGGCAAAACGGTAGATGATAGCAACACATTTGAAATTATCGGCGTAGGACATAAGGTATCGAAGGGAGTCAAGAACGGCGCTATTATAGATCTGGATGCTGCAGAGAGTGTTGTGCGCCAGACAGTGCACGCCGCCGAGAATATGGCTGCAGAGGTTATGCGCGGCTATCCGCTGCGGGAAATTATTTTAAGTGTATCAGGCATACATGTGCGCTCTTTTGGGCATAGTGTTGATGTTAATATTGGCGGACACGATATTACAGACAATGATGTTAGGCGGGCCTTGGCAAAGGCGCAGGAAAAAGAATCCAATGAGACGTTAGAGCTTATTCATACCATTTCCACATTTTTTCGTGTTGATGGGCAAGACGGCATTCGTGATCCGCGCGGCATGGTGGCCGAAGAGCTCAAGGTTGATGTGAATCTGGTATCCGGCGACAGCGCAGCCCTGCGCAACATGGCCGCATGCGTAGAACGCAGTCACCTTGATATATCAGCACTATGCGCAAGTGCTTATGCTGCTGGTTTATCTTCTCTTGTTGATGATGAAATAGATCTTGGCTGCACAGTAATTGATATAGGCGCAGGCGTGACATCCTTTGCGGTCTTCCACAGCGGGTACATGATCTATTGCGACGCTGTGCCACTGGGTGGCCAGCACGTCACCAATGACATTGCGCGAGGGTTAACAACCACCAAGGCCGATGCGGAGCGCCTGAAAGTTCATTATGGCTGCGCGATAGCCTCACATAACGATGAAGGCGAGATGATTGAAGTCTCCCGACTTGGTGAAGATACAGAGCTGGGCAGACCTAATTACGTGCCGCGCTCTTACCTTGTGGGCATTATCCAGCCGCGCCTTGAGGAAATTCTGGAGCATGTCCGCGCCCGCCTGACCGATAGCGGTCTGGATCGCATTATCTCCCGCCGCGTTGTTCTTACCGGAGGCGCAAGCCAGATTCCGGGAATGCGGGATCTTGCCGCTCACGTTTTGGATAAACAGGTGCGCATTGGCAAACCTATTCGTCTTACCGGCTTGCCTGATGCGGTAAGCGGCCCTGAGTTCTCAACCGTGGCTGGGTTGCTGACCTATGCTGCCGGCCACGTTGATGAAATGCCTGCTGAAATTATGGCGCAGGTGCGCCCTGAGTCCATGGTTGAGCGGGTCAAGCTCTGGTTTAAAGAAAACTGGTGATAGGCATTGGTTTTTCTTGCATTTTATTTTTCATAATGATAATAAGTTTCATAACAAAAAATAACGGCAAGAGTTTAAGTTAAGGACTATGTCCAGTATCGTTCCCAGATTTCACAGTGCGGTTTGTAACAGCGAGATCCAAAATGGATTTTCTTATCTTGTAAATACGGTCTTGATGGCCTCGGATACTCTGATCCTCAGTGATCCAAACCACAAATACGCACATATTATGATTGCGGATATGTTTTCACCAGATAGGATAAGCAAATACGCGCATCGTGGCGTAACAGACATTTATCTGGAGATTCCTGAGCAACTCAACCCCTATATTGGAGATATGTTAAGAGGAGAAATAAACAGCGATCAATTTATCGATAAAATGGTTGAGCAGTCATATTCAGCATACCTGACAGAAGATGAGTATCTCCAGTTAGTAAAAGATGCATTGCAGGCTATTGAGGTATGTAGCCGTCAAGAGCCGCCAATTACACTGCATTTTGCTTCTGTTAGGATGTCAGAGGAACAAAGCGGTGTATTGGAAATTCTTGCAGAGGCTCTGGAAACAAAGCAACAGGAGACGGCAAGGGTAAGCGGGGCATTTTCCCAATTGTTAAGGATAAAAGATGTCCCATATGAGCGCGACGAGCATGCCATTGTGCATAAGCTTGCGGGCAGTTTACTGGATGACCCCAATCTGGACATATATCAGTATCTTGACAGGCGTTTAAATTCTAGCATTCCACGCGGGGATATCAGGGATTTAAGTGACAAGTTCTCAGAAATCAGAACAGAAATGGTGGAATTAGAAGAAACTGCCCAGACTTTCAGGGATCAAATTCGTGTTGATAATGATAAACATCTTGTTGATAACATTCAGGCAACAAGAAAGCCTGGTGGCCGCGTTATTGTGATGCATGGTGCTGGGCATGGTGCACAAAGAAAAGAAGGGGATCTGGATGAACTGCTTGAAGATAAAGGACAAAGAGTAAATAGGGTTAATATTTGTTATAATCAGGAAGATGTGATCAATATGTGGAGCCGTTATGGGCAAAAAGACCCCTCTGATATCAGCTACTATCCAAAAGAAGATGTAATGCGATTTCTTGATCTTAATGAAAACAATATCGTCGAAGGTGCCTTCCAAAATGAAGAGCCAGTGTCGGCCTCTATGGGAAGCGTGCACGACAGTCCTGACGCAAAAATGGGTTTGGTCACTTCCGCAATGTAAGTAGATAGTATCCTCACGTGTTATGTACAATGCTGTTGCAATTTAAAAGCAAAGAAAATTATCCACAGGCAATTTTGCGCCGCGGCAATGAAGGGTGTGAGGATATCCATGTATGCAGAAAATTGAATCATATGTGTGGGTTAGACCTTATACTTGCAAGAGCGCATGAAAAAATAGTGGAGCCTTTGCAAATAAATATGGGGAAAGTGGTGGATAGAGTGTTGCTTCGCCCTTTGCTAAATAGCCTCATATAAGATAGAATCCCCTCATGCGTTGGAGGGCACGTCCTGTGTCTTCCGGTATCCTGCCAACAAACGTCCACATTCAAATATCCAATCTCCAGGGGTTCCACTAACTATGATAAATGTAAAAATGCAGTCCACAGCACAAGTGCAACAGCTGTCTCCCAAAATTGCGGTAATAGGTGTCGGCGGCGCCGGCGGAAATGCGGTCAATAATATGATCTCGTCTAATCTTGATGGGTGCGAGTTCCTTGCTTGCAATACAGATGCGCAAGCGCTTGCAAATTCGCTGGCTGATAATAAAGTGCAGCTTGGAACGGGCGTAACAGGAGGCCTTGGTGCAGGCTCAAAGCCGGAAGTCGGGCAGGCTGCAGCTGAAGAGAGTCTTGAAGAAGTGTTGCGTTATCTCGATGGTGCAAACATGGCTTTTGTAACTGCCGGCATGGGCGGTGGCACTGGAACGGGCGCAGCGCCTGTGATTGCCAAAGCATGTCGTCAGCAAGGGATTTTAACCGTGGGTGTGATTACCAAGCCTTTTCATTTCGAAGGCGTTCACCGCATGGAGCAGGCCGAGAGGGGCATAGAGGAAATGCAGCAATATGTTGATACGCTTATTGTGATCCCCAATCAGAATTTATTCCGCATTGCGAATGAAAAAACAACCTTCGCCGAAGCCTTTAAGATGGCCGATGGCGTGTTGCAATCTGGCGTTCGCGGCGTAACAGACCTTATGGTGCGCCCGGGTCTTGTGAACCTTGACTTCGCGGATATTAAAACAGCTATGATGCAAATGGGCAAAGCCATGATGGGAACAGGCGAAGCATCGGGCGATAAGCGCGCTGTTGAAGCTGCCGAATCTGCAATTAATAACCCGCTCTTGGATGATGTATCCATGAAAGGGGCAAACGGGGTCATTATCAATGTGACTGGCGGCTATGACATGACATTGTTCGAAGCTGATGAAGCATGTAACCGCATCCGCGATGAAGTTGACCCAAGCGCAAATATTATCTTTGGCGCAACGTTCGATGAGTCTATGGATGGCACTATGCGTGTTTCTATTGTCGCAACCGGTATTGATAAAGAAGAAAAAGGCGCTGTCTTTGGCGGAAAAACAGGAGGATCTTTCGGATCGGGTTCTTCAACCTCAACAACAGGTGGTGGACCTTCAGGCGGCACAGAGCGCCCCGTTTCCGATGTGAGTTCCTCGATGCCCGAAAAGCCGCAAGCGGCTGCACCGCTCGTGCAAAAAGCTACTGAAAGAGCTGTGCCCACACCGCCAGCGGTTAATAAGCCAGCTGTCGCTTTGTCAGGGCGCGAGGTCATAAGGGGATTAACAGCGCCGCCGCGCGCATTAAAGGACACGAAGCCCGTAACCCCGCTGGCGCAGCGCACGAAAAATCAAATACAAGAGCCAGGCCCTTCTACAGCATCAATGGATATGTTCGAGCAAAGCGAGTTTTCATCTCGCCAGAACAAAGATGGAGAACCTGCATTGCGTGGTTCCACCGTCGGCGGAGCTTTTATTCCGCCAAAGCCTATGCAGCCGGTAACGAAAGTGCCTGAAACGAGAAGTGATACCCGTATCACTGGGTCTTACGGCGTACAGTCCGGGCAAATCGATACCGCTTCAAAACACGAGCAGCCCGATCATCAGGAGGACAAGCATGTTCAAATGCGCTCCTCAGGGTTGCAGTTAAATCCTCCGAAGGCTCCATACCCCTTGGCAGCGAAAGGACAAAATCGTCACGCACGTACGCCCTCGCTGTTTGAGCGTATTACAGGCTCTGTTCAGCAACATATCGAAAATTTGCGTGAAGAAGGGGGGCGGCAGGCCAAAGGTGAAGATGAAGCGCCGCTTAGTGCACCTCAAAATAAGAACCCATCACAAGGTGCGTCTCAAAGCAGCCTCGACATCTCAGCGCCGGCTGGAAAGCCTGCTTCTAAAATGAACAGTGAATTGGATATTCCTGCTTTCTTGCGCCGTCAGGCAAATTAGTATTAATCCAACAAAGAACAGTTTACACCCTTGTGTCTTCTCTTCTATCGGGTGAAAAGGGCTCTGCCATCGCGGAGTCCTTTTTTTTCGACAAAATTGCCCATATGTAACAAAGCGAAATAAAGCGTGATTTGCTGGATTGCAGCGAAGCCTATATTCTTCGAGAATAAGTATTAGGAATATGCGCGTTTGTGCGCTGTATTTCCAAAAAAATAAACAACAAGCATTCGCAATTATAATTAACAACAAAATATTTACCGATTTAATGAGCACTGGAAAGACGTTCAATATGAGACATGCCCCGCAACAGACTTTACAAAGACCGGCCACACTCTCCGGTATAGGTCTGCATTCAGGCAAAGATATAAACATGGTTATCAAACCGGCACAGCCCGATCATGGTATTATCTTCGTGCGCAGCGATTTTCCAAAGGAACAAAGCGTTATTCCCGCCCGCTGGGATCATGTTTCAGATACGCAGTTATGCACAGTGATCGCAAATCAACACGGCGCAAGCGTAGGCACAATAGAGCACCTTATGTCAGCCTTGCGCGGGTGCGGCATAGATAACGCGCTTATCGAAATTGACGGCATAGAAGTTCCGGCAATGGATGGTAGCGCTATGCCGTTTGTCACAATGATCGAGAATGTCGGCATTAAACAACTGAGCGCCCCGCGGCGCATGATTCGCGTCCTCAAAGAGGTCAGTGTGATTGATAATGACAAGCGCGTCGTCCTTAAACCCGGCGAGTCATCAATTTTCGAAGGGGAAATTGATTTTGACCACGACGAAATCGGCAACCAGAAATTCACAACCCAACTGGTTAACGGTAATTTCAAGCATGACATAGCCAGTGCCCGTACATTCGGATTTTTCCATGAGGCGCAGTGGCTCCGTTCGCAGGGGCTGGGGTTGGGCGGCTCCTTGGATAACGCTATCATTCTTGACGAGAGCGCAGTTATGAATCCCGATGGTTTACGCTTTAACGATGAATTTATTCGCCACAAGCTTCTTGATGCCATCGGCGATTTATACCTCGCTGGCGGCCAGATCTTGGGTCGTTACGACGGCATAAAAGCCGGTCACGCTATTAATAATGCGATCTTGCATGCATTATTTGCGGACTCTGAAAACTGGGAATACACAACAAGCGCCGGTTCTGATATCGCACATCTGTATAAAGCTTGCGCATAAAAACGGTCTTGCCCCCGCTTTTCCATACCTTAAGAATCCAAAAGCCCTAAAAGCCCTTTTCTTTAGGCGAGCATCAGTTTATCAATAATATTACAAAACCAACCTAATACGGAGCTGTCTTTATGCGCGCAGGCCAAAGCACACACATAAAATTATCACACCTATATATACGGTTTTTTCTCTCGCTAATATGCGTGCTAACGCTGGCATCGTGTGCATCAGGGGATAAAAAAGATTTACAGGACGCCGAGGTGGCTTCTGTTGAAGTGTTATATGAGCGCGCCAATAAAGCTTTGGAAGCAGAAGACTATATTCAGGCTACAAAATATTTCGAGGAAGTCGAGCGCCAGCACCCTTATTCAAAATGGTCTAGCCGTGCGCAGCTTATGGCGGCTTATTCAGCCTATTTGGGATTACGTTATGATGAAGCATTAGCGGCGCTTGATCGTTATATCCAGCTCCATCCAGGGGCGGAGGATATCGATTATGCCTATTATCTCAAGGCCTTGAGCTACTATGAACAAATTACTGATGTACGCCGCGATCAGGATACAACGCAAAACGCTGTACGTGCGCTCAATACGCTGATCACCCGTTTTCCAAACAGCGAGTACACCCGTGATGCAACATTAAAACGAGATCTGGCACTCGATCACCTTGCTGGAAAAGAAATGGAGATCGGACGTTATTACCTGAACCGGGGGCATATTAATGCGGCTATAAATCGCTTTCGCAGCGTTATCATGAATTTCCAGACCACCAGCCATGTTCCCGAAGCGCTCCACCGTTTGGTAGAGGCCTATATGACCTTGGGCTTAAAAGAGGAATCGTACCGCGTAGCCGCTGTGCTGGGGCATAACTATCCGGGAAGCAAATGGTACGAGCGCTCATACAAGCTGCTTGATGATGATCAACGCCAACAACTTATTGATGAGCGCGGCTTTATCGAGCGCACGGTTGATACCTTGTTAAAGTCGGATTAAAGCCGGATTACAAGAACGTGATGGCATCTATGGAGTAACAAAAGGCTATGTTAACCGAGCTGGATATTGAGAATGTCGTTCTAATAGACAGGCTCAATATTGCCTTCCGCAAGGGTTTATGTGTGCTAACGGGAGAAACTGGCGCAGGAAAGTCTGTTTTACTTGATTCACTGGGGCTGGCTTTAGGGATGCGCGCTGAAAGTGGATTAGTACGTGAAGGAACGTATCGCGCTCGTGTAACCGCCAGCTTTCAAATTCCATCCACGCACGAAGCACATATGCTCCTTCATCAGGCTGATATTCCCATAGAAGACGATACATTGCTCTTGCGCCGCATTGTTTATAACACAGGAAAAAGCAAGGCATTTATAAATGATCAACCCGTTAGCATCGGCCTTCTCAAGCAAATTGGTGACACCCTTGTAGAAATTCATGGACAGTTCGAAACACAAGGTCTGCTTAATCCTGCGACACACCGCGCGATGCTTGATACATATGCAGCACTGGAAGAAGATCTGACAGACTTGTCACATCTTTGGGAAGATTGGAAAGAGGCACAGATCAAGCACGACGATATACGGTCTATATCTGCCCGCGCCCGCGAGGAAGAAACATATTTACGCCTATGCGTTGAAGATTTACAGAAGATGAACCCATCACCCGGAGAAGAACAGGAACTCTCGGCCTTGCGCGAACGCCTTAAAAATCGTGAAAAAGTTCTAGAAGGGTTATCGATGGCTTCAATGCATCTGGGCAACGATCAAGATCCCGTGCAAAAAGCCTGGGCAGCGCTGGATACAATTGCCGATGGAGGCGATGATTTAACAAGGCAGGCTCTTCAATCCCTCGCGCGTGCCAGCGGTGAAATAGCAGAGGCGCAAAGCCTGATCCTCTCAGCGCAAAGCGAGTTGATGGAAACTGACTATAATCTTGAAGATATAGATGAACGTCTCTATGCGCTGCGGATGCAGGCACGCAAGCATAAATGCGCCCCTGATGATCTGCCCGCTATATTGGATGATTTGCAAGCACAGCTCCAGACTATCGAAAATTCAGATGAAGCGCTTGAATCATACGCCAAAGAGTGCACGCAGGCGCGTCACGCTTATATACAAAAAGCTGAAGAAATCTCCAGAAACCGTAAAAAGATAGCAGAAAAGCTCAACGCACTGGTTATGCGCGAACTTGCCCCGCTCAAGCTTGAAAAAGCGCGCTTTGTCACACAAATAGAGCCTCTTGATGAGATCGAGTGGAGCGCCCGTGGAATTGATCGTGTGCGCTTTCTCGTAGCAACAAATCCGGGAAGCGTGCCCGCGCCGATCCACAAAATAGCCTCAGGCGGCGAGATGTCGCGCTTTATGTTGGCACTCAAGGTCATTATTGCGCAGGAAGGTTCAACGCACAGCTTTATTTTTGATGAGGTCGATGCCGGTATAGGCGGAGCAACAGCCGACGCAGTAGGGGAGCGCCTTGCACGGCTTGCACAGGCAAAGCAGGTGCTTGTTGTAACGCACGCGCCGCAAGTCGCAGCCAGAGCCGACCATCACTGGATTGTTACAAAAAATGAGCAGAAAAGCGGACAGGTGATCACGCATATTACGCCATTAGGCTCCCGCACACAGCGCTGTGAAGAAATTGCCCGCATGCTCGCCGGAGCGGATATAACCCAGGAAGCCCGCGCCGCCGCAGCCAAGCTCATCGACCAGGCAGCATAGATCTTAAGGACTAACCATGAACGCATCGCTTTTTGATTTAGACTATGAAGACGCCAAAGCGCGGCATAAGGCACTGAGCAAGGAAATACGCGCTGCTGATACTGCTTATTATAACCATGACGCGCCAATCATGAGCGATGCGCATTATGATCGGTTACGCCGTGAGCTGGAGGATATAGAAAAGCATCACCCCGAATTGGCAAGTAAGGATAGTCCCACACAAACCGTTGGCGCTGCCCCTTCAAGGGGATTTAAAAAAATTCGCCATGCCATGCCTATGCTCTCTCTTTCCAATGTCTTTAGCGAGGAGGATGTTCAAGATTTCCTCGCTAGGCTGCGCCGTTTTCTGGGGCTTTCCGATGATGCGGCCATAGAGCTTATCGCCGAACATAAGATCGATGGCCTTTCTTGCTCTTTGCGCTATGAAAAGCGCCGGTTAATTCTGGCGGCCACGCGCGGCGATGGCTATGAAGGCGAGGATATCACTGCCAATGTCAAAACCATTGGCTGTATCCCGGAAGCCCTCCCAGATGGCGCGCCCGATATTTTAGAGATACGCGGAGAAATATATATGGCGCGCAGTGCCTTTGAGCGTTTAAATAAAGCTCAGGAAGCTGCTGGCAAAGACAGATTTGCCAATCCCCGCAACGCTGCCGCCGGAAGCGTAAGGCAGCTTGATTCGAGCATAACACAAGGCCGAGAACTTGGGTTTTTCGGTTATGCTCTGGGGCAAACCAGCGCACCCCTCGCTACTACGCAAGAAGAAATTCGCAAGAAACTAGAGGCATGGAATATTCCTGCAACCCCTTACGTCATTTGCAAAACCTTGCCTGAAATCATGGACAATTACCAAAAAACAAGTGAGATGCGCCCCGATCTTGATTTCGAAATTGACGGCATAGTCTATAAGGTCAACCGTCTGGACTGGCAAGAACGTCTGGGGTTTGTGTCCCGCTCTCCGCGCTGGGCCACAGCGCATAAATTCCCCGCTGAGCAAGCCATAACCCGCATTAATGCGATTGATATTCAAGTCGGGCGTACGGGGGCGCTTACGCCGGTTGCAAGGCTCGAGCCAATCACAGTTGGCGGTGTGGTTGTTTCAAACGCAACGCTGCACAACGAAGATGAAATCACGCGTAAGGATATCCGAATCGGCGATAAGGTTGTCATTCAGCGCGCTGGAGACGTCATCCCCCAAGTTGTGCGGGCTCTGGAGAATGAACGTGATGGCTCTGAGCTGGTTTTTCAACCCCCTGAGACATGCCCGGAATGCGGTGCAAACGCTGTGCGTGAAAAAGGAGAAGCAGTGCGCCGCTGCACCGGAGGATTAACCTGCCCGAAACAGGCTGTTGAGCGCCTCAAGCATTTTGTCTCGCGCCTTGCCTTCGATATTGAAGGGCTGGGGGAGAAAATTATCCAGTCCTTCTGGGAAGAGGGGCTTATTCAAAGTCCCGCAGATATATTCACGCTGGAAGAGCGTAACAAAACATCCCTAACGCCATTGCGTGCGCGAGAAGGGTGGGGAGAAGTATCAGAACAGAACCTTTTCCAATCTATTAATAAACGCAGAACAATTTCCTTACATCGTTTTATTTATGCGCTGGGCATTCGTCAGGTTGGAGAAACAACGGCAAAACGCCTTGCCGCGACCTACAAAACATTTAACGCGCTTGAAGAAGCCATGAAAAAAGCAAATGAAGAGGGCAGCGAAGACTATAATGATCTGCTTTCCATCGAGGATATCGGCCCGGCAGCCGCGCGGGATCTGACGGCCTTTTTTGCTGAAGACCATAATATTGAGGTTTTAGAGCGCCTCAAAAAACAGCTGAGCATTGAACCGCATAAACAAACTGAGAAATCCACCAGCGTTGTATCAGGAAAGACCGTTGTATTTACCGGCAAGCTTACGCAGATGACCCGTGCCGAAGCCAAAGCCAAAGCAGAAAGTCTGGGCGCTAAAGTATCCGGATCTGTCTCAAAAAAGACAGATTATCTAATTGCCGGAGAAGAAGCGGGCTCCAAGCGCAAGAAAGCAGAAGAACTCGGCCTTACAATCTTAAGCGAACGCGAATGGCTGAACTTGATACCCGCTGAAGGGCAATGAAATTACAAAGATAAAGAGGAAAAAGAAAACCTAAACGCTGCCATCCTTGTCGCGCAATTCATAGAGCTTGGTCATAGCGGTCTCTATTTCAGGCGGATAATCGCGGCGCTCTATAAACTCTCCACCACCTGTATTGCGTGTCATAGATTGCTCTAAAGCACGTGTAAGAAGCTCAGATATTTTAAGGTCATCTTGTTCTAAAGATAACTCAAGCGCGGAAAGAATTCTGTCGCTCAAACGAATCTGTTCTCTGTTTAGGTCGGACATATCTGTTTCTCCTTAAATTTTTCAAGCACATTTTGCACTGTAATTAGAAAGGTTTCAAGGCCTCAGGACGATCTAAAATCGTTTCCTTGATAAGGTTATAAAAATGTAAAAAGAAGTGATCACGAATCTTGTCTTGCTCCATCATAATTTCATGACCTGCATCAGCATATTCAAGAATTTTGGCTTGAGGCAAAAAGCCCAGAGAATTTTGCGCAAGGTCATTATCGACCAGCGTTTCGCGGCCACCAAAGGCAAAAAGGCAAGGAAGATCGGGCTGCCCGCCCTTTAAAATATGCCTTAAATTCATACAGGAACGTTGCGCTTCATAAATCCAGCGATAGGTCACATCGCCGCACCGCAGCGCCGGAACATGTTCAGCCCACAAACGCTCTAACGCCCCCCGCGCCTTATCTGATGTCAGATTGGCATAATCACTGCGCGTTTCCCAGTTGGAACCTTTGGGCACATAACGCGAGCCCATGAAGAAACAATAAACAGAAAACAGAGCCAATCCAAAAATCTGGGGAATATTTTTATTTGCCCTCAAGCCGATCATCGGCGCATCAAAACAGGCGCACTCAAAGCCCTCCGGGTACTGTGAAAGATAATGCAAGCCAATATGAGCCCCCATGGAATGACCAAGCATTACCATAGGAATGCGCCCTTTATCAGGGTGAACGCTCGAATGTTTAATATATCCGTCGATAAAATAACGAAGATCTCGTATATCCTCATCAAAGCCGTGGCTATGTCTTTTTTGTGGATTAGATTTTAAAAGCCGTGAGGACTTTCCCTGCCCAACCCAATCGAGAATCCAAAAGGCAAAATTATGATCCAGACACCAACGGGCAATCTCGAAATATTTCTCGGAGAACTCGCGCACACCGGGCAAGCACACAACAACAGCATCTGGAATGCGTTTTTTGGGAAAAGCAGATCCAAAACGCAGATAGCGTCCATTATTTCGCTCAAAGCCGTGCCAGCGCCAGCCCTCTGGTTGGTGAAAACGCGGTTCTAAATCTGGTGGAGGGTCTGTTATGTTCACGCATGTACCATATTGTTACTGAAGTCGTATCGCTCTGATTTATGATTTCTCTCTTCAGAGCAAAGACCACGAAGGACTGCTCGGCAAGCAAGTAAGTAGAAATACATCCATATTATGTACGAAGATATTTAAGCATTTATTAAGGGCAGGGCTTATAGTTTTTAAGAACAATTATTATTCCATCGCCTTGATAATATCCTCAGTCATTTTCTTTGCATCACCTAATAGCATCATTGTATTTTCTTCAAAGAAAAGCGGGTTATCAACACCTGCATAACCCGATCCAAGAGAGCGTTTGACAAACAAAACAGTCTTTGCTTTTTCAGCATCCAGAATAGGCATTCCATAAATAGGAGAGGTCGGATCTGTTTTTGCAGACGGGTTTGTAATGTCGTTTGCGCCAATGACATAAGCAACATCGGCCTGAGCAAAATCACGGTTAATATCTTCCATTTCCAGAACCTCGTCATAAGGAACATTGGCTTCAGCCAGCAAGACATTCATGTGCCCCGGCATCCGCCCTGCAACAGGATGAATGGCATATTTTACATCTACACCCTCGGCCTTTAGTATGTCCGCCATCTCACGCACGGCATGTTGTGCCTGGGCAACGGCCATACCATATCCCGGTATGATAATGACCTTGGAGGCATTTTTCATGATAAAAGCAGCATCGTCCGCGGCGCCTATTTTGGCACTGCGATCACCCATATCATGAGCGCCCGCAGCGGCGTCATCTCCGCCAAAACCGCCCAGAATAACACTAAAGAAAGAGCGGTTCATCCCC
>JBKHBN010000011.1:0-49720 GCA_046542355.1 Alphaproteobacteria bacterium | reverse complement strand
ATTGTGTTACCCATGCCTCCGGTATAAAGTGTTACCTATGTCTCAATAAGGTCACCTATATTCCGGTGCGGCGCGGGTCTTTGTATCTGGTGGCGATCATTGAAATATGAATGCGTGTATCTCAATGCCTTTGATAACGGGCTGCAGGCCAGGAAAGAGATTGGTCAATGGCTGGCGTTTTACAACACACGGCGTCCGCACTCAACATTTGATGGACAAACGCCGGATGAGGTTTATGATAAAGGAGGAGAAACACGCCATAATTGTCCTCCTCCCTCGGGCTACGCCCTTCGAGACAAGGACAATAAAACAGCTTTGGCGGCTTAACACGAAAACAACATATCCAGAGCTTAATACCGCCGCTAATCTGTCCAAACAAACAGGGCCACTTCTATCTGACCTTGTGCCAGAAATTCAAGATAACGCTGCAAACTGTAGGCTTCGTGGTCAATATCATCAGCTGTATTCTTTTCACCGTGTTGCTTGAGGCGGCTTTCAGATATCATAGGTTTGACCTGCTGAAGCAAGATATCCCAGGCAGACGGCAAATATACCCCTTTAACATCCAGATCAGATTGTGGCGTAGACGTGCCATATAGATGCGAGCCGAATTTTATTTGTACAATCAATTTCGTGCAGCAAGTATATTACATAAAGGTACTTTTGTAACTGATTTTCCTCACATTTTCTTCGCTTCAACACACAATCCAATCACCGATTTAAGAATTCATCAACCTGCTTTTGCAAACTCTGTGAATGTTTTCCAAGTTCACCAGCCGTAGCCAGAACCTGATCAGCAGCATCTCCTGTCTCTTTTGCAGCCTGACTGACGCTTACAATATTGGTTGTAACCTCAGTAGTACCAACAGCTGCCTGCTCAACACTGCGCGCAATTTCCTGCGTCGCACTATTTTGCTCTTCAACAGCCGATGCAACGCTGGAAGCAAGCTCGGTAAGCTCACTAATAGTACTAGAAATACTACTGATCGCACCAACTGCATTAATGGTAATGCCTTGCATCTCCTGTATTTGCTGTCCTATTTCTTCCGTGGCCTTAGCCGTCTCTCCTGCCAGCGCCTTCACCTCATTAGCAACCACAGCAAAACCCTTCCCTGCATCTCCGGCACGCGCAGCCTCAATCGTAGCATTTAAAGCCAGCAAATTAGTCTGTTCTGCAATATCATTGATAAGCGTCACAACCTCACCAATTTTCTCTGCAGCCTGCTTCAGGCTCTCAACAGTCACATTAGTCGAATCAGCTTGCTCCTTGGCAGATAACGCCATGGCACTGGATTCTTGCATACGCTGGCTGATCTCTGAAATAGAGGCCGTAAGCTCCTCGGTTGAAGCCGCAACCGTAGACACATTTGCCGCAGCCTGTTCTGCAGCAGCAGCGACAGCCGTAGCCTGCAGCTGTGTCTCCTGCGCCATAGACGACATGCTCTGCGCCGTAGCTTCAAGCTCTGTAACAGCACTGCCGACAATGCCGACCACATCTTCGACATTACGCCCCATTTGCTCCTGATCAGTAATCAGATTCCATGTAAGCATAGCGCCAACATAATGTCCCCTCTTATCGCGAATAGCTGAAACCAGCAAACTCATTTGTTCCGGCCCAACCGTAATCTTGGCCCTGTGCGGCAAATTATCAGGATTAGCCAGCATCTTTCGCTGGTGCTCAGGATGCTTGTGAAGGATATCAATAGACTGCCCAAGAACCTCATCAGCCTTTACAGGCAAATGCTCTTCTAATTTAGACAATGTTCTAACAGAAGTGTTGTTAATATAATTAACTTTCAAATCATCGTTAACATCAACAGTCATAACATTTGTCGGCATATCCTCAACCATCTGCTTAAGCAGGAATGACTCCTCGGCATCCGCCTTAAACCGTGCAATCGCACGAAACATCTGGCCAACCTCATCTTTACGCTCAGTGCCGATAATATCGACTGAGAAATCCCCTTCACTCAGACGAGTCATCACATCAGTCACATTCGAAAGCGCACGCACAACCATCCGCGCCATAAACACAGCAACAAAGAGCGCTAATCCGGCAATAATAACGCCAACAACGACAGTCAAAACAGACATATTACGAATTGTCGAGGAGACACGCGGCTCCAGTATATTTTGCTTGTCCTTATTATCATTAATAAGACTGGCATAAGCGTTCAAAATTTCTGGTCCCACTTCATCCATACGCGCATATTGCACATTCCGGTTCAAAATAGCTTTAACCGCCCCTTGAAAATCCGACTGGAATTGCTCAATCCCCTCTTTGGCATTCTGCGCCAGCCTGCGGCGAGTCGGATCTTGCAATTCACTAAAAAGGACAGCGGTAAGCTGCAAACTCTTATCCACTTCTTCAAGGGCACGCAGAGAATCCTCACTCTTGTTACGCAATAAAAAATCTTTTGCATAATAGCGCCCAAGCGTAAAATGCTGCTGCACCAAAGCAGCATAATAAGCCGTAACCATATCACGATCCTGATAAGCACTCTCCATAATCTGATTAAGTATCTTACGGTTAGCAGAACCAGCCACATCCATCTGCGCAACTATTTGATCGCGCTGTTTTTGATATGATACAGTGCTGTCAAACTGACCCTTATATTCTTCAACATTTGCCTTCAGCTCAAAAAGTTGCTCCTTTTGCGCCGGATCATAAATAACCTCGTCAACCTGCCCCTCCAAAGCAACCAGCTTTTGAACATCGGCTTCCACTGCCATTTGAGTGTTTTCATCCGGATTAATCCTGTACTTTAATACATCGCGCCGCATATCTCCCAAATACTGAGACATCTGCGCAAGCAATAATCCGCTGCGTGCCGTTGAGCGATATTGTGTATAAACACCAGAGAGCTTCACCATACTATAAAATGAAAACCCGCTAAGAGCAACGACCAGAACTATAAGTAATGTATAAGAACCAATAAGCTTATGAGAAACTTTAATATCATGAAAATTGCGCACGACAGAAATCCTTTCCGAGTAAATGCCACAGGACTATACCCTACAAAAAAGAGAAATAAAATCCTGAATACACAGATAAGCCACGACCACAACTACAATACAATCGGATGCAAGAAAACATTCGATCAAAAAATAACAAGAAAAATTAACGAAAATAAGCAGATAAGATATCTTTTTAGGGCACTGCTAAAAACCCCAGATTTCACAAAAACCTTCATCTCCATGCAAGTGGGAATCCTGTTTTTACAGACTGTTACCCGATCCCCGTTTTCACGGGGATGACAAAACAAAGAGTTTTTAGAGGTTCCCTTTACATCAAGAAAAAATTATAGAGATAGCCTACGGCAATTAACACTATAAAAATATACAACGCAAAATAGATTAGCATGCGCACCTTGAGCACCTTGCGCAAAATAACCATTTCCGGCAAGGAAATAGCAACCACACTCATCATCATCGCAAGCACCGTACCAATAGGAACGCCCTTACCAAGAAGCGCCTCGGCAATCGGGATCACGCCAGTAGCATTCGCATATAACGGTATACCGAGAATCACAGCAAGAGGAACAGCAAAAGGATTGTCTGCACTGGTATAGGTGGTAAAGAAGCTCTCAGGCACATACCCGTGAAGAAACGCACCGATACCAATACCTATAGTAATATACAGCCACGTTCTCTTGAGCACATCCCCCGCATACCCCAACGCATAGCGCAACCGCTGGCCAAAGGTTTTGACAGTGTCCTTACAGGCAAAGGTCTCGCCCTTTCCACCTGTGCGCATTTCATAGACATAATCTTCAATATAACGCTCCAGCCCAAGATATTCCATCAAAAGCCCACCAATCAAACCAACAAGCATACCCGTGACAACATAAGCTATCGTCAATGGCCAGCCCATAGCCGAGGCAAACACCAAAATAGCAATTTCATTAATCATGGGCGAAGTAATCAAAAATGCCATAGTAACACCAAAAGGAATACCCGCTTCGACAAACCCGATAAAAAGCGGAATAGACGAACAAGAACAAAACGGCGTAATTGCACCAAGCAAAATCGCCAGAATATAAGATAAAAATTTAGGCTTTCCCTCCAGATAAGAACGCACTTTTTCCGGCTCAAGCTGAGAACGGAAAAAAGAAACAATCGTGACCATCGTCCCAAGAAGAAAAAATATCTTCGTCGCATCTTCGACAAAAAAATGTAAAGCATGCGCACCATGCGTCCCTTCAGCCAGACCAAAGATGCTAAAAGTCACAAAATCCCCCAAGGCTTTAAAGGGATCAGGAATAGAAATCATATCTGGCGCCTTCCGCTTCGCTAATTGTCATCGCACAAACATCCACACTACCCCTACGGGATACCCGTGTTCTTGATTAAGGTCAAGACCATGAAGGCATCAAATATCACAAGCCATGTTTTTTTACGCACAATACTTTACAAACACGGATTAATCGCATAACTAAGAGCGTTAATATCTTTGGCGAGAAGGAGACGTGGCCGAGCGGCTGAAGGCGCTCCCCTGCTAAGGGAGTATGGGGTTAATCACCTCATCGAGGGTTCGAATCCCTCCGTCTCCGCCATTCCTATGTTTTTTTTCATCCCATACAATCCTAAACAAACACTAAAACCAGCAGAAAAGCTAAGGTTTTAAATTTTGCTGTCCGATAGGGTTTATTGCAAGCCAGAATAAATGCGTTTATATTTACATATTTTAAACTCCACAGCTCAAGACCCGTAGAGCTTCACTTTCTACCCACATATGCTATAGCTAGCTATAAACAACAAAAGAGCAAAGATATCTAAATGATTTATGTAATCGGAAACACCACTGTCTGCATCAACGCAACACTGGAACATGCACTCAATCCCGGCGCAACAAATCAAACAAGCGCACCTACCGCCCTCGATCTTGGCGGAAACGGCGCTTTAAAAGCCATCAGCGCCGCGCGCTGTGGTGCAAAAATCTCCTTGATCAGTCAAACAGGATCAGACCTCATGGGAAAATTTGCGCTCGATATACTGCGCAAAGAAGGCATTAAAACATCAGGCATAAGCACAAACTTAACACAAACACAGCTTGATATCTGCCTTGAAGATTCAAACCGGAAAACAAACATTAACGCATCGAATAAAGCTGCAAATGCTTATGCCGACATCATACCTGCCCAGCACTTAAATGCTGGTACGCTAATTCTTTTGTCCAACAACACCTCAACACACACAGACTTTATAAGATGGCTGACACAAGCCAGAAATAATGGCGCAAAGATCATGTTATGTAATAATCCTGATGAAGAAAACAATCCCGCCATGACAAAGCTTGCCGATATCCTTATCACAGACCAGCAAAGCAACCAGCCTTCCGTTTCACAAAACACCTACCTGATAACAACAAAAAACTGCGGAGCCGGAGGGGCAATCGCACAAAAAGGGAACGCAACCGCCTGCGACATAACCACAAAAAGCAACAAAGGAAACACAATCACGTTCAACATTTTTTGCGGGTACTTCGCAGCCTGCATTCAAACAGGACTGGAGCTAAAGCGCGCCCTGGAAATAGCAAATAACGCTGCTGCTCTCAGCACCCAGCTCTCCGGTGCCTACAGCGCAATTCCTTATCTTGGTTATCTGGAAGATATTATTGATACACCCGATATAATTGAAAAATAAAAACAACTACGCCCCAAAACGATTAAAAATCTCTTCACTCCGCTTCAAAGCCTTATCCAAAGTAGCCATGGTTTTAGACAAGTCAGGACTCTCATCCTCCATCCAGACCTTAAGCCCCTTAATATAAACCCCCGTCAATCCGGCAACCTTCAAAGCGCCTGAAACACTGGATGTGCCAATACCAACACTTTCCAGAACCCAGCTCATGGAACGACACAATCGCGGCATCAAAACTAAAGCCTGCTTTGGATCATATTTCAAGGAACGGGCAACAGCCACCAGACCGGGACGGTAATCATTCAATATTTCATAACGATCCATCAAACGATCAAAAATCCGCTCACGTACACTCCCCTCATCTTCTCCGCCTGATTGCGCCTGCTCAAGCATACGACGATCAACCATACGCCCAAACAACACCAAAATATCATCCTTGCAATCAATCACATCATGCAGCGCTCGCAGTGATAAACCGCACGCCAGAGCAATATCGTGCAAAGCTACCTGCTCCCAACCGCGTGCTTCCGCCAATGTCAAAGATGCCAGAGCAATGCGCTCTTTAAGATCATGTGCTCCGCCCTCACATTCTGACGCTCCAGTCATATCCGCACTGTAATTTTTTTTGCTCATAAGGTCATGGCCTTTCTGCTCCAATTGTTATAGAAGATAAAACTACATTTTTTGGAAACATACAAGAAACGGAAAGACTCTACAAAATGCCCGAAACAAAATACGGCCTCATAGCCCTTGGAAATGCACTGGTTGACGTCCTTTCTCAAGTGACGGACTATTTTATCGAAGAACAGCATAAAAAACACGGAATGGAAAAAGGCGCCATGACCCTGATCGATGAAATTCGCGCCGTAGAGCTATACACAAACATGCCGCAAGGCGTAGAAACGTCAGGCGGGTCTGCCGCCAACACAATGGCAGGCTACGCCTCCTTTGGCGGTAAAGGCGCTTTTATAGGCAAAGTCGCCGACGATGCTCTTGGAAAAACCTACGCCACCGAGATGACATCACTGGGAATAGAATATAAAACACTTCCGCTTCTTATGGGCGCACCCACAGGACGATGCATCATTATGGTATCACCCGACGCGCAGCGCACAATGAATACATTCCTTGGCGCCAGCGTTGAACTCAGCCCCCATGATGTAGATGAAGAATTAATCGCCAGCGCAAAGATCACCTATCTCGAAGGATATTTATTCGACCGCGAAACCGCAAAGCAAGCCTTTATCACAGCAGCAGGATACGCACACAAGGCAAACCGGAAAATAGCCCTGACGCTTTCAGATCCGTTTTGCGTTGACCGTCACCGCGCTGACTTCCTAAGCCTTGTTGAGAATCACGTGGATATCCTGTTTGCAAATGAGGATGAAATCAAATCTCTCTATACGACTGAAGACTTTGATGAAGCCATCAGCGCCATAAACAATCATGTAGAAATCGCGGTCATAACCCGCAGTGAAAAAGGCTCTGTCATTATCAATGGCGATGAAATCATAGAAATTGAGGCCATTCCTGTACAAGAGGTCATAGACACTACAGGCGCAGGAGATCAATATGCCGCGGGATTCCTCTATGGCTACACAGAAGGCTACACCCTCGAAGAATGCGGAAATTTCGGCGCTCTGGCCGCAAGCGAAGTCATAGCCCACATGGGACCGCGCCCTCTGGTTTCTCTTGCTGAGCTAAAAGAATCGCTACAAATAGATCAAAAAAGACAAGCCACCATTTAAAGAGTGTCTCACGCGCCAAGTATCAACACGTCCTAGGATGAGCCAGCCCGACCCATCGCAAAGAGCTTGCTTTCAAAAGCATGCAGCGTCTGGTCATCCAGACCAACCAGCCGCACCTCCTCCAGACCGCTATACATGCGGTCATACACACCCTGCACAATAAATCGCGCAGCTCTGGATTTAGGAAAACACTTACGTCCGCTGCAAACAGAAGGTATCGCTATGCGCTCAACCAGCATACAATGCGCAAGCTCCATAACACGCCGCACGATTTGCACCATATCCCCTTCCTTCCGATCAAATTCAGTGCGGTAATATGGCGTAATCCCGACAAAAATATGTTGAGCAGGCAAATTACCACCTGGCAAGGCATAAACCTCTCCGGGTTTTGGCTTGTAGATATTATCCAGAATAAACGAATCCAGATCATAACCGCACGCAGCCGCAATGGAATTATTAATACCACCGCAAAAATCAAGATTACGAGGAATGGTCATAACTACGGCATCAACGCTCTGCAAAGCAATATCACCTCGCGCAACTGTAATATATTCAATAAACGGTTTGGCCACATCACCAGAGTCTGATATCACTATATCCATGAAAAAACTATACGCCTATATCATTAACAGCTTGTTTATTTTCATTCTTTTGCACGCAAATGCAATGGCAGATACCTCTCATGCACAGGATTCCCCTACAACAGAATATCACGCCCTGGTCATGCACGGGCAAAGCCGCTACCATGAATCAAGTCCGCACCTGAGCTACGTCAACCCGAACGCCCCCAAGGGTGGAGATATAAAAATCGCCGCCATCGGCACATTTGACACGCTCAACCCCTTCTCCCTCAAAGGGCAGGCGCCGCAAAACATCAATCTGGCCTATGATCGCCTGATGCGCCGCGTGTGGGATGAACCTTTTACAATGGTTCCCCTCATCGCGCAAAGGGTAAGTGTTCCAGATGATCGCTCATCCATCACGTTTCATCTCAACCCCAAAGCCCGCTTTAATGATGGCAGCACGATTACAGCAAATGACGTGCGCTTTTCCTTCGAAACACTCAAAGAGCATGGCCGCCCGAATATGCGCCGCATCTACCGACTCATTGAGTCAGTAACAACACCGGGTAAGCACACAATAAAATTTACGCTTGGCGAAGGGTATGACCGCGAAACAGTCATGATTCTGGCGCTCATGCCCGTGCTCTCGGAAAAGTGGTGGCAAGAACGCAACTTTGAACAAACCGTTCTGGAGCCACCGGTAAGCAACGGCCCCTATCGCATTACAAACGTAGAACCTGGCCGTACCATCACATACACACGCAACGACAATTACTGGGCCAAAGACTTGCTTGCAAATAAAGGTCAATATAATTTTGAGACCATCACCTACGATTATTTCCGCGATGACACCATCGCGCTGGAAGCATTTAAAAAAGGGGATCTGGATCTGCGCCGCGAATGGGATATAGGCAAATGGCAAAGCGCGTACGACGACATGAGCCCCGATCTGACCCGTCAGGATTTTCCACATCAACGCCCCGAGCAGGCGCATGGATTTATCTTCAACCTGCGCAAGGCGCCTTTTAATGACATAAACGTAAGAAAAGCATTGAATCTGGCCTTTGACGAAGAATGGATCGGAAAAAATCTTTTCCACAACCAACTCAATCGTATCAACAGCTTTTTCCCCAACTCCCCTCTGGCTGCTCCGATAACGCAAGACAGAAACCCGCCCTCCTTACGCGAACGCTTGCGTAAAGCCGATAAGCTACTCAAACAATCCGGCTGGATCATTGAGGAGGGAAAACGCATCCACAAAGACACGCAAGAACCGCTGCATTTTGAGATCCTGCTCTCCAGCATACAAGAGGAAAAAGTCGCGCTTGCTTACAAAAATACACTCAAGCGCCTGGGCATAACGCCCGACATTCGCATGGCCGACAGCGCCACATTTCAAAAACGCAAAAACCTTTACGATTACGACATCCTGACCCATTACTGGCAAAACAGCCTGTCTCCAGGAACCGAACAAATGCTCTACTGGTCATGTGAAGCCGCAAAGAAAACAGCAGGCTTCAATTACGCCGGCATATGCTCGCCAAAAGTAGAACAATATGCCGCAAAAATTGCCAACGCAAAAAGCTATGATGAACTGACGCACTACGCTCACCTCATCGACCGCAAAGGAATAGAAGAGCAAATATTCATCCCGTTTTTCTACAAAGATGTTGATTATATCGCCCACAGAAAA
The DNA here is from genome assembly GCA_046542355.1 of Alphaproteobacteria bacterium. GTDB lineage: Bacteria > Pseudomonadota > Alphaproteobacteria > Micavibrionales > Micavibrionaceae > UBA1672. The sequence goes on along the minus strand of JBKHBN010000011.1, from coordinate 40,073 downwards.
ACATTGCAGTATCCTGAAAACACCCCGATATACGGCACAGTCCTGGAAAGCTGGTGGATGACGGAATAAATGAAAAACGCACCACAACCAGCGCCTTTACATCAAAATCAGCACCTATCCACATTATTTTATTGAGATAAACGGTTATTTTTGCTATCCTTCCGACTGATTTTAGTAACCAAAACGAAAAGTTTTTCGATATGATTATGCGTTTTTTCCTCGTCTTTGCTTTCGCTCTGACATTCTCTCTTCCATCCTTTGCCGATGTAAATGATGACATTAAACACAAGGGTCAGTACTGGCAGCGTGTTCACTCCTCTTCTGCTTTGTATCTTCGCGGCCCCAAAGCTCAACAAATGCTCAACCGTGACATTGCCCGCTGCGTTGTCGAACTCAGAGAGCTGGAACGCCTGGGCGCTATTCGTGATGCTATTCCCGAATATATTGATGGTGTTGTTCTCGATGATGCCGAAGCGCGCCTCGCTGGATGGGATACTCCTGAGCGCGACAAGGAACTGTTTGCAGAACATTCAGACTATATTGATTTTGAAGGCTGCATGATAACCAAGGGCTGGGAACGCGTTAAATTCCTCCCCTTCGAAGAACTGCAAGAAGCACACGAAAATTACCTGCGTACCCATACAAACTACAGGGAAGACGCACTCAACCTGAAACACAAACAGAAAAAAGTAAGCGATTACGACGATCTGAACGACTAATGATATTTATATACAACAACGACATAAAACGGCTCTCTTTTATAAAGAAAGCCGTTTTAGTTTGAAATTAAGAAAAAGATGTGCCAAGTCTATAAATATAATTAATCTCTTTTGCAGTATTTCTATATGACTCAAGGACCTTTTTTTGTAACACTGAAAGATCGTGGCCTGATCAAAATAACAGGCGCTGATCGCCATAATTTCCTGCAAAAAATTATTACAAATGATATTGACCTTCTGGCAAAACAAGAAGCGCTCTATACCTGCCTTTTGACCCCCCAAGGAAAATTTCTGCACGACTTCTTCATATCACAACAAGAAAGTTCAACACTTCACGTTGATTGCGAAGGAGGAGAGCGCACGCTGGATCTTCAAGAACACCTCCAAAAATACAAACTACACGCCGACATCGAAATACAGGCTGAGCCTGCAATTCCCTTTTATGCCATATTCGGCCTTGCCTTTGGCTACAAAGACCCGCGCCATGAACAAATGGGCTACAGAGCATACCAACGTCCCATAGGAATTACTGAAATGCCTTTCGAAGAGTGGGACTATCAACGCATTTCCCTGGGAATACCCGATGGCTCACGCGACATGATAGTCGGCAAAACCACAATGGACGAAGCCCGAATCGCCCAGCTCAATGGACTGTCCTACGACAAGGGATGCTACATCGGCCAGGAACTCACAGCCCGCATGCACTACCGCGGACTAGGAAAACGCCACCTGCGCTGTGTAAAACTAAACGACATGCCCGAAAATGCACAATTGCGCTCCTCATGCCGCGATCTTGGCATTGCCCTGACACCTCACAACACAGTAAAACCCAATATCCCGAATAACAGATAAAAAAGCAGAGACAAAAAAGTCAAGCAGCCTTGTCCTTTACCATCCGTATAGAAGCCTGCGCCGCAGCAAGCCTTGCAATTGGAACGCGGTAAGGCGAGCAAGATACATAATCCAGCCCTACAGTCTCAAAAAAGGAAATAGACAAAGGATCACCACCATGCTCTCCGCAAATCCCAACCTTCAAATCCGGATTGGTTGCCCTGCCCTTTGATGTTCCAATATCAACCAGCGCCCCCACGCCCTCAACATCAATCGACACAAAAGGATCACGGTCATACACGCCCCTGCGCGTATAATACGGCAAAAAGTTTGATGCATCATCACGGCTCATACCAAGGGTCGTCTGCGTCAGATCATTTGTACCAAAGCTGAAGAAATCCGCATCCTTTGCAATCTCATTAGCTGTAAGAGCGGCGCGCGGCAATTCAATCATGGTTCCCACGCTATACGCCACACTGCTATCTTTTGCCGCAAAAACATCTTTAGCGGTCTGATCCACAACGTCACGCATAAGACGCAGTTCGGCGCGTATCCCCACAAGGGGAATCATAATCTCCAGCATAACAGTGCACCCTCCTTGCTCTTGAACATTAAGAGCCGCCTCGAATAAAGCACGCGCCTGCATCTCATAGATCTCTGGATACGTAATGCCCAAGCGGCACCCGCGATGCCCAAGCATGGGGTTATCCTCCCGCAACTCAGCCAAGCGTAAATGAACCGCCTTCTCATCAATCCCAGCAGCCTGCGAAAAACGTTTAATATCATCAGGCGTATGCGGCAAAAACTCATGCAATGGAGGATCCAGCAAACGCACAGTCACAGGAAGCCCTTCCATAATTTCAAAAATAGCCTCAAAATCCCCGCGTTGTTCAGGTAACAACTTAACCAAAGCCGCGCGCCTTGCCTCTTCATCAGAAGCAAAGATCATCTCACGCACATTTTGTATACGTTCAGGATCAAAAAACATATGCTCCGTACGGCACAAACCAATCCCCTGTGCACCAAAGTTTAAAGCGGTTTGAACATCCGCAGCAGTCTCGGCATTGGTTCTAACCCCCATCCGGCGACGTGAATCAGCCCAGCTCATAAGTGTTGAAAAATCACCGGATAACTTCGGCTCTATAGTAGACACAGCCCCCAGCATAATCTCTCCGGTTCCACCATCAATAGTGATGACATCATTCTCTTTTAGGGTATAGGAACCAATAGTAACCACACCACTTTTTTCATCCACAATAAGCGTGCTGGCTCCTGCAACGCATGGCTTACCCATACCGCGCGCTACAACCGCAGCATGACTGGTCATCCCTCCGCGCGAAGTTAAAACGCCCTGCGCTGCATGCATACCATGAATATCTTCCGGAGACGTCTCCTTGCGGCACAAAATCACATCTTCGCCATTATTCACGCGCTTCTCAGCCTCATCAGCACTAAAAACAATCGCGCCCGACGCCGCGCCCGGAGAAGCCGGAAGCCCTCTGCACAAAAGCTCACGCGATGCATCAGGATCAAGCCGCGGATGCAATAACTGCTCCAGGGAATGCGGATCGATCCGCAGCAATGCCTCATTCTCAGCGATCAATCCCTCTTGAACCATATCCACAGCAATTTTCAACGCTGCCACAGCTGTGCGCTTGCCAGTGCGGGTCTGCAACATAAAGAGCTTGCCCTGTTGCACCGTAAACTCAATATCCTGCATATCACGATAATGCACCTCCAGCTTACTGCGCAAATCATCCAGTTGCGCAAAAACCTCCGGCATCGTCTCTTCCATGGAAGGAAGATCAGACCCGTCTTTTTTACGCCCTTTAATTGTCAGAGACTGCGGCGTCCTGATACCGGCCACAACATCCTCGCCCTGAGCATTAACCAGATACTCGCCGTAAAAATTATTGTCCCCGCTGGAAGGATCACGTGTAAAAGCAACGCCCGTAGCACAATCATCCCCCATATTACCAAAAACCATAGCTTGCACAGTCACAGCCGTGCCCCAATCCTCAGGGATATCGTGAATACGCCGATAGGTCACTGCACGGGGAATCATCCATGATCTAAACACAGCGCCAATAGCCCCCCAAAGCTGTTCATGCGGATCTTCGGGAAAAACCTGACCGGCCTCACGCTGAACCAGAGCTTTATACTGATCAACAATATCCTTCCACCCCTCAGCGGAAATATCAGTATCCTGTACAATGCCCTCCGCGCGCTTGTAAGTATCGAGGATCTCCTCAAAATCATAATGCTCGACCCCCAAAACAACATCACCATACATCTGAATAAAACGGCGATAGGAATCCCATGCAAAACGCTCATCATTGGACTTACGTGCAAGCCCCGCAACGGTCTTATCATTTAGCCCCAAATTCAAAACCGTATCCATCATCCCGGGCATGGAAACCCTCGCGCCCGAACGCACAGACACAAGCAAGGGGTTATCAGAATCACCAAAACCCATATCCATTGCATCCTCAACCAAAGCCAAAGACGCCAAAACCTGCTCCTTCAGCTCTTTGGGGTATTGCTGGTCATTTTTATAATAATGAGTACAAACCTCGGTCGTAATCGTAAAACCGGGAGGAACCGGCAAGCCAAGAGAAGCCATCTCTCCAAGGTTTCCACCCTTCCCCCCCAAAAGATTTATCATCGAGGCATCGCCATCATTATGATCACCGCCAAAATTATAGACCCATTTTGTCATAAAGAAATCTCCTAAATTACAGCGCTCAATAAACGCAAAACATGATTATATAAACTTGGTCATCATCAAACACAAATTTTCATCTACCGGACGAAACTCACCGGCAGCAACCTGTATCCGATCATAGGTCAGCCCGTGGCCATCAGGAATATACCCCATCTGGACATACAGCTTTTGCGCCGCGCCAAAAGAAGAATCAAGCCCGACACCAATCCCCATCTCCATATGACCCTTCCTCGAAGCGCGCTGCTCACAAAAAGTAATAATTGAGCGCCCGATCCCCTGCCTTCTGAATTCGTTAACCACATTTAAATCCTGTATCTCTGGTATATCCTGCGTCTTAAAGGGCGTATATTTGGGATGCCAGTTTAACAAGGCATAGCCAACAACCTCGGATTCAAGCCCGCTATGCCCCGCCTCATCCCTCCAGGCCAGAACGATATCAAGCACCCCGCGCGCCTGACGCTCAAAACACCGCTCAAAATAAACTTCACCGCTTCGAAAAAAAAACTGCCGCTCCAAAGTACGGCGAAACATTTGCCGATGATCTCCATGCGTCCCGAACAAATCAATGCTATACGATGAATCTTGCATAAAATACCTACAATCCTTATCTTGGCAATGCTGCCTGATAAACAACAAAGCTCAACACGCACAAGGATAAACCATGTTGTATGACCATCACAAAGCCTCAAATGCACATCTCCCCACAAAAATTATAAGAAAGCTGGTAATCCTGATTGTATCAGCGCTCATAACAATAACAGCTGCTACGCCATTAGACGCACAAAGTCTGGATGATATCGCAGTAGCGCCCGCGCAACCTGCCAATAACATGCCTGACAAAACAAAAGAGCAGAAAACCGCTCCTATAGTTGACATCATTTCATCGAAACAAAGTGAAGCAAAAAAAATGAAATCCAAACAATGGGACACGTCAACCTACAAGGAAAGGATAGAAAAAAAGAAAGAGGAAGAGGAAGAGGAAGAGGAAGAAAATAACGAAACCAAAGCCAACGAAAAAGAAGAAACAAATACAGAAAATAAAGAAGAGACAAAAAACCTGACCGACAGCCAGAAAATATGGAACCACTACTACAATCTTGCAAATAAAGGAAAAAAAGAAAAAGAAGATCAACTCGATGCCGACTCTGCACAAGCCGCTGAACCTGAAGAGCCGCAGAATGAAGAATCAAAAGCCCGCGAAACAAAAAACACAAACGAAACAACACAAAATAACAGCGGTATAGGAAGCATTCTTGAACGTTACAAGGAAACTCAAAGAAACAAAGGACGCCTAAACTCCCGTTCTTTTGGATCAATTGAATGAACAACCAACAGATTAAAGGCTTGTTTAAACCATAAAAACCTGATCTAAAACAACTATGCACATTAGCAAAAAAGAAAAAGCTCCCCTCCCCAAACCCGGCGAAAAAAATGAAACCTCGCCGCTGGAGGTCTTATCAAATATTCTGGCGGAGGATATGCACGCAGTAAATGCCCTCATCATCCAGAATATGCACTCTGACATCTCCCTTATCCCAACACTGGCACAATATCTGATATCTGCCGGAGGAAAACGGATCCGCCCGCTCCTCACATTAGCAGGAACCGCCATATTTGACGGCCCCATGCACAAATCCTATCATCTGGCCGCCGCTGTAGAATTTATACACACAGCAACACTTCTACACGACGATGTCGTCGATGAAAGCAATGAGCGCCGCGGCAAACAAACAGCAAACATAGTATTTGGCAATCAGGCCAGCGTCCTTGTAGGAGACTTTTTATTCTCGCGATCCTTTCAAATGATGGTCGAAAGCGGATCACTGGAAATCCTGCGCATTCTCTCGGATGCAGCAGCAATCATAGCGCAAGGCGAGGTTCTACAGCTCTCCACAGCAAATGATATAAAAACAAACCTTTCAGAATATATGAAAGTTATTGAATCAAAAACAGCAGCGCTATTTTCCGCTGCAACACAGATTGGCGCCATACTGTCTGATCGCCCCGACGAAGAGCGCAGGGCAATGCGCATATATGGCACAAAACTGGGCACAGCTTTCCAGATCATCGATGACGCACTCGATTATTCAGCCGACCAGAAAAAACTTGGAAAAGAAATTGGCGATGATTTCAAAGAAGGAAAAATGACCGCTCCTGTTATTTTCGCCCTGGAAAACATAAACGAAAACATAAACAAGGAAGAAGCACAATTTTGGAGGCGCACCTTGGGTGAAAAGAAACAAGATCAAAAGGACTTTGAACAGGCCATGGCTTATATTATGAAACACAAAGCTCTTGATCGCACAGTAAATCTTGCCCAAAATTACATCAATCAGGCCAAAGATGCGCTGACACCCTTACCGGACAATACTTACAAGAATCTGCTTAAAGAGCTCGCAGACTTCACCTTATCCAGAAGTTTTTAATGTACGGCCTGCAAACTTCCCACAACAAGATGCTCTTCCATAATGCCTTCCATACTGAACATCCAGATGAGCGCACACACTCCCAGCGCATTAAGAGGGTAAACAACCTCCAAAGGAATAGGATCAACCACACAAAGATAATAAATAAGAAAAAAAGCAGGGCAGGACAGAATCAAATAACTGCGCATACCATAAATCTCCATCTCCGGAAAAAGGAGGTAGCTCAAAAGAATAGTAAATTGCAAAAGCCCTGCCAAAATTTTGTACGATAAATTTGCTGTATGAACAAACATGGGATTTGAAGCCAGCAAAATCCATATAAAAGCAGGAAAGCCACACCACAAAGAAACAAGGACTCCTCTGTAAAAAGCAGTGTTGTCATAGAGCATATAGCGCATTAAATCACCTTTACTAACCGCTATACAAAAAGCCGATGTCAGAAGAATAACGCACATAACCGGGAAAAAACGGCGCACCATTATAATAAAAAAGTTATGCGGTAACAGATGATCGCTATTATCACGCGCAAGATATACGACATGTTTGTTATACGCATCCTTGGCATTATCATAACGCATATTCATTTAAACCGATTCCTATAAAAAAGCCCTGCAAACACAGATTATCAAAAAAAATCACACCATAAACAAAAGGATTTTAACAGGGATACAAAGACATAAGAGCCATCGTCACTCCGGGCGCTGCTACGAATTTACGATGCAATTTCACCCTCTTATATATATACGCGAGAACGCGAATCTGCAACTCATTCAAACCAACATCATTGGGAACACAAAAGTCCATATCAGACACCACCCGCATCGCACGCAGCATGTTATGGTAATCTACGATACCGGAAATATATGCCTGACAAGCAATCTTCCCTCCTTCTACAATTTCACGCCCCATTGAATCAACAGCACAAACCTTAAGCAAATATTCTCCGGAAAACCTTGCAGCATAAGAAGGCTGCATAGCAAAGAAAGAAGAAAAAAAGCTACACAATACAACAAATAAAAAAAACTGTTTCATCATGAAAAAAACGTATAGATAACAGGACTACTTCTTGAGCTGCTGCAAAACGGCAAAAGGATTATCTGCCTCCGAAACCTGTGCTTCCGCGGTAATAACTCTAGGCCCATAATCTTTACGCCGACCCTCAGCTTTTCCCTTTTTAACGTTTGCTCGTCCTTGCTTCTTACCTCCCTTAAACTGCCCCTTCTTCTTTTCAGCGCCCTTCTTTCCACCGGCTGCACCAGTCTGGAAAGCCTTTCCCTTCTTAAGACGGAAAGTGGCAAGCTCAGGCTTTTTATCAGTGACCTTGGCAGATCCTGCTTGGCTATCTTTTGCGGAATCACCGGATTCATCACCATCAGCACTAGAAGAATCTACATCACAATCCTCTTTCACAGCAGCGCCCTGCCCTGGTTGACTTTCCCCGGAAACATCCCCCTCATAAGGAGCATCATCTCCACTTGAAACATCATCTGCCGGATCATGTATCTTGACATGCCCCATAGCCTCAAGAACCTTGTAAAGCCCCTCAATCGAACAGCCAAGCCACTCAGCCATCTCATGACGGGCCTGAAACTTACCCCCTTCGGCGTGATCGTAAACACAGGAAATAACCCGATCAAGCATATCAATCCGCACCGCGCGCCCACCATACAGCGGATACCCAATAGAACGATAATAAAGAGGATCAGCAGTCTCATCTTCAAGACTAACCGATACAATGCCATCGGCAGGGACTTGAGCAGGCAAATCACGCCCGTTATGCAAAGACCATAACAGCGCCCTCAAACGAACAGCCGCAGGCTTATTAAGCTCAGGAATAAAAACCAAAACAGGGCCTAGCCTGATCTTTTTACTCCGCAAGGCGGCGCGGCATTCAGGCGTAAGTTGTGAAATAAGCCCCTCAATCTGCGCGCGCGGAATAATCCCCATACCTTCATAAACTTCCGCCGCAATCTTGGAAACAGCATCCGTCTTTGGCTCAACGCCCTGTGGGATTTCCAAAGCCACCAGCGCGCCAAGCGTTTCCCCAACATACCATTGAAACCATACATTCAACTGATTAAGCAAAGCCTGCTGCTTTTCTGCATCTCCCTTATAGACCGCCGTCAAATCATTATCGAGTAATGTAATAACAGGCTTCAACGACTGCTTCCCCTTTTCAAGGACAGCAACAGCCTCTCCGGGCAACGGATTATTCAATTTTTCCTGCCATAGAATTTCTCCCTTGGCAGATAATGTAAATTGCGTATTTTTAGACTCTAACATTGGTTCCGACAAAATATTTTCCTAATTCCACGAATGTAAACAAACCGACCCTGCAATTCTACACATTGAAAATCACACACACGGCCAACTTCAATCCATGAGGCCTATTAATGCCGATTATCCTTGTACACAGCAAGCCTTTTTGTTTAAATCCTCCTTGGTTTATGCATATTTTTTTACAATCCTGTATCTCAAAACAACAAAAAACACCCAAAGGAACCAAGATGCACAGTACGCCCAAAAACATATTTCCTTTTCTTGCTCTTATGGGCGCCTTTCTTATGCTTTTACCCGCAAAGCTTCATGCACAAACAAAGACAACAACAACCACGGCTCAGGCGCAAGACCTCAAAAAATCACTGCAAAAAATGCTGGACTATCAAAAAGAAGTAAATGAAGCACTCAGCGCGGTGAATATAATTTATGATGGAACCCTGACAGTAGAGCCACAAGACGGCTACTACGCAACTACCTTCCCGCATATCTACATAAGCGGCCCGGAACACCAAGAATCTTACGCGCAAGAAAACCCGCCGGAAAAAGTAGTCTTCGATATCGGCGCAATCAAAATGAACCTAATGCCTTCTGAAAAGCCCGAAAACTGGAAAGCAACTATTGTCCTGCCACAAGAAATGACCATGTACGATGCGCTCAAAGGCACAGCCGACCCTGATCGTTTTACGCTCACATTTAACGAGCAGCGCTCTATCGGCCTATACAACGAAAAACTTGGTTACTTTACAAAAATGGATATGAATCTCTTGGGGTTAACATTTATGACAGGAGAGCAGGCACAAGATTCTCGTTTGGGAGGCGTGCAATTCTATACCAACCTGGAAGAGCAGGAAAACGGACGCTTTTCCGGCCCGGGTCATTTTCTGCTCAGCGGTTTGCATATCGCCCAGCCAGATCAAGACACCCTTGTAGAAATTGGCGAGATAAAACTCGACTTCTCTATGGAAGATTTAAAAATGCCTGACATCACGGCCTATAAGGAAAAAATTCTTAAACATAAAGAAACCATCCAAAACCTCCAGCTTGAAAACCCGGAAGAAGCCCAGCAAATCAACGCACAAAACATACATGAGATGGTCAAGGATATTTATGATTTTGATATGAGTGGATTGTCAGCCGCCTACAGCGCAAAAGACATCAGTATCAAAGCCCCGGATAACACAACAAGCCAGTCGGCAGATGAAACACCAACCAGATACCAAAGCACTCATCTCGACAACGCAAAAATCGGAGTGGTCTTATCGGGGTTAAAAACCAATCAAGGCACTTACGGACTTGAACTAACCTATAGCGGCTTGAAAACAACCCCCCAAAACCCAGAAATGTCCGACATTCTACCAAAAGAACTAAAAACAGAAATAACAGCCCAAAACATCCCTTATAACTCTTTAGGCACGCTGATTGATAATGCCATAACCAGCGTAGCCCAAAACCCGGAGACAGGGAAAATGATACTCTTTAGCATTGTATCACGCCTTCCTGCTATCATCTCTCAGGCGGGAACCCAAATTCTGGTGCAAAATAACAAAGCGGCCAATGACATATACAACCTCACACTCAATGGAAACGTCACAACTGACCTCAGCGCCATGATGGGCTTTAAGGCACAATTCAATATGCTGATAGAAGGCCTGAATACCCTGATTGATGTATCACAAAAACACAGCCAAAAAGAAGAAAGCCCCTACGCACAACAATACAAAAACCTGATCCCGACCCTGCAAACACTAAAACGTATTGCAAAACCGGCAACAGGGGCAGACGGCAAATCAGCGCATAGTTTCGTAATCGAAACCAGTGATACAGGCCAGTTCAAAATAAACGGACAAAACATAAGCACCGTGTTTGCCGCGCCCAGCTCGGAGCAACCGGAACAACCCCAATAAACAATAAAGAAACTACCGGACGATATAACCGAGCAATGCATTAAGCCGCAAAATCCCTTCGCGCGTCGCGCTGAGATGATGACGCTTTTTATCGTAAACAAGCCAGCCTTCTTCACACGCAATTTCAATTCTGGAAAAATCCAGAATGTCCTGGCTCCTCACAGAAGACAGCGCCTCACACCGCGCCAAAGAAACACCCTGTGTTAAACGCAGCCCCATCAATAGTGATTCATAAAAACACTCTGAAGCGCTTAACGCCTCTGGCTCGCCCATATAACCCACGCCACGTTCACGAACACAAGAAAGCCAGCGCTGCGGTTTGTTCGCTGCACATGTCGCGTATTTCTGGCCATCAAGAATATAGCGCCCATGCGCACCGGCTCCAATCCCGACATAATCCGCCATATGCCAATAAACCAGGTTATGCCGGCACTTATGCCACTCACGAGCGTAATTGGAGACCTCATAAGCCCCAAGCCCTGCCGCCTCCATAATATCTTGCGTCAAATTATAAAACTGCGCGCTTTTATCTTCAAGCGGAACTTTAAACGCTCCACGCGCCTGCTGAGCGGCAAACGGCGTGCCGTCCTCGACAGTAAGCTGATAAAGCGACATATGAGATGCACCAAAAGACAGCGCATAGGAAAGCTCTGCCTCCCAATCCGCAACACTTTGTTCAGGCCGTGCATAAATCAAATCAAAACTGTAGCGCTCAAAATGCTCCTGCGCCAGATCCAACGCCCGCACAGCATCCTGCGCACTATGCTCACGCCCTAAAAAAACCAGATCCCGATCGTTAAAAGACTGCACCCCCAGCGACAAACGGTTAACACCGGCGCGAGCAAACCCTTTGAGCTTCTCATTTTCAACACTGGTAGGATTGGCCTCCAGTGAAATCTCGACATCATCTACAACGTGCCAACATCTGGATATACGCTCAAGAAGAGCCTCTACCGCACCAGCGCTCATCAAGGAAGGTGTTCCCCCGCCAAAAAAAACAGAAACCACCTCTTTATCCGGTAACAACGCTGCATAATAACCAAGCTCTCTGATATAAGCTTGCAGCCAAAGATATTCATCAAAATCACCCTTGAGCGCATATGTATTAAAATCACAATACGGACACCGCGCCTTGCAAAACGGCCAATGGATATAAACCCCCATTTGCTCTGCTTTAAACATAGCCAATCAGTCTCGCATACACGCCAATTCATCCAAAAAACTAGGCTGCACGTTGAAAGCAATCCGAAACCAGACGGCCAAACGCCAAAGCACGATGAGAAATCTTATGCTTTTGTGCAGGATCCATCTGCGCAAAAGTCACCTCATGGCCATCGGGCTGAAAAATCGGATCATACCCGAAACCTTGATCACCGCGCGCAGGCCAGACAATTTGCCCATTCACCCGTCCTTCAAATATTTCTGTATGCCCATCCGGCCAGCCCAGCGCCAGAACGCACACGAAATAGGCACTACGATCAAGAGAATCAGCCAGAGTTTCATGCACCTTAAGCATAGCCTTGTCAAAATCCCGATCCTCACCAGCCCAGCGGGCAGAATAAACACCGGGCGCACCGCTCAAAGCATTCACCGCAAGACCGCTATCATCAGCCAAAGCAACCTTACCGCTCACTCTGGCCGCAGCCACCGCCTTGATACGCGCATTCTCTGCAAAGGTTTTTCCGGTTTCCTCCGGCTCCGGCAGCCCGAGATCTGCAACCGTATAAAATCTTCGCACATAGCCCTTTAACAGCACTGCAATTTCTTTAGCCTTTCCCTTATTATGGGTCGCAATCAATAATTCATCACTTTGAAATGAACGCATATTTCGAAATGAACGCATATTTCACACCCCCTGTATTATATCCTGTTGTATCTCTGCCAAAAGATGGCATCCCTTCTGCGCCAAAGCAAGAAGAGTTAGGAACTCACCCTCCCGAAAAGGCACTTTCTCAGCCGTGCCTTGAATTTCGCAAATCCCCCCTTGGCCGGTAATGACAAAATTAGCATCCGTATCCGCATCCGAATCTTCATCATAATCCAGATCCAAAACAGCCTTTCCCTTATACAAGCCACAGGAAATAGCCGAAACACTATCCACCAATGGACTTTTATCAAAAACCCCGACTTTCATTAAATGCTCAAACGCCAAAGCCAGCGCCACGTACCCACCGGTAATAGAAGCTGTGCGCGTCCCCCCATCAGCCTGTATGACGTCACAATCCACACGCACCTGACGCTCTCCCATTGCCTCAAGATCAACAACAGCCCGCAAAGAACGACCAATCAGACGCTGAATCTCTTGCGTGCGCCCACTTTGCTTGCCACGCGCCGCTTCACGATTCATTCTCGAATGCGTCGAGCGCGGCAACATACCATATTCCGCCGTAACCCATCCCTGACCACTTCCCCGCATCCACACCGGAACTTTTTCTTCGACGCTGGCTGTACACAAAACGTGGGTATCCCCAAACTTTACCAGACACGAGCCTTCGGCATGTTTGCTATAATTAGGAACAACCTCTACTACCCTCATCTCGTCAGCACCGCGCATACTTGGTCGTGTCATTTTTATACTATCCTCCCTGTTCAAAAGATTGCGATTTATCGATACAGTGTTAGTTTATTGAAGCTAAACAGCCAATAAATCAAGATAAGTTTTGCTTAAAAACAATTTCCACGTTAAAGTTATGGGCAAATTTAGAATATTTTGTTATTTGGGTATATAAAACTATGGTAAAAATCTCATCCCGCTCCACGACAGCATTCCTCACAACTTTGCTGATCGCTCTGGTAGCCCTTTTCCTAAGCATCTCCTTTTCCGCACAGGCCGGAACAGATGAGACGCAAGAACCAAAAGCACCGACGCACACCACAGCCACACAAACAAAACTCGGTACACCAGTAGACATACTGGCTAACTTCATTTACGCCGTAACATTCCTGCATAACCCCAGCGTATCGGAAAGTGATTTTTTAATGCGTATTTCCCACATTGGGGATGTTGCCGGCTGCATCCATTTACAAGGAAAAACATATCCGGGCGCACATGGAAAACGTGTAGCCAAGCCCGGATCAAAGATATCCAGTGCCGACATTGAATATGTAGGACATAATCTTTTTATTGAGTTAACCATGCCAACCATCGCTATGAGCGATGGTCAACCACGATACACAAACTATGACTGTGAAGTCTCTCATGCAACATCCTATGTAGACATTCCCCTCAACCGCGATGAATTAATAGAAAAAAACATCAAAAAACTTATGTTTAAAACAACACGTATGGACTTAGGACAATACGAAATAGACATCAACAAAGATCGTTTGATCTTCAAAGGAATCGGCGGCCAAACACTTGGAAAAGTCTGGCAGACACTTTGGTTCTTCCCCAGGAACACCGTTAAATTATACGCCCCGGGAGCTACATCACGAGATGTGACGCGCCAGATTTATAACTTTGGAAAAAAACATGCATTAACCCCCATGAACGAAGTACTTGATGGCTACCGCCTTCCTCTGGAAATCAAAAACCATCTTTACTTCATTGACACTCAAGAAATCTATACCAAAGGTCTAAGTACAAAGACCAAAGAAGATAACATCAAGAAAGTAGGAAACATCAAAGATTATAAGAGCTATGACGGGCCGGAAGGACGCAAAACATTCATAACCCCCCTACCACTCTATGCCACTTTGGTAGAAGAACGTATAGTGACAGAATGAAAATCTAAAAAATATAACACAACAGCATGCATATAACGCGCCTTAACAAAGAGCCGTCACTGATGTCTTAATCCCCCTTGATATGAGCATCGGCAATATGCTAACAAACGCTTGCATAAATATTTTCAAAGCCAAGCAAAACATTTATATTCAATATAACAGAAACGTGAAAACAAAATTCCAAAAAAATAAGGTGTGCAAATGTCCGAGGACAATACAAAAAAACAACCCCCAGAGTTAACACCATCAATTCATGATAACGGCAACGAAGCGCCGGAATACACGCCGGAAGAACAAGCAGACGCAACGCAAGGCGCCTATGAGTCCTTTTCAGATAGTATAGATCCACAGGCCCCCCCCCCTCAGCAGGATCAAAAGCGCGCCAGTTCCAAAGCAAAGCCGGACACTCATCCCAGCAACGAATCCATTCAAATTCAAGTGCTTCAAGAACAACTTGATCGCGCAAAGGAACAAATGATCAGGGCTTTGGCAGAGGCAGAAAACACACGTAAGCGCGCGATCAAAGAACGTCAAGACGCTTCAAAATTCGCTGTCAGCAGCTTTGCCCGCGACCTCCTCAGCGTAGCAGACAATCTGCGCCGTGCCCTCGAAGCCGTGCCTGAAGAGCTCGTTGCACAATTCCCGCAAGTTAAAAACCTGACCGATGGGATAGAAGCCACCGAAAGAGAATTATTACAATGCTTCAGTAAAAACGGCATCAAAAAGATAGAGCCAATGGGCGAAAAATTCGACCCGAATTTCCACGAAGTCATGTTCGAAGCACCTGTGCCCAATACTGAAAGCGGAACAATTATCCAGATTGTTGAGCCAGGCTATACCATCAACGAACGCATACTACGTCCAGCGCGCGTAGGTGTTGCCAAGAACGTTGATACACCACCGCCATCCGACACTCCCGGGACAGGACAGGCTATAGACACTCAGGCGTAAAGAACACTGGATTTTGTCTTCAAGCCTTGCTATAGTCCCTTCCTGAAAATGAAACCTTTGGGGATCAATACAATGCTGCATGGTGCAGGTTGCTATAGATTCGCCGCAAAAAAAGAGGATATTTAAAATGAGCAAAGTTATTGGAATCGACCTTGGTACGACCAATTCTTGTGTCGCTGTAATGGACGGAAAGGAACCACGCGTTATTGAAAACACAGAAGGATCAAGAACCACCCCTTCAATGGTTGCCTTTACAAAAGATGAGGAACGCCTTGTCGGGCAACCCGCCAAACGTCAGGCTGTCACAAACCCTAAAAATACATTATACGCCATCAAGCGCCTGATCGGTCGCCCCTACAGCGACAAACAGGTTAAAGAAATGCGCGAAAATGCGCCCTTTGATATCGTCAAGGGCGATAATGGTGACGCATGGGTTAAAGTAGATGGCGAGAAATACGCCCCGTCACAAATATCGGCCATGGTTTTACAAAAGATGAAAGAAACCGCCGAGAGCTTCTTGGGCGAGAAAGTAACAAAAGCAGTTATCACCGTTCCAGCCTACTTCAACGACTCTCAGCGTCAAGCCACGAAAGACGCCGGAAAAATCGCTGGTCTGGAAGTCGAGCGCATTATCAACGAACCAACCGCCGCAGCTCTTGCATACGGTCTTGACAAAAGCTCCACAGGAACGATTGTTGTTTACGACCTTGGTGGTGGTACATTTGATGTCTCTATCCTTGAAGTGGGTGATGGCGTATTCGAAGTAAAAGCCACAAATGGTGACACATTCCTCGGTGGTGAAGATTTCGACGCGCGAATCATCGAATATCTGGCCGATGAATTTAAAAAAGAACAAGGCATAGATCTGCGCAATGACAGCGTAGCGCTACAACGCCTAAAAGAAGCCGCGGAAAAAGCCAAAATCGAACTCTCCAGCGCGCAACAAACCGAAGTGAACCTGCCCTTTATTACTGCAGATTCATCTGGCCCCAAACACCTGCAAATCTCACTAAGCCGTGCCAAGCTGGAAAGTATTGTTGGGGATTTGATCAAACGCACAATCGAGCCGGTTAAATCTGCGCTCAAAGATGCAGGCCTAAAGGCTTCGGAAATTGATGACATCGTCATGGTCGGTGGTATGACCCGCATGCCTAAAGTCATCGAAACAGTTAAAGACTATTTCGGCAAGGAGCCGCACAAAGGCGTCAACCCTGATGAAGTGGTTGCCAACGGCGCAGCCATTCAAGGCGGCGTATTGCAAGGCGATGTTAAAGACGTTCTTCTTTTAGATGTTACCCCGCTTTCTCTGGGTATTGAAACTCTGGGCGGTGTATTTACACGTTTAATTGATCGCAACACGACAATCCCGACCAAAAAATCTCAGGTATTCTCAACCGCTGAGGACAACCAAAATGCCGTGACCATCCGCGTATTTCAAGGAGAGCGTGAAATGGCTGCTGACAACAAACTGCTCGGCCAGTTTGATCTTGTTGGCATCCCGCCTGCCCCGCGTGGCATCCCGCAAGTCGAAGTGACATTCGACATTGACGCTAACGGCATTGTCAATGTCTCCGCAAAAGACAAAGCCACAAACAAAGAGCAGCAAATCCGCATACAAGCTGGCGGCGGTCTATCCGATGAGGATATTGACAAAATGGTCAAGGAAGCAGAAGAAAACGCCGAAAGCGATAAGAAAAAACGCGATCTTGTCGAAGCCAAAAACAAAGCAGAATCTATGATAAACTCTGTTGAAAGCTCTATGGAAGATCTCGGAGATGAAATCCCCGAAGACGAAAAAAGCAACGTCGAAAACGCAATTAAAGCGCTCAGGGATGTACTGGATGACGATGATACAGACGAGATCAACGCCAAAACCGAGGAACTCTCCAAAGCCAGTATGAAACTCGGAGAGATCGCTTATCGCAAAGCGCAGGAGGAGGAAGCAGCACAAAATGAAGCGAGCGATGCTCAAGGCGCGAACGCCTCCACCGGCACATCCGGCGATGACGATAGCGACACCATCGATGCTGACTTCACAGACCTTGAAATCGAAGAAGAAACGCAGGATAAAGACTAATACAGCTAGGCAAGGAGCCAGCAGATTATGGTCTATGATCCATATATATAACCAAACAATGGTGGGCACTCTTGCAAGAGCGCCCTCCTTCTTGCGTTGATCAGTTAAAACGGATCATTCAAAAACGTAAAGAAGTATAGAGGAATAATAGAAAAGGGCTGTAAAAAATGGCAGGGAAAGATTATTACGAAACCCTAGGGGTTAAAAGCGATGCCAGTGCTGCTGAAATCAAAAAAGCCTACCGTAAACTGGCCATGAAATTCCATCCGGATCAAAATAAAGACAACCCGGAAGCAGAAGCAAAGTTCAAGGAAATAAACGAAGCCTATGACATTTTAAAAGACGATCAAAAACGCTCCGCCTATGACCGCTATGGCTCCAGCGCCTTTGACGGCTCTATGGGAGGCAGTGCTGGCGGTGGTTTTGGTGCTGCTGGCGGTTTTGGCGGAGCAGCCTTCTCCGATATCTTCGAAGATATGTTCGGGGACTTCATGGGGGGAGGCGCACGCTCACGCCCAGGACCCATGCGCGGCTCAGACCTTCAATACACACTGGATATGACCCTTGAGGAAGCCCACAAGGGAAAGCAGGCAAAAATTAAAATTCCTATCAACGATACATGTGATCAATGCAACGGATCAGGCTCTGCGGAGGGTGCATCAACCCATACCTGCGACACATGTGGCGGCGCTGGCCGCGTGAGACAGCAACAAGGCTTTTTCACAATCGAACGAACCTGTCCAAGCTGCCGCGGTGAAGGCGTGAGCATCAAAAATCCGTGCAAGGCATGTGGCGGATCTGGACGCACACAAAAAAGCAAAACGCTCAAAGTTAAAATTCCGCCCGGCGTAGAAACAGGGCGACGCATACGCCTGAGCGGTGAAGGAGAAGCCGGCATTCGTGGAGGGCCGCGTGGTGACTTATACGTCATGATTAACGTAAAACCGCACAAGCTCTTCCAGCGCGACGGCGCCAACCTGTTTTGCCGCGTCCCGATCACCGTAACGCGCGCTGCCCTTGGCGGAGAAATAGAAGTGCCAACAATTGACGGAACTCGCGCAACGGTAAAAATACCTGCCGGAACACAAACCGCGCAACAGTTCCGCTTACGAGGTAAGGGTATAAAAATGATCCGGACAGACGGGCGCGGAGACATGTATATCGAGATCTTTGTTGAAACCCCCGTTAACCTCAACAAAAAGCAACAAGAGCTATTAAAGGAACTGGACAGCTCCATGAACAATGCAACTATTGGAAACACAAACTCTCCGCAATCAAGCGGGTTTTTCCAGAAAATACGTGAATTCTGGGATGATCTCAGCGAATAAAACCATAAGAAAAAAGGCTTTAATACAATGAAAGTGGGAATTGTAGGCTGCAATGGCCGCGTTGGAAAACTGTTAATCGAAGAACTTCTGTCCGGCGACTGGGAAGAACGAGGCTTGACACTGGCTGGCGGCGCAGCGCGTCACATCCCAAAAACAAAAGAAAGCTATTTCATAACAAACAAACCCGAAGAGCTTTTCAAGCAATCCGATGTTGTTATTGATTTTACACTGCCTGAAGGGACACTAAACCATGCAAAACTGGCCAAAGCGCACAAAACCGCACTGGTCATTGGCACAACCGGATTAACCACCGAAGATGAGGAAACCCTCAAAGACATTTCAAACCATGTTCCCATAGTCTACGCGGCAAATATGAGTATCGGCGTAAATATGCTCCTTGCGCTTGTCGAAAAAGCGGCTGCCCAATTAGCCGATGACTGGGACGTAGAAATATTTGAATCACATCACAAATACAAGCTTGACGCTCCATCGGGCACAGCGCTGGCTTTGGGAAAAGCTGTAGCGATTGGCCGGGGCAACAAACTGGAAAACCTGGCTCAACTCGAACGCCACGGAAAACTTGGCGTCAGAGAAAAAGGGAAAATAGGTTTTTCCGTTGCCCGTGGTGGAGATGTCGTCGGAGAACACAACGTCATGTTCTTGGGAGAAGGCGAACGTCTGGAGCTATGCCACAAAGCCTCTAACCGCACCTTATTCGCAAAAGGAGCCTTGCGCGCAGCATCATGGCTCAAAAACAAAGAACCGGGATTATACTCCATGCGTGATGTGCTTGATCTTTAACATTCAAACCCCCCGACCACGCACATCAAGACCTACTGTAGAAGTGTTTCTGCCACACCTTCAGCAATCAACAAACTGCGCTTTAAGTCCTCACCCCACGCATACTGGCCAATCCGCCCGCTCTTTTGTACAACGCGGTGACAAGGAACAATAACGGAAACAGGATTACAAGCAACAGCGCGCCCCACAGCGCGCACAGCCTTGGGACGCATAACCATATCAGCAACCTCGCTATAAGAACACACATAGCCGCGCCCAACATCCCGAAGCGCATTCCAGACTTCAACCTGAAAATCCGTCCCGCGCAAATCAACTTCCACAGCGCGCTCACGCCCATCTTGCCAGGCGCGGACCAAGCGCCGCCCCAGATTATCCGCAACCGCATCACTTTGCATCAACGCAGCCTCGGGAAACCTGGCCTTGAGCTGGGCAAAAGACCCTGCTCTATCACCACCCTCTTGCACAAACCCCAACCAGCATAATCCAAGGTCACTCTGGGCAATAATCATCTCACCCAGATCCCCAACATAAAACCCATATATAATTTGCTCTATTAAAGGGCTCATTCTATCTTTTCCCACACAATTTTGTTATCCCTTTTAGATAGTGTCGTCACATGTTATGTCTATTCTGCGCGAGCAAATTTTTTAAGAGATAAGCCTGAAAACCGTGCAGGGACTAGCCGTAGCTAATGGCAAGCGGTTTGAAGGCTTAGATACAAAAATTTGCCGCGCCCTTCGGGTTGCAATTTAAAAACAAATTATCTGCTTTTTTGTCTCTTGAATATGCTACGGCATGTCCTGCGATCCAAAAAATTGATTCTTTGCTTTTAAATTGCAACAGCATTGTACATAACATGTGACGACACTATCTAAACTACAAACAAGAACAGTCATACACATCATGCCAATGAAACAAAAAGATATCCATGAGTTTTTTTCAAGATTGCGAGCACGCAATCCGTATCCTCAAAGTGAGCTGGAATATACAAATGCGTACACCCTGCTCATAGCCGTTATGCTCTCGGCGCAATCAACCGATGCCGGCGTGAACAAAGCCACAAAAGAACTCTTCAAAATAGTTAAAACCCCCAAACAAATGCTGAATCTGGGACTAGACAAGCTCAAAGACCATATCAAAACAATCGGCCTTTATAACAACAAAGCAAAAAACATCCTCGCCAGCTCAGAAATTCTGGTCAAAGAGCATAACGGACAAGTCCCCTCAAGCCGGGAAGATCTGGTCAAACTGCCTGGTGTTGGCCGCAAAACAGCCAATGTCGTCCTTAATGTCGCATTTAAACAACCCACAATGGCCGTTGACACCCACATCTTCCGCGTTTCCAACCGCACAGGACTGGCCAAGGGAAAAACACCTGAAGCCGTTGAAAAAGCTCTGCTGCAAAATATACCGGAAGACTTCGCCCTGCACGCCCACCACTGGCTTATTTTACATGGCCGCTACACATGTAAGGCACGCAAACCGGGCTGTCCTGCCTGCCCCCTGCGCGACCTTTGTCAATATACAGATAAAACAAGCCCCTGAACAAAACCTCAGCCACCAAACCACCAGACAACCCCCAACAAAAAAGACGAAGCTCATAAAAAGCCCCGCCCTTCTCGTAGTAGGTCTTAAAATGTAAAACTACTGATAGCTTGCACGCGCCTTAGAGAACAAACCTGCCCCTTCAGTATTGACCGGTGCTCTCACACCGTCTTTCTTGGGCGCGACTTTCGCCATCGCAGAAGCCTCTGTTCCCGTGCGGTAACGATCAACACTCTTTTGATCGACTTCTTCCTTTAAAGGTGTCATGCGGCCATCAAGAACTGCACCTGCTTCAACCTCAAGCTCACGATAAGCAATAGAGCCTGTAATCACACCGGTTGACTTTAGGGTAAGGCGGCCATTAACCGTAATATCACCCTCAAAACGCCCGGCAATTGTGGCTTCCTGAATTTCTACAGTCCCATAAAACGTACCGCTTTCAGCAATATCAAGAACCTTGGCTCCTTTAAGAGCCGCCTCTACAGTCCCCTCAACCAAAAGATGGTCACACGCCTCAATTTCACCGGACATATTAATGCCGCGCCCAATCGTCAAAGTACGATCCGCACCACCAGCACTATAGGGGCTGACATCACCTGTTTGCGAAGACATCGCGCCATAAGCAGATCCATATGAAGGCCCTGCATAAGCCGGACGGGAAACAGAAGGCTGATACCCTGCAGAACGCTGAGAGCGTACTTCCTCTTTAGGAGCAGCTTCCTCTGCCTTGCGCTCGCTTCTTACTGGCGCATACTTACCTTGAACCTGCTCATCTTCTTTTTGTTCCATTCTCTTCTCGCTTTCCTGTATTTTAACTGATGGAGTAAAACTATACTTCTGCGAACGAGATATGGTCTCTTCATTATTCTCACGCTCGTCCTGACTGTTGCGACCACGAACCTCTTCTCCCTGATCCTGTGATTGCTCTGATTGAGTTTGCTCTGATTGAGTTTGCTGCGCCTCTTGTTCTGCGTCCTGCACCTCTGATTTCACTCGATGAAACATCTTCTTGCACCTTTCCGTATGAAATATATTTCAAAAAACGCACGTCTAGAGGCGTACGCTTAACCCTTGTTAACCTGTTCACTGAATGACTAAAATCTACCACGCTCCCTCGTCTCCCGCAAGGCACGATTCGCAGTTTTCCCCATACAAAAGTACATCACATTGATTCATCACAATTTTAATTTTTACGCTCTAATCACAGCTCCGAAGGGCATCGTAGCCAGATAGTATCCTGAATATACGTATGCAAGATACAATCGCAACGCTGAATTCACATGGCTTTATTCCATCCCTAAAAAAATATAAAAAATATGGAAAACAAAAAAATCTGCATGTATAATGGTGCATAGACAGATTAAAATGATAGCCAAGGAGGGTTATGTTATGGAAGACGGTCACGATGTTGTTGAAGAGGGCGGCTTAAGTTTCATGGGCAGTATTACTGAGAAATTTAATGAAATGGTAGTGGCTCCAATAGTCGAAGCAGCTCACGGTTTGGTATCTACAGGCGAACCGGGTGTAGCGCAAGAATACTGGGATAGGAACGCAGCTGCCCGCGATGGTAATTTGGAAGCATTCTATGAACAACGAGAAGCGCCCGACATCCAGAGTCCCGGCATGTAAAACATAACAGCAACACAACCCTGCCTGTCTCCGGTAGACATACCAGACACAAAGCAGATCTAAGCTGTAAACTGCCAGAGCGAGCCATACAGATCGCCAAACCTTATCTCGGCTCGTTCAACTATAGCAAAACATCAACGCACCCAAAATCACCCCCCAACATAATAAAACCTGCCTATCAAGCATATCTATTGCAACCAAGAGAAATTACGTATATATACGAGTATATTATATACAAAATCAACACTGGGAAGCGCATGCTAACCTATAATAACACCTGACAAATGCGAGGTTCCAAATGGCTTTAAAAAATATAGATACCCAAACAGCAAAACAATGGCTGGAAAATGACGAAGCTGTCCTGATTGATGTGCGTGAACCCGCAGAATATTCCTCGCAAAGAATAAACGGAGCCAAATTACTCCCCCTGACTTCTCTCAAACGCCCAAAAAAACTGGAAACAAACAAAAAAGCACTGGTCTATTGCCGATCAGGGCGACGCAGTCTGGAAGCATGCCAGAAACTGGCCGCCGCAAATGACGGCGTAGATTTCTATAACCTGCAAGGTGGCATTGAAGCATGGCGCAACCAAGGCCTTCCGGTAGAAGAAAGCGACAGAAAAATACTTCCGCTCGACCGTCAGGTACAACTCACCATCGGCTTGAGCTTGCTGGTTTTTGGGCTGCTCGGCTATTTTGCACACCCTGCATTTTCGTTGGGCGCAGCGTTCTTTGGAGCTGGCCTGAGCAACGCAGGATTAACCGGCTGGTGCGGTCTTGCCAAGCTCATCGCCAGAATGCCCTGGAACCAAAAACAATAAATCGTAAGATAATAAATACAAACCCAGTCAAAATTTACGCAAGACCGGCCTCGCCTAGTCCTGCGTAAAACGCGCACTTGCCTGCGCTTCAAAGCTCCTATAGATTAGGTCAGCCAAAAACTTATTGATAATAAATACGCGCGACAACATGACAAAACCACAATACAGCCAACAAAACCTTGCCCCCATCGCACAAAGGAGCAACGACGACGAAAACATTATTGTCCGTCTGGCACATACATCCGAAGAAATAAAACAGGTTCAAGAACTGCGCTACAAGGTATTTTACGAAGAAAACGGAGCACACCCCACCACCGAAATCAAGGCACAAAAACGCGATCTCACCCCGATAGATGATATTACCGACCATCTCATTGTTACTGCGACCAATGCAAAAACCGGCAATGAAAAAATCGTGGGCACATACCGCATCCTGCGTCAGGAGGTAGCCGAGAAACATGGCCGTTTTTACTCAAGCGATGAATACGACCTGACAAAACTGCTCAACAGCAAAAACAGATTGCTTGAACTGGGACGCTCCTGCGTACTGGCAGATTATAGAACAAAACCTATACTCAACCTCCTGTGGGAGGGAATCGCCAGCTATATTACCAAACACAATATAGATCTGCTCTTTGGCTGTGCGAGCTTCCACGGCATTAGCGTAGATTCAATATCAGAACAACTCTCATACCTGCATCATTACCACAGCGCACCAGAGAATATCGCCCCGCGTGCTTTGAAAGAGCGTTTCGTCAGCATGAACAGCCACCCCAAGGACAGTCTGAATGAACGGCGCATATTTGCATCCCTCCCCCCGCTGATAAAAGGATATCTCCGCCTCGGCGCAACAATAGGGGACGGCGCAGTCATAGATGAACAATTCAATACAATAGATGTATGCATTGTCGTACAAACCAGCCTTATGACAGAGCGCTACCGCAAATATTACGAACGAAAAATCCGCAAAACCATCCCCGGCTCAAACAAAAATAAAACATAACAACAAAAAACACCATGAACACCCTTAAAGCCACCATAAAAGCAATTCTGGCCATAGCGTTCAGCCTGCTCCTGATCCCTCTGCAGCTACTTGTTTTATTTGCAACCAAGAGCGCCCCTGCCTATATATTGCCCCGAATTTGGCACAAAGGACTATGCCTGATCTTTGGCATTAAAATCACGCACACCGGCAAGCCGCATACCCAAAGCCAGACCATCTACGCATTTAACCATTTATCCTATCTGGATATTATTGTTATCGGCAGCACATTACGTGCCTCCTTCGTTTCAAAAGATGATGTCGCCTCATGGCCGGCATTCGGCTTTCTATCAACACTACAGCAAACCGCCTTCATAAGCCGCTCACGTGAAAAGGCAAGAGATGCTAAAAACACTTTGGACACAATGCTTAGAGAAAACAAAAGCTTAATTATTTTCCCCGAAGGCACCTCAACCGATGGCCGGGACGTGCACCCCTTCAAATCCAGTATCTTCTCAATCGCATATAACGACAATGTGTCAAATATAAAAATCCAGCCTGTCACACTGATCATGCAGCGCATCGATGGACACGAAATAAAAAATCAGGAAGACAGAGATCTATATGCGTGGCATATTGACATGACAACCCCTCTGGGTGAGCACCTCTGGCGTTTTCTGAAATCACGCGGCGCGCAAATCCACTTGCATTATCACCCTCCAATAAACGTCAAGGATTTTTCTAATAGAAAAACGCTTGCCAAGATATGCCATGAAGCCGTATCCAAAGGGTTACAAGACTATAACAACAAACAAACATAAAGGATTATCACAGTGATTGATTTTACCCCCGAAGAAATGTCAAAGCTAAAAGCACATCTAGAGCGCACATTCCAATGCTCCGGCATTACCGTCAAAAAAAGAGAAAAAAACAATGATTCGATCGAAGTCATGGTTAATGGTGAATTCATTGGCGTAATTTATAAAATCATCGATGAAGGCGAAACATCATACGACTTCAACATGGCCATACTTGATATTGACCTAAATTAAAATGGTCAAAACCATAATTTGCAAACGATCACCGCATGACACGAATAATTCGCACTCATACTCTCCCTAAAACCTTTTTCCCGATCAAAGGTATATCAGCATATATAGCCTTGTGGAGTTTTCTTTTGTGTCTATTGCCCTCATTCGCCTGCGCTGTTGAAGAACTAAACTACAAACCGACCACCGCAACAATTGGCGCGTCTCTAAAGCTGCAACTGGATTACCTTCTTAAAGAAAAATTCAACACCGAATCCTCAGACTACCTGATAGCCGACACAGATTTAAACGCGGACAACCAGCCCGAATATATACTAAAAAACAAAAACTGTGGACAACAAGCAGAGCAATGCCCCCACCTGATTATTGCAGATATGGATAATGATCTGGCTCTTTTATCTGAAATAAAAGCCAAGCATCTCATGATAGGAAATGGAAAAAATTATGGAATAAGTAACATTTTAGCCTTCAAAAATCACATAAATGCTTATGATTTTGATATATATATGTGGTCGCCGCAGCAAAAAATGTATATACTGGAAGAGAGTAAGAAAAGGGATTAAGCGCGCCTGTGTTAGAAAAGACAACCCGTCATATAAAAATCCTTATAAGTCGTACGCTACTTATAGTAGGGCTAATGATCGCTGGAATATACACCGGCACAAACGACGCGCATGCTACGTGTTCCCCGGGAATTCCCTGCACGGAATACGACCTGTATGACGATAGTATATATCCCGCCCCAGGTGAAAACAAAAACTATAACGCCGACAAAACAGGAATAGGCATTTTAACCGGCCCCGTCCCTAACTTCCCTGATCTCCCTGACATCAACATCGACTATCCAGAGGTTTCCACATCAATATGTGACGGCAATTTCATGAACCAGATCTATTCCAAGGCCTATATGGAGGCCAGCCGTCAAGACATCATGGCCCAACAACTAATCCACAAACCCGATAGCGTGCTCGAATATACGTGCTATGACAAATTCATAAATCATGCGGCCAATAACGCAGCCTCTTTTTCGGAAACATTAGACTGGGAAGAGCGCACGATAACCCTGAAAACAGATGAGACTACAAAAGACATAGAAATCACAGTTGTCAGGAACAATGAAATCAGCTCATCTCCTGATGCCCAAGAAAACCTATACGAGATGGATCCAAATGATGGTGACGAAGACGTTAAAGACTTGTCAGAGGCGCTGGATTATCTGATTAGTCACACGCTGGAAAACTACATCACAAATAATTTTGCTCACAACTATCTGGGGGACATGGCAGCAATAGACAACAACATGACTTTTGGAGTAGATAAAAGCAACTACGATGGCTGCACAGATATGGCTTTGGTATGGGAAGCAGCAAAATGCACCAACTTCGGCGTGGAAGATACCTTTTTGTCACTAGAAGATCTGATCAACTATGATCCAAGAATTCTTCCTGAAGGATCAGCGTGTGAACCAACAGGAACCATACCCGAACCGCCGCAGCCTGATGAGCCGCAAGTAACCATGACACCCTTCTGTCCCGATGACGACGACTCTCCCGAAGCTGACACGAACATAAATTATGACCTGATCCGCTTGTCTAATAACTGTGCAAATGAGGATGGAGAGCACGCCTATGTCGAAATGGATCTAATAGAACTTCAGGATTATATCCTTCTTGGCACAGGAGATGAAGACGAAGACGGAAAATATATCCCTGGAACAGGCGGAGATGAAGACGGTGAAATTGAGTGCGGAAGCCCGATTCCAACAGGCGTGCCTATCATCACTTATGAGTTAGTAAAAGATACTGAGGTTCAAGGATACAGAATTGGCGATAAGCTAACATATTTTCATTATGAGCATATATGCCTGAACCCGGGGTGCTTTTACCGCCCTGTTAAAATGGATCTTTCAACCCCAGATGCGGATGGAAATTTACCGAC
Organism: Alphaproteobacteria bacterium; assembly: GCA_046542355.1. GTDB lineage: Bacteria > Pseudomonadota > Alphaproteobacteria > Micavibrionales > Micavibrionaceae > UBA1672. Next base: position 12,342 of record JBKHBN010000011.1, on the reverse strand, counting down.
AATTCCACCCTTCGACGACGGAACAGACGACCGGGATGACCAAACGCGGGGAGCCTGCATACCGTACTAGAATAAAAAAAGCTGTTTGCTATAAAACAGAAACTCTGTGTAAAATATTAAATGTGTAAAATGTTAAAGAAGAAGAAAAGACTGAGGAACCACCCTCTAAAAAAGAGACAAAAGGATACGAAACAATGAAATTGGGTATAAACATGATAAGATTTCGCTTTACACTAATGTCTTTTTTCTTATTGGGTACATTGACGATTGCGCCTATTACAGCACAAGCACAATCTGAACCGCCGGTGATTGCCGAATCACCTTGCGATCCGGAATATTACGAATCCTTGTCGGCCCGCGCCTGGCTAGAAGCGCAGCGTGAAATCACTCAAAACCAGAGCCTGATTCTTAAACCTGACAGCGTTTTTCAATACACATGCTGGGATTTGCTGTTAAAAGAACTGGCTGACCACTCCGATGAAATGCTAAGCGCAACAGACGGTTTTGGTAGCCCCATCCCGCCAACAACTGTTACTAGCGCACTTCAGGATCTTGTGGGAACCTCTCTAAAGAGCTATATTAATACAAACTTCTCCGAGCCGGGAGATCCAAATGACCCTAATAGCGAACCGACCCCTTACGGCCTTCTGGCAGGTCATCCAGTAGCAGCGGGAATCATGCATGACATAACTGATGTTGCCGATGCAGGAGAATATAGCTGTGATGTTATGGGTCGCGTCTGGCATGCCGCCAAATGTATAAACTTTCAGCAAAGCTCCGTAGAAAATGGCTTTTATTCCTTCCAGCACTATGCAAGCAGCGAGGATAAAAGATACCTTCCCACACGGTGTGAGCCCCCGATCAAAGACACATGGGAACGTAATCTGCGTAACGCGCTGATTAGCGGCCCATGGACAAACGACCCGGTCAGCACGTATTTTGATGTAACCGAGCCAGATAATTGTGACTCACCACCCATCCCTACAGGAGTACAGGTCGTTGTTCCCGGCAATACATACCAAGAGCACTTCTGTATCCAGCCCGGTTGCTATTACAAGCCACCGCCAGGCGGTATTGGAGTGGGCAGCTGCGAATCCAACTAAGCTATAACCACGTTATCAAAGCCCAAGATGTACCACCTATATAAGATCATAACACACATCTTCGGCCCTGTGCTGCTGCTCTTGCTCTTACACCGAAAAAACAGGGGCAAAGAGACTGAGCGCAGCATAAGGGAAAAACGCGCCCGCAGCTTTACCCGCAAACGCACAAAGCAAATGGAAACGCTCCTGTGGATACACGCCGCCAGCGTAGGCGAATCCGTATCAACGCTCATCCTGATTGACACGTTAATAAAATCCAGCCCCGCGCTTCATATTATGGTGACAACCGGAACGCTCACCTCTGCCGCGCTAATGGAAAAGCGCCTGCCTGACAGAGCCTTTCACCACTTTTGCCCCCTCGATCACCCGACTTATATCAAAAAATTTCTGGATCACTGGAAGCCCGATGCCGCCATCTGGATCGAATCCGAGCTTTGCCCAAACACACTTCATGCTCTATCCCAAAGAAATATTCCAACAGCGCTTATCAATGCCCGCATGTCGCCAAAATCATTTAAGACATGGAACCGCATACCTTCTTTAGCAAAACACGTCATCACCAGCTTTGATAAAATTCTATGCCAAACACCGCAAGACAAAACCATGTTCGAAGCACTGGGCGCGCAAAATTGTATTATTACAGGCAACCTGAAATACAGCGCCGCCCCTTTGGATCACAACGCCAAGGATCTCAAAGTCCTCCGAAATGCACTCGATAATCGCCCTATATGGCTCTACGCCAGCACCCATGAAGGTGAAGAGGAGATCGCCTGCCGCATACACAGCCGCCTGAAAAACCACTATCCAGATTTATTAACCATTATAGTTCCCCGTCACCCCGAACGCGGTGATAAAATTCAATCAACCTGTCAATCCGTAAGCCTGAATATCTCACGACGCCAAGAAAGCAAAAACCTTCCCGGCAATGATACCGACATCTATATCGCAGACACTCTGGGAGAGCTTGGCCTGTTTTATGCCCTATGCCCTATCGTCTGCATAGGCCGCACGCTCAGTCATGATGGCGGCGGCGGCCACAACCCCATCGAGGCAGCGCAACTGGGCTGCGCAATTATTCATGGCAAAAATGTACAAAACCTGCAGGACATATTTGACCAGATGCACGAAGAAAAAGCATGTATAAAAGTTCAAGATGAGCACGAGCTTGAAAACACGCTCATGCAACTTCTCTCAAATGGAGAAAAACGTGAGGAACAACAACGCAACGCGCTCTTATTTGCACAAGAAAAAGCCGATGTCATCACCATAGTCATGCGCGAGCTTAAACCAGTTCTAGGTAGCGTTCTCATAAACAAACTGAAAAATAATGATCCCTCAATTTAAAACACCACGATTTTGGTACACAAAAGCTGAAAACGCGACCATGACGCAAAGTACGCTCATAACGCTACTCAGCCCGCTGGCAAAGCTCTACCAGATCGGTCATAACCTCAACCTGAAAAAAACCACACCACAAAAAGCAGCGCTACCTGTAATTTGCGTTGGTAACATCACCGCAGGCGGCAGCGGCAAAACCCCCACATGCATAGCTCTGTATGAGTTAATACGTAAACACGAACTGTGCACCAATCCCTATTTCCTGACCCGCGGCTATGGCGGAAATGAACCAGGCCCCAGACGCATAGAGGGTCATGACACGGTTCATGAGGTCGGAGATGAACCGTTACTTCTTGCAAACCATTCAAATACAATAATTTCCAGGAACCGATATGAAGGCGCAAAAAAGGCGCGCGACCTTGGAGCAGATATAATCATCATGGATGATGGCCTGCAAAACCCCGGCCTGATTAAAGATTTATCCTTTCTTGTCATAGACGGAACGCTTGGCCTTGGAAACCAGAAGACTCTCCCCGCAGGCCCGCTGCGTGAACCGCTTGCACAAACACTAAAACGCACCCATGCCGTTATAATTATCGGCAAAGACACATATAACGTGCACGCCCTGATTCCCGATCAAATTCCTGTATTCACCGGCCATATAACCGCCAGCATAACAACCAACGATTCCCTGCCAAACACCCCCTACATCGCTTTTGCTGGAATCGGCCTGCCGCAAAAATTCTATGCAACGCTGCGAAACAACAATCTTGATCTCCGCAAAACATTTGATTTCCCCGATCACTACACCTATACAGAAAAAGATCTGAAAACCTTGATGGAAATGGCCGAAAAAACAAACACCACGCTCATCACCACAGAAAAAGATCATGTGCGCCTTCCCAAAGTCTTTAAAAAAAATGTATATATGTATCCAGTCACCCTGAAATGGGACAATGAATCCACACTCCTGCGCTGGCTCATAGAAAAAATAAAGCCAGAAAAATAAAAAAGGCTGCACCCTTATGAAAAAGATACGCTACATATGCGAAACACTGGCCTTGCATCTGCTTTTTTTCATTTTTAAATCTATGCCGATGCGCATAGCATCTAACACAGGCGGAACAATTGGCCGCTTCATAGGCCCCAAACTGGGAGCAAACAAAAAAGTACGCAGACACATCCTCAAAGCCCTCAATACCAATCCGCAACAAGCAGACAGGATTGCGCAAGGTATGTGGGAAAATCTGGGACGGGTCATCGCAGAATACCCGCACCTTGAAGAAATCAGCAAGAACCACACCACATTCGAAAATGAAGAACGGCTTCTATCACTCATAGGTAAAAACGAGCCTCAAGCCGCCATCTTTATAGGCGGCCATTTTGCAAACTGGGAAGTCTGTTCCGCAGCCCTGCTCACACAGCACAATCGCAAAACAGATATAACCTACCGCGCCCCTAACAATCCATGGGTAGCAAAACTGCTTGATAAATCAAGAACCCTGAACCACCGGCTCGATTCATTCCCTAAATCAGCGGAAAGTGGCCGCAAAATCATGCAAGCCCTAAAAAACAAGCACACACTGGGCATACTTATTGACCAAAAATACAATGAAGGGATTGAAATTCCCTTCTTTGAGCGCCCGGCAATGACAAACCCCGTAGCCGTTCAGCTCGCTCAACGCTACCGCTGCCCGCTGGTTCCTCTTCGAATTATACGAGAAAATAACAGTTGCACATTCCGCATTATCATCGAACCCCCACTTGAAACAATAGATGAGAACGACAATCCGCGCCCGGTTGCACACGTTCTACAAGACGCGCACAAACTTCTGGAAAGCTGGATCACAGAAAAACCCGAACAATGGCTCTGGCTGCACCGCCGCTGGAAAAACTAGCCGCCATCAATACCCTACAAATAGGATTTATTACCCTTACGCAAATCCTGCATAACGTGCTGGACAATTTCCTCCAGCTTATCCTCAGCCAGATAACGCGCCGCATCTGACAGCAGTTTCCCCCGGCAAATAGTTACCAGGAACAACAATGTATCCTCCGGTAGAGAATGGGATAATCCCATCTCCCTGCTAATGGCAATCGACTCAAAGCGCGTAATCTCGTAATCAACGCCAGCAGAGTTCATAATATCGGCCTCCTGTAACATCACACACAAAAAACACAAATGACTATCTTCTTTAAGACAACGCAATTCCTCTGAAACACTGATCGTATCGTCATAATCTTGTGACATCTCATCCATACCATAATGATACTCATAAGCCGTCCGCAATTGATTAACCGGGCTAATCGGATCACCAACCGGCGAAACATCCGTCGTAATTAACATAGTTCTAACATCATCTAAAAAGCTCTTATCCAGCCCCGACGCTTGCAAAAATGGCAACGCATAATCAAAGGAGCGTTTTTCAATCCGTGCCAGATGATACTGCCGGTCAACAAAATTACCCCGCCCCTCATGACCGATATCATGAATACACGCCCCGATAATAAGTTTGGCGATATCATTTAAACTCAACTGACGGGAGGTATCCTTAAATATGTAGCTGTTATGCGCAAACACCATGCGCATGACATGAAGCAAAACCTTCTTGAAATGCAGATTATTATGATAAGGCAAATAACAGGGGATTTCTGCCAGAACACTGGCCACCAGCATGCCCTTGATCAGCGCCTGCACTTGCGCATGCTCACTCATTGCCGCCAAAAAACCAAAACGCTCCAGCGCGAAGACAACCATAGCCATAGTGCAAAACACAGCCTTGTTCCGATGCCAGTCATCAATCAACAAAACCGTTGCATGCGTAAGATCCTCTACGGCACAATCCTCACAGAAAATATATTCAAGCCTCTCACAAACCAAAGCATAATCACGATCAAAATCAACTTTGATCTTGCGCACAGTGTCAAGCAATTCATCCCGCGTAACCCACAATCCACCGGCATCAATTTCACTAAAAACTGAATCCAGCATCTCCAATATCAACTCTTGCTTTAGCACCATTTTTAATATCACCACCGGCAATCAACATACATACTGCACAACAAAACGCGTATAATTGTGCACCCCCCCCAACTACACAGCCTAAACATTTCAAAAAAAACATAAAAACACAAGACAGAAAAACAAACAATAAGAAATGCCAAAGTTACGGTAATCGATAAACCATTTGATTATCAGTGCCAATTAAGGCATAACCGATAGTCAAATTAAAAAAATTGACACTAAATTACATGGAATGCGAAGATGACAACATCTCAATGGACACCCGATAGCTGGAGATCAAAACCGGCAAAGCAGCTCCCCAACTACAAAGATGCCGCAGCGCTAAAAGAAGCCGAAGAACAACTTGGAAAACTACCCCCACTTGTCTTTGCAGGTGAAGCACGCAATTTAAGATCGCGCCTTGCCGCAGTAGCAGAAGGCAAGGCTTTCTTGCTGCAAGGCGGAGATTGTGCCGAGAGCTTTGCCGAATTCAATGCAAACAAAATTCGCGACACATTCCGCGCCCTATTGCAAATGGCCGTCGTTATGACCTACTCAGGTTCAATGCCCATTGTCAAAGTAGGCCGCATGGCAGGACAATTCGCCAAACCACGCTCCGACGATACGGAAACACAAGGCGATATCACACTTCCCAGTTATCGCGGCGATAGCGTCAACGGCCTTGAATTTACTGCCCAAGAGCGCGAACCAGACCCTCAACGTATGATCAGATCATACCATCAGGCTGCCGCTACGCTAAACCTGCTACGCGCCTTTGCCAATGGCGGATACGCTAACCTGAACCGCGTACATCAATGGAATCTCGACTTTGTCGCTGACAGCCCTCTTGGAGAGCGTTACGAAAAACTGGCAGAGCAACTCTATAGTGCACTAAAATTCATGAAAGCTTGCGGCATCACGCCGGAAACCGTACCGACCTTAAAAGAAACAGAATTTTACACCTCGCATGAAGCATTATTGCTACCCTACGAGCAGGCCATGACACGCACCGATAGCCTGACCGGACGGTGGTTTGATACATCCGCGCACTTTCTTTGGATCGGCGCACGCACCCATCAGCTTGAAAATGCGCAAGTCGAGTTTGCACGCGGCATTAGAAACCCAATTGGGCTTAAATGCTCCCCTGCCATTGGCACAGATGAATTACTACGACTGATCGATACGCTTAACCCGGACAATACACCCGGTCGCCTGACCCTGATTGCCCGTATGGGACATGAACAGGTTGAAGAAAAACTCACACCCCTTGTGCGCGCTGTCAAAAAAGAAGGGCGCAAGGTTGTATGGTCATGCGACCCGATGCACGGCAACACAATCAAATCCTCGACAGGATTCAAAACGCGCCCGTTCAACAACGTCCTGGCCGAGGTCAAGAACTTTTTTGCTGTTCACAAAACCGAAGGCACACATCCCGGAGGGATCCATATCGAGATGACCGGGCAAAACGTAACCGAATGTGTCGGCGGCGCGGAAGCAATCAACGATGAAGATCTCTCTAGCCGCTACCACACACATTGTGACCCCCGACTCAATGCAAATCAGGCACTGGAGCTGGCCTTCCTTATCTCTGACGAGCTAAAAGAAATCAGCCCGGCCTGTAGTGGAGAAGACCAGGACTTCACAATAGCGCAATAACAGCGCAATAACGATGACCTGAGAAGTACAACTATGCCGGCACGCGCGATCGAAATAACTTTTGCACAACTCAATCCCACTGTTGGAGATATTGAGGGCAACGCATCGCGCATGCTTCGCGTCTGGAAAGAATATCAAAGAACATCTGATCTTATTGTCTTCCCTGAGTTATTCCTGTGCGGCTACCCACCCGAAGACCTCGTGTTAAACGCAACCTTTGCAAAATCACTCAAGGACAAAATCGAAGAGCTATGCGCACTAAGCCGTGATTTCAAGGGCGCAGCGCTCATACCAACCGCTTGGGAAGAAAACAATACCATATACAATGCGGCTCTGCTCATCGAAAAAGGGGAAATTCTCCATATTTTCTACAAGCACAAACTCCCCAACAACTACGTCTTTGACGAGCCGCGCACCTTCACCCCCGGCCCCATGCCCAAACCCTTCACATTCAAGGGTTATGCGCTAGGCATTATGATCTGCGAAGATATCTGGCATCTTGAAGTTCCAAGCTACCTCAAACAATACGGCGCTCAAATCCTTATCGCCATCAACGGCAGTCCGTTTCACATCTACCAGGAGGGAGAGCGCCGCGCCGTTGCCTGTGAAGCCGTTCGGGAAACCGGCCTCGACCTTATATACCTGAACATGATCGGCGGACAGGACGAGCTTGTATTTGACGGACGATCCTTCATCATGCAGGCTAACCGAAAAGAAAAATACAAAGCTCCAGCCTTTGAAGAAGATATAGTCTCCATAATTCTTGAAACAGACAAAAAGAACAATGTCATATTGTCGCTAAATAATAACAAAGAAATCAAAGAGCCACTCCACGAAACCGGGCTGCTATACAAAGCGCTGGTGACAAGTGTAAGAGATTATGTCTACAAAAATAGCTTCCAGAAAATACTTCTTGGACTATCAGGCGGCATTGACAGCGCACTAACCGCTGCCATTGCAACCGACGCTCTGGGAGCATCACACATACGCACAATCATGCTACCCTCCGAATTTACAGCAAAAGAAAGCATCGAAGATGCCAGAGCATGTGCAGCCATGCTCAATGTTTCATGTGAAACTATTCCTATTAATGCGATCGTAGAATCCTTTGAGCACGCCATTGAAAACCTTTCAGGCACAGCGCACGAAAACACACAAAGCCGGACGCGCTCAACGGTTCTCATGGCTCTCTCGAACATGACAGGCGCGCTCCTTTTGACGACCGGAAACAAAAGCGAAGTCGCGGTTGGTTATTGCACGCTATACGGTGATATGAGCGGCGGCTTCAATCCGCTTAAAGATATATACAAAACTGAAGTCTATAAACTGGCCGCATGGCGCAACGCTCAAAGTCAGGTTATCCCTGAGCGCATATTAACCAAAGCACCCACAGCAGAGCTGCGCGCCATGCAAAAAGATGAAGATACACTTCCCCCATACGAGCTACTCGATGATATCCTGCGCCTGCTTATTGACTACGACAATGTCAACTGGGACTCCGCACCATCGGTGCTCAAAGAGATGCGCGACAAATGCCTTGAGCATCCGCAGACCATAGAAAAAATATCAACGATGCTGCAAAACAACGAGCACAAACGCTTTCAGGCAGCCCCCGGCACACGTATATCCATCAGAGGCTTTGGCAAGGATCGTCGCTATCCCATAACAAACCATTTTGTAAATAAGATTGAAAAATCCTGACATTCCCGCTATTTAAAGGACAACAAAGAAAACAATAAACCAACAGAATGAATAAAAATGAGCATTAAAGTCAGATTTGCCCCCTCACCAACCGGAATGATGCATATTGGAAACGCCCGCACAGCGCTGATTACATGGCTGTTCACGCGTGCCCATAACGGTCACTTTCTCCTGCGCATCGATGACACAGATCAAGAGCGCTCCAAGGAAGAATATGAAAAAGCTATAGAAGAAGGATTGCAATGGCTTGGTATGGACTGGGACGAAAAAGCACGCCAGAAAAACCGCATGGACATCTATAATAAAAAAATTGAATCGCTCAAAGAACAAGGCCGCCTCTACCCATGCTACGAAACGCCTGACGAACTGGAACTAAAGCGCAAAACACAACTCTCGCGCAAACAACCCCCAATATACGACCGCGAAGCATTAAGCCTCACAGAAGAACAAAAATCTGTCCTCGAAGCACAAGGGCGCAAACCGCACTGGCGCTTTAAGCTGGATCACGAACCAATTGAATGGGACGACATTGTGCGCGGCGCAATCAAATTTAGCGGCGCGGATCTCTCAGACCCCGTCCTTATCCGCGAAGACGCAAGCCCGCTATACCACCTGTGTTCAGTAATCGATGACATCGAATATGGCATAACCCACGTCATTCGCGGAGAAGATCACGTTTCAAACACAGCGTGCCACATCCAGATGTTCAAAGCTCTTGGCGCTAACATTCCAACATTCGCACATCTGCCCCTGCTCTCCGACAAAGAAGGAGGCAAACTTTCCAAGCGCCACGGCTCTTTAAGCCTCAAGGATCTCCAGAACGAAGGGCTGGAGCCAATGGCAGTCGTCAGCCTTATGGCACGCCTTGGCTCCTCCGAGCCTGTGGAACCCTTCACAAATATGGATGAGGTCATCAAAAACTTCGATCTAAGCACATTCTCCCGCGCTACACCAAAATTTGACTCAGATGAACTATTTCGCCTGAATACAAAAATCCTGCAGGCTCTAACTTTTGAAGACATAAAAACACGTCTCGCAGATACAGAACTAAACGATATGACCGAAGAATTCTGGCTGGCCATCAAACCAAACATCGAAAGCCTGAATGATGCGCATGAATGGTGGGCGATCACCAACGGCACATTTACACCGCATATCGACGATAAAGATTTCATCCAGCAAGCCGCAGAACTTCTCCCCGCTGCACCATGGGATGAAAACACATGGCAGGAATGGATAAAAGCCATCAAAGAGCAAACTGGCCGCAAAGGAAAACAGCTCTTCACGCCTCTGCGTTTAGCCCTGACAGGCAAAGAGCACGGGCCAGAGCTACGCCACCTTCTTTTGCTGATCGGAGAAAACAGCGTCAAAGAACGCTTGCAACACGCTCGCAAAGCTGCTTAACCATAATTTTTTAACCATAATAAAGAAAAAACTGTGAACTAATTAACTTTATACTTGAGGTTATACAAAAACTTCTCAAGTTCCCGCGCATCTTGCTCGTTAGATTGCGGCCACAAAAGCTCGATTGTATTGTAAAACGCTTGACGCCCCTCTATAAACAGGTGATCGCATAGCAAAACCTTACGGCGCGGCGATAACTCGGAAAACTCCTGAATAATATCAAAGGTTCCTCCATTTTCTTCAATAACCTCACGCAAAGTCGCTTTCATCAACATGCTTCACCTCCATCACCATACCATAAGCCGGACAACCATTTACCTAAGCCTGTGGTGTAGTGTTATACAATCTTTTACCATAAAAGTAAACAGTGTATTAAATTATGAAATTATTACAGATAGATAAAGGCAATATCTCATATGGCAAAAAATACAGAATCACCACAAGAACAACAAGGCCCCGCAATTATTCTCTGCCGCCCGCAAATGGGTGAAAATATCGGTGCCACAGCCAGAGCCATGCTAAACCTTAACCTCACAGACCTGCGCATTATTGCGCCCCGTGATAGCTGGCCAAATGAAAGGGCAAATGCAACCGCCTCCGGCGCACTAGAGCTCATGCCCCCCGTAAAGATCTATGACACCCTGCAAAAGGCCATCAAGGATCTGCATTTTTGTCTGGCCACCACCGCCCGCCAGCGAGACATGGTAAAGCCCGTATATGAGCCAGATACCGGCATAAGAAAGCTCCAGCAATACGATAAAACCGGCATCATATTCGGCGCAGAACGCACCGGCCTCACCAATGAAGAAATCAGCCTGTGTCAGGCCATTTTAACTTTTCCAACAAACCCTGATTTTTCTTCACTGAATTTATCTCAAAGCGTTCTACTGACAGCATATGAATGGAGTAAAATCAGCCACAGAAACAAAAAAACCAAAAACAGAACCAAAAATAAAAGCGCCCACCGCACGCCAGAAAAACACAACGCCCCTGCCCCGCAAAGCGAGATCACCGCTTTTATAGAGCGACTGGAACAAGATCTGGAGGCACGCCGCTTCTTCCGTACCCCTGAAATGAAGCCCACCATGATGGTCAACATCCGCAACATCTTCACCCGCACCGACATCACAGATCAGGAAGTACGCACCCTCCACGGCATCCTCTCTGCATTAAGAGGCAACAAAACCAGCCACGAGTAAAACACAAAAGCCGCCCAATGGAGCGGCTTTCCTGAAATTTAAACTAAACACCAAAATTAACGTGAATAAAATTCCACAACCAAATTAGGTTCCATTTGAACCGCATAAGGCACATCTTCGAGCTGAGGAATACGCAAAAATGTGGCTTTCATCGCCTTGGTATCAACCTCAATATAATCAGGCACATCGCGCTCGGATGTTTCAATCGCTCCAAGCACCATAGGAATCTCGCGAGACTTCTCACGCACTTCAATCACATCACCTTCTTTGACCTGATAAGACGGAATATTCACAACCTGCCCATTCACAGTCACATGCTTGTGGTTCACAAACTGGCGCGCGGCAAACACAGTCGGCACAAAGCACGCACGATAAACAACAGCATCAAGACGGCGCTCCAGAAGACCAATCAGGTTTTGACCTGTATCTCCTTTAAGACGCTTGGCCTCCTGAAAATAACGGCGAAACTTTCTCTCTCCGATAGAGCCGTAATACCCTTTAAGCTTTTGCTTGGCAAAAAGCTGCATACCAAAATCCGTTGGTTTTCCACGGCGCGCACCGTGCATACCCGGACCGGTCTGGCGTTTGTTATATGGAGATTTCGGGCGCCCCCAGATATTGGCACCCATGCGGCGATCTAGCTTGTGCTTGGACTGTACTCTTTTTCCACTCATAATTCAGAGTTCCTTCTCTATTATGTTTATTTTCAAATTGTCCCGGTAGACCAGATTTCAGGTTTGAGATATCTCCTTCTATAAAAGAAGCTCAACGGAAGGCACAACGCCCCCTCTTTCCCGGGAATGATAGGGTTGTATAACGTTTTTGGCAAAAATGTCAAACGATTTATTGATTGAAAATCCCTGTTAGATAGTATCGTCACTATTGACCTTATTGAGACATAGGTAACACTTTATACCGGAGGCATGGGTAACACAAT
>JBKHBN010000041.1:0-14934 GCA_046542355.1 Alphaproteobacteria bacterium | reverse complement strand
AAACATATAATACTATTATGGCATATTCTAAGGAAAAACAGTACGCTAAAGGTGAAGCTAAAGCCATGGCACTTGATTTTAATCGTGCTGTTGGCCAGAGAATGGAGGCGCGCAAAAGATTTCTCGATAGGCCGGAAAGTCTTGAGGAGTTTTTGGCTGCAAAAGATCTGCTAGAAGGGCCAAAGCGCGAAGTGCCAAGATCAGAAAGGACAATTATAGAGGAATATAGTGATTTTCTAATCATTTATGACGCCTGAGAAAGACAGATAACGCTATTCTTGCAAGGAAGCGTTTTTCTAAAATAGAGTTCATAACGTTATGAACCTTAACATCCCTCCCGCTATCAAGGCGGGATTTTTTATTCCAAACCCCTTTATTCCAAACCCTAAGGACACCCCCACCCATGCCCGAAATAGAAGATGACACCCGCCAGCAAATCGCACAGTTCCTTCCCATCGCCCTGAAAACGGCGCTTAAATCCTATCAGGATTTCTGTGATCTAAAACCATCAGACGATGCAAAGGAGTTCAAGGCACGCCACGATGCCTGCAAGGTTGCAGTCGCCCACATCCAGCTGCTCATAAAGTTGGCAGGCTGGGCTGACCTGCCGCCCGATCAGGTAGAAGGGCTGGAGGAAGACAAGCAAGAACAGCTCCGCCGCATGATCGAAAATGCCAGCGGAGAAGTCAAAACCTATCTGGGAGAATAAACATATGGATAAAACCCCTTTATCAACTCCTATAGATTTCAAGCTATTTACAGCGCTATGGAACCAGACACAAGGGCGCAAAACCCCGATCATACATCTTAAAATGGCGCATTGGCTGGAGCACTGCTGGACAGAAGGCAAACACCACATGCTGCTCATGGCATTTCGCAGTGCTGGTAAAAGCACCATTGTCGGACTTTTCGCCGCATGGCTGATTTACTGCAATCCCAATACGCGCATTCTGGTTCTGGCTGCGGATTTGGGCTTGGCCAAAAAGATGGTACGCAATGTCAAACGCATCATAGAGCGCCACCCGCTCACCGAAGCGCTCAAACCCTCAAACGCAGACCAATGGGCGTCTGATCGCTTTACGGTTTTGCGTGATCTGGAGCTGCGCGATCCTTCCATTATGGCAAAAGGAGTAATCTCCAACATCACAGGCAGCCGCGCCGATATTGTGATTTGCGACGATGTAGAAGTACCAAACACATGCGATACCGCCACAAAACGCGAAGATCTGCGCGAACGCTTGGGCGAAATTCCCTATGTCCTGATTGCCGGAGGCGCGCAGCTTTATGTCGGCACGCCGCATCATTACTATTCTATTTATGCCGACACGCCGCGCAGCGAAATCGGAGAGGAAGACCCGTTCTTAAACAATTTTGAACGGCTTGCCTTGCCCGTTTTGGATGAAGAGGGGCGCGCAACATGGCCAGAGCGCTATACGCCCGAAGATATTTCCTCCATGCGCCGCGCTGCCGGGCCAAATAAATTCGACAGCCAGATGATGCTCAAACCTGTGAATATCATGCAAGGGCGCCTGAACCCTGATGTGTTGCAAATCTACGATGTGGCTCTGGAATATGATAAGACGCTCAAAACCCTTTTCATCGGGCACATGAAAATGGCAGGCGCGTCGTGCTGGTGGGATCCATCTTTTGGGAAAGCAGGCGGCGATAACAGCGTATGCGCAACCGTGTTTACCGATGAGGGCGGGAATTTTTATTTGCATCATCTGGTCTATATTAAGATAGATGAAACAGACCCCGCCGATGAAGCCACCCAGCAAGCCCGCATCGTAACAGGGCTTGCCAAAGATATGTATCTGCCCTCAATCACAGTGGAGATTAACGGAATAGGGCGCTTCTTGCCTAATATCCTGCGCAACGAACTGTCCGCAGCGCATGTTCCAGCCAGAGTAATGGAAGCCTCTTCAACCCGTAATAAGGCTGTGCGCATTATCGAAGCATTTGATGCGCTTATGGCCGCGCAGCGCTTGTTTATCCATAAAAGCATCACCCAGACCCCGTTCTTGATGGAGATGCGTGAATGGCGTCCGCAAGGCAGCAGCGGTAAGGACGATGCGCTCGATGCTGTGGCCGGAGCGCTGTCCTGTCAACCCGATCGCCTTGTTCGCGCCCATGCAAAGGGCGGCTATAGCTGGATGCGCGGCAACAATACGCATAAAGCCACAAAAGACTGGAATATATAAGAAAAGGAACCTCCGATATGACCGAAATATCAAATGACCTGATCTGGTGGATCAGCGCTGTGGATTTGCCTGCGCTGGCCGGATTATTCTGGATGATCTGGCGCGTGCGTGCAGACAGTGAACAGGCAATAGATGAAATTCATGACGAGCTGTATCAGTTCAAGCTGGATGTCGCCAAAACCTATGCCTCACAGCGCGATATGCGCGCCATCGAAAAGCGTTTGATCGCGCATCTTTTGCGCATTGAAGCAAAGCTTGATGCAACCGCCCTCAAAACAGAAGGTCTGCAAGCCAGAAGCCTGAAACAGGAGGGTTAATGTCTGGGCGTAACAAGGTTTTCTTCCGGCCCACGTCCGGACTCATAAAGCTGAAGCACAAACAACCCTTCATCCTCGTGGGCATAGCAGTAAAGTCCCAGATCCGCCGGAGCGTGAAGGGTATTCCCGCTCCTTGCGCCATTGCCCCGGGAGTGAAGCTGATCGGCAAGAGATTGCACAAGACCGCGTACATCCGAGCCGCTGGGAACTTCAAAGGTGCATCTGTAATGCGATAGGCCGTCATGTTTTAAAGCAGGCGCATTCACTCCTATGCCGCTTTCACGCAAAGCCTCTTGTATAAGAGCGCCAAGAGCCGCATCGTCGAGAGCCTCAACATAGCTGTCACGGCCTGAAAATAAGACTTTCATATCAAACTCCATCAAATCTGCTTCGAGGAAAATTATAACATTTAATTCGTTAAAAAATGGACAACGATGACACAACGATAACACAAAGAAGGAGAGAAATTTCAATGATAAAACGACCTGAGCTTGTCGCACTTAAACGCGGTGCAACCCATGTTACGACACAGAGCAAAGATAAAAAAACAATGCAGGAGTTCTATAACAGCATAGCCCACGACGTTCTGGCGCGCACGCTCTGGGGAGAGGCCAGAGGAGAAGGTAGTCAAGGCATGCACGCTGTTGCCAATGTGGTTATGAATCGTGTGGCTATCGCTCAAAAGCGCGGTGCTTTCTGGTGGGGGAATAATGTCGTTCAGGTTTGCCATAAGCCTTACCAGTTTTCTTGCTGGAACCGCGCTGATCCCAATTTCATAAAGCTTAGAAATGTGGAAGGCTCGAACCTGTACTTTGCCACTGCGCAGCGCATAGCCGCCAGAGCTTTGGCCGGTGTACTCGAAGATATTACTGGCAGGGCAACGCATTATCACGCTGCACATATCATGCCATACTGGGCAAAAGACAAAACCCCGTGCTGCGAGATAGGCGCGCACTGGTTTTACAAGCTGCTATCATAAGAACAGCCCGCAGATACGCGCATAAATTACAATAATCATGCTCTGTACAAAAAACTTGATTATAGGTACAATGACGCGCGTGTTAACTGTAAAAAGAGAGTGTACTTGTGCTCAGAATATATTTAGGAAAAGCCGGATCCGTATTATTGCTATCGATGCTATGCTTGCTCTTGTTCAAGACAGAACTATCAGCACAAGATGTGATAGATGGCATAAGAGAGTCTCTTAGAAGAGCCGAATATGAAGAGGTCTTCACGCCGGAGATGGGCACCACATCAGTACTCATCGATGATGACGCTGAAGAAGCTGAAGAGCCGAATATCAGTGAGACGACGTTTCTCAAATACCCGCCAGTGGGCTCGGTTGATGAACGCGTAGACAGGTTGTTATTCGGTATAGAAACACAGATACAGCCAGAATTTGATCATTACGGCCACGAGATTCGCCGCTACATGGTTGCCGTAGGAAATATGCGCATTTTCGATGATTACGACTTCCTTTTGGAGCAATATAGGAACGTGAAAAAGGCTGAAATTATAGCAAAGTACTGGATGGAGCATCTGGAAAAAGAGGTTAAAGAACTAGAGGAGATCATGGATACGGATTCTACTGTATCTTTGGCCGTGCGCACGAAATTTCGCCAAAATAGAGTTGCCATGCGCAGCTTTTCGATCAGGCTCAAATCCTGGATCGATGCCAACAAGGCTCTACTGGAAAGAATAGGGAATAATCAGGAGATATATATCGTGGAGTATCCTGAGATTATCATAACCTCCATGCCCCACCGCGTGCAGTTCTTTAATGCCTTCGCTTTGCGGCAGGCAAAGCTCAAAGACATACAGACATACGCGCCCTTTGCCATGATGGTGTATTAGGCGCGGCGCAAGCGAGCCGCCTGCACTGTATTGGCCAGCAGGCAGGTAATGGTCATAGGCCCCACACCCCCGGGAACCGGCGTAATCGCACGTGCTATACCACAGGCAGCCTCAAAATCCACATCACCGCATAATTTGCCATCAGCCATACGGTTAATTCCCACATCAATCACAATAGCGCCGGGCTTGATCCACTCCCCCTTGACCAGTTTCTCCACCCCCACAGCAGCCACCAGAATATCAGCCTGAGCGCAAATATCGGCCAGATCCCGCGTGCGCGAATGCGCCATCGTCACAGTGCAGTTTTCCTGCAATAGTAAATGCCCCATAGGCTTGCCAAACAAAAGCGAGCGGCCAATCACAACCGCATTTTTCCCGCTCAAATCATTGCAGACGCTCTTAATCAGCATCATGCTGCCTTGAGGCGTGCAGGGGATAAGACCATCACTTTTCCCAGCCACCAGAGCGCCGACATTGACATAATTCAACCCATCAACATCCTTTTGCGGTGCAATCAATTGTACAAGGCGATCACTATCCAACGGCTTTGGCAGGGGAAGCTGTAGCAAAATCCCGTCAATATCAGGATCAGCATTCAAAGGCGCAATGACATCGGCTACATCCTGCTCTGTCACATCCGCAGGTAAAAGACGCTCGACACTGCGAATACCGGCCTTGCCGCATGCCTTGATCTTGTTGCGCACATAAACCTGGGAGGCTGGATCATCTCCCACAAGAATAACAGCCAGCCCCGGTATAAAGGCCAGAGAATGTACATCAGCAGCGACCTTTGCGCGTACTTTCGCAGCCATAGCCTTACCGTCAATAATATGTGTCATCGAATTTTCCCGCTAGATACTCTGGATACTATTGTTAAATGAGCCCATAAGACAAGATTATGTGAATAGGTTTATACGAATATAGAGATCAGCAAGCCGCCAATCACCTGCACGCCGATAATCAGCACAAGCGGACTCATATCCAGACCGCCAATAGGGGGGATATACTTGCGTAAATGCTTGTAGGCAGGCTCTGTAAAGCGCGATAGCAAAGCCTTGAGACGCCGCGCAGCATCATTTTCCGCATTGACAATTTCAAGAGCAATCAACCAGTTCAGCGCGACCTCAAGAATGATAATCGCAACATAAATCTGGATCGCCAAATGGATCAACTGAGCCAGAAAACCAAAAATAAACATTCACACCACCTGCTTAATTAAAATTGTTTACATTTAATAATAACCCAGTAAACACATGCTAACATCTCCCTTTATATCCTGTTTGCGTCGCTTGTGAAAGGGTGAAAAGAAGACATATTTTTTATTTTCTGCAAAGGGTTATTAAAGTTTGGTAAGGATTTTATGGTATAATCCAATGGCTGAACGTATGATCCTGTAGAGATTTTGCAAGAGATGGGTCGTAATTTAAGTCGTAATAACTAAGTTGGTATTTTTCAATGTTTGGTATAGACCCCCTGACCATATCAACCATGCTGGTTTTGACCGGCAACACTCTGACATGTCCCGCGCGAAAGCCCACCGAGATCCACGTTAAGCCGCGCACAGCCGAGGTTATATACGATAGAACCCATACGCTCGAACAATTGCAAAATTACGAGACAGACACGGTCGATCCCTATGGTTTTCATGGCAAAACAGTCACGCAGGGCTTTATGAAAGGGGAGATCGAGCTACGCCACAAGATCAAATTCGGCACGGCAAAATATGACCGCCACGGTTATGGATGTGTGTGGTACGACTCTATTGATATTGAGCTCAATATTGACCCCAGAATTTTTATTGCCAAAGAGCTCTACAGCGACAGATGCATGCGCAACGCCATTATTGAACATGAGCTAAAACACGTACGCGTTGATCGTGAAATTGTGAATAAATACGCAAATTCCATGGGGAAAAATGTTTATAACGCTCTAAAGAGCCGTGGTTTTTCCGTGGGCCCGCTGCCTGTTGAAAGAATGGATGAAGTACGCAGCAAGATGCAGCGCGTCGTTCAGCAGGTTTTAGAGCTGGAATACAAGAAGCTGGGAATAGAGCGGCAGGAACGCCAGCGCGCTGTTGATTCTCTAGAGGAATATGAGCGCGTTGATGCGCTGTGTCCGAACTTTGAAAAACGGAAAACAAACCTCTACAGGCGCATTTTTAACGATTAAAACTTATATCTTCAATTACTCATTGTTATTCTGGTCGCTTGAATTACTCTTCTCAAGCTGTTGTCGTGTAATACTGATAAAATGCCTTAAATCAGGAAGGAACGGCGCATCAGGCGGCGTAATCTCCAGCGTATCCTTGAGCGTCTCATGCGCCTTCTCAAAAGCGCCTTGCTCGGCATAAAGAAGCCCTTTGGCAAAAGAAACAGTGGCACGCTTGATGATGAGATCCTCGCGCTTTTCATGAGCCTCAAAATTCGGCAGCTCGGATTCAATCAAAGCCATAGCCTTGTCATACTCTTCGCGTTCCATATACAGATCCGCGCGCGACAAAAGGCGCGATAGATCATCGGATTGTGGGTTTGGCATGGTGAAATAAATATAGGTCGCACAACCCAAAAGAGGAAAAGCCAGCATAACCAACATCCCAAGCCCCAGACGCTTGCGCAAAAATGTAACACTAATGAGAAATGAGATAATGCCGCTAAAAACAATAGATAAAAGCATACCGGTTATTGTCATTTCCATGGCACGAATTCCTTCTAAATTGTTTCGTTACTATAGCTTTTGATGTAAGAAACTGTCCAGCCATGGAAAAAGAGCCGCATAAAAAACCGCTGCCTTTAAGGGGCAGCGGAAAAGATATTAGTAAGTAAGTCAATAATTTGCACGAGGAGAACAAAACCTAGTTAATAACTGTGCGAAACCCTCCAATAAATTTCCTATATTCACACTTATAATTATGCACCTAAAATGTGTCTAAATTAAGGACTTTACGTGGTATTTTCTGGTTTCCTCCCGTGTCCCCCGTTCCCACAGCGGCTTTTCGCACCCGCAGTGCGGCAGCTAAACTCACAAGCAAAATCCGCAAATCTCTCTCATCCCAAGATTTGAAAAAATCGAGGTTACACACACCCTTGATATCATGTACACTATGGCGCTATGAGCCTCTGGCCATAAGCAAGGAGCAGGCCGAGTGTATATTTAGATATAGGGTTTTCTTATGACAAAAACAGATCGAGACAGTTTTAAAACGCGCAAAACATTGATCGTGGAAGCGGAGAAATACGATTATTTCTCACTGGAGGCGGTGCAAAAGAAAATAGGAGATATCTCAAGATTGCCCTATACGCTCAAAGTGCTGCTGGAAAATCTTTTGCGCTTTGAAGATGGAAACAGCGTAAAAAAAGATGATATTCTTGCCATTGCAGATTGGCAGGAAGAAAAGAAATCCACCCACGAAATTGCCTTTCGCCCCGCACGTGTTTTGATGCAGGATTTTACAGGTGTGCCCGCAGTCGTGGATCTGGCCGCCATGCGCGAAGCCATGGTAGGTCTGGGCGGCAATCCGCAAAAAATCAATCCCCTTGTGCCGGTGGATCTGGTGATTGACCACTCTGTCACAGTCGATGCATTCGGCACGGCGCGCGCCTTTCAAACGAACGTCAAACATGAATTTGAGCGCAATGGCGAGCGCTACGCCTTTTTGAAATGGGGGCAAAACGCTTTTGATAATTTCCGCGTTGTACCGCCGGGCACTGGAATATGCCATCAGGTCAACCTTGAATATCTGGCAAAAACCGTATGGATGGAAACAGACAGGGACAACCCCAAAAAGAAAGTGCTTTTCCCTGATACGCTTGTGGGAACGGATTCGCATACAACAATGATCAACGCGCTGGCTGTTTTGGGCTGGGGCGTTGGAGGGATAGAGGCCGAAGCCGCCATGCTTGGCCAGCCTGTATCTATGCTCATCCCCGAAGTGGTCGGTTTTGAGCTGACAGGAAAGATGAAGGAAGGCACCACCGCCACAGACCTTGTTCTGCGCGTGGTGCAAATGCTCCGTGAGCTTGGCGTTGTCGGCAAATTCGTTGAGTTTTACGGCCAGGGACTGGATCACCTGCCGCTGGCCGACCGCGCAACCATAAGCAACATGGCGCCCGAATATGGCGCGACATGCGGCTTTTTCCCGATTGATAAGGAAACAATCAATTATCTGAGATTTACAGGCCGCGATGAACATCTTCTTAAAGTCGTTGAGGCTTACGCCCGCGAACAGGGGTTATGGCGCGAAGCTGGCAGCCCGCAGCCCGAATTCACCACTACGCTGCATCTGGATTTATCAACCGTTGAACCGTCACTTGCCGGCCCCAAACGTCCGCAAGATCGCATAGCCCTGAGCGGCGCAGCAGCCGCCTTCAAGGAAATGGAGCCTGAGATCACCTCCATACAGGTAGAGGATACGGACTACACGCTCGATACCGGTGATGTTGTGATCGCGGCCATTACAAGCTGCACCAACACATCAAACCCCTCTGTAATGGTTGCCGCCGGATTGGTAGCGCGCAAGGCGCGTGCGCTGGGGCTGGATGTCAAGCCATGGGTGAAAACCTCTCTTGCACCCGGCTCACAAGTTGTCTCCGAATATCTTGATAAATCCGGTCTGCAGGATGATCTCGATGCGCTGGGATTTAACATCGTCGGTTATGGCTGCACAACATGTATCGGGAACTCCGGGCCTTTGCCTGATGCAGTTGGCAAGGCTGTGGAAGAGGGGGACTTGAATGTTGTCTCTGTCCTTTCGGGCAACCGCAATTTCGAGGGCCGCATCTCCCCGCAGGTCAAATCAAACTATCTGGCCAGCCCGCCTTTGGTGGTTGCCTACGCAATCGCCGGATCTATGTATATCGATCTGATAAGACAGCCGTTAGGGCAAGATAAAAAAGGCCGCGATATCTATCTAAAGGATATCTGGCCAACCACAGCAGAAATTATGGGCACGATTGCTGAAAACCTTACACCGGAGATGTTTGCCCGCCGCTATGCCGATGTTTTCAAAGGGCCTGCAGCATGGCAGTCTATCGGGCTAAACACGGCTTCTAACAACGCGCCAGAGCAAACAGAGCAAGCCGAGGAAGGCAAAAGCAAAAAGAGCTGGAAAAAAGACAATAAAAAGGACGGCAAAGAGCAAGGCAGCGCAAGTGGCGTTAACGACACCTACGCATGGCAGGAAGGGTCAACCTATGTCCGCAACCCGCCATTCTTTGCCGCAATGGGCAAGGATCTGCCACGCCTTGAAGATGTGCGCGAGGCCTATGCCTTGGCAATTTTGGGAGATTCCGTGACCACAGATCACATATCCCCCGCAGGAGCCATAGCCAAAAATTCTCCGGCAGGAGAGTATCTGATCGCGCGTCAGATTGAGCCATATAACTTCAATTCATACGGATCACGCCGGGGCAACGATCAGGTCATGACCCGCGGCACATTCGCCAATATCCGTATTCGCAACGAGATGATTCCGGGCACAGAAGGCGGCTATACCAAACATATTCCAAGCGGTGAAGAGATGAGCATCTATGACGCATCCATGCGCTATCAGGCCGATGGTGAGGCGTTGATCGTTATTGCCGGTAAGGAGTATGGCACAGGCTCCTCCCGCGACTGGGCTGCAAAAGGCACACGCCTGCTCGGTGTAAAAGCCGTGATAGCAGAAAGTTTTGAACGCATCCACCGCTCCAACCTGATTGGTATGGGCGTGCTGCCCTTGCAATTCAAGGAGGGGGAAAATCGCAAGACCCTCGGGCTTCTCGGTGATGAGCGCTATTCCATTAGCGGGATGACAGAAGGGCTTGAACCGGGAAAAGACGTTGAATTCATAGTGCAGTATTCAAACGGCACAAAGCATGAAACCGCCCTGATTTGCCGGATTGATACACTCGATGAGCTGGAATATTATCGCAACGGCGGCATATTGCATTACGTCTTGCGCCAACTGGCCAGCCGTTAATCAAAAAAACGTGTAGCAATGAACATTATATAAAATTGACATAACACAAATGTTGATGATAACGTCCTGTTATGTTAAGATAAGATTTTAATGATAGCGCCATGAAGCCCGGTATCTCTCCGGCAGATGCCGCGCCGCCCGCATCGGGTTCAATAACCACATCCAAAGCGGCCATAACCCCTGCGCAAATTAAAAAACAATTATATGAACAAGGCTTGCCCGATGGCATTCGTCTTATCGAGCCCCATGAGTCAAAAATGACCGCCGAAAAGGGCTATGATCCCAAGGATTACATCGAATTAAATTTGCTTGATCCCCATGATTTATGCGCTTTGACATTAACATTGCAAGCGGTGCGCAATCTAACCCGCGCCACCATGCCCGCACAGGCCAGACTCTTCCACGTATTTGGCGAGAATCATTTCATGAGTGCGCACATCATGACACAGGCCTGTTTTTTGGCCACCCGGCCGAACTGCGTTTTTGGCCATGAGATGCCGGTGGATGCTTTAGCAGTTAATGCAATAGAAGATTACAAGGATGACCTGTCCCGTTTGTCTTTGCCAGATTTACAAAAAGCAGACCCCAGAGGACACCTTTGTGCCAGAGCCTTGATAACGCGCAATGGATTTTCCGCGCCGCTGGCTAAACAGCACCTTGTGAGCACGATTTTGCGCAGCTCCAGCGCACTAGCCAATATCGATGCGATAAGAAAATCAAAATTTTTGTGGAGTTATTTAAGTGAAGATGACCCATTGTTGCCGGAAATGGCTGCCAGAGTGTTTCCTAATCACAATATTGATTTGTCCTGTTTGCCATGCGCAAGCAATACACCAGAGAACGATTTTAGGGGAATAATTTTACGTAACTATATCATGGCGCACCGCGCCTTCGATGCGGCAGAAAACCATAAGGCATCCGATATGGTGATTGGTACGGGAAAGACACATTTGGGGGACAGAACAGAAAAAATATCTTACGATCACGGCCTGCCGGCGGTCTTGCTGCAAGAGGCGAGGCAGCGCGGTGACAAGGATGCGCATGTGATAAGTGTATATCCGAATTGGGGTTACCCTCCTGAGAGACTGATCCCGCCCGGTCGTGATCCGGCGCATATCCCCCTCATTGTGCATGGTCTCTCAGAAGAGAGGCACAGCCAAATGGAGGATTACCCTGATAATTACATAGACCCATTTGCCGAGTCCTTCCATCGCGCCGGACTTTCTGACCACCCGGCGCTACGTCACGCGCTCGCCCCTTCTGAAGTCGATCCGGTGGAACAGATCATACAAGAGCTGGAGGAACTGATCCCTTAAAAACGCGTGATGAAACGACCCTAGCTCTGCTCCTGATCCGGCTCGGCCTCGGTGAGCAGGCTGCGCTCCACGTAATTCTCGGTTTGCGTGATCATAAGATTAAAATCAGGCCGCTCAGGTCTATAACGGACCTGATAGCGGTTTTCCAGAGTGCTCAGGCTCGCGGAGATTTCATCAAGCCGCTGGCGTGCATGGCGCATTTGATTGAATTCACTGGAATGTTCTTCAATTTTTCCGGCCTCCAGATACGCATTGCTCATGCCGATAAAGTAGGAAAGATTCATACCCTCCAGAAAATGACCAGCGCTGGTCAAGCCAACCGATATAACGACCTTTTCGTTTTTTTTCTGCGGTTTGAGAGCAAAGTGAAAACTGGTTGTCTTGTGTGGAGCCCGTAATATAGTGCTGCAACGCCCTCCTTGCCGCTCCATATCAAAGACCAGAGCAACATTGCTGTTATAATCAATTGTGACATCTTTACCGGCCTTTTTAAAGGCATCTTCCGCCTTAACAAGGGATTGGGCGTAGGAATCAGTTTGATAAACAGTTTCAAACTGCTCAACAATATCAAGAAAGCTGTGATGTTCACCAAAGGCATAGACAGGCTTTCCCTTATGATAGACCGCAACCCAGCGGCGCTTATTGTATCGGCGCTCATAATCGCTTAGCGCGCTATTCCATAGCAAATTCCATTTAATATCCTTCATGCGTGGGTTAAACGGCCCTCTATTCTCATAATCTGCCAGCAATTGCCCGGCCATGCGGGCGCATAAATGCATGGAATCGGTGCGCACAATAAATGTTTCTCTGGCCAGTTCCTCAGTTTGTAAGTGCACCACCATACGGTTTGAGCACGCACGCGCGTTCTTTACCGCCCCTGCCTTGGAGGAGGGGGACTCATCCTCAATGGTGAATTTCTCACGTAGTAACGACGTCTTGATGTGCATGGAAAAGAACCTGATAAAAAAGGCCAAAATGATAAGCAGTGTGCACACGATCAAATCAAGCCTAACATATTCTTTACGAAATAAGAAAGACTTATATATTATTGCCTTTATAAGGTTACGATTTAGGCCGCCATCTGAGGCACAACAGGCGCATAGCGGTAAACCGGCGCACGCTCCAGAAGATCAAGCTGCTGCGCGTAAAAGGCCATGCTTTTCTCGATGGTCATGCGTTTTGGCAAATCATCATAGAACGCCTGCATCCCTTCAGATATCTGCGCCCGCGCATTAAAGCTGCCGGAAATGGATTTGCCAGACATGCGGGCAAGCGTTCCGCGCCCGTGAGCCTGCGCCTGTCTTTTCTCTTCTTCACTTTCACGCGCGCCCAGATATTCGCTATAACACTCCATAAGATCAACAACATCAATATTGGGTAGATCAATCCGCGGAAGATCAAGGCTATCGGTTGCAGTGTTAACCATGCCCGATACCGCATCTGAGAACGAAGCGCCCAAAATCCCTTGCATAAGCGCTGTGCCAGCCATGGCATCATGCTCATTTGGGGCTTTGAAGTAAGGATTGCCCTTAATAAATAAAGGCCCTTTATATTGCGGACACTCAGGATGAGGCGCAAGGCTCTGTAACGCCTTCACAAGCTCTGTGATATTTCCGATAATGACTTGTTTTTGTTGTTCTTTCTGGCATGCATAATTATTATAATTAGTGTTCATTTTATTACCCCCCACATTCGTTAACCCCATAGTAGGGGGGTGAGGTAAAAAAGTTTTTAATTATACATAAAATTTGAAATAATATTTTTTACTGCGGGAGAGAATAACCGTAAAGCATTGTTTTATAACGGATAAGCACATGAAGAAAGCTCCTCATGCGTCAAGCAAAAGGAGCTGAAAATTTTACAGAACTTTATTAAATTAACGAGGCCAGGCTCTAATCAGGCTCCATCTCTAATCTTGCGGATTGGCGAGCTTCATAATAGTCGCCATCTTCTATATGAAACAAAACTTCATTAACAATAGGGCCAGCTTTAGTTCCCTCATACTTATTTCGATTTTGTTCAAGAAATAAACGAAATGTATCTGCTCCAGCGCCGTTACCTAGATACCCTAAGACAGATTCCCGAGAAGGAAAGCCCTGTATACCAAGCCAAGCCTTACTCACATCACCCTTTTTACGACCCATAATAAAACCTCCATCAATACGCAACAATATGCACAAATAAATAAAATAAGTACTCATTATATGCAAGAGAGCTGAAAAAGTCAAAAAAAAGCGCGATCTTGGCAAGGCTATTAATTTTCCCGCCCGTCGCGCTCCAGCATCTCGCCATGTTTTTTCTTTGCCAGCATTTGCCGTGCGTTCTCATAGGCCGGATCATTCCAAAACACCACGCAGCCATTACAGCCGCGCCCGCAACATCCTTCCATGCCCGAGCGCGATGTTTTGGAGCGCCGCTCCATCAGCTCTGCGCCAATTGTTTCGCGCAGCATCTCCACACGCTCCGGATACATAGCCTCCGATCCTTGCCCCAACTCGATCTTTTGCGCAAGCCGGTCAAGCTTCAGGCGCTGCCATTCTTCCTCGCTCAAGGCCGCTTCCTTGCGAAGGATAGTAAAAGGCGGATGATTGGCCTTCAAAGCGGCAAGATCATCCTCCCGGTCAAACAGCGCAAAAGGAATGCGGATACGTTTGCGCGGCCCGCCATGCACTTCGCTCTGGTTTTCTTCATCGCCATCAATTTCAAACTCATAGATACGCAGCAATGTAGCTTCCCTCGTAACAGGAGAAAGGAACTCCAGAACATCACCGGCCACCAGATGATTTTTTGGCTCAACAATAAAGCAATCCTCGCGCACTTCGCGAATAATGCCTGCATACTCCCACGCCGCCATAGTCTTGGTGTTCTCGTAATTATGGGCGTAATTGCGCAAGCGCCCCTCATGAAAGGCGAGCGTAAAACCGCGATTGGCTGCTGTTTCAAGCTCCCGCATATAGGGCTTGTAATTCCACTTGGACTTATCCTCAAGCGCGTAGTAATCATCAATCGCGCGGCGATAAGCACCAGCCACCACAGCGATGTAATAGGGGCTTTTATTGCGCCCCTCGACCTTCAGGGAATCAACACCAAGCGCCAGATACTCATCAAGCACCGGCATCAGGCACAAATCCTTGGAATTGAGAATATAAGAGCCGCGCTCATCTTCAATAATAGGCATTAAATCGCCCGGCCTGTGCCCTTCCTCCAGAACAAAATCAAACAGCTTCATATTATGCTCATCAAGCTCAAGCTCTTCAATCGTGCCATCTTTGAGCTTCAAACGCACTTTA
>JBKHBN010000010.1:0-50759 GCA_046542355.1 Alphaproteobacteria bacterium | reverse complement strand
AATGGCAGAATGCAGAAAAAAATCAAACCGGAGGTGACAATATACGGATGAATATACAAAACGCTCTCCCGAGAACAACACAATAAAGCATACATAAAACACAATTAAAACACCGGGAGAAATCCTACATTATCTTACTATAGTTGCAAACAAAAGATGGTTGATTGGCATACATTAGTATTGTAAAATCAATTATTAAAGTCTCTCTACATACCCTCATACTCAAATTAATTAGCAAAAATCATTCAACCTGAAATTATCGGACTATGCCCTTCACATAAATCTGGGATTCCTTTGTATATTCTGCGCTTATTTTTCCTTGTACTTTTCATAGCTCTAAAGAACACAACACCGGCGCAAGCAACCGGCAATCATGAGCAAAATGGTAAAAGGTACACCCATACGCCGGCTATTAGCGGATTTTTAGGGCTAAATACAACCCCCAGCGCCCGTATGGATACGCCCGGCACACTACGCGCAGGCACAAGCACCCTTGACCCCTACCTGCACACGACCATCAGCGCCCAAATCGCCGAACCTCTTGCCCTGACCCTCCGTCAAACCGCAGAAATATCAAGCATGACCAAGGACGCCAAAAGCCTTCATCCCGGCGTCGATATTAAATTACGGCTATTAAAAGAAAACACATATCGCCCACAAGTCGCTCTGGGCATTCAATCCGCTCTCGGTCACAAGCGCATGGCCGCAGAGTACATCGCACTTTCAAAACGTTACAAAAACATAGATCTGACAGCCGGACTGGGCTGGGGACGATTTGGATCTGCCGGACATTTCAAAAATCCACTCGCAAGCCTGTCTCCTCATTTTGAAAAAGACAGAAACGACAACCAAGAAACGCCCAACAAACCATCTAACTGGTTCACAGGCGAAGATATCGGACTGTTTGGCGGCCTTGAGGTTTTTCTGCCCTATGACGGCCTGTCATTAAAATTCGATTACGGCGCCGATCGTTATATCGCCGAAAAAGCCCAATCAGGCTACCACAACACAAGCCCGTGGGCAGCAGGACTATCCTACAGCTACAAAGACTGGATCAGCGCCGGAATTGCGCTTCAAGGTACAGACAAGCTCATGGGACGTCTGTCGATCAGTGGCATGCCGGAGAAATGGCCCTTACGCCCTCACCGTTATAAAGAGGCAACGCCCCTTAAACAAAGAAAACCGGCACAAAGCACAGATATAAATCGCATAATAAACGAAGCCAACCAGGACAATATCAAGCTCTCAAATATTTGGACTGATCCCGAAAAAACGCATATCCACGCCACACTGCACCTGCCAGAGGACGCCTCCGCCCCTAAGCATGCCGGCCGCGCCGCGCGCCATATCATCAACAATGCAGCAGACACAATCAAAATCATCTCACTGATACTCGAAACAAACGGCCTGCACGGAACACGCATAAATCTCATACGCCCAGACATCGAAAAGGCGCTGCAAAATCCTCAAACAAGCACAAACGAACTCTGGCAGAGCGCCACATTCGATCAATTCGTGCCAATAATACAGCCCCCGCAAACAAAAGAACCACAAAACCTGAAAACCAAAAAAACCAAACCATTTACATCCGTTTTCCTGCCGGAAAAACATACAAACACAGACCTCTTGCGCCCTATTTTTATTAAAAGCGAAATCTCATCTCCTCTCTCAAATCAAGAAAAAAAAGGGAAATCAAAACAAACCCAATTGCGCTTGTTTTTTGATAACCAGATCGGCCTGTCCGAAGAAGACAGCGGATTACTACACCGCTCCTCTTTTATCATAGAAGCCAGAAAAAGCCCGTTCCTGGGCTTTTTAAACGGGGCATCCCTGCGCCTGAACCTGCATGATAATCTGGACAATATAGCAAAACTGCGCCCCCCCGCTGTAACGCCAGTGCGTAGCGATATAGACGCCTTTACAGACACATTCATAAGCCTTGAAAATATGCATGCCAGCTACGCATTTTCGCCAGCTCCCGCATTTTACACCGCCGCCAGCGCGGGATATTTCGAAGAAGCTTACGCAGGCTTTGGCGCTCAAATCCTTTACCGCCCCGTATATTCGCGCTTTGCCCTTGGCGCAGAACTCTGGCAGGCCTTCCGCCGCAATCCTGACACCCTGCTCAATCTGGCATTAAACGGACAACAAGTGACCACCGGCCATGCCCACCTGTGGTATGACATCCCCCGCCACAACGTTACAGCCAAACTCAGCGCAGGACATTACCTGATCGGCGATCTGGGAATAACCGCAGGACTGGAAAAGAGTTTCAAAAACGGGGCATCCCTGCGCGCCTCAACAACACTGACAAATACAGCCGATCCAGATCTGTTCGGAGACGCCACCCACGCCAATCACAATCTGGCCTTAACACTCCCTCTGGGCAGCCTGCCTTACGTGCCCTCAGGAAGTGCAATGCGCATCACCAGCGTACCCTTTGGCCGCGACGCTGGACAAACTCTGAACAAACCCTTTGACCTCTATGATCTCACACAGAGTTTTAGCATTGATAACATTGCCAGACACTGGCACTCCATTACCGAATAACCAAGAAAATCAACCGGAGGTTTAAAATTAAAATCTTAAAGGTTTCATACAACCTACCTCATAAAACACACTATGACCCAAAAGCGCATCAACGCAAAAAGAAAACAAAAAAGAGCCGCCTTAAAAAAGGCGGCCAATGGAACTATATAATTTACACAAAGATTATGCTTTCTGATACGCATTACCCCGATATTATAAAATTATTCGGAACAAGTCGTTTTACTCAACTATTTTCTAAGAAAAATATAAAAATACACACTCCGTTCAAAAAGGGTCGTTTACACACTCCTTTTATGATACATAAAATTTTACGTAAATACAAATTAAGAGAAGTTTACTAGTAATTTCAGTAATTTAGAAAAATCCTCCGGATAAGGAGCCTCAAAGGAAATACTCTTTTTTGTTCGCGGATGCACACATTTAAGCCCGGAAGCATGCAAAGCCTGCCGCTCAAATGATAAAATTTTATCAATATATTCAGTGCGATAACTACAAGCCTTCAAAGCAGATCTTAGAGCCGTAGGCTGAGGCCCATACAGCGGATCACCCACCAAAGGGTGCCCTAAAGACTCCATATGCACACGAATTTGGTGGGTTCTACCCGTATCCAGACGACACTCAATCAAACTACAAGCCTGCGCATAGCGCTCCAAGACCATATAGCGGGTGCGCGCCTCTTTAGTCGCAGAAGACGCCGCCACACTCATCTTAAAACGGTTATGCCTGTGCCGGCCAATAGAACGCTCAACAACACCCTTGCTGGGCATCGGCACCCCCAAAACAACAGCATGATAAATCCGGCTCAATGAGCGATCCGCAAGCTGAGCACTCAAAGCCTGATGCGCGTAATCATTCTTTGCAACCATGATCAAACCACTTGTATCTTTATCAAGGCGGTGAACAATCCCCGGACGCAAAACACCGCCAACACCCGATAGCCGCCCGGCGCAATGATACAAAAGCGCATTAACCATTGTCCCGCTCCAGTTTCCAGCACCCGGATGCACCACCAACCCGGCCTGCTTGTTCACAACAAGCATATCCTCATCTTCATAAACGATATCAAGAGCAATATCTTCAGGCTCAGGATCAGCCTTAACCGGCTGGGGAACCTGCACCGTAAACTTATCACCAACGCTAACCTTGAAAGAAACACTGTCCAACGGCCTGTCATTCAGAAAAACTGCCCCCTCCTTAATTAAAGACTGCAGGCGCGAGCGTGACATTTCCTGACATAAAGCACCCAAAACCTTATCGGCGCGCTGCCCATCATAAGCCAAAGAAACAACAATACTTAACGTTTCACATACAGATTTTATCATAACTATTTGTTAAATAAATAAAATTATCACTCGCACGGATCAATATACGCTTCATCCATCTGCGACACAAACGCCCAGCCCTTTTGCAACAAAACAAGATCACCAGAAGAAGATTTGGCCGATTCGAGAGCCTCCTGCTTGGTATCAATAATGTCTTGCGCAGAGATTTCCTTTTTCAATAACGCCAGACCCTGCCGGGCTTTATCAGACAAACGTACATCAGGCAACTGAATTTCGCCATATTCATGCAGCGGCGTACCTTCGGGCATATTTTCCTCTCTGGCTCGTTTGAGCGCTTCATAAGATTCAAGCCAGCTATCGCCTACCATAAATCTGCGCCCGTCCTGCCCGGCTGCCATGGAAGAAACATAAGACTTATACCCCGCATAAAAAGAATCCCCGGTAAGTAAAGTCCCGCGCGCCGTCAAAGTCAACAAGTACCCGACACGCCTGCCCCGCAGCCTGTCATCAACCTGTTCTTGAAATCGGCGTTTTACCGCTCCCTCATCTGCAACCGGCTCCCCTGCCATCAGCAAAGAAATACGACCATCTTCATGCCGGACCAGCGCCTTTGTGCGATAATTATAAAGATCATCCTGACTGGCATAATAACGTTGCCAAAGCACATCCCCGCGTACACCATCAAGCTTTGCAAGCCACACGCCCCCAACATCTGATTCGGCTGAATTCACGTCACCGGCAAGAAGTACATCGCCACTTCCATCTGATGCACCCGTAATAATCTTGGCCAATATGCCGCGACTGTATTCCCTCTGCCAGACAATCGAAAGATCAGGGTCAAGCCGCATGATCCAGCCAATTTTTTTCCCGGCTCCATTTTCGAAATATCCTGTAGCGATATACCCCTTTTTCTCTCCTGCAAATGTCTGGGAATGAACATGAAGCAATTCTGTTTGCAGACCAAGAATATAAGACCGCATTGCAACCTTATCACCTTGTCTGTTTAACAAATAAACCGTGGCGTTTTGTTGTAAATGAGGCGGATCACCCCCAAGATCACGAGACACTGTGACAGGAACCACCCACCCTTCACCATCAACCGATGAATGTATATCGCGCGCCCTTAGGTCAAAATTGCTTTCTTCAAGAATTTTTGAGGATTTCAACTGACCGTCTTTATCAAAAAAACCAAACCATAAAGAGGAATGCTGATCCGGCTTTGATAGATTTGCCAGAACCAGGCTCCCATCACCATCAGGTATAATTTTGACAACCTCTTCAAGATCAGGAAGATTATGAACCTGCTCCCACTGCCCCCGCCCCCGATCATCAAATCGAACCAACATCAACGCAGGGCGAACATTTGTCATAGGCCATACAAGCCCGGCGACCATTACCCCTTGATCATCAAGCACATAAGAAGAAACAAAACGCGCCTGCCGCCCCTTTGCCGTAATTCCATACTGGTTATAAAAACGCTGCCACACCATAGATGCACCCAGATCGGGCGTATATAATCGTGTTACAGTCTCATAAGGAACGCTGCAATCGGGATCTTGCACTTGCGCATTCAATTCAAACGGACAAATACAAGCCGATGCAAAAAAAAGAACCCGCAATGCACTGGAATACAAAAATCTGTTGAGCATAATTCTGATCACGTTTATGGTAAAATTGTACAAAAGAAGCTGCGCTTCTCCCCTATCTAACGCATCAACAGTGTAAAGCCGAATATAAAAAATGTCTATTAGAGTTCTGATCATCAGCGATGCATGGTATCCGCAAGTAAACGGTGTCGTGCGCACCTATGAGCACCTAAAGCGCGAGCTCGAGGAAATGAATCATATCGTTGAAATCATCGGTCCAGCAGACTTCGCCGTCAGTATGCCCATGCCCTTTTATCCGGAAATCAGACTGGTCATTAATCCTTACAAACGCCTCAGACGTATGATCAATGACTACAGCCCCGATAAAATACACGTCGCAACCGAAGGCCCCCTCGGCTGGGCAGCGCGTAAACACTGCATGCAAAACAACATTCCCTTTTCCACCTCCTATCACACACAATTTCCCGATTACGTAGCCAAACGTTTTGCGTGGCTCATTCCGCCGCTATACAATGCAGTACATAGCTACGCCATTAATGTTGTCAGGCGCTTTCACGCAACCTCATCCATTTTATACATTGCCACGCAAAGCCTCGAGGAACAGCTTAAAGGCTGGAACTTCAAAACGCCCATGGCGCGCCTGAGCCGCGGCGTTGACAGCTCTGTATTTTACATCGATAAATCAGATCTGCTAAAAGAGTACAAAAAGCCAATTGCCCTGTATGTCGGACGTATAGCCATAGAAAAAAATCTTGAGGCCTTTCTTGATATGAAATGGAATGGCAGTAAAATTCTGGTTGGTGACGGTCCAACCCGTGAAAAGCTTGAAAACCAATATCCCAACGCCTTTTTCGTCGGCAAAAAAACAGGAACAGAGCTGGCCGATTATTACCGCTCAAGCGATGTATTTGTTTTCCCCTCACATACAGACACATTTGGCATCGTCCTTATCGAAGCTCTGGCCTGCGGCCTTCCCGTTGCTGCGTACAATGTCATGGGACCAAAAGACATTATCACAAAACCCGAACTCGGTGTCCTCGGCGAGGACCTCTCAAAAGCAGCGCATCAGGCAATATCGCTACCCCACCCGGAAAAAAGAGCGCAGCACGTAAAAGACAATTACAGCTGGAAAACAGCTGGAGAACAATTCATAGGAACCTTATAAGCGCAGATATATTATAACCCGGCAGCATATAACTGTCGATAAACCTCTGTATTAATGCTACAATGACTCCCATGTTACATTACGGTAACTTTATAAGATCCAAGACCAAAGATAAAGACATGGCGCGTATATTACTGGCAGAAGACGACCCCTCCATGCTGAACTTCCTGAAAGTCGCCCTAAAACGCGCCGGCCATAGCGTTGTAGCACACACAAATGGTCAAGAGGCTTTCAATTCACTCGATCAAAATATCCCTGAAAACAGAAAAAACAAAGCGCCCTTTGACCTCCTGCTAACTGACATCGTTATGCCCGGCATTGACGGACTGGAGCTTGCCCATAAGACCACGGAAAAATATCCTGATATAAAGGTTATGTTTATCACAGGATTTGCAGCCATGGCACTTGAATCGCCCAACACAGCACAAAAGCCACGACCACAAATCCTCTCAAAACCATTCCATCTCAATGACTTAATAGGAAAGCTGGACACTCTTTTAAGTCAGGCTCAATAAAAATAAACCTAATTAACCCATTGTAAATAAATATATTATAAGTTTATTTTGTAAGATAATTAAACATTGTGATAAAATATGCTTGGGTTATTAGGGTGAAAAACAAAAGCTGAGTGAATAAAGTGAGCGAAAACACGCAAGACACATATACAATTCGAAGTGGCGATACACTATCTGAAATCGCACTGCGCTTCGGTTTTGAGAGCTGGCAAGAGCTTGCCGAAATGAACGGTATGACCAGCCAAGCGGCATACGTAATCCACCCCGGACAAACAATCCATCTCACCGATCCCCGGTTACACGAAACAGCGCCAACCGATCCAGGCGAAATCACAATTACATTGGACGATCAAGGGGACAACGATATCACCGCTCAGGTAACAGCAAATGAGACACCAATACATGTCGTCCAATCGGGCGACACAATGGGACAAATCGCAAAGCGCCATGGTTTAACGTTACAAGAACTTATCAAAATAAACAAAATGTCTCCAGAAGAAGCAAACCTGATTCATCCGGGACAAGAACTCAAACTAAGCAAAGTAACAGCGCTGAAAGAACCACCTCTAGATCCATCCCCTGCCACAGCTACCGTCACACCTCCTCCTCCGGTATTACGAGCAGAACCAGAAGACAACCCGCATATCGGACAAATCATCGCACTCCTGACTCAGGAAGAACCGCTAACAAGAGGCGACGTTCGCACGCTTCAAACATCTCTTGAAGAAACAGGATTCTCACCTCAAGGGATCGATGGCGCAATGGGACAAAACACCGCCGGCGCCATGCTCGGCTTTCTAAGAACAGAAGCCGCAACCGATATCCTGCCCTTGCTCTCGGCGCAAGTACATGGAATTTTTGAAAAATTCGACCCCAATGATACAATTACGCGCATTATAAGGCAAAGCGAGCTGCCAGCAGGAAAACTGGCATCACTCCATGAAATTGTTGACCATTACCTAGCGCAAGACGATCCCGACGGCGCAACAGCTGGAAACGTTGCAAAAGCGCTCCATGAGCTCGGTCACGATATATCCGCAAACACTCTGCAAGACCCCACTTTCGACAGGCCGCAAATATCACAAGCGCTAATGCGCCACATGCAAGACAACCCGGACACACTTCTAAGCGCTTCAACAGATACCCTCAGAATACTGATGCTCGATGGACAAACCGGGCAACTTCGTGCCCTTGCACAAACACTCGAGGGCTTTGATGAGCGTATAGAAGAGCATCTCGAATCTATAGGCTCTCTGCACGAAGCCTCCTATCAGGACGTATACGCACTACAAACATTACTGGATATCGGAGGATACAGGCCCGGAGGTCTTGACGGCGTCCTCGGTAGCCAGACACATGCAGGCTTAAACAGATTCCGCCTTGCCACCGGAGAAATAATCAAACCCCAAAAAGGAATAGATCAGTTTTTTGCCAATGCTGCAGCCGTGCCCACTATTGGAACCATGGAAAAAAGTTTTCATAATGAATTCTATGACAGCAACACAAATGGACTGGGTATCTCTCAGGTAGCCATCGAGCGTACCTTTGCAAAACTCATTGGCGGCGAGCCTTTGGAAAAAGGAACGCTTCCCGAGGACACAGCCCGGCATAACCCGCGCCCGCTGATCGTTATTGATCTTGGACACGGCGCAGACATCAGAGAAAGAGAAGGAATAGATGACAATATTATTGACCCGGGCGCAACCCGCGAAGGACTGAGCGAAGCGCATGTTGTAGATCCACTGGGACAGGAAATGGCACAGCAACTGCGCGAGCAAGGGTATCAGATAGCCTTTACCCGCAATCCGGGAGAACAACACCGCATCGAAGCTGCTAGGAACGAAACACTTGAGGTTCGTCCGAAATTTGCAACAGAACTTGCTAAAGAAATGGATGCAAACGGTGTCTTATTCATCAGCCTTCACGTCAATGCGACCAATAATAAATCTATAGGTGGTGGTATTATCTTTGCCGACGGCAGCAACGGGCGCTTCAGCGATCAAGCCTCCGAGAATCTGGCAGCCAGCATCGCAGCAAATTATAGCATTAGAAACCAGGAAACCGATACCCGCGCAGCAGATTACAGGGTTCTTCGTACCTTCGAGCCAAAAACTCAGGGGCTAAACGCAAGCGTTCTGGTTGAAACCGGCTTTTTATCAAACCCGCAAGATCTTGCAGCATTAAAGAAAATAGCTCAAAACCCTGCCTCGGCAGCAGCGCAAATTGTCAGCGGCATTGATAACTTTGTAAGACAGCACGTACCGCAGCTCAATGTTGCACAAACACCAGCGCCAGAAACAACTGATCCGTCCCCCGATGCGCCGACAACAACAGGGCCGGGCATGGCTGGTGTATAAAGAACATCCCATAGACAACGCAGCCTTTTGAGTGCGGCACAGCTCTTTGTAACATTTCCACTTGAAAAATCAGCGTGGTGTCGCTAGAACTACCCCTACCTTTATTCAAGAAGGGGCGGTTAGCTCAGGGGTAGAGCACTTGCTCGACACGCAAGGGGTCACTGGTTCAATCCCAGTACCGCCCACCATTTTTTTCTTCACACAAGCCCACCAAACCCCATAATCCTTTATATTTCCTTGATTCTTTCTAGGAATACTTCCATACCGCTATCTGGAACTACACCACAATACCCCCAAATCAACTACAACATGGGGGTACTGAACGGGGGTATCGGCAACAAGTTGGGGGTATCAGATGAAATTAAGTGACAGAACATGCAAGACAGCAAAGCCAAAAGAAAAGGCATATAAGCTTTTTGACGGGGAAGGATTATACCTGCTTGTGCAGTCTAATGGCTCAAAACTCTGGCAGATGAAATACCGCTATCTTGGTAAGGAAAAAACACTAGGGCACCTCTAGAAGTTACTAAAATTAAAAATAAAGTGCCTAAATTAAAAAAGAAGGCGTTTTGACCCCGCTTATAAAACAGCTCACCGAGGCTGCACTGGCGGCGAAATTGGAGGCTCACCCTGAGAAGGAATCACCTCCCCAAAACTCCATAATCCTTTAATTCAAAGCACCGCGATCACCTTT
The DNA here is from genome assembly GCA_046542355.1 of Alphaproteobacteria bacterium. Classification (GTDB taxonomy): domain Bacteria; phylum Pseudomonadota; class Alphaproteobacteria; order Micavibrionales; family Micavibrionaceae; genus UBA1672. Next base: position 40,588 of record JBKHBN010000010.1, on the reverse strand, counting down.
TTCCTCTTCCCGCTCTCCTGCTTCTTTTTCAGTCTCCTGAGCCTGTCTGGTTTCCTGTATTTGCTGTACAACAGGGCAATCTTTCTGAATGGCCGCCTGTTCAAGTGCTTCATATTCACCCTTTAAACGCCCAAGCTCTTCCTTCTTATCATCGCCAATCAAGAAAAATAAAGCCGGCCAAAATATAACCAACCCAACCCCAAGAGCAACTGCATCTTTTGTTGCCTGACTATCTTGAACACCAGCAATCTCATTAACCCGTCTAGACACTCGAGACAACTCCGCAGCAATCTGGTTACAGCTATAATCATGATATATCATTGGAGACACATATTGCGCAGAAATATTTTTTGAAGAGGAGGCACACCCAACCAATAAAAGATGTGAAACAACCAATAACGAACTTACTACTTTTCTAACCGAATTGAACAAGGCATTCTCCTCACTAAACTAAAAACAAACCAATATAATAAAACCATAGTTAAACAAACAAAAGACAGAGAGCAACCATAAAAAAACCCAACCACTCCCAAAAAAGCGACGACGACAACGACCCCCTTCAAACCGTCTTGCCAAATCGATAAAAAATGGCTTACGCTAGTGCTGAAAAAATCTATAGCAAGGCCAAACACTAAAAGAGATAAAAAACATGATTATTGTAACAGGAGGAGCCGGCTTTATCGGATCAAATCTCGTTGCCGGACTTGAAGAAATGGGAGCGCAGAACATCGTCGTCTGTGACTGGCTGGAAGATGGTGACAAATGGAAAAATATCGCCAAAAGAGAACTGCGCGATATCGTCTTCCCGGAAGATCTATTCCCCTACCTCGACAAAAACGCCAACAAAATTGACATAATCTTTCATATGGGAGCAATATCCTCAACCACAGAAACCGATGTTGATTTAATTATTCGCTCCAATGTAAACCTGTCCAGAGCACTCTGGCAGTGGTGCGCCGATCACAATGCACGCTTTATTTACGCCTCATCGGGAGCAACATACGGTGATGGATCACAAGGCTTTGATGATTTCGAAACCCCGGAAAAATTAGCACGACTAAAACCACTCAACCCATATGGATGGTCAAAACACCTCTTTGACCGGCGCGTATCGCGCATTATATATGACAACAAAGCCAAACACCCGGAAAGCAAGCCGCCACAATGGGCAGGACTGAAATTCTTTAACGTGTACGGCCCCAATGAATACCATAAAGGCGACATGATGAGCGTAATCTGCCGCCTCTATCCGCAAATTGCTCATGGCGCTCCGGCAAAACTCTTTAAATCATACAAAGCAGAATACGAACATGGCGGACAAATGCGTGACTTCGTCTATATTGACGATTGTGTATCAATCATGCTCTGGCTTTACGAGAACCCGCAAGTCAGCGGGTTATTCAATATCGGATCAGGAAAAGCACGCACATTTTCCGATCTTATCAAAGCCACTTTTACTGCAGCAAATATAAAGCCGAATATCAAATTCATCGAAATGCCGGATTCTTTACGCGATAAATATCAATATTTTACTGAAGCAAATATATCCAAGCTCCGCGATGCAGGGTATAACAAACCGCTCATCGAGCTGGAAGACGGCATAGAAAAATACCTGACATCATTTATGGCGTGCGAAGACAAATATAGATAAAAACGACCAAACAACATAAGGAGAGCCCCTCATGACCACCTCCCCCTCACTTTCTACAAATTTTGCCGGAATGGATCTGGAGACATGTATCTTTAATGCCTCCGGCCCGCTCTGCGCCACGGAAAAAGAACTGGACGCCATCGGCAAAAGCGCTGCTGGCGCAATTCTCGCAAAAAGCGCTACACTGGAATACCGTGAAGGAAATCCGGAACCCCGTTATTATGAGACGGACTGGGGCTCGATCAACTCCATGGGACTACCCAACGAAGGCTATGAATACTACGCCGCTTACGCGCAAAAAGCTAAAGCGCATAACAAACCCTATATTGTTTCCGTTTCCGGCATGGGTTTTGAAGATAACACAACTATGGTGGAAGCTCTGGCAGACAACGAACATGTCGATGCCATAGAACTGAACCTGTCTTGCCCTAATGTCCCGGGCAAACCACAAGCAGGCTATGATTTCGAGCAAAGCCGCACGCTTCTAGAAAAAGTATGCAAGGTTGCCAGGCAGCCTTTAGGCGTAAAGCTCCCCCCCTATTTTGACATTCCGCATTTTGAAATGATGGCAGAAATTCTTAACGATTTCCCTATCGCCTTTGCAACATGCATAAACAGTATAGGAAATGGCCTTGTTGTTGATCCGCAAAAAGAGTCCGTGGTCATTCGTCCCAAACACGGCTTTGGCGGTATCGGCGGAGATTTTGCAAAACCCACAGCGCTCGCCAACGTGCGTCAATTCTACAAACTACTAAAGGATGATGTCGCAATCATCGGCGTTGGTGGAATCAAAAACGGCACAGATGCTTTTGAACACATTCTATGCGGCGCAAGCGCTTTGCAAATTGGAACGCAATTTATGCGCGAAGGAACAGACTGTTTTGCCCGCATTGCCAGAGAGCTGCAAGATGTCATGCATGAAAAAGGCTATAAATCGATCGATGATTTTAAAGGAAAACTCAAGGATATGGGTGCTTAGAGGGGTATAAACAACCTTAAAAATAATGAAAACAAATCGTATCGTAACAATCTATCGCTCTAGCAGGACGCTGTAATATACATTGTGTCCTGCTTTGCTTTTAAAACACCCCTGCGCTTGCCCGGCAAGGACGGCAGTTTCTCCTCTGCCAATAACCTCTTCACCATCCATCGCCTCCCAGCCGCTCTCCATTCCCCCGGAGCCAGCAATAGAAGGGTCAAGTCCTTGAGCCAAAACACCTGTAAAAACTGTATCTTCAATCTCTGACACCGGAACATCAAAAACGCCAAGATCCTGGTTCATCTGCTTACATACTGTCTCGGAAACACCATACACAAGAGCAAGAACATCATTACCAGCAAAATCTCCCTCTATACTCACACCGACACCTTCTACCTCGAACAAAGCGGAAAACCCCCAATCATTAGTTAAATCACTGCTCGACATAGCATCGCGCCCCACTGGCGTATACGATATCCCGCCACCTTCCGGATGAAAGACACAAAATTCCACCCTCGAGCAAGATTCGAAATGACCGGGGCGGTTAAATTCCAGTTCGGAAACCATAGCACCCTTGTACAAAAGCCCGGCCACAGCCGCGCGCAAAGAAGCCGTGTACTGCATCATAGCCCCGGAAGATATAGACGTCCCCTCCCCGGCCTCCTTCAATGAATGACGCATAGAGGGCATGGCGGCATATAAAAGTGCGCCAATCAAAACAATCGCCACCAGGACAATAAATAAGACATTACCTCGCTGCAGAGCAATAAACATACGAGCGTTCTTACCGCCACAATCCATAAAACCACCTCAACAAGAAAACCCTGACAAAACGCTTCTCTAGCAAAGAATACAACATCATGACATAAAGAAGTACAGAACAAAGAACTTATAATATAAAAAAACCTCTTAGGATCACTTAGGTAGCGCACTCATAAAAGAGAGGTTTAAAAGATAATGTGCATAATCTTATCCACAAGATGTATTGATATATCGTTTAGCGTGTGCTAAAAGTGTAAAAAGTCTAAACGAACCAAACGCCAGATAATCGATATGAAATTACTTTTAGCACAGATTAAAAATTTAAAATTTTTTATATTGTTTGCATTAAAGGCAGCATCACAAATAGCGAATCAAAGCCCGGTGATTCTATTAATAATTCTAGCAATCTTCGTATTAACGCAGAATCGGTCAGCAATAGCGAATCAGCCAAATCATAAAATAAAAGCTGTTACGACTTTTACTGTCATAGCCGATATAGTACGCAACGTTGCCGGAGAGGCCGCGCAAGTCACTTCCATAACCAAACCGGGCGCCGAAGTACATAACTATCAACCAACCCCAAAAGACATTGTCCGCGCACAAGACGCTGACATCATATTCTGGAACGGTTTAAATTTGGAACTCTGGTTTGAGCGCTTCTTGCAAGACGTAAAGGACGTTCAAAACATTACGGTTTCACAAGGAATAGCTCCTCTTTCCATTTATAGCGGTGAATATGCCGGAAAACCAAATCCCCATGCATGGATGTCAACACAAAACGCTCTGATTTATGTAGAAAACATCCGCAAAAGCTTTGTTGAAATAGATCCAGAAAACGCAGAAACTTACAACAAAAATGCAGCCGAATATAGCCAGAAAATAAATGCGATTCGCTCCGAAATAAAAGAAATCACTGAAAACATCCCGCAACACCGCCGCTATCTTGTCACCAGCGAAGGCGCATTTAGCTATCTTGCAAAAGACCTTGGATTTAAAGAACTCTATCTATGGCCTATGAACGCTGATCAGCAAGGCACGCCGCAACAGGTACGCAAAGTCATAGATACTATCAATGAAAACAACATTCCGGTAGTTTTTAGCGAAAGCACGATTTCAGATCGCCCTATGAAACAAGTTGCTGCTGAAACCGGCGCACTCTATGGCGGTGTTTTATATGTTGATTCCCTCAGTGAGCCAGATGGAAAAGTCCCGACTTACCTTGACCTTCTGCGCGTTACAACCAAGACCATAGCGCAAGGGTTTTCCAAAGCACTGCCAAGAGAGGCCCGGGAAACAAAACCATAAAACCTCGAAAGAAAGACACAAATTTATGAGCACCGGCCTAATCACAATGGAAAATCTTGGCCTCACCTATCCCGGAGGTCATGTGGCTCTGGAAAACATTAACCTGACACTTCACAAAGGCACGATCTGCGGTCTTGTTGGTATCAACGGCGCAGGAAAATCAACCTTGTTCAAAACCATAATGGGCTTTGAAAAACCCACAACTGGCACGGTGCGCATTGCCAGCTACGATGTAAAAACAGCGCTAAAAAAGAACCTTGTCGCCTATGTCCCTCAAACTGAAGACGTCAATTGGGATTTCCCTGTGCTTGTTGAAGACGTGGTCATGATGGGGCGTTACGGTCATATGAACTGGCTAAGACAGGCAAAACAAAGCGATAAAAACGCCCTTGAGACGGCCTTGCAGCGTGTTGACATGCTCCCCTACCGTAAACGACAAATTGGTGAGCTCAGCGGCGGGCAAAAAAAGCGTGTTTTCGTCGCACGGGCACTTGCTCAGGAAGCACGGATAATTCTTCTCGACGAGCCTTTTACTGGTGTTGATATCAAAACAGAAGAGTCCCTTGCCCAGCTTTTCCGAAATCTTGTACAAAATGGCGCCTTAATATTCGTCTCAACACATAATCTAGGCAGTGTCCCCCATTTTTGTGATGAAGTAGCACTCCTTAATAGGACAATATTGGCTCACGGCCCTGTGGAAACCACCTTCTCACAAGAGAATCTGGCAAAAACATTCGGCGGGAAGCTTCGTCATCATCAGCTCTTCGGGCACACACTTCACGATGATGAAGATGCGCGCGGCATCACCGTGCTGACCGATGATGAGCGCCCGCTTGTCCTGTACGGTGAAAAAGGAGGGCAAAAAATTGTACGCATGCCGCATCAAGAAAATGAATAAAATCACATAAAAACAATGTAATAGCTATTTATGACCGAATTTTTATTAGAACCGTTCACCTACACATATATGACCAAAGCCATACTAATCAGCGCTTTGGTTGGAGGAACTTGCGCCTTCATGTCATCCTACCTGATATTGAAAGGATGGGCCTTGATCGGCGATGCTCTCGCTCATTCCCTCGTGCCTGGCGTAGCGCTAGCATATATGTTCGGCCTGCCCTACGTTATAGGAGCCTTCCTCACCGGTATTTTTGCAGCCTCAAGCATGGTGCTCATCAAAAAAATTACGCTTCTGCGCGAAGATACGATTATCGGCCTGGTCTTCACTGCCTTTTTCGCCTTTGGTCTGTTTATCGTATCCATAAGACCCGCCACCATAGACCTGCAATCTATTATTCTAGGCAATATATTAGCCATATCCGATTCGGAAGTAACGCAGCTTATAATTATATGCCTGATATGTCTGATTCTATTAACCCTGAAATGGAAAGACTTAACCGCAGTCTTTTTCGATAAAAAACACGCCCGCTCAATTGCACTACCCGTCCTCCCCCTTGAAATCATGTTTTTTACACTACTAAGCGCCGCGACCATAGCCGCCCTGCAAACCGTAGGCGCCTGTCTGGTGATTGCGATGCTCATAACGCCCGGCGCAACGGCCTACCTGTTAACAGACAAGTTTGGGAAGATGATCATAATAGCCATTTTAATTGGCTCACTAACAAGCACACTGGGAGCCTATTTAAGCTATTTTATCAACACAAACACAGGAGGATTAATTGTCACCCTGCAAACAGCGCTCTTTTTGATTCTCTTATGTATTGCTCCCAAACACGGGATATTAGCCCGGAATAAAAAAATAAAAAAACCAGCACAATCCACCCAAAAACTTAGCTACAGAAATACTATTTCACCAGAAGAAAGTAAAGCCATAGAACATAAGAGTGACAAACTGGGTAATCCAGTGGATAAAAGTGGAATAAACCTCCTCAAAAAATCAAACGCCCAAATATATAAGGAGAGACCATGACAGATCTTTTGCAGCTTATCGCGCAAACACTCTCCCTTAATGAGGTGTACGTCTATATTGCCGCACCGCTGGAATTTGACTTCATGCAACGCGCCTTGCTTATCTCAACGCTTATTGGACTGGTTTGCTCCATTTTTTCATGCTTTTTGGTTTTAAAAGGCTGGTCTTTGATGGGCGATGCTGTTTCACACGCTGTACTACCCGGATTGGCTCTAGCCTACATCGCTGGCCTTCCCCTTAGCATAGGCGCGTTTTTCTCCGGTTTATTGTGTGCTATAACAACAGGATACATAAAACACAATAGCCGCATTAAAGAAGACGCGCTCATGGGCATAATCTTTTCAGGCATGTTTGCTTTTGGCCTTGTTCTGCTCACTCATATTCATACAGACATACACCTTTTACACATCCTGTTTGGCAATGTTCTAGGTATAACACGCAGCGACATGATCGAATCAGGTATTATTGCTACGGCATGCATCGCTATAATGGTACTAAAAAGAAAAGATTTCGTGCTTTATTGTTTTGATGACGTACAGGTTCGCGCCCTAGGACTTCCGGCAAGCCGCCTGCACTATTCCTTACTTATATTGCTGGCACTGACCATTGTTTCGGCTCTCAAAGCCACCGGCATTATTCTGGTGATCGCAATGCTCATCGCTCCGGGGGCAACCGGCTTTCTCATAGCAAAGTCATTTGACCGTATGCTTTTAACAGCCATAACCACCTCTTTGCTCTCATCTATTAGCGGCACAATACTCAGTTACCATATAGATGCGTCCACAGCCCCCCTGATCGTACTCATCCAGACCGGCTTGTTCATGCTGGCTCTAATTATAAACAAAGTGAAGCGCCGGACAGCAAAAAGAAAATTTAAACAAAACCACACACAAAAGGCTTGAATTTCGCTATAAATAAATGAAAAATGAAAATGGAGATAAGACCAATGCAAAATCAAAACACACAAAAAAATGAACCGGCAGAACAGCTTGCAGACGCGAAAACACAAGCACAATGGTTTGCACAGGTGCGTCAAGCCCACCAGAAAGAAACCACCGAAGACTATGTCGAACTGATAGCGGACTTGCTCAACATTCAACAAGAAGCCCGCCTTAGCGAGCTGGCAAGGCGTCTGGGTGTCTCCGGCCCCACCGTTAGCAAAGTTTTAAACCGCCTGAAAAAAGAAGGCTATATAGAAAGCCGCCCCTACCGTTCCATTTTCCTGACACCAAAAGGGTGGGATCTGGCTCAGACCTGTAAAAAACGCCATGAAATTGTAAGAAAATTTCTGATTGCGCTTGGTGTTTCCCACGAAATAGCACACTTTGACGCCGAAGGTATAGAACATCACGTCAGCGAGGAAACCCTTGACCAGTTCCGAAAATTCACCCGCGCTCAGGAATACAGATTAAAAGGAAAAATTTCCTCATGATCTTCTCATAATGTATACCTTAAAAAGTGCATGATTTTTTAATCTTTTCGCGTTATATTGAAGGGGTCGGACTATAAAACTCGGATCGCAGATCAAAGCCTTTCGAATCTATCCGTGTCTTTTCAAACTCACTACAAAGTGCAAAACCATGACCAATGTTTGTGTATTCATACGTCAAAACCATGCCTTCCTCACCCTTTTTGCTGCTTTTGCACTTTCAGGAGCAATGCTATCTTCCAGCACCTACGCACAAGAGCGCAATAAGCCGGAATTTGCCGATATCCTGCCAGTAATCACAACAGCCGAAGACCCGGGCGCCGCACTTCCCTCTGATACCACACATCAGGCCATCCGCCTCACGCCCGATAAATCCGAGATCCTGAGGCTGGACACAAACGCAAAAAGTGTGATCATCGGCAACCCCGCACATTTAAGCATTCTCGCAGACACATCCAGAACACTGATCCTGGTTCCCAAAGCGCCGGGCGCAACGCATTTTTCCATTCTGGACAATGAAAGCAACATTATCATGCAGCGCCACGCAATCATCGCAGCCCCCACAACCGATTACATTCGCATCAGAAAGACATGCGCATCCGGTGAAGATGGATGCACCAAGACGAGCGTATATTATTGTCCGGACATGTGCCATGAAATACAAGCCGCAGAAATGAACACACAAAACAACAGCGCCGGAACAACCACACAGCAAAATGCAAATATCTCACAAAAGAGCAACGCAGCACCGGCAAACGTACAAGAAGGAGAGCCTGTGGAATAGGAAAAAATATCCTTGATTATTACCCATGGCATAATATTCAAACAGACAAAACAAAAAGACAATCAGGTTTAAAAGGATAATAAGATATCATGACTAAAAAACACACAGCCCCGATTCTCATGGCCACACTTATTGCGCTTGGTGGCTGTAGTATGACCACCGACCGCGCTGATAACCATTACACCCCCCCCTCTTCACAGGAACAGCGCATCGATTCAGCCATAGAAAAAGCCGCTATCGAGGCCTCCAGAGGAGGCTCGGCATCGGCAACACTGATTGCACTGGAAAAACGCTACAAGCGACAAAGTGACAAAGCCGATTATGCCCTAACCTACGCACGCGGACTGCGACAGGCTGGATATTTAAACCGCGCATCCACAATTCTTAAACCCTTTGCCGACAAAGAAAAAAGTCTTGCAGGCGTAAAAACAGAAATGTCAATGATTGCTCTGGGGCTTGGCAACTACGACGCAGCAGAGAAATACGCACAAGCAGCCATCATTCATGACCCCTCAGACCATCACGCATATCAGAATCTCGGCATTGCTCTCGATGCGAAGGAAATGCATCCTGAAGCCGAACGCGCCTTCCGCAAAGGGCTCGAATACTGGGAAGGCGACCCCACCACTATTATGAACAATCTGGCGCTTAATCTAGCCACGCAAGGCTATATCGATGACGCCGTTCAAGTGCTCGAACGCGCAAAGGAAATATCGCCTGATCGCATAGAAATAGAACGCAATTTGCGCATTATCAGAACCCTGAACGAGCGCTAGATAGTGTCGTCACATGTGATGTCTATTCTGCGCGTCAACCCCGCAAGAGCTGTTTTTTTTGGAAAAAACGGCCAAACCTGCTACCATTATACATAAAATTTCTTAATAAACGGAATGCGGGACAATGAGTGCAGAAGAACAAACACAGAAAAAGCAAAGCATAGAAGAATTAGAGAGTAAATATCCAGGTCTCTTTCAAAGTGAGAGCAATGCATTCCAGCGAATAGATATACAAGAGATCGTAGAAGCCGCTACTCTTGAAATCGCCCTTGAAACCCTAAGGCGTAAGCCGGTCATCGAAAGCCTTACCCCCGAACAACTCAAAGAACTAACAAACTTAGCCCCCGTCTACGCCCAAGACATCGCTTCAGGATATGAGGGGTGGAATATCCATTTAGACCCAACAAACATGTTCTCAATCGGCAGAGATATTAAGCAAGACAATAATGCCGGTCTGACAAGGAGCCTGCGTTTAGGTTTTGGAGGCGATAAAGGCATAAGCCCTGAAATTTATCTCAGAACAGAACATGACACGTTTACACTATCTCCCGAGGGGGATATGATGAAAGAACATACAAACACCTTCATGGATGCAGGATACTTTCATGCCGAAATAGGAAACCCCGGAGAAACAGGCAGCCTGCACTCAAATCCCTTCTCCGGCATTCAAGACAACGCCGAGTTTTGCGGCGCCAGACTATTCCATCAGTATTTCACACAGGACGATCAACAATTATACTCCATATTCGCCGCCGGTCTAACGCCAGAAAGCGCGGCTTTTATACAAGGCACCGCAGCATACAAAGCACAAACTGAACAATGGGATCTTACCGCCGCCGTGCAAGCAACCCTGCATAATGACGAGCCGCGCCTGGATACAAAACTCTCTGCTGAAAGATACTTCGAAATCCCTGCAATAAGCGCAAAATTCAACGCTGTTGTTCAAAACACCCTAGAGCCAAGCGGACATCAACTCACAGGATATACCCAGCTTGACCTTCGCCCCGAGAACTGGGAAAATGGAGAAAACTGGTTCGAAAGAGAGATATCTGCAACCTTTAATGCGCAAGCAACGCTAGGAGAAACCGGAAGCTTCAACCAAGATCTATCGGCTGGAGTCTGCGCCGATATTCCCTTTGGCCGTGCCTGCATACAGCAAGAACAAGATGGGGCAACAGCATTGCTTTATAAGCACAGTTTCTAACCGCCACCAAAGGCTTCAGATACCGACATACCAGCTGGCCCAAGAATAACAACAAACAGCGCTGGTAGAAAAAACAAAATCATCGGCACGGTCAAAAGCGGCGGCAAGGCAGCCGCCTTACGTTCCGCTTCAGACATACGCATCTCGCGCAACTCATCACTCATAACCCGCATCGCATTAGACACCGACGTCCCGTATTGCTCTGCTTGAATAAGCGCCATAGCAAAATTTTTGCCCGCACCACTGCCTACACGACGCGCAAAATCCTGCAATGCCTGCTTACGATCATTCAACATCGCCATTTCAGCGCTTAGAATGCCCAGCTCTTCAGCCAAAACCTCGGATGTATCGGCAACCTCCCCGGCAACCCGATCAACCGTTTGCTCAAGCCCAATACCACCTTGAACACAGATCAGCATCATATCCAGCGCATCGGGAAAGGTCAGATTAATTTCCTCCTGCCGTTTAAGAATTTTATTCTTGATAAGAATATCGGGCAGTTTAAAACAACACAAAGCCCCAAAAATCGCGATAGAAAGCTGCAACCAGGGTGCCAAAGAGCGCTCTTCTGGCAAAATAGAGAAATATAACAGCGCAATAAGAATAAATGCCACAGGCGCCACCGCGCGCGTAAGCATAAATTTGATATGCGCCTTGGGATTACGAATCCCCGCCTGCAGCATTTTATCACGGTTTTTCTCCGCCATATTCCCGGCAAGCTTTTGGAACCGGTAAAACATCGCCATATTATCCCGCGCAGAGATACTTTCCTCGGTTATAACATTAGAACCGCCGCGACGTTGCTCCTGAAACAAATCCTTACGGCGCTTCTCGATAATAGAGCGAAATTTTTCTTTCTTATCGGAACTTTGCAAAAAAGGAAAAGCAAACGCAGCAAAAGAAAGACCCGCCCCCAGAGCCGCCAATATCGTAATAAGCAATTCATTATCTGACATATGATCACCCTTCCTAAATCTTGAAATTAATCATTTGTCTCATAACCATAACCCCGCAAAACATCCAAAACAGCGCGCCATAAAGCAATCTGTTCCCAAACTCTGTGAAAAACAAAGGATCAAGATACCCCGGACTGACAAAATAAAGTCCTGTTGCAACAATAGGCGGAAGCGACGCAATAATGGCCGCCGAAGCAATGGCTTCTGACGACAACGCCATAATTTTACGCTTCAGCTTAAAACGGGCACGGATAACACGCGCCAGATTAATCAGTACCTCAGACAGGCTTGATCCCGTTTGCGCCTGAATAGTTAACCCTGCAGCAAACATCTTCATCTCCGGCAACGGCATACGCAAACACGCCTCTTGCGCCGCTTCATGCAAGGGAATTCCAATCTTTTGCTTGTCATAAATAATGGACATCTCCTCCCCGACCGGCCCTTCATATTCACGTGTAATCATGGATATAGCCTCTGAGACGGGCATACCTGCCTTAAGCAACCGCACAATTGCATCAAGCGCATCTGCAAATTCCTTCAAAAAGACTTTCTGGCGCTTCTTTGTCAGTCGCCTAAGGATCATCCGTGGAAAACCAAGCAAACCAATGATAAAAAACAACCCGACCAAGAACAGATCCACATGGAAAACAAAATTGGAAACCGCAGCAAAAACAAACCCGGATAAAAAAGACAAAGCCCAAAACTTGAGAGGCGCGGCATTCAATCCAGCTTGCTGCATTTTCAAAGAAAGGCTCTTTTTATTACCCTTGCCCTTCTTTTCTTCGTCCCGTGAACTTTTAAGTTTCTTTGCAATTTCCGCGCGACGTTTATTTTGCAGATCCTTTTCATCCATCTGCCCCACGCCGGCGCTGCCTTTAATAATCGCAATATTCTTTTGCTTTTGCTTGACATCCGAATTCACCACCATGAACAAAACGATCATGACAAGCAAAAATACAATCGCGGCAATAAGTATAATCTGAATCGGCGTCATAACTGACCTTTACAAATTAAAATAAAAATAACGCAGAAAAAAACACTGGAAAAACAGGAAAAGAGCCCTACCCATACGCCTCTTCCATGGCATCCATCACCATATCCGCCACACCATACTGGCGTGCCTGATCAAAGAATTTCGGGCGCAAACCGGAAGATTTTTGCTTGGTAACTAGCTTACCATCCTCATCTTCCCCCAGAATTTCCAAAGAGAAAAGATCCTGCATCGTGACCACTTCTCCTTCCATGCCTGTAATCTCGCTTACATGCGTAGTTTTACGAGAACCATCACGCAAGCGCTGCACCTGAATAATCACATTTACCGCCGATGCAATCTGCTCACGCACAGCCACCGTCGGCAAATTCAGCCCCCCCATCGCAATCATATTTTCCATACGACTGATTGCTTCACGCGGATTGTTCGCGTGAACCGTACCCATAGACCCATCATGACCGGTATTCATTGCCTGAAGCAAATCAAAGGCTTCAGGGCCACGCACCTCACCAACAATAATGCGCTCAGGACGCATCCTAAGACAATTCTTGACCAGATCACGCATAGTAATCTCCCCTACCCCTTCAAGGTTAGGAGGCCGCGTTTCCAGTCGCACAACATGAGGCTGCTGTAATTGAAGCTCACACGCATCCTCACAAGTGACAATTCGCTCACCCGCCTCAATATAGCGCGTTAAACAATTAAGCATGGTCGTTTTACCAGAGCCTGTACCGCCAGAAACCAGAACGTTCACACGGCAACGGCCAATCGCCATTATCAATTTGGCACAAGACGGACTCATAGAACCAAACTCCATCAAATTTTCTAGTGTAAGCTTGTCTTTCTTAAACTTACGAATTGTCATACATGCCCCGTCTACAGCCAAAGGCGGAATAATCACATTCACACGCGACCCATCGGCAAGACGTGCATCACAAATCGGCGAAGCTTCATCAACCCGCCGTCCAATAGCGCCCACAATCCGCTGGCATATGGTTGTGAGATGCTGATTATCCCGAAACCTGATACCTGTACGTTCAATTTTCCCGCCTACTTCTATATAGGTCGTATCTGGCCCGTTAATCATGATATCAGCAATATCATCACGCTCCAGCAACTCCTCCAAGGGCCCAAACCCCAGCATGTCATCAGCACATTCCTTGCCAATTTGCTGAAGCTCGGTAGGTGTCAGATCAAGATTTCTAAAACGCGCAATCTCTTCAACAGCAGAATAAACCTCTTCACGCGCAGCCTTACCCTCCATACGTGCAAGCGCTTTAAGATCAATACCATCACGCAAATCAAGCCAGATCCGGTTACGACAACGCTGCAAGCGCAAAGACGTCACGCTATCTCCTTGTTCTGCGCCGGACTCATCCTCATCCGGATTTGTTAAATCCGGGTCATCATCCATCTTTTTGAGCTTCTTATTGGCTTTTGCCTTGGAAACTGGGGATTCGCCAGAAGCTGGGTCATCTCCGGCAATAGCCTCTTGAATATCACCCAACATCGCCGCCACATCGCCCTGCTCTCCCGCCGGCACAGCATCCTCATGCTTGCGATCAGCCAAATCAGACGGCAGCAAATCCGCTTTCCCATCAGAGACTTGATCATCAGGCACAGCCTTAGAAGACGGCTTCTTATCTGCCGGAGACTTCTTTTTCACTGCATCTGTCTGTTTCTTCCCAAACATTTATAATTCCAATAAATAAATCGATAAAACACGCCTTACTTTTGTGTCATCTTCCCTAAAATCCCGCCAAGCAATTTAGAGCTACCCTCCTTGACATCCGAGGGTGCATTCTCAACAGAGACAATATTTTTCAAAATCGGCAAAAACGCATGAGCCAAAAACGCCCCGTCTTTATCAGCAAAAATCTTTTCAATTTCACTTTCATACCTCATGAACAAAGAAGGCATGTACTTCAAAGTCAAAGCGGGCTGTATCTCCAGTAAATTGGAAATCGCCGCCAGATCAACCTCATGAGTTTTCGATAACCCACGCATATTTACAATTAAGGAGATATCATCTGATTGTCCCCCACGCACATCGGCCAGTTCTTTAAGAAGACCGCGAGCAAAACGCAAAGACGTCACGCTTGGCGAAGTGACCACGGCGCTGTGATGAGCCCGCGCCACAACAACTTTCTTCAAAGGCGGTTCAGCCGCAGATAAATCAACAAAAACAAGCGGATGCGTAACCATCAAATGATCAAGCACAGCTTCATATTGCGCAGCACTCACACTGGCATCAAGCATGGCATCCGCCCCGCTAGACAAAACACTAAGTTTCTCTGATGCCCCGTGAAACATACGCCGCAACGCATCCTCATTATCCGCCTCAACAGCCGCCACCACCTCATGCAACGTTGCTGCAGGATCAAATCCCAGACCAACACCAAGAGACGACGCTCCGCCTGAAGCATCCATCAATAAGGTTTTATGCCCCAAAGTCTTGGCTGCATTCCACGCCGCAAGCTGTGCAATTGTGCTCGTTCCCACACCTCCCTTTGCACCGATAAACGCCATTAAACGACTACCGGTCACACCAAGACTGGCAATCAGGGATTTGGCCACAACCTCCTGCAAAACCTCCGGCTCAATCGGGCGAACAAGATAATCACTCACACCCATTTCAATGAGGCGGCGATATAAATACACATCATTGACCGGCCCAACAACAATAGCCGAAGTGCCCTCTTCACAATAAGAAGACAGCTCCCCGAGCTTTGATAAAAAGGTGTCATTAATATCATCCGTTTGAACAATCAGCAAATCCGGCGATGTTTGTTCCTGATACGTGGCAATAGCAATATCAACATCACCCTCGCGAGTGACAACATCCACGCGGGCAAAACGCCAATCCTCGCGCATCTGCGCCCCGGAAGCCAATGTCTTCTCATCAAGAGAAAATATAGATACACGTGCCCCGGGTAATAGGATGTCAGTCGCTTGATACTCTGCCTCACTCATTATTTTACCTGTTATAATACGCCGATACGGCTAGGGTGTTGTAATGATTGTAAATCTACAATCCTTCACGCACACACTAGCACCCAAGCTCTTAATAATCCCTTAATGAAACGATGTTTCCAGCCGCTCGACATCAAAAACAATTCAGGCCATGTGCCCTGCCTGTATCGCTACAAAGAAAAACAAAGAAGAAGACATCTCCCATCACCGCCCGATTCTTAATTACCGGAGGCATTAACACCTTCAAGCGGCTGATTCCGTATACCAGAGCGATATTCTTCGATAATATTGGCTGAAGACCGGCCATCCGTAGTATCCGAGGACATTCCCTCACCAAGCAAATCAGAAGTATGAGCAACCTGACGCGCAATCAGCGTCTCAACCGTGCACCCAAGCTTATAGTCTTTTGCCCACTCCACAGGCCGCCCCTCTAAACCGGGCATCATGCCATCGCACCCTTCAGGCCGTTGTGCAAAAAGCGAATCATAAGACACCAGCAAACGCGGTTCATCATTTTGGGAAGCCACTGGCATAATACCTGAATGAATATCCTGAATGCCGTATTCCCGGCGCAAAGAAGACGCGATATCCGCTACAACCCCGGTCGCTTTCATAGCCGTATAGTCTTTGGAGTGCGGATCATACGTTACCAGCAGATCCACCGCAGACGCCCCGTGTTTTTTATAATGGCGCGCCAGGGATCTGATATATTCACCATCAACATCTGCAACAGCCACATCCTGCAAAAAGGCCTCTTCCCTGACTTGAATTGGCGCATTATTAGCAATGGAAGGCTCGTACAAATCGACACCACACCCTGTCAGACCAAAAGAAAACAAAGCCAGACTAGCCTTTACCATAGACTTAAGAGAAAACATTTTTTTCATCGAATCACCGCCTTGTGCGTTATTCTGGCCGCAAAAACAGCGCTTAACCGAAAACTTTTTACCTGTCATAGCGATCATAATAAACCTACTTCCTAAAATCCTTATCCGCCATAAAAGAGCAACCCATTATGACACGCTACATCCTATGACCAAACACATTATGACTGAACACAAAGTCACCGTACAGACCCCGCTAAAGCCGCAAGGCATTTAATCTACAATATATCCAAATGTCTGGGCACTGGCGAAGATATGATTATCTTTAAGCCTGTATGTCCGGCGAATATTATCAGAAAAAATCGTTGCAAGACGCCCCTGCTGCTGCTTCGGCAATTTCTCACTGTCATTCTCTTCTGCATAAGGTTCGATCAAATAAGCCTGCACAATCACAACAAGCTCTGTTTCATTACGATTAAAACTGTCAGACGCAATTAAATCACCAAGAACAGGTGTATTTTTGATACCCGGAAGCCCTGAAAGCCCTTCAGCAGACTGGGATTGAAGCAAACCGGCAATCATAAGGCTCCCTCCGCTGGGAATTTCAATCGTTGTCTCGGCGCGGCGAATATCAAGCCCCGGAACCGTCACATCAGCCAGCGTCACGCCATTTGCCGCATCCAGCGAAGAAACCTCGGTATTGAGCTGAAGATTGATGCGGTTATCAGATAAAACAACCGGTCTGAAATTTAAAGACACCCCAAACTCACGATATTCAATCGTAATATTACCAAACTGGTCACGCCCGGAAGGAACAGGAAACTCTCCACCCGCCAAAAAGCCTGCCTGCTGCCCTGACACCGCCGTCAAATTCGGCTTGGCCAGTACATTCACAAGATTTTCCTCTTCAAGAGCTTCAAGAAAAACGCCCAGCGTACCAATACCCGTTATATCGGTATCAATAAAGCCCGTAGCTGCTCCAATAACATCCTGCGACAAGGACAAGCCTTGCGCACCACCAAAACCAAACGCACTTGGCCCATCAGCACTGCTAAAGGGAGGGGCATCAAACAAAGTGCTAACAGCCAGCTCATCAGGATCATTCGCTTTAAGATCAATCCCAAGCTCTTTAATAACACTGCGCTGCGCTTCAACCACTTTAACCTGCAGCATCACCTGCCGCTCTCCCCTTACCTCAAGAAGATTAGAAACAATTTCATCAAAAGGCCCGTCAATTTCCTGCAAATCAGAAACGTAATGCCCAACAAGATTAGTTACTTTGCTGGCCGTTTCAGGGCTGGACACAGTCCCTGTTAAAATAACCTGATCATGAACGGCACTAACAACAACCTGCTCCCCTGGAAAAAGCGTATTCACATGGTTCTGAACAGCCTTAAGATCATAAGTGACATGCACATCAAGACGTTTTAAAATATTACCCTTTGCATCAAGGACAATAATATTCGTATCCCCGATATTAAGGCCAACCGTATAAAGCCTGTTAGATTGCACCGCCTGCACATCGACAATCTCAGGATCAGCAACCAGAACATCTGAAACACCTTCAGGCAAGCTCAAAACGTCAGCCTTGCCAAGAGTAAGAACCAAAGGTGCCTGCTCACCAACATAAGAAACAGACTTCAACACCCCTTTCGTCGCGGCATATGAACCCGCCGAATATAGAGCGGCCACTAATGCACATAAAATCGCGCATAACCAAAGGGCACTCATTGGATGTTTTTGCAAAGCTGTCATCATTTTGTCTTTCACTTCTTCTAAAAACACAGAAAAAAATCATATAATCATCAAATCAAAAAACGCAGAAGAACCTAAACTTGAGAAAGGCCTGATCAAGAAATGCATAAGCACAGATACCGCTTAAAACACTCTTACACTAAAAATATTAACGCAATCATAACGTATAAATTTAATCACACAGCCCACTCACAAACAGTGCCCTCTTTTCAATTACTTTGAAGAGCCTGATAAAACACTCGAGCCGCTATAAACCGTAATACCATCAGACTTTATTTGGGTCTGTTGTTTCATACGCAAATACTCCGCATAAATCTCATCATCAATAGAACTCATCCGCGCATCCGTAATCGCCGGCTCTGCTTTATTGGAAAGATCATCACCCACACCGCGCATCGCCAGAGTAATATCCCCCATCTCCGCAGCTAAAGCCAGTTTCTCTGCCTGACGTGCACTAACCGCCAAAGTTACAGTCTTACCGACCTTTATTTTATCATCATCCTTACGCTCAGCCCTTTGATCAACAGCCAAAACACGAACATTTTGCAAAATTGTTTCTGCTGCCAATCGACCAAGATTCATGTTCACCATAGCCGTAACATCCGGATCTTCATCATCGATATTCACACGGCTCTGATAGGTCAAAACCACATCAACATAAGATCCCGGCGCCAGAAAACCGGCAACCATACCCGCAACATTTACCTTAATTGAAACAGCGCGCTCTCCCGGCTGCAAACGCGCAGCCACCATATTACCCTCACCGCTTAATACAGCCTTGCGCACCAAAGCCTCTCCTTCGGAAAAATCGCGATCCAAACGCCCCTTCAAAACCTCATCAGCCTTCTTTTTGCCCTTTCGCATAATCGCACCCTTAAAAAGTGCATCTTCAGACCATTTCTTCCACTTCAAATCACCTTCACCAAGCTCCGTCCCCTTTTCCAGATCCTTCGCAGCCACAAGCACCTGCACGCTCGGCTCAGCAGAAGAAACTTCCTCCTTCCCGCCTATAGTGACCTGCACCAGCATAGCAACAAGAACCGCAGCCAAAACCGCACCACCAAGAACAATCAATACATTCTTATTCATTTCCTCTGCCCCACATCTTTAAGGACCCAAAAAAGCGCAACAAACAATAAATTGAAACACAAATATCTACGCAGAAAGCCCAAGGAAAACCAAAGCCAAAAGACCAAAAAACGTTGATGACCGGTGCGAGATCGCATAGCCCCTTCCAACGCACTTACTAGAATACACATACTTCCTTAACAATTAATGAAGCTCTCATCATGCATTTTGCCTTAAAAAAGACCGCAACTCTGGCCTTAATAAAGACTGGTTACACTATACAAAACACCCGCGAAAAAATTCATACTACCACACCTTTTAAACAAAGGAGGCCAAAACAGCAGGTGAAAAATACGCAGCATGAATAAAAGTCGCCAAAACGCCAAAAGCAATCGCCACCCCGTAAGGGACTTTATCGACGCCACCTTGCGCTTGCTGCACCCAGCTACCATGCGCTGGTGACTTAAATGGTTTCTTATACCTCATATATAACGTAACAAGACCAAGGATACCACCAAAAAGAGTCATAAAAAACAAATAAATCGGCAAATATTTTAAACTAAACCACAGCGCACAGGCCGCGCCAAATTTTGAATCCCCTGCGCCAAGAAGCCCCAATGCAAATAAAACAAATGTCACCGCAAAAAATGCAAGCGCCGACAATAGATGGTGCAGCAAAGAACCAAACACACTAACCTCGGGAGCACCAAAATAAACCACTCCATAAGCCACAAAGAAAGAAACGCTCACATATAGACTATAGATATTCGGTATCTTTAAACCACGAATATCAGACAGGCAAACCAGACCGCAAACACCGACGGCAGCGAATAAACTCACCAGATAAATCACCAAAACGACCATAAAAACAGCCTACACCAAAAGAGCTGAAAAATCGACACACAAGCGCGTAACAATACACAGGCACATAACAAAAGCCCGCCAAAATATAGCGGGCTTTTTATGTCTTATAAGATACATGGTTGTACCATCCCTAAAAAAGGGAAACCCTTAAGTACCTGTACCGGCACCATCAAGAGCAGTCTCAACCTCTCCAAAGAGGCCTGAAATACTGCCACCAAGAGCAAAAACAGCTCCTGCGATAACAACAGCAATACCAGCTGCAATCAATCCATATTCAATGGCTGTTGCGCCATCTTCCCTACTCAAGTAACGTGCGATCAATCTGGTTAACATGTTCATCTCCTTTTACAAGATTATTAGATTGTCATTCCGGTAAACCCATACTTCACAAATACGAATCGTGAAGCTCCTTAACCGATATTCTTTTATTGTAACCCTGTTTTACTTAAAAAACAATTAAGCAAATGAAGTAATACAGGATTTTTAAAATAGACAATTAGTATTTATTTACATAAAATTTTATACAAAATAATACAGTATAAGTATTGACAAAGTAATGTAATAGTTTTTACTTTAAATACGATGCAACGCACAAAAGTTAACGAATAAAAAAAACCACGAAATATACTTATGAAAAAAATTGCCAGTAAAACCAGATTGATATTACTACTTTGACTGCAACCTCGAAGAAAACAATTAAAAAAACACGCTTAAATACCCATATCTCGAACGAAAAGGGGAAAGGCGCACCCCTCCCCCGTTTTAGCAATAATACAATGGCATTACTCTGTGATATACAAATTACTAAGCTCACGGCTGATTGTCTCAAACACCTTGATCAAATCATTTTGACTTGGCGCATCATGAAAATAATCTTCCGTGGTTGCACACTCGCGGTAATAATCCTTGGTTGATTCACTAACGCCAGAGGTAAAGGTCACAGTATAAATAATGATACCATCATCCTTCATATTCTGGCAGACATCAGCAAAGCGCTCATTAAGCTTATATGTCGAAATATCATTATCCTGCGTCGGCCCGTAAGCAGAATAATGCTGATGCACCGTATTCACACCGTCTGTCATCATAACCACAGCCTTACGCCAATACTGATTGCCAAACTCCACCCCTTCGGTAAATGGGAACGCCTGCGAAATAACCCGATACCCCCACACCATACCATAGTTACCATGTGTAAAACCGTTGGCCCTCATCTCGTCAATTGCATATTTCAAATTGGTCGGACTGGTTGATAAGGGCGTAATGATAGCTTGTGGACACTGATAATTAGGTTTTTGCCTGACTGAATAACTATTCGTCCACCACTCATACTTAAGATGACAATACGGATCATCATTATCATCCAGACAATAACGATACATATCCCACGGCCCTTCATTATCCGTTGTATCCTCGGGATAATCACGTGCCTCCACACAGCCCATCCAGTCATTATTATAAGCTGATGTTGTATAAGATAGCCCATGTGGATTACTAACAAACGGCTCATCATAGTAATCACCGTTAAGGTCTTTACCAAAACCGTAAGGTCCGACATTAACCGTAGCAGCATAAGGAACAAGTCCGATTTTGATATATTCCCTGTCATTAGTAGCCATAGCATCCAGATAATCAGGATCAGCCGCCGTACCTTCATCAACATCAATGCCATACATAATATAAACAAAATTCGAGGCCGCAGTGCGCAACGTACTAATATTATTGTAAGAACTCATAGAGCCTGTGTTATCCATGACCAGAACAACCTCAATACCTTGCACCTCACGCTGAATTTTGGTTTTCGCATCAATATCAATCGTATCAATCCCAAGCACAGCCAAAAACATGGTATTATATTGCGCCGTTCCATAAACTGTAACCTGATCACCGGAAACCACCACCACAGGATCAAAAGCAACGCCGATTTTCTCTTCGGGATAATTCTCATCAAAGAACTCCTGCACGCGCTTATTGATGGCCGCTTCATCTGTAGCAGAAGCCACAGCCGCCAGAGCCGCCGCATCCAGAGCCTGCGAAAGACGCTGCTTAACCAGATAGGCTTGCGTATAGTCCAAAGACATACCTGCAACCCCCAAAAGCATAGGCAAAACAAGCGCAAACAAAATCGCAATAGCGCCGCATGTTTCCCGAATATAGGATCCGGCAATAGCGCCAGACACTATCCTCTGGCTTTCTTGTCCTTTGTCCATAATAATCCCCCTTTATTGTCTCGTAATAACCGAGGAATTTCGCCCCCGGCTAAATGCAACTTCCTGCATTTGAATAGCCCCAATAACAAAATCTGTTATCAACGGATTGTAATCATAAACAACCGCCACCATCACCACACCTTCGTCAGGCGTAGCCAGCGCGGAAACGCGCCCGATAGGATCGGCAATCGCCGTCATATTGTGTGTCTCCCGCCATACAATTTCACTATTGGCATCTTCATCAAAGCGAATACTGACAATATCCACCCCGTAACTTTCAGAAGAAAGCGGCTCAAAAGCTAATCGCCCCGCCTGTATGATTTCAGAAATATCACTATCTGTAACAATATTTTCACGTGTGGTCAGATCTGCAACAATCTGTGAGGCTCGTATAGCCTTCTGGTTGGCCAATAGAGCATTACCCAGATCATACACTCCAACCATAATCAACAACATAACAGGAAATATGAGCGCTGCTTCAACCGAAGAAACGCCGGAATTATTCACAAGCCAGCGACGCCACAACCGTGCAATATTCATGTAATAACCCACAACACTAAACTCCCTGGAACTCATAGGGTTCGCTCTGCAATACAATAGTAGAAACAAAAAGCGTCGAACCATCCGCCCCGTTCAGTAAATCCCCCACAAGCGGGGTAATCATACTATAGCGCCATGCAACCCTGATCATAACCTTGTCATTAGATCCACCAGCATCAAACCCTTGAGGAACCAGATTGCCATCGCCATCATATACAGGCTGGGTGAAATCAAAATAACTATCCATTCTGACAACCTCGACAGCCATATCACCACAATTCACCAGCGCTCCGGTAAAAGAACACAAAGCATCACGAAACAATGTCTCGGGATCCCCCCCATCCTTCTGTAACTGACCCGTTCTTATTATCCGCGAAGCTGAATCTGTTGCCCCTTCAACAATAGCAGCAGACAAAAACATCAAGGAAATCTCCAAGATCCCCAGAACGACCAGCATAAACGGCATCACCAGCAAGCTAAATTCAACCGCTGTCGCCCCGTCATTCTTTTTGAAAAAACTCTTTATCTTACCGATCATAAGCCAAAAACCCCGCTTAACCTGTTTCCTGCAACCACTAAATCACATTTAACTCAAATACAGTCTTGTTTTTAGGCATAAAATAAGGCGGATACCCTCCACCATAAAAACTTCTCAAAAAAACTCTTCCAAAAGAAGCCCTATAGCACCAATTGTATATCAACAAGACTAAACAACCGTTAAAAATAAGTAAAAAGCCACCTTTTTAGTCTAATATCTAACGCGCAACCAATACCAAACGTAAAAAACACCTAACCACCATCAAAAGGTGATAAATCAGCCGTCGTCAACTTTTTTGAAACATCCTCTCCCCATTGCTCAACCAGTTTCTTTTGGCGTTTCTTAATAGTCTCCATACGTCTGATACCTCTTTGATACAGAAAAGAAGAAAAAATTCCGGTAACAACCCAGTCAATCATATAACCAAAAGCCGCGGCCAAATACATAACAGACAAATAACGCGAGTTTGTTACAATGTCCAAACTGGCCTCAAAATCATTGCCCGATGCCCAAAGCTTGAAAACAAAAGGAATACAACCAGCCAGATTCAACGCTGTAATGGTTGATACCTTGGCCATCGCCTGCCGGGGAATAACAGCAAAAGCAACAATGCTCGGCAGCATCCCGGCAAGCAGCAATATAGACGTTGGTAAAAAAACGATCCCAACAGCAATAATAAAAGCCAGCCAGGCGCGTGTCTTAAAAGAAAACCCCTTCTTTTTAGACTTTGACTTTTTAGACGCCGGTTTCCTTTTCTGTTCTTTTTTTTGCGCCATAACTGCTCCTCTTCCTTAAAAGATTTGATAGCCAGACAAATAAGCAAACACGCACATAACCGTAATCACCGTAGCCACAATCCATGACACCAAAGACGCTGCCTCCTGCCCGTTAACAACACCATATGTATGTTTATTAGCAAGGCGGCGGTTATACTGATCATATTCCTTTTGCAAAAGCCTGTATTCCTGTCTGGCTATCTCAAAAGCCTTTGCATCACGCTGTCGCACCACATAATTATCAATGAGACCCGACATCCCGACAAGATTTCCTTTTTTTGCCTCATCATTCACACCGTCAACAACCTGCTGACGAAGCTTTAAATTCTTATAAACTTCATAAACACCGGACAACGAACTGGCAAAAACCTTTGCCAGTTGAGGCAGGGAATCAATCTTTACTTTTTTTTGCAGCATAGACAAAAAACGTAAATTTCCAGCGATCTGATTATATTTATTTGATTGTTGCAGATCATACATCACCCTCTCAATCAAGCGTCCCTCATGCACCGAAAAAAACGCCATACAATGATCATCCATCAAAATGGCAATCTGACCTCCTTTTGCGCACAAATCCTCGAAACTGCGCAAACATGAAGCAGCGTCGTAAACAAAATAATTTTTAAAATGCGGACTAAAACAAGGTGCCCAGTAACATAAAGAATAAACACATTTCTCTACACTAAGCCCGCGCTTTTTTTGTCTCAACATGGTCCTGCATGAATCAAAAACTTTGATCAGATTTAAAATTTCACTTTGGGAAATAGTCTTAAAACTGGCCGCCTGATCAAGAATGTTTTTCTGCAACACCTCAATAAAAACAGATAAATCCTGATCTTCATAACAACTGCGTGCCATAAGACCGCCTATACCGTCATAAGTAAAGCTCCGACCTTTAAAACGAACAGGCAGCATAGGATTAAGGGCAAAAACAACCTGCATGATAATATAATCCATATTCTCTTTATTCATGGCAGACGTATTAAGCTTATCCATCGCACTGGCATAATGCTCACTCAATTCTTTCTCATTGAAAGCCTTCTCGACCCACTGACCAAGATCACCACTTTCAACAACCTTGAGCGCATCAGACGGATAATCCATAAGCTCCAAAGCAAGAGTATCGGCAAACAAATACTTACTGTTTCTAAATAAAAAGGGTCTATTGGCCTTACGCCGTCGCGCCAATGCCGGTGGGGTCAAGCGCGTTCCATCAAGCCACGAAAAAATCTCTTCCGTCCCCCAGCGCTGTGACGCATCATCATGCATCAAACCACGAAGCAATTCTATGTAACGAATTTGCACCCGCTCCGTGCCAATAATAGCAGCGTAACTGCCAACCTCGATTTTCTTGCGTAAGATCTCCTTATCACTCAGCCCTTCAAACGCAGACCCCTTCCGCAAAAAAAGAGCTAAGGTAACACCAAAAGCATATATATCATCCTTAACCCGCCCAAGACCGCGACCAAAAGGCTCTGCCGATGCTCTTTCCACGGACATAAACATAGCGGGCTGAGAAGCATTGGGATAAACAGACAGACAATCCCCAAGAACAACCTGCTTGTTTCTCTCTCGATTGCGGTGAAATATATTATCAGGCCGAATAGAACCATGACAAAAATTCCTGTCTTCCAGAATCTTGAGAACGCGGGCCATCGGGGCAATCAGGAAGTCAATAATCTCCGACTGACGCCAGCTAACCTGATCAACATCCCCATCAAGAGAAAACAGACACTCTGCCACCGAGGCATCATACACAAAAGCATATTGCTCTTTCCCCGCCGATGGCCAAAAAACGACGCCATGCCCTAATAAGCGCAAAAAAGACACATCTGATAATGTTTCATACGAATCAGCAAACTTCCAGCGCGGCAACTGGCCATGATCGGCAACAAGAGCAACATATTCTCGATCCTTATTACGTGAATCAAAAGCAAGATAAGCAAGAGAATGGCCGTTATCAAACTTCGGCAAACGTTTTGAAGAATCAATACCAATAAAATCATTGAGATAAACAACAAAGCCCCCGCCTCTGGCTGGCTCCGGCTTCATAATTTGTGCCTTAAAAGGCACAGCAGCCTGATCGCTTCCACCTTCATGCGCAGATGAATCTTGCGCCGCTTCCTCTCGCAATTCATCCGGATGAGACATCTACACTCATTCTCCAATATACCCACAACAACAAAAAACGCTTACTCATAAATACTTTAAGATCCTGCCGAAAAGATAAAATGACACAAGTAGGAAGGATGGAAAAACACCCTGAAACAAGAATGCAGTGCCCGTAAGACAAAGACACACAAAGGAAAGTGTAAAACGCTTCGCAAGAAAAGTATAGTGCTTAGATAATATCATCCCGCATGTTAGATAGTGTCATCACATGAGTAAATCGAACCCCCTGCTTTAAGACAGGGGTCTTTTATGCTGACGATTTGCTCAAAAAAGACCCCGGATCTTACACAAAATATCCCTTTATCACGGATATTTCGCTTGTCCGGGGGTTCGTTAAAATCGTTTAACCATTTGAATTTAAGCAATAATTTTTTGTAGATTTCATAAGGCGATTCCCATGAGAGAAATAAAGAACCCAGATATGAACTCAAGAAATCACAGGCTCCAGATATTCCTCTGGGATCATCCCGCTCGGGACTAGCCGAGTCCACACCCATCGGATGGAATGGAAAGATTTTATGAGTACGCTACCTAACCCACAAAAGGATCATGCATCAAAATAGTATCATCACGCTCGGGGCTGGTTGAAAGCATGCTCACCGGCGCGCCGATCAACTCTTCTATATGACGAACATATTTCACCGCCGCCGCCGGAAGCTGCGCCCAGGAACGAGCGCCGTACGTGCTGTCACTCCACCCCTCCATCGTCTCATAAATCGGCTCAACCTCAGCCTGCCCGATCTGTGACGCAGGGTAATAATCAATCTCCTCGCCATTTAAGCGATACCCGACACAAATCTTAAGCTCTTCCAACCCATCAAGAACATCAAGCTTGGTCAAGGCAATGCCATTCAAGCCATTAATTTTGACAGCCTGCCGCACAAGCACTGCATCAAACCAGCCACAACGGCGGCGCCGACCAGTCACTGTGCCATATTCATTGCCCTTATCTCCGAGATACTGACCAATCTCATCACCCAGCTCTGTAGGAAAAGGCCCTGTACCTACGCGCGTTGTATAGGCTTTCGTGATACCAAGAATATAATTAAGAGTATGCACCCCGACCCCTGCACCGGTTGCTGCTTGCGAAGCAACCGTATTAGACGATGTAACAAACGGATAAGTTCCGTGATCCACATCAAGCATTGTCCCTTGTGCACCTTCAAACAAAATTCTCTTCCCTTCACGGCGCACAATATCAAGAGCGCGCCAGACAACACCCGTATATTGCAGTATATCACCGGATATTTCGCACAAACTCTCATAACCCTCAGCAGGATCAATAGGATCAACGCCCACACCCTCCAGCAAAATATTGTGGTGAAACATCATCTTATTGATTTTATCGCGCAGCAATTCCGGGTCACGCAAGTCACAAACACGAATGCCGCGCCGCGCAACTTTATCTTCGTAAGCCGGGCCAATGCCGCGCTTTGTCGTGCCCAGCTTGCTGTTGCCGCGAACAACTTCCATCGCCTGATCGAGCGCAGAATGAACCGGTAAAATCAAATTCGCATTTTCTGCAATAACCAGATTCTCAGGCGTGACCTTCACCCCCTGCTCCTTGATCTCGGTAATTTCCTTAAGCAAAGCCCACGGACTGATGACAACGCCATTTCCGATCATCGAGACTTTTCCCGGCCTCAAAATACCCGAAGGCAGCAGCTTGAGTTTATACTTAACGCCGTCAATAACCAGCGTATGCCCGGCATTGTGCCCCCCTTGCGAGCGCACAACAACATCCGCGCGCGATGACAACCAGTCAACAATCTTGCCTTTTCCCTCATCACCCCACTGGGAACCAACAACAACAACATTACTCATGTTTAAATCCTCGCTTTTATTGCTACAAAACACAGCAAAAAGACAGATATAAATCCGTCCCACAGATACGCTCAAACGTATTTTGCTGTCATGACAGTTTATTTACGTAGCCAGCCATTTCATGGATGATTACTTACGGACACTACAGCATGTTTTATGCTTTTTCAATGATCTCACACAAATCATCGACTATTTTCCTGACCTCATCAGCATCATCCCCTTCCGCCATAACGCGAATAACCGGCTCTGTACCGGAGGGACGAATCAAGACTCTTCCATTGTCTTCAAGCTGCTGGCGCGTTTTTTCAATCTCATCCTGAACATGATCCAGCCCCAACGGAGAATCACCCTCATAACGCACATTTTTCAAAATCTGCGGCACAGGATCAAAAACCTTCAACGCCTCACTGGCAGGTGCATCCTTATTTTTGATAATATTCAAAACCTGAAGCGCCGCCAAAACACCATCGCCCGTCGTACTATGATCACCTAAAATCAAATGACCAGACTGCTCACCGCCCAGATTAAATCCATGCGCACGCATGTGCTCAACAACATAGCGATCGCCCACCGCCGTGCGCTCCAAAGACAACCCGCGCGCCTCCAGCGCACGCTCCAAACCAAGATTAGACATCACCGTAGAAACAAGCCCGCCCCCGCGTAGCGTACCACCCTCACACATCCAAAGAGCCAAAGCCCCCATAAGCTGATCACCATCAACCTTATCGCCCTTTTCATCAACCATAATCAACCGGTCTGCATCCCCATCAAGGGCAATCCCAACATCCGCCCCCATATCAACAACCGCTTCTTGCAAGCGCCCCGTAGCCATCGCGCCATAACCCTCATTGATATTACGCCCATTAGGCGCATTGCCGATTGTAACAACATCAACCTCCATCTCCCACAATACCTGAGGTGCAACCTTATATGCTGCCCCATGCGCGCAATCAACAACGACCTTCAATCCTTCTAAAGAACCGCGTAAGGGAAGTGAGCGCTTAAGCGACTCAATATAACGCCCCGGCGCATCCTCAAGACGGCTGGCCTTGCCGATATCCTCCGGTGCACTCAAAAGAGCGCTCAAATCCTGATCAATTCTAGATTCAATCTCAAATTCAACAGAGTCATCAAGCTTATAACCATCCGAACCAAAAAGCTTGATCCCGTTATCCTGATAAGGATTATGAGACGCCGAAATCATAACTCCGACATCAGCGCGCAAAGACTGCGTCAACATTGCAATAGCTGGTGTCGGCAAAGGCCCGATAAAAACCACGTCCATCCCCATAGAGACAAAACCTGCAGATAAGGCCTGCTCCAGCATATAACCCGAAAGCCTTGTATCCTTGCCAATAACAACCCGATCCATATGCTTGCCATCACGGGCATGTCGCAACACTACAGCCGTTGCCATCGCCGTTTTCAAAGCCATGTCTGCACACATGGGAAAGCTGTTAGCCTGCCCGCGAATACCATCGGTTCCGAAATATTTTTTCTTACGCGTTTTCATATTGCCCTGTATCATAAAATGACTTTAATGCACCCTCAGAGTGTTTTACAATAGAGATCTGATATTTTTCATTTTACTTTTCTACGCAAAAAAAAAGAAAAAATGCAACAACACATAACAAAAAGCCCCTTCCTTCACAAAATAACGTTCATAATAGGCTTCGTGTGCGTGTTATGTCCATTATCAGCATGTAAGAATGAAAGCAAAAATATTGAAAAAACAGTAACAAAACAAGAAAAACCCATAGTACGAATAGCGTTTGTAGGCAATGAAATCAGCGCACCGCAATACCTGCCTGCAATGATTAAAGCCCTTGCAAACAGTGATCCCAGCGCCCATTTTAATGTACAAGCAGATATCCTGTCAGCAAACGGTCAATCACTTGCCGAACTGTGGCAAAATGAAAAAAGAAAAACCTTTTTAACAAAGGAAAAATGGGACTACGTCGTTTTACAACCGCATGAATTATGGGCGTCCAACGAAGCGCACGTATATCTGACACAAAAATCACTCGCCGCATGGTCTCAGATCATAAGAAGCATCGGCGCACAACCCGTCTTTTTTATGCCCTGGCCTCTGCCACCGGGGCACGAGAAATATGGAGAGCCCCAATACGCCACGCAGCTTAAAAATTACAAATACATGCATCACATGAATAACGGCTACGCCAAAGCACTCAGCCAAAGAAACAACATGATTTTAATACCGGTTGGCAGTTACTGGACATTCACAATGAACAACGCGCCCGGCCTCACCCTTTATCAGGAAAAATCCACCGTTCCTTCTTTGGAAGGTACATTTCTCACAGCGCTCGTTCTTTACAAAAAACTTGTTGATTCCTCACTGGACGATCTGGAATACATCCCCTCAGGCATGGAGGAGGAAGCCAGAAAAGTGCTAATTGCCATTGCATCAAAAGATCTAGAGAAATAAGTATCAGATACCATCATCGGCAGACATACCACCCCCGCGCGGCACTGAATAGCGCGGCTTCTCTACATCATCATACAATTCAGGATCATCTCGAATGATCGGTTCTCCGCGGAGCAATCCCTTCAGCTCATCACCGGAAAGCAGCTCATACTCGAGCAAGGCTTTAGCGATTGTATGCAAATCATCAATATTATTCGTGATAATTTCCTTGGCGCGCTGATAGCCCTCATCGATCAAACGGCGCACCTCTTCTTCAATTTCGTTTGCTGTTTCACTGGAAATTGATCTTTTTTGAAAAGATGAAGGATCATCACTGTAATCCACCATCCCGATCTTGTCACTCAACCCCCATTGCGTAACCATCGCGCGCGCCATAGCGCTCACCTGCTGAATATCGCCGGACGCACCATTGGTAATCTGATCCTTGCCAAAAATCACTTCTTCAGCCACGCGCCCGCCCATACCAACAGACAAATTCGCCTTCATTTTGGCCAGAGAGTAGCTATAACGATCACCCTCAGGCAAACGCATCACCATACCCAGCGCCCGCCCGCGCGGAACAATTGTTGCCTTGTGAATAGGATCAGACTCCGGCTCATGCAAGGTAACCAGTGCATGCCCAGCCTCATGATAAGCCGTCAGCTTTTTCTCTTCATCATTCATCGCCATAGAGCGCCGCTCCGCTCCCATCATGACTTTATCCTTGGCCTCTTCCAGATCATCCATACCAATCACGCGCTTATTTTTACGCGCTGCCATCAACGCGGCTTCATTCACAAGATTAGCCAGCTCCGCGCCGGAAAATCCCGGGGTTCCACGCGCAATAATTGATGCATCCACAGTACTGGCCAAAGGAACATCGCGCATATGCACCTCAAGAATTTTCTCCCTGCCCTTCACATCAGGCAGCGGCACGTTAATCTGACGATCAAAACGCCCCGGACGCAAAAGCGCGGGATCAAGCACATCCGGGCGGTTTGTCGCAGCAAGAATAATCACCCCTTCTGTCGCATCAAACCCGTCCATCTCAACAAGCATCTGGTTTAAAGTCTGCTCACGCTCATCATTCCCGCCGCCATACCCCGCGCCGCGATGACGCCCCACCGCATCAATCTCATCAATAAAGATAATGCACGGCGCATTCTTTCGCCCTTGCTCAAACATATCACGAACGCGAGACGCTCCGACCCCGACAAACATCTCGACAAAATCAGAACCGGAAATAGAGAAAAACGGCACACCCGCCTCACCGGCCACCGCACGTGCAATCAAGGTCTTACCTGTTCCCGGCTCACCAACAAGTAACGCGCCTTTGGGAATGCGCCCCCCCAGACGTTGAAATTTCTGCGGATCTTTAAGAAACTCGACAACTTCTTCTAAATCCTGCTTGGCCTCTTCGATGCCTGCAACATCTTCAAAAGTCACTTTACCCTGATTTTCTGTAAGCATCTTGGCGCGGGACTTCCCAAACCCCATAGCACCGCCTCCGCCCTTACCATTCATCTGACGCATCAGGAACAACCAAAAAGCAATCATTAAAATCACAGGCGCAAAATTAAGCAAAATATAACCAAGACCAACGCCCGGCTGCTCAATCTCCTTTGACTTGATCCTTACACTCGTCCCTTCAAGACGATCAACAACATTCTCATATGGTGGAATATGGACAGAAAACTTTCCGCCGCCGCGCGTTAAAGTGCCATGAAGCATTTCCCCTTGAATCACGACCTCCTCAACCTGCCCGGCCTTGGCCTTGTCCATAAAATCACTGTAGCTCAGCTCTTGCGCATCTTGAACCGAACCATGCTGAGCTTCTCTAACAACACTCATAAACAATAGAACGGCAAAACCAATCGCCAACCAAAAAACCAGATTTTTATTAATATTCATTATGCTTCCTGTGTCTTAAATACAACGAAACATCATAAAGAAGAGTGCCAACGAATAACAGAGCAAAAACCGCAAATCAGAACTATTAAAGCGAGCTTTAAAAATCTAGCGATAAATGAGAATCTAAAAAATAGGGGGGAACACCACGATCAAGATCATACTGCCTTCGACCTTCAGGATCCCGAATCGAGGGAAACACATGCCTAGCATTCTCTTCATTCCATACCGCCTGCACAGAATGCAACAAAGAACCAGCCTGGAAAACAGAATCCTCAAATTCAAACCAAAACTCCCGCAAATAATCCAAATACTCCTCCCTTTGCGACCCATCAAGTTGCGCAGTAAGAACTGTTTTTAGACCGGAAGCGTCCAAAATATGAAGAAGATCATTACCCTTTTCATCAAAAAAACCCGGCCTTTGAGGTTCGGAGACCTCCAAGAAAGATTCATCACCTGCAGCAAGAATCAGGCTTAGACCCCGCCATCGCTCTGCAAACAAATGCTGAAACAACGCGCGATCATCTTGCGACATAACTGTTATAAGCTCTCTATTACCCCCATTACCCCCAAAAAAATAAAGTGGTTTGGGAAGGCACATCTGACGACACAAAGTATCAAAAATTTCTAAAGCACTATGTTCTTCCTCTGGCTTAAAAACAACATCCTCTCCATGCAAAAAATCAACAACGCGCTGATAAACAGAAGACTTAACACCTGCAAAACTCATTTCAACCTGCCTTTCTATCACAACAAAAGAAAGCGCGAAAACTACTATACCAATAACTGTTATGTCAAAATTAAAAACCCCGCTAGACCTCAAGCTGAAGCAAAAACTCGCCTGTTTCATTTTTTTTCTCAAAAATAACCCCGCCCAATGTACGCTTTCGGAAAGACTTTTTACTGCAAATAAGATCATGGCACAAATCTTCCACCCGTGATAAACGCGGGCCATACCCCCCCGCTTCCCCATGAAGCACTGCCATAGATTTCAATACGATTCGGATAACAACTTCATAAGGCAAGCCCGCAAGCTTCTTGCAATCCAATACGACTCGATCCGCATCGGTGCTCAGCAATAGATTTTTATATTCTCTATCAACATAATAATCCAAAGCATTGCGAGCGCGCTCCAAGCGCTTGGCCGTCACAGAAAGTCGCTTTGAGCTCAACCCTTCTGCTGCCAAAACCTCCATAGAGTTCCGCAAACGCACGCGCGCATAGCGCTCATCATCATTGGAAGGATCCTTGATATAAGGAATAGAACACAAAGCGGCATACTCTTCTATTTCCGCCTTCCCCTCCCCCAAAAGCGGACGGCACAAAACAAAATCACAAGCCTCATAAGACATTTCGCTTAAGACAGACATACCCGCAAGGCCATCCAGCCCGCTTCCCTTGGCAAGCCTAAATAAAAAAGTCTCCGCCTGATCATTTTGATGATGCCCCACGAACAAATGCCCAATGCCATGTTCTGCCATAAAATCAAACAAAAGCCCGTAACGTGCCTCACGCGCCTGCTCTTCGATACGTGTTTCCTGAGCCGCGCCCCCGTCCCACACCAAAATATGGTGGGAAGAACACGGCAATGCCCCAACCTGCTGCCCCACAAACAAAACTTCATCTGCCGCTTCTGACCGCAAACGATGATCAACACTTAAAACATAAACATGGGTCTTGGGCGAATAAGCTGCGACATATTCAAGCAAAGCATGACATAGCACCATACTGTCCGCCCCGCCGGAAACAGCCACAGCCACCTTTTCCGGAAGCCCCCGATCAGGAAAGTGACCCTCGATAACGGCGCAAAAACGATCCATAAAGGCGCATGGCGTTTTTATGTCTGTAAATAAACAATCCGGTACCTTGTGCTTGCTCACTGACAATTAATCTTGTTCATCTCGATATCGGCGCGTTTAAGCACAGGAACTGCAGAATTTGCATAATCCTTCTTAAGCTGCTTAAAAGCAATGCAAGCATCCTCGGGCTTGTTCATCTCAACCAGCGCCATACCTAACTTCAAAAGATTACTGGCAACCTTCTGCCCCTTAGGATGCGACTTATAAGCCTCTGCAAAAATGCGTGCAGCCCTGTCATAATCTCCGCGAACATAGAACGTCTCACCGTACCAATACTTCGCATTAGACAAAAGATCATGCTCAGGATAACTCTCAATAAATGCACCAAAAGCTTGCTCCGCACGCTCAAAATCACGCGCCTTTATAAAAGAATAAGCCCGGTCGTAATCACCTGCCGCCCCACCTGTGGAGGCAACAACCAAATCACCGCTATTATTTACCTGTGCCCCATCTCTTGTTGGTGGCAGCATCTCTCTGGTAAAGGTCCCCAATGAACGAACAGTCGGATCATCAAAATCAGCAGGCTCAATAATACCTTGCGCAGACGCAGAGGAACGATGAGCCGACACACTCGCCCCATCACCATCATGCAAAGGTTTTGCCTGTATGCTCTGAGCAGAAGAAGCCCCTGTATATGGCTCCCCGGAATACACATCACCCTGAATACCGGCACTCTTTTCTGCCTCTACCCCACTAGATGGAGCCAAAGAATGAACCGGCTGGACATTCAGAGCCTTTTGCAAAGAAGATATATGAGCCTGCAATTGCTGAATTTCATAATGTTGCCGTTCAACTTGCCCTGTCAAACTGCGAATCTCCTGCTCCAACGTCTGGAAACGCACTTCAGCCGCCGCTGCCGGATTACTCTGCGCACTCACAGCACGCGGCGCAATCACAACTCCCAAGCCCAAAGAAGACCCAAGCAGCAACGCACCCGCAACCCCTGCACACACAGACACTCTAACAGACATAATCTCTCCCTTATTCTTAACGCTCCTGCATTCGCAAACAGGAAATTACTGAACCTTGGTCACACCACGGCGATTTTGTGCCCACGCCTCCTCATTAGAACCGGGAACAGCGGGGCGTTCCTTACCGTAGCTAATAATTGTAATGCGCGATGGAGACACGCCCAGAGCAATCAAATAATTCTTAACAGCATTGGCGCGGCGATCCCCCAGAGCAAGGTTATATTCACGCGTTCCACGCTCATCAGCAT
Source organism: Alphaproteobacteria bacterium (assembly GCA_046542355.1). Taxonomy (GTDB): domain Bacteria; phylum Pseudomonadota; class Alphaproteobacteria; order Micavibrionales; family Micavibrionaceae; genus UBA1672. The sequence continues at coordinate 4,866 of JBKHBN010000010.1, read as the reverse complement.
GGCCCTCAATAACAACACTAAGATTCATAAACTGACCCAGCCATGCGGCCTGATTTTCTAGCGTCGTTCTGGCCGCAGACGTCAACTCTGAACTATCTGTATCAAAAAACACACGATCACCGACATTAACAACAAGATCTGCCTGTGTACCTGGCGTAGGCCCTACCTCACCGGCATAAAGCGGATCTTCACTCTCCATAATAACACCGCCATCCATCATGGCACCATTCATCCCATCAAGCGGCCCAGCTTCAAGCGCGCCGCGATCAGAGGAAACGCCCGAACATGCCGCAAGCATGAAAACGGCGGAGAAAATCATAAAATAACGAGCAAGCATCATATCATTCCTTCTTAACTCTAATTTTTAAATATTAAGACCCTTCTTAAATGAAAGCCCTTTTCATATCCCCCAACCTTTGCACCGAACACACCATATAGCAATAAAACAAACGACACAAAGAATTCCTACAGATTCACAAATCTAGTGATTCTTAGAGTTTTCTGCCCGCTCATGCAAGAATTTACAGCAAACATTCCCCTGTTTTCCCTATATATGAAAAAACAAGCGCTCAAACACCCCATAACATCAATCAATTTCATCAAGCAAGAGCTGCGCCTCATAACGATCATACGCATTAGGAGCCTTTTCTATGTAAGATTGCAGACTTTCACGGGCATTATCAGAATCACCCACACGCGCATAAAGCACGCCCGCATCCAGCAACAAACGATATTCATCAGGAACAAGCGCCTGCATCCGCTGTATCATCAGCAAAGCCTGCCCGTACTCCCCCATTTCAATGCGCCTGTGTTTAAGGTAATTGCACAAATAGATTATACTTTGCTTGGCATCAAGACCGCTAAGATACTCAGAACAAAGCTCTGCATTCTCACCCAGCCTGCTTTTAACCAGCATACGCAAATCATGTGCCTGCAACACAGCACACCCGCGCCCCGGATCAAAAATCAAACGCTCCGTGCCATGGCTTAAACGGCACAAAAAGAAAGAAGCCACATTCATGCCTTCAATCTCCCAACCACAACGCCGCGCCGCATCCATATACAATAAAGCAAGAGCCGCGCGACACCCTGCTCCCCGATTAATAACACGGATCATATCCGCGCTCTCAATCATCTCATAACCCTGCTCATCATGGCGATAGCCCTGATCCTCATAAATAGCATACTTTAACGCAGCCAGCCGAACACTGGCATCATCCGCACTCCCCGCATCCAATAAAGCACGATAACGCATCCTGACTTGTTCAGCTATCGAACTAAAGTGACGGACATAACGCTCAAGCACAGCCGGTTTCAAGGTTTGATGGTCATCCCACACAAACGCAAGCGCCAACGCTCCGGCATCAATCTCTTCATCTTCCCTATAGGCACAAGAGCGAATAAAATCCATTGACCTGTCAATTCCACAAAACATTCAAAAACCAAGCCTACACCCAAAAGGTTTAGCCAAAAACAAAAATCAGTAAAACAGCAGAATTATGCAATCAGTATAAACTTAATATACGCTCTCGGTATCCCACGTCATTGGTGCCTCATAGGTGCCGCCCCCTGGCGAAGTTCTCGCAGCACCACTTGTGCCTCCACCATAAACATTTGCTTGAGCAGCAGATCTGGAGCTATCATAAGGCATTTGATAATTCTGCGCTCCTTCTCGATTTTCCGGCTCCCCCACCAGCTTGACATAACTCACAACTCGCTTAACACCGCTTGTTGTGCGCGCAATCTCGATGACATGATTAAGCTCACCCTGATTTTGAGCAAAACCCATCAGATAAACAACGCCTTGCACAGTATCGATAGAATAATTAACCGATTCAACATCCCGATCCATAATCAACGATGTACGAATGCGCCCTGCAATCCAGGTATCTTTCGCGAACCCAAAAATCCCCTCACTATCTGCAACCTTGATCTCATTAATCACCTGCACCACGCCAACAGGCTGCCACGCCAGACGCACAGCCTGCACGCGGTGCTCGGGATCCTGAACAACACCGGTAATCAAAACGCGCCCCTGATTAACAGTCATATCAAGTTTTGCAAACATATCGACACTGTGCATAAACCAGCGCTCATTAATCTCGGCCTGAATACGCGCATCACTGGCCGCACGTGATATCCCGCCCTCTTGCGCAGCAGCTGTGCCAACAGCAGCGCCAAGGCTCGCAACCATGCTCATACATGAAGATAAAGACAAAAGCGCCAAAGGCAAAAGCGCCAGACGCAAATAAAAAAACATTCTAACACCAAAAAAATTCTTTAAAGTCTCTTTTATAATCACTGTCACATCCTCATGTTTCATATACATCACTTGCAAGCGCGCCATTATGTGCAGGCTTGCCATGCATTGTCCAGATGCCAGATATCACCGTCGCGCGCAACCGCAATAACATCAAAACGCATATCACGCGCAACATGGCTCGGTTCCTGACTTATATAAAACAAGGCCGCATTCTCTATACGCAAACGACTTCTGGGGGTAACTGCCAAAAGAGCCTCCTCATAGCTTCGACGAACCTTCACTTCGATAAAACACAAGACCCTTTCATCACCCTCTTTGCTCTTAGCACCATGCAGCGCAACAATATCCACTTCACCATAGCGCGTTTTATAGCGGCGTTCCAGTATTTCATATCCATTTCCAATCAAAAAGTTCGCAGCAACATCCTCCGCTCCCACGCCCTTCGCATAGCTACTCACTCCGTCACTTACCTTATCCATATAAACACCAAACCTTCCCCCCGCTTTACCTGCCAGATATCTTCAACGCTATATCATAGAGATCAGATGCCTTCAGCCCCGTCTTCTCAGCAACATCTTTGGCCGCCCTCTTAACCTTCGTCGTTTCAAGAGCCTCGCGCAACATCTCAAACACCTTTGGGTCATCAAGAGAAAAAACACTCTCCTCCCCCGGCGGCGCAATCACCAGCACAACCTCCCCCTTGGGAAGTCCCTGCGCCTCATAATGCTCCAACAAAACCTGTGGCACATCACGCCTGACCTCCTCGAACATCTTTGTTATCTCCCGCACAACAGCAACCTCGCGCCCGGAATAAACTTCACCAATATCGCGCAAGGACGCTGCAAGACGAGGAGCCGTCTCAAAAACAATGAGCGATGCATCAACCGCCTCCCACTGCGCCAGCACCTTACGCCGCGCAGCAACTCTGGGCGGCAAAAATCCCAAAAAACAGAACTTGTCCGAAGGCAAGCCCGATAACTGCAAAGCACTGAGAGGTGCATTTGCCCCCGGAAGAGTCGTCACATAAAGCCCGGCTTGTTGACAAAAACGCACCAGCTTATACCCCGGATCGGAAACAAGCGGCATCCCCGCATCACTCACCAAAACAACGCTCTGCCCTGCCTCGATCATCTCAGCAACATGCTTGCGAACATCCTGCCCGCTATGATCATTATACCTGCGCAAAGTCGCTTTTATTTGATAAGCCCGCATAAGCTTGGAAGTCACGCGCGTATCCTCGCACAAAACAACATCCACAGCCTGCAAAATATCCAGAGCCCGCAAAGTAATATCACGCAAATTGCCAATAGGCGTGGCCACACAATATAAACCGGGTTTAAATTTCAAAGCCTCTGGCTTTTCCACGTCTTTTTCTTTATTCTTCCCAGACATAAGCAAACATTATCCATTGATTCAATATTAAAGAGAATAGCTCAATCTATGCGCGATTTATACCATCAATTCCGTAAGCTCCTGTCTCTGTGTTTTCTAGCCACAAGCACTATAATACTCCTGCAAGCCTGCACGACAAGCTCCGGTTCCTATAACTACGACATTGACCCGTGGATAAATGCTTCATCACGTGCCCCCATGGATCCTGCACAGGAAATCCCAAGCGACCTGTCTGTCGCTGCCGTTAATCGACAATCTCTGGGTGCTCCTGAATCACAAACAAGTCAATATACCCGCTCCCCTCGAGGCACAACAAGCCGGACTGTAAAAGTTGCCATTCTCCTGCCCCTGTCAGGATCACATGAAAAACTGGGACAAGCCATGCTAAATGCAGCGCAAATGGCTGTTTTCGACATAGGACACAAGCACTTTGAACTTATGCCCTATGACACCTACGGTACACCAGAAGGCGCACGCAACGCAACGCGCAATGCACTGAAAGACGGAGCAAGGCTGGTACTAGGACCAGTCTTTTCACGAAGCGTCAGGGCAGCACGTGAAATCACACAAGCAGCCAACATCAACATGATTGCTTTTTCTACCGACTGGACGTTAGCAAATAATAAAACCTACCTGATTGGTTTCCTCCCCTTTGACCAGATCCAGCGCATCACCGAATTCGCGACAAACACTGGCTACCGGCGCATTTGCATGATTAGTCCGACCGACACCTATGGCAATGCTGTAGTTGCTGCCTATCAAGCATTCTCACGCAAATACGGCATGCAAGACACCTGCATTGAGCGCTTCTCAACAGATAAAAATGAGCTTTCCAGAGCCATGCGCCGCCTGACCAGATACGATCAACGCAAAGCCATACAAAAAGCAAAAGAAGAAGAACTTAAACTGTCAGGATTAAGTCCAGAAGAAGCACAGGCCGCCGCCCTAAAGGACTATCAAGAACAAGATCCCCCCTTCGATGCAATCCTCATGCCTGTCGGCGGTCCTCTGGCTCGTGAAATAGGCAGTTTCCTCAACCACTATGATCTTCCACCGGGAAAAGTAAAGCGTCTTGGAACCGGGCTGTTTGATGACAATGCTCTGGCGCAAGACAGCGCCCTTAGAGGGGCATGGTTTGCCAGCTCCGAACCACTAAGCAGAACCAAATTCGAACGCCGCTACACTCAATATTACAACCAGACACCACCAAG
>JBKHBN010000040.1:0-15611 GCA_046542355.1 Alphaproteobacteria bacterium | reverse complement strand
CTAGACAGCTTGGCGCTGCGTTTTATCTAAGTCTTCAGGAGAAACCCACATAAGACCGGGTGCTTTATAGTAAAAGCCATTGGCAAATGGTTTTTCCACCCCGCTTTCGCGAACGCGCTGCAACGTTTCTTCGGCGGATATATCACCGCGTATTAAAGCATCAAAAGCCTCCGCCGTTGCAACCATATCATTGCTATGCGGAGACAGGCGGAAATAAGACACACCCATCGATTTCATATCCTCAATCTCGCAGGCCAGATTGATATAGGCATCTGTAAGTGTCTGAATACCGTTAATGGCAAGAAACGGCTTGTCATCCAGAGTTTTTAGATCCATGCCATCATCATCTTCTCCGCATACAAACTGACAGTTACCTTTGCGCCGCTCATGTGCCCGTGCATGATAGCAGCGTGCAGATAGAGCCAGAGAAGCGCGACCAAAAACCTGAACTTCAACCGATGCACCCAGCTTTCTGGCCTCAGAAGACATTACCGCGATAGAATCACGGGGCATCTCCGGCAAAAGGCCAACATGATACGCCCCGCGGCTGATCAGATATTTCATCGTCTCTTCATTATAAGTATTAAATAAAGTGCCAATGCGGTGCGGCTGCCCGGAGACATGCAGCAAAGCAGAGGCATCATTAACCTCGATTTCTTCGCCGGCCTCAAGTGCCCGTTCACAAAATTTCTGAATAATCTTGCGATCCAGAGGAACCACTACCTCGGAAAGCGTGGAAAAGACAACGCGCTTACCCGCGCGCTTCAGGCGCTCGGCCACCTCATCGTAATTGACGTCAAAGAAGGGCGTACGTTTGGAGCACACCACCTCCCCCAGATACACCGTATCCACAGGCATTTCATCGGCCACTTGCCGATAAAAATCGAGTTTCTTCTCCGCCTTCCAGTGGAATAAAACCGGCCCGATGGTAAGCTTTGGTTCATCTTGCAATGTTGAGGGATGCGTCATAATCAATTACCTCCAGGCTTTGGTTTTGAAAGCACCTTGTGTCTCCTTGCTTCCTTCCGTCAGAGCAATCAGGCTGGGCAGATCGGGATCACGCCCTGCCATAATATTGTCAATGGCCTGAGCGAAAGAAGAGACAACCTTTTGCACATAGGCGCGGCTGCGTTGACGCCCCTCAATCTTGAGCGCACTGACACCGGCCTTCATCAAATCAGGCAAAAGACCCGACAGGTTTAAGCTGATCGGTTCTTCAAACGCATAATAACCTTTCCCGTCCGCGCGAACCGGAGCATGATAGCGCCCCTTGCATACAGTAGGATATCCTGCTTTCTCGCCACAGCCAAAGCAATCAATAGTGTAACCATTGAGCTTGGTTGATAAGTTTCCCGCCTCATCTTCCTCATATTTTACATGCGAAGCTGGCGAGCACGCACCGTCCATATTGGTTGAAACGCCGGTCACATAATTCGACAACGAGCACCGGCCCTCTACCATCAGCCCGTGATTCCCAAAAATAAAAGTCTCAAGCTCGCATGGGATTTCATCATTAATCGCTTTGATTTCCTCAACGGTGAGAATGCGCGGCAACACGACTCGCTTCACATTGAACTCGCGGCAGTAATACTGGATAGACTCCACAGAAGACGCCGCAGCCTGCACCGACAAATGCAATCGCAAATCAGGATATGTATCAGCGATATAGCGCGCTACTCCAATATCAGCGACAATAAAAGCATCAACCCCCAGCCGCGCCCCTGTATCCACAGCTTCCTTCCATAAATCAAACCGTCCGGCTGGCGGGAATGTATTGGTTGCCAGCAAGACCTTGCTCCCCTTGTCATGTGCATAGCCGACAGAGCGCTCCAGTTCCTCGGTTGTAAAATTCAGCCCGGCAAAATTTCGTGCATTGGTCTCATTCTGGAACCCGCAATAAACGGCGCCAGCTCCGGCATCAACAGCCGTGCGTAAAGCTGCAGGCGTTCCCGCCGGGCAAACCAGTTCGGGTTTTGTATAATTGTGATTTTCTACGCGAGCAGTGTGTGCAGATGACATGACAAATGCTCCTTCTTGTTTATATTTAAACAGCGTGTCTGTCTTCTCCCAAACGGCGCAAGGAAGCCAGAACGCCGCGCCCCAATGGCCCAAACATACTGGCAACATCACCTGCGACACTGCCTTCAATATCATCCATAGCATTGCGCAAACGCACAATCGCCTCTGTATCGCCCTCGATTTTTAAATCACGGCTAAAAAATAGCGCATCTCCGTCCAGATCGACATCAATCATGCGCAATAAATTCAAGAAACTGCCTGTAATGCTCGCATCATAATCTAGTCCTTCCGCGCTGCGATACGCCTCCAGCGACACAAAATCAGGATCTGGCTCCAAGAGCAAAACAAAGGGCATATTGGTCGGATTAATTAAAAACGCCTTATGAACATCATCACCCAACCGTGCAAATAAATCCGGGTGTTTTTCTGCAATGAAACGAGCAATCCGCCGCAGGGCAGGCTGGTAAACCGCTATGGGAACCGGGTGCAAAAGCGCTCCTGGAATATCTTTAAATCGCTGCGCGTTCATGTGCTGCTCTTTTATCTTGGATCTTTGGGAAAAAGGAATCTACTCTCTAAGCCACCTTTACGCAAGGGGAGATATCAAGAGATATTGATCAAACCCCACCCGCTGGGGGGGAAATTGACAAAACATGAAGTAAAGCACTATATTGCCACAACATTTAAAAATAAAAAAGGATAAAGACAGTGCACATTCCTAGTTTTCTGGAATCAATCTTCGGAAATACGGCAGGCAGAACGCCGGATCAAGAGCGTAAGAAGCGCATACAAAGAAGGCTTGCCTCTGAAAAAATACAAATTGCCGGAGCAAGGATCACAGTGGGAACACTCAGTGAAAATATAAAGGAATTTTCTCGTGATGACCTCGAATCGTTTCTGGAGCAATGGGAAACGAAACATGAACGTAGGGAACGTGAATCTACTATCGCTGATTTTTTTCGAGAAGGAGAGCCGGTGTTTGACACTGAAGATGCTGAGTTCTTGGCAAGAAGAGCGCAGCTCATTGATGAGGATATAAGAGCGGCCAGAAGTGAACTTGGATATAAGCCACAAGAACCCTTACCAAAAGAACCAGCCTAGACAGCACCCGTTATTTGGTATGCTCACAGATTGACAACAAAATTATATAGTAAATTATCCATAATAAAGACAATAACAGAAGAAACAACAATGCTTTTTCCAATACAATCAGGATTAGAAACTCTGGGAGCAAGAATAACTGATTTTGCCAGAGCATCAGGCCTGATAAGACCAACCATAGATCAACTTATGGCCGAGGAACGCATATCAATTGGAGACAGGATATTTCAACCAGGTACACTACAGGATATAGTGGAGGACGTTCCTGTAGAGGATCTTCTCGCCTTTCTTGAGGGTCATGACTCTCCGGAAATGAGGAAACAAATCGCTGCTAATATAGGAGATGGTAAAAACTGCGCCCAAGACCATCCTAAATTTCATGATATTCAATTTAAGGCAGCACGTGCCAAAGCTATAGAGAGCGACATTCTGGTAGCCGCGAAAGCAATGTCTGAACATCATAAAAGAGGTCGCGGGACAATGTTTGTCGAGGCCATGAAAAATGATATTGAAACTGCAAAGCAGGCTCTGCTGCAAAAAAAAGCTCGGCTGAGAACGCCGGAACCGGTTTAATAACCCACTTAATCTAAAAATTCCGGTAATCAACCCTAAAGCCCTTAGGCTCAGGCAGGGCGGACGTATCAAGCGCCCGCTCTTGCGCGCCGATCATCCCTAAAGTCGGACGGTCATTATCATTGATAAAATTTTGCACATAATATGTACCGCGATAGCCCCGCGCCCCCAGATCATTGATAATAGCGCTCACATCCGCCTCATCCATCAGCTTTGTATGCACCGTGGTGCGCAGCTCAAAATTCACGGCATCTTGCGCGCATAACAGCGACAGGGTTTTCTCGAAATCAGAATATTTATCCACTCCCGTGGCGGTTTTGAATTTGGCTGGCGGCGCTTTGTAATCCAGCGCAATGTAATCCAGAAATCCTTCATCCAGAAAATGCGCGATAATATCCGGGCGCAAACCATTAGTATCGAGCTTTACCGCATAGCCCAAAGCCTTTACAGCGCGGATAAAATCAGGCAGTCCGGGATAAACGCTGGCCTCGCCGCCGGTGAGCACTACACCATCAAGCAATCCCTGACGCTTTTTTAAAAACGCCATAACCTCATCAATAGATCCGCGTCCCTTGCCTTTAACCAAAGTCGGGTTGTGGCAATAAGGACAGCGCATATTACACCCCGAAAACCAGACAATGCAGGCTGTATGATCCGGGAAGTCGAGCATGGTAAAAGGTGTAACGCTATATATAGGTAGAGCGCTGCTCTTTACCCGGCGCCCATCATGATTCCCCACATCATCGGCAGATGGCCGCTCGGCTACATCAATATGACCCATGAGTTAAGCCCTCCTGTCTCTTTCTCCATTATACGCCGGAGAAAAGATTTCCAGTTTCAACCCACTCTTCTTTAAAGTGCTTACGCTCGTTGTGCTCGCCTTGCTTTCCGGTATTAAAACTGTCCACGGGGCGCAAATAACCCATAACGCGCGTCCAGACTTTTGTCTTTTCTCCGCAATGCGGGCATTCGGGCTGCTCGCCATTTAAATAGCCATGCGTATCACACACAGAAAAGACAGGAGTAACAGTGATATAAGGCATCTGATAGTTGCTAATTACCTTTTTGACAAATCGCTTGCACGCCTCTGCGCTTGATAGCTTTTCATTCATATAAAGGTGAAAAACCGTTCCGCCCGTATATTTACACTGCATTTCATTTTGCAGATCCAGCGCTTCAAATGGATCATCTGTGTGATCAGCCGGAATTTGAGAAGAATTGGTGTAGTAGATATTCTCACCGAAGCCTGACTGGATAATATCGTCATAGCGCTTCTTGTCTTCTTTGGCAAAGCGATAGGTTGTGCCTTCGGCAGGCGTGGCTTCAAGATTGTATAGATTACCTGTTTCCTCCTGATAGGCTACAAGGCGCTCGCGCATATGATCGAGAATATTCAGCCCCATCTTTATACCTTTCTCATCAGTAATATCATGTTCATCATTTGTGAAATTGCGGATCATCTCATTCATACCGTTGACGCCGATCGTGGAGAAATGGTTGCGGAAGAACGGTAAATAGCGCGCTGTATAAGGATATAAACCACGATCATACATTTTTTGTGCAAACACACGTTTTTTCTCGAGCGTCGATTTGGAGATATCCATCAGACGGTCAATCTCGCCCATCATGCCCTCATAATCTCCTCTAAAGCGATAACCAAGCCGCGCCATGTTCAGCGTGACAACCCCGATAGATCCAGTCATCTCCGCAGAGCCGAACAAGCCGTTTCCTCTTTTTAGAAGCTCCCGCAAGTCAAGCTGCAAGCGGCAGCACATAGAGCGCACCGCTCCAGGAGAATAGGCCTCAGGATTGGGCACGCGCTCGCCGGTTTCCTTATCAATCATATATTGAGAGCCGATAAAGTTCTGAAAATAAGAAGAGCCGACTTTGGCTGTATTATCAAAGATAGCATTGGCCACTTTGCTGTCCCAGTCAAAATCTTCTGTCAGGTTGATCGTTGGAATAGGAAAGGTAAAGGGCTGTCCATGAGAATCACCTTCTGTCATTACCTCGTAATAAGCAATGCAGATCATCTCCATTTCTTCTGTGAAATGCTTGAAGGTCATATCTTCAAGGCTGCGTATTCCCATATCCCGCTGCATGGCGCGATAAAGAAGATCTTCGCTTTCAATGCCTTTAAACAAATGCAGATCATTATAGGTTGGGAACTGCTCGCGTAAATCTTCGGGAACGGTAATATCAAGCGTAATATTCGTAAATGGAGATTGCCCCCAGCGCGCCGGAACATTCAGGTTGTAAACAAACTGGCGAATGGCTTTTTTGACTTCCTTGAATGACAGATTATCGTAAAAAACATAAGGCGCAAGATAAGTATCAAAGCTGGAAAAAGCTTGAGCTCCCGCCCATTCAGACTGCAAAATACCAAGGAAGTTGCTCATTTGGCCTAAAGCTTCGCGGAAATGGCGCGGTGGACGGGAGGAGACACGCCCCCCAACACCATTAAACCCCTCATTGAGCAAGGCACGCAAAGACCAGCCCGCGCAGTAACCGGTCAAACAGTCAAGATCGTGAATATGCACATCCCCATTACGGTGTGCTAGCCCTTCCTCTTTGGAGTACACTTCATCAAGCCAGAAATTGGCAATGACCTTACCGGCCATATTGTTAATCATACCGGCATTGGAATAGCCTGTATTGGCATTGGCACTGATGCGCCAGTCAGAGCCGGAAATATATTCGCTAACAGCTTCACTGCAATCGACATCGGTACCACCAAACAAAGGAACAATCTGATCAGTATCAGGATTGGCAGGATGGTGCTCAGAAAATCTGGCGATGTTCGACTCCTCGCGGGCAGAATCGTTGGATGGAGACAACTTTTGTGCAAGGGCGTCGGGCATGATTTTATATCCTCATTGTTATTATATTCAAAAATGTGAGACAAGAAAGCGGCGCTCTGAACAAGCGCAGAGATATCGTGTCTGGTATATTAAATTTAGGTGAACCACAAGATGTTGTGGTTATGCTTATTAGCATACACAAAATAACTTTTCGTGGATTGACCAAAGTCAATTTTAAGAAAGTTTTTTAGATTCTCTTTTGGATAAAAAGGTGGACGAATCGGCATAAAACAGTATGCATTTTTCCCGCCCCCTGTGAGTGGAATCTATATTGCTTTGGCATGTCTGGGTTTTTGCGGAGCAAAAGAAAAATACGCATCGAATTCTGCGCAAATAAGGCGGGCAACGAGCCGTGCATGAGGCAGTATTGTCAAGACCTTATTTTCAGAAATAACAAGCATATTTTGCTGCACAAAAGGCTCCAGTTTTGGCAAAACACTCTCAAGGTGATTCTTTTCAAACCCATGAGCAAGACATACATCTTGTATATCGACATGAAAGTCGCACATGAGTCGCTCGATTATGTGCGCTCGTAATCGATCTTCATGGCTCAAAGAAAGAAATTTGCGCACCGGCAGGCGTTGATTGAGAATCGAATCCTTATAAACCGGCATATCAACGGCATTTTGCACATAGCCCTGTTCAAGCTTGCCAATGGAAGAAACACCAATGCCAATGAGCGCAAGAGCTTTGTCGGTTGTATAGCCTTGAAAATTACGTTGCAATGTTCCTGCCTGCGCTGCTCGCGCCAACGGATCATCTTCTTTTGCAAAATGATCAATACCAATAGGCACATAACCAAACCCAAGCAACGCGTCCTCGCCAGTGCGAAACAGATCATAACGATCATTCTTGTCAGGCAAAGTGCCCTCATCAATCAGTTTCATGTGCTTTTTCATCCATGGCACATGCGCATAGCCAAACAAAGACAGGCGATCAGGCGCTAGCGCCATGCAGCGCTCAATGGTTTGCGCCATGCTTTCCACCGTTTGATGGGGCAGGCCATAAAGAAGATCAATGTTAAAGCGCGCCACGCCATATCGTCTAAACAAGGAAACAGCCTCCATGCTCAGCTCAAAAGGCTGCGGGCGGTTTACAGCGTCCAGTGTTTTGCTGTGAAGATCCTGCACGCCAAGCGATACGCGGTTTAATCCATGGCGCGTATAACTTTCGACGCGCGCCTCATTAACCGAGCGCGGATCAATTTCCATGGCGATCTCGCCATTTTTGTAATCAATATCAAAATGCGCATCCAGCGCCTTCATAATCGCGCTAAAATCAAAAGGAGAAAGAAGCCCCGGTGTTCCGCCCCCAAAATGAATATGCGCTGCAGGCAAGCGCCGACCTAAAACCGCAGATAAAACCTCTATTTCCTTCAAAACAAACCGGACATAATCGGCAATCGGGTCATAGCGTTTGGTCACTTTTGTATGACACCCGCAATACCAGCACATTTTGGAGCAAAAAGGGACATGGATATATAAAGACAGCGGCATATCACCGGAAATGGATTTGAGCCAGTCTTCGTATAATTCAAAAGTCTGCGGGTTCTCAATACCCTGAAAATGAGGCGCAGTGGGATAGCTGGTATAACGCGGCACTGCGCGATCCATCCCGAGAATAACTTCTTTGATTGAACAAGACATAGTTTAAACCCTAGCGGCGTAGCGCAATAGGGTCAAACGCTTTATAACGCATTATAGTGCTGTGACCGAGAGGACAACAAAAAACCCTTTCCCCGTAAAACAGGGAAAGGGCAGCAAAGATAATAACGTCTGTATAAAAGCCGGAAGGTGACTCCTAGGCCGCCTCAGGAGCACTATGGCCATCAACATATAACGGACACACGAGAGCGCCTTCACCCAACCATGCTTTAGCTTGCGCCACTGGGTCGTCAGCGCCCTGACAAACGGCCTTCACAAGATAGCCCAGCTGTAAATCACAATCGCCATGCGTGGTGTTGCAGCACCAGGAATCATGCATGTCTGTCCACCTTACATTGCTAAGAACACCCGATTCAGACAATAGGTCGCTGACCTCATGTAAATCACCGCCTGTGAACACGCCCTCCATCAAGGCAGCGACCGCCCCACCAGTGCCGGTAGGAAGCAAACGCTCAAGAAGGCCATTTTCTGTGCAAGCATGAAAAAAGGCAAGTTTCTGATCATTATCAGGGATTTCGGCGGCGCAGTGCCCCATTTTTATGAGCAAAAGACCAAGCTCATGTTCTTTCATAATATCAAGGCAATCAGTAAAGGCCGGCTCTGCGCCCAGATCACGAATAAACGCGCCAGCCTCATCGTTAGGGATGCGCTCAAGCTCTCTGGCGATAGCGCTGGTCAATAAACGCGGTGCACACAAACGGTGATCTGGACGTGGTCCTTTCATATGCAGTGAAAACAATTCGAGATATTGCCTTAAATCTTCTCCTCGCATCACGGCAAGTAGATCGTTTGAACTACCGCTTTCTGCAATAGTTTCCAGTTTTGTGTTCACGCGCTCAATCAAACCAATATGCTCTCTAATTTTTGCAGGCCCGTTGGTGTCAGAAAAAGCGCCCAGAGAACCGTTCCAAAGTCTTGTAGTGGCCTCCATAAAATCACTAACCGCAGATGGGTTACCAAAACCCCCGAAGAAATAAAACATCCTTACCCTCCCATATAATAAGTTCATTGAAATGTATGTATGTAAAAAACCATTATCAAATAAAATAAGAAGGCACAACTAAAGAAGATAAAAATAAACAATAAATATCAGCTTGTTATGCTGCACCTGCGAGAGGAGCGTTAGAGACAGACTTTATTTCTTTTGTAAAACCAGCGTCGTCCATTCGCCAATATCATAGCGTTCTCGGAAAACCAGCCCCTCACCTTCATAGGCGCTTAACACCAGATCGGCTTGCGCGCTCAGCATACCGGACAGCACACAGCAGCCGTTATTATCAAGCACATCTACAAGCGCCGGCGCCATCTCGATCACCGGCCCCGCCAGAATATTGGCAAGGATAAGTCCGTACGGTTTGTTTTTTTGAACCTGCGGCGTAGCAAACCCGTCACCGAGCACCATTGAAAGATCAGGGTTCCTATCATTTATGCCATTAATAACAGCATGATGCGCGCTAACGCGGATACTTTCCGGATCATTATCAACACCAAGAACGCGGCACCCCCATAATTTATAGGCGCCCACAGCAAGAATACCTGATCCCGTTCCCATATCCAAAGCGTTACGCACATCAAAATGTTCTGCGTTCAGGTCAAGAAGCGCAAGCAGGCAGGCTTTTGTGGTTCCATGCTCGCCTGAGCCAAAAGCGGTTGCAGCATCGATTTGTAAGGGAATACTATCCTTTGGTATAGATCCTTCATAATGGCTGCCATGAATAAAAAAAGCCCCTATATGAAAAGGCTCAAATCCTTCATAACAGCTCTGCAGCCAGTCAACGTCATCGCGAATCTCTTCAATCTCCAGATCATGAGCTGCAATATTCATAAACGAAGGGATATTATAAGCTGCCGCCTGTAGGGACAGGCGCATGCCAAGATCTGCAAGCAATGGCTTTTCGTCGATCAGCCATTCTAAAACCCACGCGCCGTCATATTTATGATCCTCACGCATGGCAACGCTCGATAAGGCCAGATCTACCAGCCCCTCAGCCAGACGATGCGCCTTTTCGTTACTCAGTTCACTGGGGAGTTTAAGACGGACAATATACATATATTTCTTTCGCTGTTTGAGAACAAGCCTCATAGGATGCCCACAAAAAAGGAGCGGTGATCCGCCCCTTTAGTAACAAAAATGTCATAATGATGCACAAAGCTTAGTCCTCATCATCATCAAGCAATGTATCATCATCAAGATCGGCTTCGATATCTTCATCATCAAAATCAGGAATATCATCAAGGGATTCATCTTCATCCTCATCTTGATCAGAAGAATCATCTTCATCATCATCGCCGCTACTATCTTCATCATCAAGGCTGACGGCTTCTACACCGTCATCTTCATCATCTTCGTATTCATCCTCGTTTTCATTTTCAAGAAGATCTGTTTTATCATCCTCGTTCTCTGGACTATCCTCGTTTTCAATCTTTTTCTTGTTTTTCTTAACGTCCTCAATGACGCTAATGCGCGAGCGTCGTCCTTTTAGCTTGGTGTCGAGAGTGAATTCTGTCCCGCAAGAGGGGCACACAATCGGGCGTTTATTCATATCATAAAAGCGTGTACCGCAATTGGTGCAAACTCTTTTTAATCCCTTTGGGTCTGATGCAGTTGATGTACTCACTCTTCTTCTTCTCCTTCACATCACGTTAATTTTTGATTCATACACATCTTCTCTAGATGAGTTGAAGTGCCTTATTTTTTTTATCATGTCAATTAAATAATGCTGATTTTGACGCTCTGCGCAAGGGGGCATTCCGCATAAAAAAAGAAAAAGGCCGGGAAGGGAGTCCGGCCTTTCTTTACACAGTAAAAGTAGAAGGTAAAATACGCAGCTTACATAAGTAAGACTCTAGTTCTACTCAGTCAAAAAAAACGCAGCAATGCCTGAATTCACAAAAATACTCATAGCAATGTGTAACAAGCAAAATCACGGGCTTTGATAAATAACTCCAGTAGCCACCCGCTTACGCAATACGCAGAAACTCCAGTTTATACTTAGTCTGATTACACAGTATCCCAATCAGCGCCGGAGCCACGAACCTTCTATCGTGCCTCTAGCTGTTGTTCCATAATTTTTATTCGTTCCTCATAAGTGCGTTGTTGGCGAAGAAGCTCTGACTTGGCTTGATCAAGCGCTGTCTCAAGCGATGAGAGTTTGACTTGTTGCTGCTGGCTGGTCAGCTTGGGATCAAAGAGCAGATTTTCCAGTTCGCTTTTTTCCAATTCACACTGCGCACGTTGGGTTTGAAGTTGACGCCCCAGACGCTGAATCTGTCGTTCAGCCTCGTTAAAACGCATTGTGGCGCGCTCGAGATTCCAGTTATCAGATGAAACTGATAGACGTTCTTTTTCCGCATCTTTAAGCGCAGTTTTTAGTTCATTATCAAGAAAGTTATTTTTTTCTGTAAGTGAAATAACCTGCTGTTCCAGAGAAGAGATTTTGTTCCGCATTTGCACAAAAGCATCATCATTGATCGTCTTGCCCGCTTTTGTACCCGCAGCCGGTTCTATATCGGCTGACTTTTCTGCGCTTGCAATATTGGCAGCAGCCGGTGCTTTTTTGGGCGATGAGGGGACGTTAGAAGCCGGGGCTGAATGAAGGCCACGCGTGAAGTCAACGACAATAGGTTCTTTGTTCTTCACAATGTTGTACACAGGCTCTGGCGTACTGGCGCGTTCAATGTTTGGAGGAGACTGTTCTGCATCTTGTTTTGCTGTTTGCTCGTTCTGAATTAGGGAAGAATCCCCAGTGCGCACATCGGAACTAACCTTGAATGTATCACTGTTTCTCTTAAGTTTTTGAGCCAGAACATCAATATAGCGCGGAGCCGGGTCTTTGGATGAGGGGTGCGTGCCGTCTTGAGAAACAGATAGCTTTGAACTCTCAGGGTGGCTGGTGGACTGGGACGCTGCAACGTCTTCCCCAGCAACAAGAGGAGCAGAAGGAGAAGGCGGCGGTGGTGCGAGCGAAGACGGAGCCAGTTGCCGCGTGGGGTGAGAGGGAGCGAGATGTTCTTCATTTTCTGCAATTTCAGCAGCAGAAGAATTATCATTCCTTGCATCGCTATGAACAGGGTTGATAAGCATAGGGGAGTCTTGCGCGGTCTGTCCTGTAGCCGCCACATCCAGTGAATCTTGGCTCGGCATTTCTGCACCGCCATCATGCTCTGCAAAGCTTGGTTCTTTCAGCAATCCGGTGCACTCATTGTAAGCGGCCATCCGAGCCTCCAGCCCGGTCAGATATAAGCGAAAGGTGCTACCCTTTACCTGAATATCTATAACGCCGGTACGACTGATTTCTTTTGCAAAATCGTCATATTCACTAAGATCACTGCTGATAAGACTTGTCTTTATCGCTTTTGATGGGAGTGTAATATTTGAAACACCGGGGACAAAATATTGTACATCATACACATTTCCCTCAATAAAAGCATTTTGTTTAAAATCAATATTAACGGCGTTAAATCCCTCGGCATTACCTGTCATCTCAATCATATAGCCATTATTCAGTTGATTACTGATAGAACAAATAGCAAGGGAGTCATCATCAGGATTCAGTCGTTTAACATCCCATTTTCTTTTCGGATAGAAGTACAGCTCAGTGTCATCACTGCGCGCAGTATTAATGCCTGACCATACGCTAAACAGACAACAGATAAGCAAAACAGACGTTACATACCTTGTGTAGGACATCTTAACCAAAAACCCTGATCTCAGTAAAATAACAGACGCGGACGCACCTGCTGATTCGAAATAACATGTCCATCATTACAGTTTTGAGAAGGACTAAAAAGCATTTAGCTGTTTTTCTTCAATAAAGGCTGGGGATAAAAATCTTCTCCATAAATTAAGGAGAACATACAAAAAAATAAGAGCCGGAAGCATTGCGGCTCTTTTCAAAAAAAAGTAAATCACAAGAGAAAAACGGCGCTCTTATTCGGGCATAGGAGTAAGAACAGACATATTCTTTGACTGGATTTCATTACTCTCTATAGACTTTTCTACAACGCTATGATTTTCATTGCTTTGTTCGGAAGAAGAGTGATCCGGCTCCACTACACCGGCTTCAGGAGCAATATTGTCCAAAGTATTGGAAACAGGCTCATCTTCTTCTAAGGCAGACTCTTCTGTGCCTTCGGTTTCTTCCATGGGATCTTCGCTTGTTTTACTCTCTTCATCAGAAGCTGGAAGGCTATCCACAGCCTCTTGCGCGCCTTCTGAAAGAGTTTCCCCGATATCGCCCATCTCTTGCATAGCTGCATCAGCGGCATCTCTCAAAGTTGAGCCGGCATCCTTTGCATCTTCAACAAAGCCATCAAGGCTTGGAATCGTTTCCATTGCTTCGTCATCAAGTGCAATATCACGATTAGGAAGTTCAAGATCTGTTTGTTGTGCTTCATCAGGAGAAAGCGCAACAACATCGTCATCCTTTTCTTTTTGCTGGAAGTAGTTTACACCAACGCCGATAAGCACACCGATAGCAAGGTAAATTGACCATCTGACCAAACGGTTCTTCATAACATAACCTCTTTTGTTATTATAATTCTATTTCATTAGCGCCAGACAAAAAACGCGTGCTCAGCAAGGCAAAAATAAAAATGCAAAAGCCTTTTTTAAACGTTGTTATCAAGCGATAGGAGCGTTTATAAATCTTTTCTGATCACTTGACAATCATCTTTATAAACGCAAAGCTTACGGCTTTAGTAAAACCAAAACCTTAGGGGTGCACCTTTAGTATGTAACGTACAAAAGAAGCTGAGAGTATACCCTTAGAACCTGTCGGTTAACACCGGCGCAGGGAAAGGAGAAAGCGCGCATGCCGCATATATTGATTGAATATTCCAAAACACTGGGTGAGATCATTGACTCCCCGGCACTTGTCCTGAGTCTGCACGAGACTCTGGCCGCGCAAGGTGTGAACAAATCCGCAATCAGAACCCGCTCACGCATGTGCAGATATGCCGCGGTAGGCGAGCAGGATCTCCATGGCCATATGATACATGTCACTCTGGCTCTAAAAGCCGGAAGGGACAAAGACACCAAACACCGTTACGCAGAAGCGCTGTTCGGGGTTCTAAAAGAGCATGTCACAGAAAAAGTCAAAGCCTGCGCCATAAGCATGGAAATCCGCGATATGGACGCCGATATGTATTATACGACATAAACACCACCCCATTACCAAAATATTTATTAACAAGGAAATGCTAATGACTTCCAATTCAACAGCCAAGGGCGTTTGCCCGTCAACCACACATGTTACCCGCGGCGCACTCCCGTCATCCAAGAAGGTCTATGTTGGCGATTTGCGCGTGCCAATGCGCAAGATCTCTCTAAGCAACGGGCAGAGCATAACCGTATATGATCCCTCAGGCCCATATACTGATGAAACAGTAGATCTTGATATTATGCGCGGCCTTCCAAAGCATCGTTGGAAATGGATAGAGCAGCGCGGTGATGTACAGCGTGTAGAAGGGCGTAAGATAAAACCCGTTGATAATGGCCATAAAAACGAAGAATTTATAACACATGAAAGATTTCCTGCCTCTCCTGAGAAACCCTTGCGTGCCAGGACTGGAGCAAACGTAACTCAACTGCATTACGCGCGCAAAGGGATCATCACACCCGAGATGGAATATGTCGCTGTGCGTGAAAATGAAGGCCGAAAAGCCGCGCACGAGCGTGCAAAAGAAGGTGAAAATTTTGGCGCTCATATCCCTGATTTGATAACACCTGAGTTCGTCCGTAAAGAAATTGCCGAGGGACGCGCCATTATTCCGGCCAATATCAATCATCCGGAATCAGAACCCATGATCATTGGCCGCAATTTCCTTGTGAAGATTAACGCCAATATCGGAAATTCTGCAATTACCAGCTCTATTGGCGAAGAGGTAGATAAAATGGTCTGGGCGCTGCGCTGGGGCGCTGATACGGTAATGGATCTATCGACAGGAAACAATATCCATGATACCCGAGAGTGGATCATCCGCAATTCTCCCGCGCCCATTGGCACTGTTCCAATGTATCAGGCACTTGAAAAAGTTGGCGGCATCGCCGAAGAGCTAAACTGGGAAGTCTTCCGCGATACGTTGATAGAACAGGCCGAGCAGGGCGTCGATTATTTCACGATTCATGCCGGAGTGCTGCGTGATTATGTGGCTTATACCAGAAATCGCGTGACTGGGATTGTTTCGCGCGGCGGGTCTATCATCGCCAAATGGTGCATGGCGCATAATAAAGAGAGCTTCTTATACGAGCATTTCGAAGAAACCTGTGAGATCATGAAAGCCTACGACATATCGTTCTCGCTGGGGGATGGTCTGCGCCCCGGCTCTATCGCCGATGCCAATGACCGCGCCCAGTTTGCAGAACTTGAGACACTTGGCGAATTGACAAAAA
>JBKHBN010000002.1:0-114981 GCA_046542355.1 Alphaproteobacteria bacterium | reverse complement strand
GTGTTACCTATGTCTCCGGTATAATCTGTTACCCATGTCTCCGGTATGGACCTTGATTTTAATGGTGATCGCGCGGGGATTCGAACCCCGGACCTACTGATTAAAAGTCAGTTGCTCTACCGGCTGAGCTACGCGATCACAAGAGCATGCGGACGCGAGATCCGCTCGGGTTGCTGCACCATATGGATTTAGGAGCTTTTCGTCAAGTATTGAGTGTTAATTTTTGAATTTTTTCTTCAAATGCGCCTCTACCTGCGGCGTTACAAATGCACCCACCTCACCTTGAAGGCAAGAAATCTCCTTTACGAACGAAGAGGATACAAATTGCCATTTATCCGAAGCCATCAAAAACAAGGTCTCAATACCCGGATCAAGTTTGGCATTCATACCAGTCATCTGAAATTCATATTCGAAATCAGATACAGCGCGCAAGCCTCTGATTATACAGGACGCCTGAACCTTTTCTGCAAAATGAACCAAAAGCGTGTCAAACGCTTCGACCTCTATATCACATCCTTTGTCCGGCAGGTTTTTTATATCTTCGCAGAGCATCCTTAGGCGTTCTTCCAGCGTGAATAACGGCCCTTTTCGTGCATTTCTGGCAACAGCCACTATCAAGCGATCCACCAGATGACTAGCACGTTGAATAAGGTGCAAATGACCCTTTGTTACAGGATCAAAAGAACCCGGATAAATACCAACGATATATTTACTCGACCGTGTCATAAGCCTTACTCATCGCTTGCGCTCTCACGATTATCTGACTCTTCTTCCTTGCTGTCTTCTTTTAGAATATCTTCCGCACTCTCCATGATGATCTCGTTTTCATTTGACTCTTCGTTAGGCAAAGTTTCTATGATTTCACTGTCTTCGTCATCATCATCTTCCTCGACCAGCCATGCAACGGAAACGACATTTTCGTTTTTATTGACTTTAAAAATTGTTACGCCCTGAGCGCTACGCCCTGTTACCCGTATCGCACTGACCTGCGTGCGGATTAACTGCCCTGCGTCTGTGACAAGCATAATCTGATGATTATCTGTTACAGGAAAGGTTGCAACCACCTCGCCTCCATTCTTCTTGGTCAGGGACATATTAGCTACGCCCTGCCCGCCGCGCCCTGATACGCGATATTCATAGGCAGACGTGCGCTTACCGAACCCTTTGTTGGATATCGTCAGGAGTATTTGCTCTTTTTCCAGCAGCTCACGGAATCTCTCCGGCACAAGCTGCGTCTCTCCTGCTCCTCTTTTGTTCGCCTCTTCAGCGCCTTCCTCTCCGCCGATTTCCTCTCCGGCACTCCTGAGAAACTCATTGCGTTCTTCAGGTGTCATCTCAATGTGCTTCAAAATTGACATTGATATTACTTCATCATCCTTTTCCTTGAGCTTGATACCACGCACTCCGGTTGATGTCCGGCCTGTGAACACACGAACATCCGACACAGGGAAACGGATAGCCTTCCCTTTGCGCGTGGCCAAAAGCACATCTTCATCCTCGGCACAAATTTTTACCGATACAAGATTTTCATTATCGGCCAACTTCATAGCGATCCGGCCATTAGAGCGGATATTTTTGAAATCAGAGAGTTTATTGCGCCGCACCGATCCGTGACTGGTTGCAAACATGATATCGAGCTTATCTAACATCTCTTCATCTTCGGGCATGCGCAAGTAAACACTGACATTTTCGTCTTTTTCCAACGGTAGCAGGTTGACCATCGCTTTACCCCTGCTTTGAGGCGTGGCCAGAGGAATTTGATATACTTTTATCCGATGAACAATACCGCGCGATGTGAAAAACAATATGGGCGTGTGCGTGCTTGCTACGAACAGATCCGAGATAAAATCATCATCTTTCATGGACATACCCGAGCGTCCCCGCCCACCACGGCGCTGTGCACGATAGGTGCTTAGAGGGACGCGCTTGACATATCCTGAATGTGTAATGGTTACGACCATATCCTCGCGCTGAATGAGATCTTCCATATCCACTTCGAACTCTGCCTCAACCAGCTCTGTGCGGCGCGGCGTTCCGAAGCGCTCCTTGACCTCATTTAGCTCCTCAAGAAGAACCTCCAACAGCTTTGAATGGTTGCTAAGAATCAATAAAAGTTCAGCAATACGATCTGTTATTTGCCGCAGTTCGTCACCAATTTTTTCGCGCTCCAAGCCCGTTAGTTTATGCAAACGCAAATCCAAAATGGCTCGCGCCTGCGTCTCTGACATTTGATAAGTGCCATCTTCATCCACAGAATATTCAGGATCATCGATCAAAGCGATCATTGGCGCCACATCACCTGCCGGCCAGCGGCGCGCCATTAACCCTTCACGTGCAACCGCAGGACTTGCTGCATTTCGGATAAGAGCGATAATTTCATCAATATTAGCTACAGCAACAGCCAGACCTGCCAAAATATGAGCGCGGTCGCGTGCCTTGCCCAGCTCGTAAATTGTCCGGCGGGTAATGACTTCTTCACGGAACGCAATAAAGGCCTTTAATATATCCCGAAGCACCATCATTTGCGGCTTGCCGTTATGCAGCGCCACCATATTACAGGCGAAATTGCTTTGAAGCGCTGTATATTTGAAGAGCTGGTTCAAAACAACGTCTCCATTGGCTCCGGCTTTTAACTCGATAACAATGCGAACGCCCTCACGGTCGGACTCATCACGAATTTCGTGAATATTTTCAACTATTTTTTCGCGCCCGACTTCGCCCAAACGCTCTAGCAACTTACCCTTGTTGACTTGATAAGGCACTTCGTGAACGATAATTGCCTCACGCTTTCCTATCTGCTCAAAAGAGGTTTTGGCGCGCATCTTTACTGACCCGTTTCCGGTGTTGTACGCCGCGTTAATGCCTGAGCGTCCCAGAATTTGCCCTCCGGTTGGAAAATCAGGGCCGGGGATGATCTGCATGATTTCTTCAATCGTAATGTCAGGATTGCCTACCAGAGCACAGCATGCATCGACCACTTCTCCGAGGTTGTGCGGAGGGATGTTTGTTGCCATACCAACCGCAATTCCGCCAGCGCCATTAACCAGCAAATTAGGAATGCGCGAGGGGAGCACAGTTGGTTCACGCTCGCTTTCATCGTAGTTGGCCTGAAAGTCAACAGTTTCCTTATCGATGTCAACAAGAACCGATTCTGCAGCCTTTTCGAGGCGCGCCTCGGTATAACGCATCGCAGCGGGGCTGTCTCCATCCATGGAGCCAAAGTTCCCCTGCCCGTCAATCAAAGGAACGCGCAGGGACCACGGTTGCGCCATTCTGACCAGCGAGTCATAAATAGCCGCATCGCCGTGAGGGTGGTATTTACCCATAACATCCCCAACTATACGCGCAGATTTTTTATAGGTTTTGTCAGACGTGTATCCTCCGACCCGCATAGCATATAAAATGCGCCTGTGGACCGGTTTCAGACCGTCGCGCACATCAGGAAGGGCACGACTGACGATGACGCTCATCGCGTAGTCCAGATAGGATTGCTTCATTTCATCTTCAAGCATCACGCTTGGCAGACTATCCTGCGGCGTATCTTGGGGGGGTAAATCATCACTCATCTTTATTTGTACTCACTACCTCATTAATATGACCTCATTTTCGGGTCAATGCATGTTCTTCGCATATCCTTGCCAGCCAAGTTTATCCTGATCAGATATATCCTGCGAACCCAACTTGCGGCTAAAGGGCACCATTGTCATCTACTGCCCTGTTCTGATGCGCATAAGCGCACGATCAATCATTCGGACAATTTCCGGCTGCACCTCCCGCGCCCAAACCGGCAGCTTTCTTGAAGCACTTGTTGCCTCAGGTTTTGAGAAATAACCCACCATCGCCTCAAGCTCTTTTTTTGTATATATGTCAACCATTGCGTCAACAGAAATGCGCTCAATCGCGTTATAATTCAACATTGATTGCATCGATGCTACAAACTTGTTGCGCTCATTGGGCGGCAAATTCATCGCAGATCTGTATACGGCTGAGTCAACCTGTTCGTGGGTCGGCCTTATATCATGCATGGCTTTGGCCAACTCGACCTTTTGCGCCAGAACCGCCTCATCTTCGTTTTCACTTTTAGCTTCATCAAGCCCTTCCTCCAATTCTTTACGGGCAGATTCCATGGCACTATTTAGAGACGAAGATGCCCTGCTTTCAGTTGCCGCTTCATTTTTACCGACTTCTGATAGCATATTGGGTGTTTTATTATCTTCAGACATCATTTTGGGCATTAATACCGCGTCTGCGCTGAGAGCTTCGCCCTCCTGTGCGCGTGCTGGTGTTAGAAAAATCAATAATGTCCCAAAGAAGGCCAACACGCACATCCATATTGTGACGTGTTTACTTTTTTTCATGAAAACTGCCTTTCTGTTTCTCTTCTTTTGTTCGTAAGTTTTCGTATCTACGGCTAGAACGGGATTTCATCATCCATAGAGTCTGAAGGTGCAAATCCCCCTTGAGCGTTTCCTGCCGGCGCGGAGTCAAATGATGCACCGCCACCACTATCTGCGAACGAGCCGCCTCCAGCGCCACCGCCCTTACTATCGAGCATCGTGATCTCTCCTCGGTAAGGGCGTAAAACCACTTCAGTCGTGTATTTATCGTTGCCTTTTTGATCCTGCCATTTGCGTGTTTCGAGCTGTCCCTCAACATATACTTTCGAGCCTTTGCGCAGATAGTTCTCACATATGCCAACCAGTCCCTTATTAAATACAACCACGCGGTGCCATTCCGTGCGCTCCCTGCGTTCGCCCGTTTGTTTATCTTTCCAGTTTTCCGAGGTTGCAATTGAGAGATTAACGACTTTGTCCCCTGATTGCATTGTACGAATATCGGGGTCTGCTCCCAAGTTTCCAATGATAATTACTTTATTAACGCTGCCTGCCACGCTTCTACGCTCCATATTGTTTTGTGTTTGCTTTTGAGGAATCAGAGTATAGACCGCTAGCGATTGATAAAAAAGCCCTTTCCTTATGTTTGTTAACAAATTCCCTGCTATTTTTAAGACCACCTAATATATTTTTAAGACCACCTTAATAAATGCATGTGAATTTTTATTGCTAGCTCCTTGTTTTTACGCCATAGTTCTGCGCATGTCTAAATTTATTCAAGTGCGCGGGGCGCGCGAACATAACCTGAAGAATATCAGCATTGATATTCCGCGTGATCAGCTCGTTGTGATCACCGGTCTATCGGGCTCGGGGAAATCCTCACTTGCATTTGATACTATTTATGCAGAAGGACAGCGGCGTTATGTCGAAAGCCTGTCTGCCTATGCAAGGCAATTTCTTGAGATGATGCAAAAGCCTGATGTTGATAGCATTGAGGGATTATCTCCAGCTATTTCTATCGAGCAAAAAACCACCAGTCAAAATCCACGCTCGACAGTTGGAACGGTTACAGAGATTTATGACTATATGCGCCTGCTCTGGGCGCGGGTTGGTGTCCCTTATTCTCCAGAGACCGGCCTGCCGATCAAATCCCAGAGTGTGAGCGAGATTGTAGACCAGATACTCAATATGCCAAAGGGCGCTCGGCTTTATTTGCTGGCACCGATTGTCAGAGGGCGCAAAGGTGAATACAGAAAGGAATTCAAGGAGTTACGCGCAAAGGGTTTTAGCCGGGTTAAGGTTGACGGCGTTTTATATGAGATTGAGGATGTTCCGCCTCTTGAAAAGCAGATCAAGCACGATATTTCTGTTGTCGTTGACCGCCTCATCGTTCGCACTGAACAAAAAGAAACTCTGCAAACCCGCCTTGCCGATTCCGTTGAGACAGCGCTCAAACTTGCCGATGGGCTTGTTATAGCTGAAAATCTCTCCTCAGGAGAAGAAAAGCTTTTTTCCGAGAAATTTGCCTGTCCGGTTTCAGGATTTACTATCGCCGAAATTGAGCCGCGCCTGTTTTCCTTTAATTCGCCGCATGGCGCATGTCCGCATTGTGACGGACTGGGTGAGCAAACTGATTTTGATGAAAATCTGGTTGTGCCCAATATCAGCAAATCCATAGCCCAGGGCGCTGTTGTTCCGTGGTCTAAAACTTTTGCCCCTTTTTATATGCAGGCATTACAGTCCGTAGCGAAACATTATAAATTCAGCATTGAAAAACCTTGGCGTGACTTGAAAAAAGAGCATCGCGATATTGTGCTTTATGGCTCAGGAGATACACCGATCTCTATTGTTTATGAGAGCAAGAGCGCTAGCACATGGAAGAGCAACAAGCCCTTTGAAGGGGTTATGAATAATCTTAGGCGCCGTTTTGTGGAAACAGACAGCAACGCTGTGCGTGAACAGCTTTCGACATTCATGATTAGCCGGCCATGCAGGGCGTGCGGTGGCTTTCGCCTGCGTGATGAAGCGCTGGCGGTCAGGATTAACGAGCTGCACATTGGCCAAGTCAGTGCCTATAGCATTGCGCAGGCGCATGCATGGTTTGGCGCGCTTTCCGATAAACTCTCCAAACAGCAGGCGATGATTGCGCAGAAGGTTCTCAAAGAAATCAATGACCGCCTTGAATTTCTTATGAATGTCGGGCTTGATTACCTGACATTATCGCGCAAGTCGGGAACGCTCTCAGGTGGGGAATCGCAACGCATCAGACTGGCTTCACAGATCGGATCTGGCCTAACAGGCGTGTTATACGTGCTTGATGAACCTTCCATTGGCCTGCACCAAAAGGATAACAATCGCTTACTGGATACTCTTAAGTCTCTACGTGATCTTGGTAATAGCGTTTTGGTTGTTGAACATGACGAGGACGCTATTCGCAGCGCTGACTTTCTTATTGATATCGGCCCGGGTGCGGGGCGCCATGGTGGGGAGATCATCGCATCAGGCTTGCCCGAAGAGGTCTTTAAGCACAAAGAGAGCATTACAGCGCAATATATTAGAAAAGAACGAGAAATTGCTATTCCTGAGAAATTACATGAAGGGAGAAAGGGGCAATATCTCGAGATTTCAGGTGCACGCGGCAACAATCTCAAGAGTGTCAATGTCAAAATACCTCTTGGGACATTCACTTGCGTAAGTGGTGTGTCGGGATCCGGTAAATCCACTTTGGTGCTTGATACGCTTTATCGCGCAGCCAGCCGCATTTTGATGAAATCCAAGGAAAACCCGCTTGCCTATGACAGTATAACAGGACTGGAGCACCTTGATAAAGTTATCGATATTGACCAATCTCCCATCGGGCGCACGCCGCGCTCCAATCCTGCGACCTATACAGGTGCTTTTACGCCCATTCGGGAATGGTTTGCAGGATTGCCCGAGTCCAAAGCGCGCGGCTATAGGGCCGGACGGTTTTCCTTTAACGTCAAGGGCGGGCGCTGTGAGGCGTGCCAAGGGGACGGGGTTATCAAAATTGAAATGCACTTTTTACCTGATGTCTATGTAGATTGCGAGGCGTGCCGCGGCAAACGCTATAATCGGGAAACGCTCGAGGTTAAACATAGGGGCAAATCCATAGCTGATGTGCTGGATATGACCATCAATGAAGCGTTTGAATTTTTTGACGCCATTCCCTCTATTCGAAGTAAGATGGAAACACTTAGGGCTGTGGGGCTTGGTTATATAAAAGTCGGACAACCCGCCAATACTTTATCTGGTGGCGAGGCGCAGCGCGTAAAATTATCCAAGGAGCTTTCCAAACGCTCTACCGGACAGACTTTATATATACTTGATGAACCGACAACCGGCCTGCACTTTGAAGATGTGCGCAAACTTCTGGACGTATTGCATACGCTGGTCAATCAAGGGAACACCATTATTGTTATCGAGCATAATCTGGATGTCATAAAAACAGCGGATTATATAATTGATATTGGCCCTGATGGTGGTGATAAGGGTGGAGAAATCGTCGCCACAGGCACTCCAGCCCAAATTTGTGCCCACAAAAGCAGCTATACAGGGCACTATCTTAAGAAGATGCTTTAAAGGGCGATCACTCCCAAGCCATTGATCTATATTTATCTTTTTTTATTACATATCGGGAGCAGCCACTTGTTGCGCTTCCATTTCCAGTTGCCGTTCCAGTTCGGCGATTTCCGGGTCAACATATTCGTTTTCTTGTTCGAGCCCCTCTACCCTTTGCGTGATTGAATCCAGAATATCTGTGCGCGCGTCGCGTTCGGTCACACCAAATTGTTCCATGAGATCACGCGCCTCATCTTTCAGGTAAAGCGCTGCTCTGCCACTCTGAATGTCGGATTGCGCCATGCGATAATCCTCAAGAGCCTGCTGCGCCTCGTCGTTGCCCTCCATCATGGCATGAAGTTTTTCGAATAATTCCGGATTCCTTAGCGCCTGATTGATAGGCATTTCCCGCCCTTCATATGTCACTGTTTCGGGCAGTCCTGTTTCAGGAGAGCAGCAGGATTCTATCGGCTTTACATATCTTTCCTGAAGGCGATTTTCCATTTCACTGTTTATATGCTCTACAATGCGTTCCTGCCGCGCCGCGTCAAGCTGCGCTGCGTCTTGCCCCGGAAGAGCATAAGCGGTTAAGTCATTTTGCCCTATTACAGGTTTTCCGTTAATGAAATCTTCGAAGCTATATTCTGGTGAGATGTCTTGTACATATGATGCGGTCATTGTTGACATGTTATTGCCAACCGGCTCGATGATGTTTCCTGTGTGCGCCGATATTATAAAGCTGCGCTGCGCCGCGGGCGGCAAAGATTCCCCAAGAAACGAGATCTGGCTTTTCTCGTTGGACAGAGTTTGCCCTGATACAAGAAAATAATTTGAAGCTACTTTTTCGTTTCCTGGCTCCTGAGGTTCTTTTGGTAGCAGGCTGTTTTGCACGTGGTTAAAAATGACTCCCTCGACAATGGCCATTTCCTTATCGGAAAATTGTATCATATTTAATTTTTGACCATATGTATCGGCTTCAGAGCTTGTCAAATCAATCGACACAGCATTTAATGTGCCGTCTCCAAGAGTTATCCGACCTGAATGAAATCCGGCTTCCCGGTATTCTGAGAAACCCGGTGTTTCTTCGACATTTTCTGATACAATCTTTGCAAGCGCTTCTTCCCATTCGACTTTTTGTGCTCCTGACCAGTGATGGGTGGCAAGCAGATC
Organism: Alphaproteobacteria bacterium; assembly: GCA_046542355.1. Classification (GTDB taxonomy): domain Bacteria; phylum Pseudomonadota; class Alphaproteobacteria; order Micavibrionales; family Micavibrionaceae; genus UBA1672. The sequence goes on along the minus strand of JBKHBN010000002.1, from coordinate 105,898 downwards.
CATTCCGGTTCCACTTCTTTCCTGAGCTGCGAAATGATCTTTAACGTCGGCTGTTGTTTGCTGTATAAGACTTTCAACTGTTTGCGTTAGGGCGTCGTTTTTGTTCCAGTCAATATAGGGGTTTTTTATTGTCGGATCTGAAATATGCCTAAAGTTAACAAGCATAGTTCCTGTCTGTGGGACTGTAATGGTATCTTGATTATGTGGGCTGTTTGCCATACTTCCCCCAGTAAAGCTTTATGCTTTTCTATCTGGTTATTATTTTACATAAATTATAGTTTATTGTCAACGCATTGTGGCCGTATCGCCTTACGCATTTATTGCTTTTCAAAATCGTAAGGAGACGGCATTATGGCTTCTATGGCGAAGAACGTAACCGATAAACTGACTGCTGAATTCAAGAAGAACCTCAAAGCTATCTTGAATGAGCGATCTAGCACGATTACAGCTAAAAAACTCTCCATACAAGCCGGGCTGGGTGAAACTGCCGTGCGCGATATTTTAAAAAACCGCTCGGCAAGTCCGAAACTTGAAACGGTTTACAAAATCGCAAAAGCACTGCGCATTCCCGTTTACAGACTTATTCCCTCCATGATTGATCACGCCTACAATCAACTGGCTGAGCAAGATGAAGAGATACAACTTCTGAGAGAGATCGGACAATTCAATGACCAGAGTCTCGAGGAATTGCGCGTAACCAGAGGGCGCGTCAGAAAGTAGTCATCACTCCATTCCCATACCCAATAATAACCATCAGATATTGTTCCTTGAACACCGTGATGTCTACTCATCCACGCACAACATATTGTTTTACATGTGGTGATGTTTCACACCTTTGTTACTTTGTCTTTGTGTGATATTTCACATTTGCTTGTTTTGGGTTAGCTCCTTTTGTCAATGTGCCCTAATAACTCTTGCAGATTTCATAAATATAAGTATGATCTGGTGAAATTTTTGAAATGTTGCCTTGCCCCTGTGGCGGAATTGGTAGACGCGCTGGATTCAAAATCCAGTTTCCTTTGGAAGTGCGAGTTCGAGTCTCGCTGGGGGCACCATTTTATTTTTCCCGTTTTGCACCGTTTCTTGCTTTGTCGGTCTTTTACGTTCGCTAATGCCGGTTAATTCTGCTAAGAGAACAGCAATGAAGAGCATTTCTGACATTTTACGGGATATAAAAATCGGTTTCACCGCCGAGCGGATCAGCGTGGCGGATATTCTTGAGGCTTTCCATGAGCGAGGCTTCGGGTTTTTTATGTTTTTGTTTGCCTTGCCTGCGGCGCTGCCTATTCCGGCGGTCGGGTATGGGACCGTTTTTGGGTTGCCGCTGGTGTTTTTGTCTGTTCAGCAAATTGCAGGGGGGCGCAAAATCTGGTTTCCGTGCTCATGGCTACGGAAGTCAATCCGGCGTAGCCAACTCATAGAATTTGCAGATAAAGCGCTGCCTTGGGCGGATAGGCTGGAATATCTATTAAAGCCGCGGCTCAGTTTTGTTACTTCCGGCCTTTTTTCGCGCTTGATCGGCGTATTCGGGCTTATTATGGCTCTATGTGTGTGTGTGCCTTTGCCATTAACAAACACAGTTCCCAGCTTTGGCATTGCCTTGATGTCTGTTGGTGTACTTATGCGTGACGGGCTGGCTGTGCTGGCGGGTGCTTTTATCGGGATCGCATGGGTGTTCACGCTGGCTCTTATCGTTTTTTTTCTGGGAACCGAGGGGATTGATTTTGTCAAAGAGCTTATAAAAAGCTATATATAGGGTGCTGTTAATATAAGGGACAACATTTATGACGGATCAAAGTCAGGACAACACATTGGCTAGTTTTATTGTTAAATTATTGTCGTGCCCAGTTTTTACATTTGGGCTTGTTACGCTTGCCTCTGCATTTTCTTTGTTTCTGGCGTTTTTTGCAGAAGCTTTTTTAGAACTTGAGCCTTGCATTTTATGTATTTATCAGCGTTATCCTTTTGCTCTTGGCCTGGCTTGCGGGCTTATCGGTCTTGGTGTGCGCAAACACACAGGCGCTGCACGTCTTTTGTTTATTATCGCTGCACTTGGATTTCTTGCCAATAGCTCTATAGCCCTTTACCAAACCGGCGTAGAGCTTGGTTGGTGGGACACTGGTCTGGAAGCATGCTCCGTTACGATTTTTATGGATGATAATAGTGAGCAGAGCATTCTGGAGAATGTTATGAGCTCGCCTATGTCTTCTTGCGGCGACGTTCAATGGGTTGATCCTGTTTTAGGACTGAGCATGGCCAATTATAATATTGCTTTTAGTCTGGGGCTTTGTATTTTCTGCCTGCTCGCAGCCTTTTTTGTTCCTGCCGCTATGCGCAAGCAACCAGATGGTACACGAAACGAAAATTAGAGTTAACTTAGGTAGCATTATTTCAGGATTTTTTTCAGGAATGACAGGCCGCTATCAATGCCCTCTTGGTCTATGGAGTGGGTTAGTCCCGGCGTTGTGTGACCATCAACCTCAAAGCCATTTTGTTTTAACCTCTCCATGGCGTCATGCCATGATTGCACAGGCACGACATCGTCGGCTTGTCCGTGGATAAGGCGGATCGGCATGCGCTCAAGATCATCGGGATTTGTGTCCTGATCCCACAAAAGCGCACCGGAATACCCCAGCACACCGGCGATTTTCTCCTTGAGGCGCGGCGCTGTATACAGGCTGGTCATTGTGCCTTGTGAAAAGCCAAGCAATGCAACCTTTTCATAGGGAACATCAAATTTTTCCACGAGGCTTTGCAAGAAACTTTCAACCAATGGATATGCGTTTTTTACCCCTTCAAGCAGATTTTCTGGATCCCGCGTTTGCAAGGAAAACCACTGATAGGAGTCAGGATATCCGGGCGGAACCATGTCGCAGGCGAAGGGCGCGTCGGGAGAAATGAATTTCGTCTCGGGCATTTCCTTGCTTAATAACGGAGCTAGCGAGATCAGGTCACGCCCGTTTGAACCTACGCCATGCAGCATAACAACCAGAGAGCCGATTCCTTTGTCCGGGCCATAATCATAGTAATTCGATATGCTCATTTTTCTTACTCCTGATCTGTTGCACGGCAGAGCGTCCTGCCTTTAAAATCTGTTGGATCATAAAGGTAATCTCTTTAAAATGGAACCATGCTTTCAGGTTTATTACACCCTTGTTCTGGTCTTTTTGATTTTGTATTTTTCAAGTATTTTACATTTTGTTTTTCTATACCCTATACATTCCGCATAATATCGATACAATATCATCAGTTTCTTATGCAAAAAAAAACGCTCAGGTAAATGAAAGCAATGAAATACGACCTTTTACACATTCAGGGAAAACCTTACGTTCTGGTTCCGCTGCATGATTACAGAAAAATGACCAGCGGTGACAATAATGTACGGTTGCCGGATTCGGTTCTGGATGAGTTATCGGCTCGTCAGGATCACCCAATCAAGATCATAAGAACATACCGTGGTATGACTCAAGCTGACCTTGCCAGGAAGGCCGGTATATCGCGGCCTTATCTTACGGAAATAGAAACCGGAAAAAAAGATGGCTCGCTGCGCGCGATGAAATCTATCGCTGATGCGTTGGATGTTCCTGTCGGCGATTTGACCTGATTTGCAGGCTCTAGATACTCTCATTTCGATCTAGCATTTGATAATTGAATATTCGCGATCATGTGTGAGCGCGGGAAGCGCGGCGCGTGATGTTTGAACTTCCGTTGCATCCAGATCTGCGATAATAATCCCTTCGCCCTCCTCTTGATGTGCCAGAATTCTGCCCCATGGTGATATAATCATTGAGTGACCATAGGTTTTACGGCCTCCTTCATGCTCCCCGACCTGCCCGGGGGCGATAACAAAACTCCCCGTTTCTATTGCGCGAGCGCGCAGCAATATTTCCCAGTGTGCGCGTCCTGTCGGCATAGTAAAGGCCGAGGGTATACACATCAGGTTTGCACCGGCTTTGGCAAGATCACGGTACAGGTGCGCAAAGCGCAAGTCATAGCATACTGACATACCTGCGACAAAATGCTCATTAATTCTGGCGATTACCGCTTCGTTTCCGGATGTGATGACATCGCTTTCCTTGTAAACCTCACCTTGTCCAATGTTGGCATCAAAAAGATGAATCTTGTCATATTTTGATATTACTTTCCCATCGGAGCCAAACAGATAGCTTCGGTTGAGCATCTTATCTTCTTCATTGCGCACAGCTATTGAGCCGGCAAGAATTGTAATTCCAAGTTCTTTAGCCACTTTGGAGAAATAGTTCACGCCGGGATGTTCCTGCGCTTTGGGGGTAATATCGCGTTTTTTCGAAAGCGGGAAAATCATATGACACGTATTTTCCGGCGTTGCTACAAAATCAGCGCCCTGCAAAGCGGCCTGACGAATATAGCTTCCTGCTTTTGTTAGATTTTCTTCAATGTTGGCGCTGCTTGTCATTTGTACGCAGGCTGCTTTCATAACGGATTTACTCATGTATATGCCTCTTTTGTATATGCCTCTTTACTTTTCAGGTCGCTTGCCCAATTTCAAGTGTATTACAGTTCTATAATATCGTCACGTATAATGAACATTACTTTTTTAAAACTCCTCTTTAGCTACGCGCGCCAGTGTTAAGACATAAACGCACTTTGCGCCCGCTTTCAAGAGCTCTTTTGTGCATTCGTTAACTGTCGCTCCCGTTGTATAGACATCATCAATCAAAACAAGGGCTTTGTTGCTGATTATACACCTGTTTTTTTCTTTAACCCTGAACGCTTTGCGTACATTTTTTTCTCTTTCCTCTTTTTTTAGATGGCCTTGGGATGGCGTAGCACGTACACGCACCAGTGCGTCAGGCAAGGTTGGCAGGCCTGTTAGCTTCGTTAAGCCATGTGCCAGTATTGCCGCCTGATTGTAGCGCCTTTGCCTTAGGCGGCTGGTGTGAAGAGGAACGGGAATCAGTATATCAGCGCATGCTAGAAATTCACGCCCTGCTCTTTGCAGCCATGGAGAAAAACTGCGCACGAGGTGTGTTTTATCGCCGTGTTTAAACCCAAGAATGAGGGCGCGGCTTATATCATCATACGTAAAGGGCGCACGGGCGCTCACATATGGCGGGTTTTCTTCAAGGCAGTGCATGCACAGCCCGTACTCCCGAGTTTCTTGCTGTTGCTCTTTTTGCTGCCGATCAAAAGAAAACGGCACGCCGCAACACTTACAATAAGGCGCGGTAATAAAACTCAGGCCTTGCCATGCTTTTGCAGATAACGCCCCTTGATAATCAACCCTGTCTCCGGTTAGCGGGCAGCGCGGGGGCAAGACCATATCCACAACATTTGCAGCCATGTTCAGAGCATAATTGCCGATTCGGTGATGAAAGATGCGTTGCTCCATGGGGGGCAGGATATGCCACCCTTTTGATTTTTCCAATAGTGTTTACGATAGATTTTGGTGTTTATACCATAGGCGCTGAGTGTTGAATGGCAGCGATTTCAGGTGAGGCGACTTCAGAGGAAGCCGTTCCGGGTGGATTTATGTTAATACCCATATCTCTCATAAATCCGGCGGCATCACCGGCAACGGCCAGATCATCTCCAGAAAGACCCAGCTTCTCAAGAAAGGCGATGCCCTCCTGTCCTTCTTCTGGTGCTTCTCCATCGAGAGATGAGCGTGGGCCTTGGGCGGCCTGTCTTAGCCAGTTTGGAAAGTTTACATACATACGGCCAATTTTATCGAATTCTCCCGGCCCGATTTGCACAACACCTCCTCCGGCTCCTGTATAATCACCTTTTGTGATTGTTACTCTGTTGTTGCCATTTCCAGTCAACTGATCTACCAAAGGCCTGTTCTGCGCTACTACCACATTCATCACCTGATTTAGCTTTTGCATTTCCTGCGGGGTGAAATGTCCTTTTGCCACCTCAAAATATTGGGTTTGCGTCTGGCTGACATTTCCGCCTGATGAATGAGACTGTAAGGATCCAGCGCTCTGCCCGTTAGCTCCGTGATGATTCCTTGCTCCATTTTGTTGATGGAAAGGATATTGGTCATCTGGTACGCCGGGCGCTGTCATGTGTCTGTGAGAAAAGGTGCGCCCGTGATCAGGATAAGCTCTGACCTGATAACCTTTTCGTGCCGTTTGCAAATCCTGAATGGATATCTCTCTTTTACCGTAAGCATGTCCCCACTGGGTCTGGTGCCTTACTCCTTCTGGCGGGTGCGCCACAATCGGCCTGCCGTTTTGGATAAATTGCTCAAAGCTTTGTGGAAACATAGCTTTTTGATAGGGGTTGGATTCATCTTGAAAATCAGAAATATTTCCTGTCCTCCCGGAAATAACGACAGCATGTCTTCTGGGAAACTGCCGTTGCCCGTCTTCGTCACGTCTGAAAAGCGCTGATGTTCTGAGATAGTAATATGGCTCATGCTGTTTAAAGCCACCACCGCCATGTTTTGCGAAAACTTCTTTGTCTATCATGTTCAAGAGATACCCGCCATGTCTGCTGACATCTTCGCAGTCACCGCGGGTAAAATTATGGCGTCCGCTTGCCATTTCATCAGAGAGCATTTCACTGACCAACTTTTCATACATAGATGCGTCTTCGTAATTCCATGATGGTTTACGAAATGTCTCTTGTAACATTACTTCGTCATAATTTGCAGCCCTACCATACAGGGCGCCTTCAATCTTGTTGACCATAATATCTTTAAGTGCTTGCATTCTAGGGTGAGCTTCAGTGTGTTCAACCTGATGCCCATTGATAACCTGCTCTCCCTCAAGAGGGTAAATGTATCGCATAAAGCGATCTCTGCCGCTCATCCTCTGTCCTTTACTTCGTGCCTAAATGCTCTACTTCTGTTTTATGTATACAATTTTAACATAACCACAGCTCCCGTGCCAATTTAAACTGATCCTGTTTTCGCAAGTGAATCCTTGTAAGATTCCGGTTTTGGGGATAATTTCTATGAAATCTAAAAAAAAAGCGGTATAACACGCTGTAGTACAGATCATAAAAAGACCATGCGTTTGGGGTAAATTAAGGGTAGAAACGAGAACAATGGCACCGGGTTCCGATAATAATGATGACAGAGCGCCCACCGATGGCGTTGAAATAAGCCACATTGAGGAGCGCAATGCGCTTTTGAAGGACATTCCGTATGAGATTGTTCGTCAGGGGTGGTTTACACTTTCGCATATGCTGCTCAATCCTGAGGCGCGCGTGGCACATTTAGGCTGTGGGGATGGCCGCCTTACCTATGCGATGGCGGCATTGCGGCCAGAGGTTACCTTTTTGGGGGTTAATAAAAGCAAGAAAGCTGTTCGTGAAGCCAGCAAAGCTTATCAGCTCGATAACCTGTCCTTTGAAATGGGTGATACGTCTGGAGAAGTCTTTGATGAAGATTCACTGGATGCTATTATTAACTCATTTACATTGCATGAGATCTATTCAGAGGCGCGCTATAATCAACGCATTGTCAGTGATACACTGCGCAAGCAATTTTCCATGCTCAAAAATGGCGGGCTGATGTTTATTCAGGATTATACAAAACCCTCCGATAGTGACTTTGTTTTGATGGAGATGCATGATGAGCCTAGCCACGGAGAGGCTTTATCCGAATTGTCTGAAGCTGATTTACTGGTCTGGTATTCAGAACATGCACAGCCTAAGCAAAATCCGGGATGTGGCGGCTTTTTCCTGGAAGAGCTGCCTCCGCGCTTTCCGCGCACGCGTTTATTTCGCCTGCCCTATAAATGGGCTTATGAATTCATTATGCGCAAAGATAGCAGGGATTTATGGGAGCATACCCTGCCCTTTGAGTTCACTTATTTTACCGTTGATGAGTTTCGCCGCGAACTTCATTCTTTGGGAGCGCAAATGCTCTATTCCGCTCCGCACTGGAATGAAGATTATATAAGAAAGAATTTTGAAGGCCATTTTCGCTTGATGCATGTTAACGGTGAAGCTTTGGGTGACCCTCCAACAAGTTTTGTTTCCGTATCACGCAAGCGTCCTGAACGCACAAGCCTGAGCGTCAAAGAGCGCCGATTGACACAAGAAGAAATTAACCGCTTACAGATCAGAGCCATGCGCAATAACGTGGATGGGAAAATTCTTGATGTTGTGACGCGCGATAAGGAACTGGTTGAGGTTTTCCCCTATCGCATTGACCATAAGGGCAGGATCTTTGTCTATTTTCATGACGGTATTATACGCGGACTGAGTAATGCCGTAGCGCGCAATGGTGATAATATTGATGGCCGTGAGTGGTCCGGGCATATGCTTGAAGCTATATCCGTTGATAGTGTTGCTATTAAGGGCATTGATGAAACCTCTCACAGCGATGCGCAGAACTTTATCAAAAGCTATACCGGATTGGATCTGGAAGAAAAAGCGCTTCTTGAGGCCGGCGCAACATATTATCCCGATCCAAATTATATTGACGAGCGTGTGCACTCATATTTTGTGCGGGTCGAAGATCAGGAAAAACAACTTGAACCGCCGCCTTCGCTGCTTGAAGATTATGCGTTTACTGAAAAAGGGGTGCTGCGTGAACTTAATGCCCAAAGTGTTCTGGATGCTATTGCCGTTGGACTGATCCCATATTCTCGTCTTGAGTTGCAAATACTTTCTTTAATGCAGCATATCGGTGCAAAAGCCGAGAACTGGTTGCGTAAAGATATTTACATTGCAACATCACGCATTATCGAAGAATTTAATATCAAAGATTTTTTCAAGCTTTTAAATCAGACAGATACCCGTTTTAAGGATATTAAGGGCACTGCCGGTCAACTTCGGACCGTTAACTCTATCTTTGTTGAAGAAGGTCAAAATCAAGGTGGTTATACCGGAATTGCTGCGCAGACCCAGGACTTTGTTATTTCTGATGAGAAAACGATTAACACGGCTGTGATTTTGCCTATATCAAAAAGCATGAAGGGTGATATTCATGCCGGATTTCTTGTGCAGCATATGCCAGTGCCGCAGCGCTTTGAGGGGAACGGTTTGAGCTTGAGCGCCCCGCAATATAATATTCCCAAAGATGTTAAAAACCATCGCCAGCTCAAGCAATTCGTAGCCGAGAAGATGGGGGTTAAGCCCAATATGGTTCTTAAACTTGGAGAGAGCTATTACACGCATATCGGAATTACGCCGCAGCGGGTGCATCCATTTGCTGTTTTTGCGCCGCCCGGAGGATTCAAGGGGGTAAAGTTCATGCCGATCATGCGGTATATGAAACACTGGAAGTCCCTGTCCAAGCAGCAGCATTTTTTAACCGTTCTTGCGCGATCTTACAGGTTTTTACCTGATCATATGAAGCTTCAGGCCAAGCGCGATGTTAAAGTTATTCTCAAGGATGTTATCGAGGCTACGCGGCCTGACTGGTCACCGCCTATGCCGCTTTCTGATGCGGGCGTTACGCAATCGCGCGGTGCAGGTGCTACAGGTAAGCAAAAAGATAAAGGAAAGCAGAACCAGGACGTACCGGAATCCAAGCCTCAGGATCATGCTGACTTGTCACGTGATAAAGATCCATCTCAGGATCAGGATTCTGATAAGGATACAGGGTCTTCCGAGGGTAAAAATGCGGCCGCGGCTCAGTCAAGGCAAAAGCAAAGCTTTTTGGAGAAGAGCAAAAAGCGCAAAAAAGCCAAGAAGAAAAAGAAGAAGCTTGGTTTTGCGGAAGGAAAGGATGCCAAGATCGAGGCTGCGGTTGATGGCGATGACTCGGATGCTGAAGATGAACAAAAAAAGACGCAAGAACGCTTGATGGAGCCGGAAAAAGACATTGAGCCACTTGGAAAAGAACAGAAGAAAAAGCCCTTTGATGGTGGTATGAATGATGATTTCAAAGGGTATAATAATAAAAAACATCAAATCGATCATGATTATGACGCCGATGATCTTGACGATGGTTTCGATGACCCTGATTTCGATGATGATCCAGATCTTGACGAACCAGAGCCGAAATAATGGGTTCTTTTTCCTGTGCAAATATTGGCTCCAGTGCTGCAGCAATTTTTGAGCGCTCTTTGATTGCGCGGCGGCGCATGCGCGCCAGAAATTCTTTTCATAAGCATGGCTTTTTGTTCCGTTGGAGCAAGGCACAAATAGCGGATCGTCTTTTGGATATTAATCGCAGGTTTGAAACCGTGCTGCAGCTCGGATCACGCTGCTCTTTTGTAGCCGGAGAGCATGAAAGGCTCGGTAGTGCGGTTTTTACGGCTGACCTGTGTACTCTTCCAGTAAGCGGTTATGTTGCTCGTGATTGCTATATTCAGGCCAGTGAAGAATTTTTGCCTGTTGCGGATGGATCTTTGGATGCTGTGCTTAGCAATTTAAATCTTCATAGTGTGAATGATCTGCCGGGAAGCCTTGTCCAGATACGATCTGCGTTAAAAAATGACGGGTTATTTATGGCTACAATGCTTGGAGGGGAAACATTGCATGGCTTGCGCAAGATTATGAGCGAGGTGGAAATTAAACTTTTTGGCGGCGTTTCGCCTCACATTTCTCCTTTTGCGGATAAGCGCCAGATGGGGGATTTGCTGGCACGCGCCGGGTTTGCGCTGCCTGTTGTTGATTCTGATGTTATTACAGTAACCTATGACAGCGTATTTCCCCTGTTTGCGGATATTCGGGGTATGGGGGAAAGTAACGCTATTTTGGCGCGCAATAAAAAGCCCTTAACAAAAGAGTATTTTTTGCATGTTGCCCAAGCCTATAAAGATCAATATGCTCAAAGTGACGGGCGGATTGTAGCGCATTTTGAGGTTATACATTTGCTTGGCTGGGCACCGGATGCGTCACAGCAAAAGCCTTTAAAACCCGGAAGTGCGCAGTACAGGCTGGCCGATTTTCTAGGATCTAGCAGCACAGGAGATGAAGAAACATCATGACCCCCCCTTTTTCGTCAGATCAAGATACACTGGATGTGCACTTTGTTCCTGTTTTGAAGGACAATTATGCATTTATTATTCGCAGCTTCTGTGGCGCTGTGGGGGTTATTGATGCAGGCGAATCTGTTCCGATCATTGAGCGTTTGGAGGAGATACGCGAATCGCCCTCATATATTTTTATAACGCACCATCACTGGGATCATACAGACGGTCTGGAGGCGTTAAAACAGCGCTACCCCGAATGTCAGGTTATTGTGCCTGATCTTGAGAAGCACAAAATTGCTGTTGCGGATGGTACGCTGAAAGATCAAGATGTTTTTTCCTTTGGCGCGCAACGCGTTCGGGCGCTCTCAACGCCAGGGCACAGTGTTGGCAGTATGTGCTATTATTTTGAGGATAGCGGCGTTGTTTTTACCGGTGATACGCTTTTCTCCCTTGGCTGTGGCCGCGTTTTTGAAGGAACGCCAGAACAAATGTACCATTCCTTGCAAAAGCTCAAAGCTCTTCCTGATGATACGCTGGTTTATTGCGCGCATGAATATACGCGAGGGGCGGCAGGATTTTGCCTGAGCGTTGATTCGCATAATCAGGCTCTGCTGGAGCGTATTGAACAGGTAAAAGTTTTGCGGGAGAATGGCTTGCCTAGTTTGCCCTCTACGATTGGTCTTGAGAAGAAAACGAATGTTTTCCTGCGGGCGAAAAGTGCCGAGGAGTTTGCACGCGTCAGACATAAAAAGGACAAATTTTAAAAACTGTTTATTTTAACAGCTTTTTTATAAGCCGATTCCAGCATTTGCGCCTGATTAATAAGCGGCTCTAGTTGTTATTGTTATCTTCGTTTCCGCCGGTTTTTCTGCGCGGGGCGCGGCGGCGTTTTGTCTTTGTCTCGACAGTTGGTTTCTTGCTCTCTTTCCCGTTATTTTCCAGATCATCCATTAAGTTTCCTTCTGCCGCCTTCATGTTCGAGCGGTGCGAAGGGATGGGCAAAGGCTTAGACGAGAGCTGGTCGCGCTCGCTCATTGCCAATTCTATTTCAAGACGGGAGGACACCTTGCGTAACTCATGAATTGCTCCATGTAACTGTTCCTGCGCCTTGGAATCAAGCTTTTTATCTTTCCACGCTAAATATGCATCCAGACAGTTTTGCGATGTTTCTTTCAACCGCACCTGAATATCGCTATCCATCACAAGGCTCCTTACTGTTTTTTACCTACTCAGAGGGGATCACTCTATATATTTGTGTGTATATAGGCAAGATGCGTAAAGATATTATTGAAAAAATATTTTGAGCCGCGTTTAGATAGTGTCGTCACGTGTTTTGTTCCAGGCCAAGTCGTGGTTACTCGTTGCCAAAAACGGTATTGATCTGCTGGGTTACGCGGATGAAGGTTGTGCGCTTTGGCAGCTCTTTCAAACGGCGCGCCCCAACATACGTACAAGCCGAGCGCACGCCGCCCAGTATGTCCTGCAAGGTTGCATTGACATCACCACGATATGGGATGGAAACTGTTTTTCCTTCACTTGCGCGGTATTCCGCTACGCCTCCCTTATGCTTTGTCATCGCTGTGGTACTGCTCATGCCATAAAATTGAAGAAATTTTTCTCCGTTTCTTTCCACGACCTTCTGCTCGGATTGATCATGTCCGGCAAGCATTCCGCCCAGCATGATAAAGTCGGCTCCAGCTCCAAAAGCTTTAGCCAGATCGCCTGGAGCGGTACACCCTCCATCTGCGCAGATCAGCCCCCCCAGACCGTGCGCGGCGTCAGCGCATTCTATGATTGCGGAGAGCTGGGGGTATCCTACACCTGTCATTTTGCGGGTCGTACATACGCTCCCTGGTCCTATGCCGACTTTTACCACATCTACACCGCTGAGAATCAGTTCTTCTACCATCTCACCCGTGACGACATTACCGGCCATGATCGTTACATCAGGCCAGTTCTCACGTATTTTTCCTGCATATTCAACAAAATGCTCGCTATAGCCGTTTGCAACATCAAGGCAGATTTTATCAACCATGCCCGGGCGCTTTTCCTCAAAAGCCTTGAGTTTTTCAAAATCATCATCAACCATACCGATTGAGTACCACAAAGCGTCGGCTCCATATTGATCATAATAGGCGGTCAGCTCATCCAGATCATAATGTTTATGGATTGCAACGCTCATTTTGCTATCATTTTCGATAAAGGCTCGCGCCATGGACAAAGTGCCCACACCATCCATGTTTGCAGCTATGACCGGCACCCCCTTGTAGAGTTTTCCGCTCCATTTGAAGGTATATTCGCGTGTAATATCCACGTCTTTCCTTGAGCGCAAGGTGGAGCGTTTGGGGCGAATGAGAACATCTTTAAAATCCAGTTTCGTGTCTTCTTCAATACGCATATTTATACTTTCTTTTTAGTGCTTTACGCTTTTCTTCTTATGTTTTACCTGAATATCGAATCGGCAGCTTCGTTTGATGCTTTCTTTTTTCTCATATCCTCGCGCACACGTTCAATCTCGGCTTCCAGATCATAAATATAATCCTGAAGCTCACTCAGAGACATATTTTCAAGGTTACGCGGGAAACTGTGCGTTTTTAATATTGGTAGCTCATCATCAAACATCAGCAATTCCTCTTTAAGATATTCCCTGCCTTGTGTGTACCTCTTGCAAAGCGCACATAATAGCGTTTAGAGAATTACGCCGGAAGAATAAATACTCTAAAAACCAAAAGCAACACTTAAAAAAAGCTGGTATTTTGAAGCGGGGTCGCATATAAAGTTTGTGTTCCCTGTAACTTTTTTATGCGTAAAATGACATTGAGCCCTAGGGACGGGTTTTCGATGACTTCATTTTGTTTTTTATTGTAAGGAGAAAATAAAAATGGCGAAGGCCAAAAAACAAAGCCCACAGCTTTTAATGCCAAAGGCAACATCGGTATGGCTCATTGAAAATACAGCGCTTACTTTTAGACAAATTGCTGATTTCGTTGGGATCACTGAAATTGAAGTCGAGGCTCTGGCCAATGAAGAAATTGGCAAGGGACTGGTCGGGCGCGATCCTATTGAGCATGGTGAACTCACGCGCGATGAGCTTGAGCGCTGCGAAGCAGACCCAAGTGCTTCTTTGAGCATTGCCAAACGTGACCTTCCATCTGTTAAAACACGTTCCAAAGGACCGCGCTATACGCCGGTATCAAAACGTGGCGATAAGCCCGATGCCATTGCCTATATTCTCAAACACACACCGGAAATTTCCGATGCGCAGATTTGCAAGCTGGTTGGAACAACGAAACCAACCATTACCTCTGTTCGGGATAAAACGCACCCCAATACCCCGAATTTGCGCCCGCGCCATCCGGCGGAGCTGGGGCTTTGCACTTACCAGGAATTTGAGACTTCGTACCACAAAGGGCTAAAAGCTGCAGGAAAAGATCCTGAAACTATAGAAGCGCAGCGCAAAGCCGAGCTTGAAAAAACCAGAGAAAAGTCAGAACAATCCGAAGACGATAGCAATAGCGGTACTGGCGGCTTTGATTTTTCAAACTTTCTAACGAGCTAAGGGAGCTTTTGAGACTTCCCATCGCCTGCGGTGATAATAAGAAAAACCGGGATCCCTTAAGATCCCGGTTTTGTACGCAAAAAACTCAAATAAAATAACAATAAATTGTGTGATAAGGTCTTGATCCAGGTCTTTAACGCATATCCCTTCTTGAAGAATATAACTCTAGTTTGAAGCCATCCGTTCTTCGTCAGCAATTTTCTGTTTGACCATCAATTTCCTTTTTTTCAATAATCTTAGATGGTGATCGTTTGTCGAGAGGCTCTTTTGCGCCTCTTCAACTGCCCTTGATAGCGTCTCGTGGCGGTCTAAAAGAGCTTTGATGCGTGGATTTGTGTTTTGGACTTCTGATACTGTCGCTAATGACATATGTTTCCTCCAGTTCTTGCTGATGGATTCAGGATACCGAAAAACAGAGGTAAAAATCAAAAAAAATTTAAGATTATATGTGTTTCAATGTGTTATACAGGACTGCATTTGTATTCCTTTACCCTAATACCAGAGAACATGATTCGAATCATCCCTGCACCCTTGTTTTCTGCCGCGTTGCAGCATTAAATATCTTCGCCCCCGCACATTTTATTCACGGCTCATCTTTCCATATTCTTCTCTTGATGCGCCATAAAATAAAAGAAAATATAATAAGGAACAAAACGTATTGTATCCCAAGTCTTTTACGCTCACGCTCCTGTGGCGTTTGTGCCTCTATCAGGATGTTTTTTAGCTTTTCAGTATAATTCTGCGTGGGCTGTTCCTGATTTGGATTGTTTTCAACTCTTTGGGGTTCCTGAGCATACCCCCTTGCCGCTGGTGTAGTTATCAGAAAAGCCAAGAATAAAGCGCTTATAAGAGATGGTCTTTTTATCATTTTACTGTTCCCTTCTTTTGTTGATCCAGAACAGCCTGATGGATGGATACCGGCATTTTTGAGGCTTTCTCATAGCGCGCCAAGAGCGGTAATATAATGAGAAAGAACGCATAATAAAATCCCGTTGCCGCTAAAGCCAAGAGCGCATTATCAAGCGTTATAAAGGGAAGAGTAAGATAGATGCGATCAGCAGGCTGCGCTCCTGCAAACCCCAGAATTCCTATATCGATCAGCAGCAAAACAAAGAAAAACCGGAACCAAGGGCGAAACCGCGCCGAGCGCACCGGATGAGTATCCAGCCAAGGTAAGGCGGTTAACAGGGCTATTGATCCAAACATCGCCATAACGCCGCCAAATGTGGCTGTTATGGGGATATAACGATACTCTGTCCAAGGAATTTCCCACTGCCGGTACGCATCACTGAGCAGACCGAATATGCTCAATGACGCAGCCAGCAAAAACAGGGCAGCGCCGCTCTTCCAGCCAAGCCATTTTGGAGTATGACGCCAGACGAACTCGATAACCAGCAACGCAAGCAGGAATAGCCCTGACAATGCATAAATATTAATGTTGAAAGTCACAGCTCTGAGCATTGCATAAAATGGCAGGAAGTACCATTCGGGCATGATATGCATGGGAGTGGCTTGCGGATCTGCGGGGATACTGTTTTCAGGATGCGCCAGAATTTCGGGAAGATAAAACACAAAAACGGCATAGAGTGTGAGAAACACGGCCAGCGCAAGCATATCCTTTATTGTATAAAAGGGATGAAATGGCAGTGTGTCTTGCGGCCCTTTAACATCAATGCCCAGTGGATTGTTCGCGCCTGATTTTTTCAGCGCCTTTATGTGCATGCGTATCACTGCGCATATTATGAAAGGCAAGATGATGTGTAGAACAAAAAACCGGGATAAAGTCGCCTCACCGATCTGTTCGCCGCCCAGTAACATAGTGGTTATATGCTCGCCTATAAACGGGATCGAGGTAAACAGGTTTGTAATGACTGTGGCGGCCCAGTACCCCATCTGTCCCCACGGCAAGACGTAGCCCATAAAGGCTGTTGCCATCATCAAGAGTAAAATAAAAACACCGGTTATCCAGAGCATCTCTCTTGGCTTTTTGTATGAGCCGTAATATATGGCACGAAGCATGTGTATATATACCGCCATAAACAGGAACGATGCACCGGTTCTGTGCATGTTGCGGATCAGCCATCCATAGTTCACGTTATCTGTTATGTTTTGAACACTGTCAAAGGCGGTTTGCGGATCAGCTTTGTAATGCATCGCCAGAACAATGCCCGAAAGCATCATGACAATCAGCATAAAGCTGGAGATGTTCCCAAAGCTCCAGAAGTAATTCAGATTGCGCGGTGCAGGAAACGCCGGGAGGCGTTTATTGATCCATGTTTTAAACTGGCTTTCACAGTGTTTAAGGAAAGGTTTTGTCATGTTTTTCTTTTTTCCTACCCGATCTTTATTTTGGTGTCATTTATAAATTCGTATGGCGGTACAACCAGATTTTTGGGCGCAGGCCCTTTGCGGATGCGGCCTGATGTATCAAAATGCGAGCCGTGGCACTGGCAGAACCAGCCGCCAAACTCTCCCTTATTGTCTGCCGCTTTCTGCCCTGCAGGGACGCAGCCCAGATGCGTACACACCCCTACAGCCACAAGCCATTCAGGGCGCTGTACGCGCGCCTCATCGGTTTGTTTATGCGGCAGAGTTTTTATATCAACGCTGCGCGCAGCCTGAATTTCCTCTTGTGTACGCTTGCGGATAAAAACGGGTTTTCCTTTCCACATCACCGTTTTGCTTTGCCCTTGGGCGATATCGCCCAAATCAACTTCTATGCTTGTATCTGTAACTTGTTCAGTGCGCGGGTTAAGGGCATGAATAAACGGCCAAAGTGCCAGCCCCCCGCCGACACCACCAAAAGACAAAGCCAGAAGTTGCATAAAATCACGACGTGAATAAAGCTCTTTGCTCTTTGCCTGTGTCTTTTTTTCATCCATATTGATACTAACGCTCTTCCTTAGGATCCGTTTTGCTCCGTTTACTTTATAATTGATCTTCCTGCGTTTTTAAATCACTATCTGCCCTCATATTAGATAGTATCTAGGAGATCCAGACTGTGAGAATTGCTTTATACCAACCGGATATCCCGCAAAATTGCGGTGCCATGATGCGCCTTTGCGCCTGTATGGGCGTGGGGATGGATGTCATAGAGCCTTGCGGTTTTGCGTGGGATGAGCGCAAAATCCGTAAAAGCGCGATGGATTATTTTGATCAAGCCAATATCATGCGCTATAGCTCATGGGAGCGGTTTTATGACTCCTGTCATGGCAAAGCGCGCATTATTCTTATGACCACCAAAGCCTCTGTGCCCTATCACCGCTTCGCTTTTGAGCCGGATGATATTCTTCTGGCAGGGCGCGAGAGCGCCGGTGTGCCTGATTTTATTCACGAGCGCGCTGATGGGCGCATCTTTGTTCCGATGACACAAGGCGCGCGCTCTCTTAATGTTGTCAATGCTACCTCGATGATTTTAGGAGAGGCCTTGCGCCAGACGGGATTACTTCCTGAAAGCTTCTAACGCGGCGCTATTTTCCATGGAAAAACCGTTTTTTATCCAAAGCTTTTCAAGACGCTTTAGCTCTTTACCCAATGCAGGGCCTTCTTTTAAGCCTTGTGCGATCAGATCTTTGCCATTGAGCGGAAATTTAGGAATGGTCCAGTTTTTTATTATATCAAGTGCCGCTGGCGCATTGGCAATCATGACCCGATTTTGCGCCAGATCTATCATCAAGACCTGCGTAGTGGTCGCGCGGCCAAAATGGTAGAGACACTCGCGCAATGCTGAGTCGCATGAGAGGTCAAAACGGTTCAATGCTTTTGAAATGGCGGCTATTTCTTTTAAGAGCGCCTTTGGGAGGAGAATATAGTCACCGAGCGCTTTTATGTTTTCAATATCCAGCGCTAGAAATACGAGAAGGCGGGCGCTTAGAGCCTGTTGCTGATAGCGCTCCTGAGTACTGCACAGGGATTGTAAAAGCTGCGCATTATAATTGTCACATTTCAAATCTTTGAGCACGTCATGGGCAAACATAACCTCCAGAACCTCATGGGGTTTTTCTGATAACAGGATTTTAAAAAATTCCTGCGTTATGCGTTCTTTGGATAGAATCTTTATACCTTCTGCGCCCTTTTGACAGGCTTTTAGTCCCTTCCTGTCATAACTCTCACCGCTCTGCCCGTAATAAGCATTGAATCTGAAAAAACGCAAAATACGCAAGTAATCTTCGGCGATGCGCTCGTCGGGATTACCAACAAATTCAATTTTTCTTTCCTGCGCGGCCTTAATGCCGCAGCCAAGCGGGTCGTAAATATTGCCTTCTAAATCCATCAACAGAGTATTTAGCGTAAAGTCACGCCGCATGGCATCTTCCTGCCAATTATCGGTAAAGGATACATGCGCATGTCTGCCGTCGGTTTTATCATCACGGCGCAGTGTGGTTATCTCTATGTTTTTTCCCTCATTGACAAGCGTTACCGTGCCGTGATCAATGCCGGTGGGAATGACCTTCACTCCCTCTTTTTCCAGTATTTTCATTACCGAGTACGGCTCTAGCGGCGTTGCCAGATCAATATCATCCACTTTTTTCCCCAGCAGGGCGTTGCGCACGCACCCCCCCACAAAAAGGAGCTGTGGCTCATCCAGAGGGAGAGCGCCTTGCAGAGTCGTAAAAACCTTATGGATAAAGGCGGTATTCATCCATTCTTTTACAGGAATTTTGTGTTTTACTTCTAGGGTCATCCGTCTATTATGTGGTCTTCGATGTGATGCGTAAAGACATGCTTTCTTATGTTTTGCTTATGCCTTGGCGTCAATCAGAACGAATATTCTATACGGGAATTATGAAAGGATCATAAATAATGGCTGGAGCCGCTGCTCAAAAAGATATTTCCAGTGTCTTTGCACAAGGTCTGGAACAGATACAAAATGCACGAAATGAGATATCGAAAATTATCATTGGGCAAGACCGTGTGGTGGATCAAACACTCACCAGTCTTCTGGCTGGCGGGCATGTATTGCTCATTGGTGTGCCGGGACTGGCCAAAACCTTGCTCGTTGAAACGACGGCGCGCGTTTTGGGGCTGGAGTCCAGCCGCGTACAATGCACGCCCGATCTTATGCCAGCGGATGTTCTGGGCTCTGAAGTGCTTGATGAAAACAAGGGCGGACAACGCTCATTCCGTTTTATCAAAGGGCCGATCTTCACCCAGTTTTTTATGGCTGACGAGATTAACCGTGCATCGCCGCGCACGCAGTCAGCCTTGCTTCAGGCTATGCAGGAACAGGAAGTTTCTATTGCAGGGCAGGCGCACAGACTGCCTGAGCCATTTCATGTTCTGGCAACACAAAATCCGATTGAGCAAGAAGGAACCTATCCCCTCCCCGAAGCGCAGCTTGACCGCTTTTTGATGCAGGTCAATGTGGATTACCCTGATTGCGAGGCAGAAAAAGAGATTATTTTAAATACAACAACCAATACAACTTACAAACCACGCGCTGTTATGAGCGCGCATGACCTGCTTAATATTCAAAGGCTGGTTCGGGACATGCCTGTTGGAGAGGGCGTTGTTGCCATGATTGTGACGCTGGTACGCGCCCTTCGTCCGGGGGTGGATACCGATGAGCGCGTCAATGACTCTGTGGCGTGGGCACCGGGGCCACGCGGATCTCAGGGACTTATGCTCGCAGTGCGGGCTCGTGCGCTGATTGAGGGGCGGAGCGCGCCAATCGAGGACGATGTGGTGGCTCTTGCCGCTCCCGTCTTGCGTCACCGCATGGCCTTGAACTTCAAAGCCCGTACACAAGGCCTTGAAATTGACGATCTGATTACCAATATCGCGCAGAGCTTGTGATCTGTGTTTGTAGAGCCGTTTATCTTTTAACCAGTCATCGGGATTGTTATGGGTATTGCCTCAGCATTAGAAAAACTTCGCGGACGCGCAGAGAGCGCTTCCTTGTCTGTCCCTGCCCTTATGATGCGTTCTCAAAAAATTGCCGAAAGCATCTTGCATGGTGAACATGCGCGCAGGAAGCCGGGGACAGGAAATGACTTCTGGCAGTTTCGTGAATATATCCCCACAGACCGTAAAGAGGATATTGACTGGCGTCAGTCTGCCAAGGGAGACCAGATTTATATCAAACAAAAAGAATGGCTTGTTACGCGCAAGATCTTTTTTTGGTGCGGTGGGGGCAAAGGTATGAATTTTGGTTCCAATCCAGGGGCTTTTCTTTATACAAAACAAGAAAATGCTCAGGTTCTCAGCTTTGCTCTTGCGCTGGTTTTACGGCGATCATACGAACAAATCGGGGTTTACGGGCAAAGGCGCACAGGCCGCGGCGAGCTTGCTATGGAGCGTCTTGGCCAATATTTACTAGAGCGCGGGGGGGCGCCTGCCGCGGATGCAGGACTTCCTGATATAAAGGGAAATCTTTTGCCCCGCCATTCAATTTTTATCGGTATTGGAGATTTTCTTTCTCCCATTGAGCAAATCGAGAGCTGTTTTGCGTCTTTGGCTCAACAAACGCACAATGCCCTTATTGTTCAGGTTCTTGACCCTGCGGAGATCGATTTGGGATTCTCCGGGCGCGTGCGCTTTAAAGGAACTCGCCCCGAAGATGAGGAAACCATTGATAACATTATTGATGTCCGTAAACGCTACAGCATGCGTATGGAAGAGCACATCAAATCCGTTGAGGCGCTGTGTCTGCGTTATAACTGGCATTATCACCTCTATCGTACGGATCGTGATATTGCAGAAGCGCTCATTTCCATTCGGGAAGATGCAGAACGCGGGAGAGTGCAACTATAATGTTTGGTTTTCTCTCACAGATTGTCTTTATGCAACCGATTGTTCTGGCGGCTATGGCGGGACTTCCTGTTTTATGGTATCTGCTGCGCATTACGCCTCCTGCGCCTAAAACTATTTTCTTTCCTGCTGCGCGGTTTCTTAAAGATCTGGTCAGCGAAGAACAAACGCCCAGCCATACGCCGTGGTGGTTGCTTTTGCTGCGCCTTTTGATCGCTGCGCTTATTATTGTTGCACTGGCAAAGCCTGTGATCAACCCGGCTTCCTCGCTTGAGGGCCAAGGCCATATCCGCATTATTCTCGATAATAGCTGGGCTAGCGCCCAAAACTGGGAAACGCTGATGAATACAGCAGAAGAGCTTGTGACACAGGCCTCACGCGAAGGGCGCGAACTCTATATTCTCCCGACAAGTCCTGCATTGGGAAAGGATAAAATTACGCAGCACGGGCCTTTGGTCTATGGGCAGGCCATGTCCATTTTGCGCGGCATGGCTCCCAATCCATGGCCGGCTGATTATGAGAATATGAAAGAAGCCATCAGCGCGAAACACGTGCAGGGCGGTCTCCCTATTCACAGCATCTGGCTTTCTCACGGGCTGGATGAAGGTGGTATCCGTGATGTTCTTGGCTCTATACAAAATCATGGGGACTTGCGTTTTTATATGCCGCAGGCGAAAGATATGCCCCTTCTTCTTCGCCCAACAACACAGGCGCTCACGCGCGAGGAATTGCGCAGGGGTGACAGTATTCGTATTGATGTCGATGCCCCAAGGGATATTGCCGATGGATTGCCTGTTTCGGTGCAGGCTCTTTCGAGTGATGGCGATGTTCTTGATGCGCGGGCGATTACACTGACACCGGATTCCCTGCCGCAAACCGTTGTTTTTGATATTCTTGATGACCTTAAAAGCAAAGCGGCGCGTTTTCGCATTGCCGGGCGCAGCGGTGCCGGAGCGTTGTTTCTTCTGGATGATGACTTCAAGAAACGCAATATCGGCATTATTGGCAGCGCACAGTTTGAGAGCGGCGCGCCTTTAATCGATGATATTTATTATATCAAACGGGCGCTGGAGCCATTTGCGGTTATTCATTTCGGAGAGGTTGCAGAACTTATTGATAAAGGTCTTCCTATTATCATTATGCCCGATACCGGCGCAATGCCTGCCCAGACGCTCAATACGCTGGAGCAATGGGTTCAAGATGGCGGATTGCTATTACGGTTTTCCGGCCCTCACCTTGCCGATGTTAACAACGCCCCCTTTCTTTTACCTGTGACGATACGCTCGGGCGGGCGCTCACTTTCCGGTTCCTTATCATGGGAAAAACCGCAGCGCATAGCCCCGTTCGATGAAGGAAGTCCCTTTTACGGTCTTGAAGTGCCCAGCGATGTCAACGTGCGTCAACAGGTCCTGGCTACGCCTGAGCAGGATCTCAGTGAGAAAGTGTGGGCGCGCCTGTCAGATGGAACGCCCTTCATTACTGCCTCGCGAGAAGATCAAGGGCTTATTGTTCTCATTCACACCACCGCCAATACGGACTGGTCAAACTTTGCCCTTTCAGGGCTGTACGTCTCGGTGCTCAGACGTATTATCCGGCTGGCCGGGCAAGACAGTGTGAATGTTGACCTTGATTTTGAGAGCCTTGACCCTCTTTTGGTGATGGATGGCTACGGCAATCTTGTATCGCCCAGCGGTGCTGTGCGGCCTGTTACAGCGCAAGATTTGAAAGATTTTGTTCCTACCCCCTTCACCCCGCCGGGTCTATACGGGAATGCTCAAACTCAATTTGCTTTGAATCTTGGTGCAAGTGAGGGGTTGGCCGCATTGCGCCCTGTATCTCTACCGTCCAGTATTACACGAAATTATTATACGCAAGGGTATGAAACCAATTTATCTCCTTTCTTTCTTTATGCAGCGGCCTGCCTGTTTTGTATCGACTGGCTTATCATGGTTTTTATGGTTGGAGCGGGCACGCGGCTCTTGCATCTTCTGCCACGCAAGCGCTCTGCCCATATCATTATTATTTTTGCAACGTTTTGTATTATATCACCTTCCGGAGCCAATGAGGATCGTGATGTCCGATATGCCAGCGGGTTTTATCTGGCCTATATCCGCACAGGAGATTCGCAGCTCGATGCTCTTACGCATAAAGGACTTGAATCTCTATCCAAAGCATTGACGCAAAGAACTTCCGTGGAACCGGCGGGCGTGGCAGGTCTTGATCCAGAACATGACACACTTGCCTTTTTCCCGATTATTTTCTGGCCTATAAGCCCCCGGCAACCCGCCTATTCGGACACGGCGCTAGAAAATATTCAATTTTATCTCGATCATGGCGGTACAATCGTTTTTGATACGCGTGATAAAAACCGTTCTACGCTTAGTATGATTAATACCGAGAATGCCAAAGCCCTGCGCCGCGTAAGCGCTTCTTTGGATATTCCACCTCTTGTGCCTATTGCCGAGGATCATGTTTTGAGCCGAGCCTTTTATCTTCTGGATAATTATCCTGGGCGCTACAGTGAGGGTACGCTATGGATGGAAAGGCACAGCGCTACGGGTCGTGATAATGTATCTTCCGTTATTATTACCAGTAATGACTGGATCGGGGCGTGGGCGGATTCTTATGACGAACAAAATACAAATCTCTATATGGGCAGGGTAACGCCCCCTTCCCGGCGTCAGCGTGAGATGAGCCTGCGTGTCGGGATTAACGTCATCATGTATGCCCTGACTGGCAATTACAAAGCCGATCAGGTTCACATTCCCCACATTTTACAAAGGCTTGGACGATGATGAGCGACGATCTTTCTCCACATGCCGAGCTTGCGAACTCACTGCATTTTACACCGCAGCTGGAGTGGCCGTGGCTTGCGCCTTTGTTTATGGCTTGCGTTTTGCTCGTGGGCTTATCTGTTTTTTGCTATCGACGGGCGCTTGTTTGGCGCGCTATTGTTTTTGCCCTCTTTGCTCTGGTTCTGGCCAACCCCTCATTGCTCAGGACAGAGCGCAGTTATACGACAGATGTCGCCGCTATATTGGTTGACCAAAGTGCCTCGCAAGATTTTGGAGATCGCGCGCGTGTCACAGATGAAGCGCTTTCCTATATTCGTTCTGCACTTGAAGAGATTAACAATCTTGAAATCAGAGAGGTTCGCGCTCCGGTTGATGGGGCTTTGCGCGCACGCACAGATCTGTTCCAGGCGCTCGATCAGGCTATGGCCGATGTTCCATCCAGGCGCCGCGCCGGTGTTATTGTGATTAGTGATGGGCAAATTCATGATGTGCCGCAAAACATCGACCATAGCAAAGAGCTTTATGGGCCGGTTCACCTTCTTCTTACCGGCAAGAAAGATGAGCGGGATCGGCGCATTGTTGTGACGAACGCCTCGGCTTATGGTCTGGTCGGGCAGGACATTTCCGTGACCTACCATGTTGAGGATACACAGAATATATCGCAGAGCGAGGCGCATGTTACTTTAGAGCTTCATGATGGCACGCGGCGCAGTTTTTATATTCCGGTGGGAGAGGAACAACGGTTGGATCTGCCTATTTCCCATGCGGGGCAAAATGTTTTTACGCTTTCGGTTGACGGGGTTGCCGATGAGGTGACACTTGCCAATAACAAGAGCGCTCTTGTTGTCAATGGTGTGCGTGACCGGTTAAAGGTTTTGCTTATTTCCGGTATTCCGCATTCCGGTGAGCGTACGTGGCGGGATTTGCTTACCTCCGATCCCGGCGTCGATCTGGTACATTTTACGATTTTACGCGAGCCGCAGAAGTTTGATTATACCCCGCGAGACGAACTCTCCTTGATTGCGTTTCCATTTGATGAGCTGTTTAACAGGAAATTATATGACTTTGATCTGATTATTTTTGACCAGTATCGCGTCAATAATATTCTTCCAGAGCTTTATTTCCACAATATTGTGCGTTATGTGCGCATGGGCGGCGCATTCCTTAGTGCTAACGGGCCTGCTTTTGCACAAAGCGGATCGATCTATAACACACCGCTGCGCAGCATTTTACCAGGAGCCCCCACGAGGCATATTACGCAGGAGGCCTTCACGCCCTCTGTTACCGCACTGGGGCACAAACATCCAGTGACGCGCTCACTGGTGTGGAATGGCCGCGTTAATGAGCCGGACGATACGCACGAAAAGCCTTGGGGCGACTGGCTGCGCTATATCGATATCACCGCCAATCGCGGAGATGTCCTTATGAGCGCCGGGGCGCAAGCTGACCCCGCTCAGGACAAACCTTTGCTTATTCTTGATCGTGTTGATAAAGGACGCGTTGCTCAGCTTTCCAGCGATCATATATGGCTGTGGTCGCGTGGTTATGATGGCGGGGGACCACATGCAGAATTGCTCAGGCGTATCGTGCACTGGCTAATGAAGGAGCCGGAGCTTGATGAGCAGGCTTTTGAGGTTATTGTCAATAAGGATCAAATCACTGTGCAAAAGCCTGCTTTTGGCAGGGATGAAGAAACCATCTCCGTACAATCGCCAGATGGAGAGGTTGAGCTTTTGACGCTTGAGAGCGGAGGGGATGAACGCGGGATGTTGCACCATACCATGCAAGCGGGCGGTCTTGGCATTTATGCTTTTGAAGACGTTCAAGGCTTGCGCAAATTTGCTATTGTCGGTGATCTCAATGCGCCTGAGCTGGATGATGTTGTGACCAGCAGTGAGGCGATGGATCCTCTGATCAAGGCTACAGGGGGAGCGCCTATATGGCTACATGAAACGCCGCGCCCCGATGTGGGAATGAGAAACTCTGCACGGCGTTATGGTGGAAATAGCTGGCTTTCTTTAAGGCGCAATGAGGATTTTACTGTGGCTCGCGTGCGTGATATTGCTCTTCTTAATGAATGGCTCAGTCTGGGATTATTGTTGCTGGCTCTTTTATTGCTATGGTGGAAAGAAGGCCAAAAAAGCAAATAGCGTTATGCGTTATATTTCTGCGCCCATATCGGTTATCATTACCTGCTCAATGACTTCTGCCAGCTTTACGTGTGAAACGGGCTTGCGTAGTATAGCCTTGAAGGACACATGATCTTTTATCATCTCCAGCATTTTTTCCTTGCTATATCCCGAGAGCAGAACAAAAGGCAGATCCGGCAGATCATACGCAATCTGGTGAACCATTTCCATGCCTGTCATTCTTGGCATGTTCTGGTCGGTAATCACCAGATCAAAGCTATCAGGATTTTCACGGATTATATCAAGCCCCTCCATGCCATCTTGCACGCAGCACGCATTATGTCCCAACCGTTCAAGCGCTGTCATAATCATGTCCCGGACTTCTTCCTGATCTTCTACAAGCAGGATTTTAAGTCCGGCCTCTTTATTCTTTTCTTTGCCTTCCTTGACAGCTGAACGGCTCTTTTTTCTCTGCAGGCCGGAATTATCCCAGTCCTCATCGTATGGCGTACACTCCATTATACCGGGCAAGTAGATATCAAAGCGTGTTCCTTGTCCAATTGTGCTATCAAGAACCATAAAGCCCTTATGAGCTGATAAGATGCCGTGTACAGCAGATAGTCCCAAGCCAGAGCCTTTGTCCACCGACTTTGTCGTAAAAAAGGGTTCAAAGATCTGTTCCATAATAGCGCGGCTGATGCCCATTCCAGAATCTCGAATTGTAGTCTTAATATAGCGCTGTCCCTGTGCCAGATACCCTAAAATCATTTGCGTGCGGCCTGCGTCTATATCATCAATGCGCAAATACGGCGTTTCTGATGGATCAGGCAGCATTTCCCTTACTATGTTCCGGGTGTCAATCTTCTGGATATCAATATTATGAATATCATTTAGCGCGTTCATCGTGATCTCCAGATCTCCCTTTTCTTCTTCAAGCGCGTCAATCGCATTGACGCACAGGTTCATTATCATCTGGGATATATGGGTTTTATTGCCATTTATGCAGGACTCGCCGGGGAGAATATCCACGCGCAGTTCCACTGTCTTTGGCAAGGTCGCAGAGAGCATATCGATGATATCCTTGAGCATCGCGCCAAGATCAAAGACCTCGCTTGTGCCCAGATTTTCACCGCGGCGGGAAAAAGCGAGCATTTGGTCAACAAGTGAGCGTGCCTGACGACCCGCCGAAAGTATATTCAATGCAAATCTATGCTGATTTGTTCCGGTCTCAAGATCATCGACAAGAAATTCAGCATAACCGTTCATCGCTGCCAGTATGTTGTTAAAATCATGCGCCATTCCTCCCGCGAGACGCCCAATTGCTTCCATTTTTTGTGCCTGATAAAATTGTTCTTCAAGCTGTTTTTTTTCTTCTTCGGCCTGATTTCTGTAGGACATGTCCTGAAGGGTTCCAATAAACCCGCCCTCGGGCAGGCGCGTGAGAGACATGTTTGTTGAAACGCGCGTTCCATTTTCGGTATGTATTTGAAAATGTCCAACCCATACGCCTTTATATTTCAGTTCCGGTATAATTTCTTCTTCTAGCAGTTCTACATCCGAGCGGGAGAATATTTCTTGCCACGGTTTTCCAAACAGCGCTTTTCTTTTTTCTTCCCTGTGCTTATCCTTCTTATTCTGTGCCTTTTCCTTGGCCGTGATGAGCCTGTATAGGGCATCATTAAGATATGTCATCTGTCCTTTGGCGTTGACGATGAGTATGCCGTCTGTTGTTGTTTCGAGTAGAGCCAAGCGCTCCTCAAGCTGTTCCAGCGCTGATCTTTTGTCAGCATACAAGGTTTCCAATTCTGCCAAACGCCTTTTATTGATGGTGAGCAGAATAATGGCTGTCAGTGCGATAATAGCGCTGAGCCAATAAAGCCCTTTCTCTTCTTGTACAATTTCATCTTCTATTTTTTCATAGAAACTGTATGCCGCCATATTTTCCAGCTGATGGATGTCCCTGTGTATGTTTTTCAGGCGCTGATGTTGATTTATTACCTCATCATCACGTTGATCGTTTCTGTGACCCGGTGCGTCGGCATTGCTCGCCTTTCGGGCAGTAAAATTGTTGATGGTCTGCGATATGTGCTCTAATTCTGTTTGCAGCCTGTCCAATATATCTTCTTGTATAGAATTCTGGCCTGCCGTTTTCTCAAAAAATGTATCAGACTTCTTTTGGGCTGCTCTTAGGTTCGTTTGCAGTTTTTCACTCTTCTTTTGGAGCATCTCAAGCGCAGCTTCATTCTTGCCGGCAAGAAAATCGGCGTAAAGATGTTCAAGCCCATGAACAGCGCTGCCTATTTCGGCTAAATATTGGACATAATCTTCATAATTATTCTTTATTTCCTGCCGGGAATGCATTAAATGATCCGTCAGAAACAAGGTCAGGACAGCCAAGGGCAAGAGCACCATACCAGGAACATAAAAAAGATATCCATTTATGTGTTCTTGAGAAGGAATCATCTAATTTTTTGTTTTTATTTTAATTATTTTATTGTGGCATTTTACTTTTATCTTCCCCTTGTGAAGAGGATGCTTTTGCCATTTGTTCCAAAGTCACGGGCATTATTCCAAAACTCTTTGCCCTGAGCGCCGCCTGCGTTCTGTTTTTCGCATCGAGCTTGCGACATATGCCCCTTACGTGTAGTTTGACCGTTACAACCTGAAGATTGAGGGCGCGTGCGATGTCTTTGTTTGATGCTCCATCAAGAAGATATGACAAAACTTCTGACTCGCGGGGCGTAAAATCGGGTTTATTCGCATGCGTTGCTTTGTTTTCACCATTTTCAGTTCCGGTACGATCCGTATAATAAGAAGGCATGTAGGCCGCGCTGCTTCCTGTGGGGATATATTTATCCCCTTCTATCACCTGCCTGATCGCTCCGAGCAAAGAACGGCCTGACATGGTTTTGGGGAAATATCCTACAGCACCAATTTCTATTGCCTTTTCGACATCTTCTTCTTCTGCCACGCCCGACATCAATGCTACGCGCAGCTTTGGAAACTTCTCTTTTAATGTCTCAAAGCCCTGCATCCCGTTCATACCGGGCATGCGCAGATCCAAAATCACAAGATCATGATCGGGGTTTTTCTTTAAAATATTAAGCGCTTCGTAAAAATCCCCTGCAAGGGTTACTTTGCACTCGGGGTTGGCTCTTTGTATATACTGGACAAGGGCGTCTCTAAACAGGGTATGATCATCCGCAATCAGGAGCTTCATCTTCTTCCTTCGCACAGGTTAAATTTTATGGTTGTTCTGCCCCCTTTGACGTATGAGCGTACAGCAGGCGCTCTGTACTTTAGCATAGTATGCGCATCCATAAAACCAAAAGCATGCAGAAAAGCAAATATAGGCAGGAATCAATGATTGTTATCAATGTTTTGCAGGGTTACTTGGTGTTATAGATATCGGCATGAAGCGGGAATTCCGGTTTCCTTTGTATGTGTTTTAATCTCAAACGATAGATGTAAAGGCTTTCCATTACGCGCTGAATATAATTGCGTGTCTCATATATTGGAATTAGCTCTATCCAGTCGACCATATCCACTTGCCCTTTACGGGGATCTCCAAAAACCTGCAACCACTCATATACACGGCTAGGCCCTGCGTTATAAGCCGCAATAGCCAGCGGATAACTTCCATCATATCGCTGCACAAGCTCTCCTATATACCAGGAGCCGAGTTTGAGGTTATATTGCGGGTTGAATGTCAGCCATTTTTTCCGGTAGGATACTTTTGTCGCTTTGGCTATATGTTTTGCTGTTGAAGGCATTATCTGCATTAATCCCAGCGCACCGGCAAAGCTTCTGGCATTTACATCGAACATGCTTTCCTGACGTATTATGGCATGAATAAGCGCCCACTCAGCGTCCTGAATATTTTTCAGGTGTTTTGTAATTGTCGGATAAGACTGTTTTGTCAAAAAATATCCCTTTTCCATTGCTGTTTTAGCAAATTTTATGGCCAGAGGACGATCTCCCTGCTCTGCAATGCGTTCTGCAACGAACCTGTATGCTTTTGGCGAAGAATCTTTTTTAAGGAAGGCTTCAATGAAGGATTCATATCTTTTTTTCTGTCCTGCTTCCTTAAATATATCCGCAGCCTGAATAAGCTCTGAGCGTTCGTAATTTTGACGTTGTGAATCAGATAATGCAGGCAGGCGCCTTGGTGGCAGTTTATTTTCTATTGAGAGCGCGGCTGCTGCCATTTGACCATAAAATGTCGTCTTGTATTCTGCGGCTTTTTTATACCATCCTTGCGCCATAACGCTTTGCCCCATATCCTCGGAGGCTCTCCCTGCCCAGTATGCGGCGCGTGATTTGCTAACCGGTGTGATAACTCTGGCATAAAGTGCGCGAAACCGTTCATAGGCTTCTGTTGGTCTGTGAATAAGGCGAAGTGCCAACCACCCTGCGACCCATTGTGCCTGAGCGTAGGCAAACCCGTCTTCCTGAATATGCGCGGCGGCCAATTCATAAGCCTTTTGATACTGCCCCCTTTCCAATAAGCGACGAATCATGATGTGGCGTTCTTTCCACCATTGTTCTTTATTTTGTACATATTCAGCTGGCGGGGTTTTGTCTAGAATTTCTAATGCACCATGATCCAGATCACGTTTTCGGCGCCAGCGCAGGCGCTCGAATAACAATCCCGGGTCGTTAAGCAGATCTTTTGGAATCCGGCCAATGCGCACGGCATGTCCCGTGTTCTTATTCTGCGCCAGTGCCATGCGCGCCTTAGCCAAGGCGGGGTAGCCGCCTCCGATGAGATCGGCAAGAGCCAGAGCGTTGCCGTAATCTCCCTTATATAACAGGGCATCACAGCGCTTTTTGTGCGCTTCATGTGTCAGATAATCTTTGTAATTACTTACAATCTGTTTTTGCTGCGCGCGCGAGATATCTGAACCTGCCCACCAATGCGCCAAAATCTCTTTGGCGCGCTCATGTTGCCCATCGATAATCAAGGCCTGCACGTATCTGGTCATTCCCTCAAAACTTTGAGGGGAGAACTCTTCGTACCAGACCAGAACTTCATTATTTGATAATGTGTCGGGCATGACCTCTTCAGCGCGCGCTTTCATTTCTTTAACACCGGGCCATTCAGGGTTATGCCGGATAAACTGAGACAACCGCATAAACAGCCGATTGTTCCATCCTCCATCTTCCGTATTTCCAAGTAGCAACCAGTGATATATTTTAGCGGCCAAAGGATCCTTACTTTGCGCAATAAAATTTTCTCCGTCTTCCCATCGCCCCTCCTCTATAAGCTGGAGCGCTCTTACCGTTAACGTTCTAGCTGTGTGTGTTTGCCTGCGGGAGAATATACTGTAATTACGGTCGAGTTCTGCGGTGTAGTTTGCATCATATGGAGGCGTTGCAAAGGCATTTTGGTGCGAATATGCTGCGCTGCCTGCTATCACTGCAAGCAGCATAAAAGAAAAGAATACATGTTTTCTTTTGTATGACCATACAGATTGCCCGTGAAAGGTTTGCCCCTTCTTGCCAAAACCCTTTGTACGCGATAGATTATTGCCCATATTCAAGACCTGTAAAGAGAAAGAGAAGTTATGTTTTATGGTTCCATCACGGCGTTGATTACTCCGTTTAAAAATGGTGAGATCGACTGGCCGGCCTATGAAACGCTCATAGAATGGCAAATTGAAAATGGCACGCATGCATTGGTTCCCTGTGGTACGACCGGAGAATCCCCGACCCTGTCTCATGAAGAACATCATGCCATTGTTAAGCGTTGTGTCGATGTGGTCAAGGGAAGAATTCCAGTTATTGCCGGAACAGGTTCAAATAATACAAAAGAGGCTTTGTCGCTAACCCAACATGCAAAAGATGTGGGTGCTGATGCCGCGTTAATAGTAACGCCTTATTATAACAAGCCGTCTCAAGAAGCTTTGATCGCTCATTATAAAACAATTCATGACGGCGTTTCGCTGCCTATTGTGATTTACAATATTCCGGGGCGCTGCGTTATTGATATGAGCGTTGAGACAATGGCCAGCCTTGCCAAGCTTCCCAATATTGTCGGGGTTAAGGATGCAACTGGTGATCTAAGCCGCGTTGCGAGCACGCTTCATGTGATTGGCTCTGATTTTTGTCAGCTTTCAGGCGAAGATGTTACCGCTGCGTCATTTCTGGCCCAAGGCGGGCACGGGTGTATTTCCGTTGTTTCTAATGTTGCACCTAAAGAATGTGCAACAATGCAAGAGGCCTGGCGGCGCGGTGATCTGGAAACATTCAAAGAGCTGCGTGATCGTTTGCACTTGCTGGCCAGAGATCTGTTTTGTGAGAGCAACCCGGCGCCAGTCAAATATGCAGCTCATGTTCTTGGTCTTTGCTATAATGAGGTTCGTTTACCCCTGTTATCTGCTTCGGCGCAGGCGCGAAAGAAGGTGGATGCGGCTCTGGCATATGCCAATATCAAGCCTGTTGCCTCCAAGGCTGCATAGACATGGATTTTATTTTTGTAATGACTGGAAATACTGGCTAGATTGTACTGATGTCCAAAAAGAATAAAAAAAAATCCGGCATGATCTCGACGAGTCAAACCGTGGGTGATAATAAAAAAGCGCGGTTTGATTACGAGTTGCACGATCATTTTGAAGCCGGAATTATGCTTAAAGGCACAGAGGTCAAGTCTTTGCGTCTTGGGCAGTGCAGCATCAAGGAATCCTACGTTGGACCCAAGGATGGAGAGCTATGGCTGTTTAATGCCAATATCCCTGAATACCAGCAAGCCGGAGCGCATTTGCAGCATGACCCGAAAAGACCGCGCAAGCTTTTATTGCACAAGCGTGAGATTAACAAGCTTATTGGCTCTGTTTCCCGTGAGGGGATGAGCATTGTTGCAACGCGTCTTTATTTTGATGCGCGCGGCAAGGTGAAGCTGGAAATTGCTCTAGCCAAAGGCAAGAAGCTGCACGATAAGCGCGAGACGCAGAAAAAACGTGACTGGAACAAACAAAAACAGCGCCTGTTGAAAACAAATCAGCTGTAGAGTTTTTGTATCTGTCCTGAGCGGGTATGTCATTGTTACGGGCAAAGCTTTGCCATTTGCAGCCTTTGCACAGAAGGCTTCTGGATTGTTATTTCTTCCTCTCCTTCTTATGTCCCTTGACCAATTCACTACCTTACAATGAGGTCTGCTGTTTACTGTTCAAAGGGGCTCATTTGGCCGTTTTTCTAGGCCTCATCATTTGCGGCTTTATCGGTTCCATCTACGCCGCCTAGCATATCCTCGGCAATAAGGCCGGCATCTCCACGGATTTGCTTTTCCAGCTTGGCAGCGATTTCAGGATTTTCACGGAAAAATTTCTTTACGTTTTCCCGCCCCTGACCGATGCGCTGATCCTCGTAGGAAAACCATGATCCAGCCTTATCAACGAGATTAGCTTTCACTCCAAGGTCGATCAATTCTCCCAGCTTGGATATTCCTTCACCATACATGATATCAAACTCAACCTGACGAAAAGGGGGTGCCATTTTATTCTTCACGACCTTGACGCGGGTCTGGTTGCCTATGATCTCGTCTTTGTCCTTGATTGCTCCAATGCGGCGAATATCAAGACGTACGGAAGAATAAAATTTTAATGCGTTTCCCCCGGTTGTGGTTTCAGGAGAGCCAAACATCACACCGATTTTCATGCGAATCTGGTTGATGAAAATTACAACTGTTCGTGAACGGGAAATAGAGCCTGTGAGTTTGCGCAAGGCCTGAGACATCAAGCGTGCCTGCAGCCCCATATGGCTGTCTCCCATTTCCCCTTCCAGTTCAGCGCGCGGTACAAGCGCCGCCACCGAATCAATAACCAGCACATCCAGTGCTCCTGAACGCACGAGCGTATCGGTAATCTCCAAAGCCTGCTCCCCTGCGTCGGGCTGAGAGATCAGGAGATTGTCAATATCAACGCCTAGTTTTTTAGCATAGCCGGGATCAAGCGCATGTTCAGCATCAATAATTGCACAAGTTCCACCGCTTTTTTGCGCTTCTGCAATCGCATGGAGCGCCATTGTTGTTTTACCGGAGCTTTCAGGGCCATAAATTTCAATAATACGGCCACGGGGCAACCCACCTATTCCAAGGGCGATATCAAGCCCCAGAGACCCTGTAGACACCGCTTCCACCTCTATTTTCTGGCCGTCATTCATCTTCATGATAGAGCCTTTTCCGAAGGCTCGCTCAATCTGGGAAAGAGCTGCATCCAAGGCTTTTTGTTTTTCGGCGTTATTTTGTGTCATATCTATATCCTTACTCGTATTCTCGCTGTCTTGGTGGCATCGTTTCGTATTCATAGCATTTGTGTCTCTTGTCGCATAGTTGGTTGTGCCATTCAATATATAAGCGCTCGCTCTTATGCGCTTATACACATCACAATGTTCTACTTTTATTCTTGTGTCAAGCCAATTGTGAACATATGGTGAACAAAATAATGCGCCATGCTGTTACACACCCAATACATCCTTAACCTTGGCGGCAAGCCCTTTAAGGGTGAATGGTTTGGGTAGGAAATATGTGTTATCTCCCATATATTCTTTCAATTTATCTTCGGTATAACCCGACATAAAAATAATCTTCAGGTTCGGGCTGCTTTGACGGACACGCTGTGCCAAAGTTGGCCCGTCAATTCCGGGCATCACTACATCTGTGACCAGAAGATCGATTTTATCCAGCCCTTCTTCCTGGAGCATCTCCAGCGCAATTTCGCCGTTTTCAGCGCTTAGTACCTCATAGCCCTTATTGACCAAAGCCCTTTGCGCGAAGGTGCGCACGGCAGTTTCGTCTTCCACCAGCAAAATGCATTCCGATCCGGTTAAGTCTTTGCTTGCATTTTTTTCTTCTGCTGCGGGCATATCCTCTTCTTCTTCTGTTTCCGATATGCGTGGCAGATAAATGAAGAATGTTGTCCCCTTTCCTATCTCGCTTTCTATATCCAGGAAACCGCCAGTCTGGCGGATAATGCCATAGACGGTTGCAAGCCCCAGCCCCGTGCCCTCTCCCACTGCTTTTGTGGTAAAGAACGGCTCCAAGATCCGGCTGATATTGTCTTTTGATATACCGCATCCCGTATCGGTGACCTTAATCAGCACCCAGTGCCCCGGCGGCATTTTTTCTTCTATAACGCTCAACTCTTCCTTATTGGTAAAATTTTCGGTTGTGATAGATAAGTATCCTTGACCTTTCATTGCATCACGAGCGTTTACGGCCAGGTTAATCAGCACCTGTTCCATTTGTCCTTCATCAACCTTGACCAGCCCCAAATCAGAGCCGTGGGTCATATCCAGTTCAATCGTAGCCCCGATGAGGCGGCGCAATAGATGCGAAAGTTCGGTTAGAATATCAGTTATATCATGCACGCGCGGCCTAAGTGTTTGCTGGCGCGAGAAGGCCAGAAGCTGTCTAACGAGATTTGAGGCGCGGTTTGAGTTTTGCTTGATCTGCATGATATCGCCAAAAGACGGATCGCCGGGTCTGTGACGCAATAGCAGCAGGTCACAAAAGCCAATGATGGCTGTGAGAAGATTATTAAAATCATGCGCTATACCACCTGCGAGCTGACCGACGGCCTGCATTTTCTGGGATTGTACAAATTGCTGCTCCAGTGCTTTTTTGTCTGTGACATCTATAAAATGTAGTACTGTAACCCCGTTATCTGTCAGGTGTCTTGCATGAAGCTGCGTTGAAACCTTGCTGCTATCTTGTCCTTGCAAAGAAACCTCCAGCGCTTCTTTCATGCTCTGGCCTTTTTGCATCTTCTTCATAGTCTCGAGTACGCGCTCGCGATCTTCATCGGCAATGAGAAGCTTAAAGTGCGTTTTTTCAATTGCACTGCGCGTTTGACCTATCATATGGGCAAACTGGCTATTACAGTCTTCGATCAGCCCGTCATTATTCACCAGAATGATGCCCAGAGGGGCTTCTTCATAAAACCGCAAGAACCGGTCTTCCGAGGCTTTGAGTGCACGGCGCATCTCGTGCTCGGACGTTAGATCGTGGACAACAGCGCGCGTTCTGACCTTGGCGTTTTTATCAACCATAATGCTTTGGTTAATTGAAGCCAGAAATGTTTTACCTCCAGCTCCTTTCATTTCAACTTCAACAAGCTGCTTATCGCCGCCCTTATCTATCAGATCATAAGGCTTGCCCTTTTTGGGCGGGTTAAGCAGGTATGTGTGCACGTATTCCTTGTCAAGCAGCTCTTGCAGATCAACACCCAGCCAGCGCGCCAGCGTTGCATTGGCAAAAACAAATTGCCCGCTTTCATCAACGGAGAAAAAGCCAACGGGCGCATTATCGGTGAAGTCTATCAATTTCTCGCGCTCATCACGCACTGCACGATCGGCGGTGTAGCGCTCTGTAACATTATCGATTCGCCAGTGTATAAAACCAGCGTGCCCGGGAACGGGCTGGGCGGAAACCTGATACCAGCCTTCATAGTCCTGCTTTTGGCAGTAAAGTTCTATAGAATCGGCAACCCCGTTATGTGCTTTTTCCGATAGTGCCTCGAACAAGGTAGCGGCCTTGTCATTGCTGGAGAACATATCAACCAGTCCGGCGTAGGTTCCGGGCTGCTGGGGCGTGCAGATCTCTTTGAATTTTGTATTACAATGCAGCGTGTTATCAGATCCGTCTGTAATCATACGCCCGCCGCGGCTGCTCTCGAAAACCTCATTGAGCAAGATTAATCCTTTTTCCTGCCGTTTGAGCAAAGCCTGCGTGCGCCGCGTGGCGTAAGCCAGCGCGCTGGCCATCAAAAACACACATATAGCCAAAATCACAGTACTCTGGCTCATGTGCATCTGGGAGACGATATATATCATTGATATGACATAAAGACACACAACGCCAACCAATAAGGCCAGATGAATCTGATTGCTCTTTTTTGGCGTGAAGGGTTTGGTTTTCCGGCGGTAACGATTTACAAATTCTGTATAATCTGTGTTCATTGGAGCATCTTTATCGTGGCATGCAAGGGTAAGCGCCGCCTCGTTCGTTGGCAGCGCGACATTATAACATGTCGGCTCGCGGGTTGCTACAGCCCAGATATCACACTATCTTTTGGCCATGACACGCTCCAGCCCAAATTAATTTCCGCCACTTCTTTAGAGGGCAGTTTTGTGCTCCAGCGCAACAATCCCTTAACATCATCAACATCTTGGTCATAGCCTTTTGTGGTTTTGTTTTCCAAAATTTCAACGACGATGCGTTCGTTTCTTGGTACAGGGATCGTCTCCAGAACAACCAGAGATACAGGCTTTTTATGCAGATTTTTGATGCGCGTTGTGAAGCTTCGCTCCAAAATTGTGCTTTTCGTGATCATGCCAGATTCGCTTTTCTTGTCTGTCAACATATTGCGCGTTACAGTAATATTGTCATCAATGCCAAAAGCCAGCTCGGTTTCATCGCCCGGACGCAGCATTTCCGTGTGGCTTTGCCCGATATATGCGCCGTCACGAAACAGAGAGACCTTGCCGGGAAGCGCGGGCGATTCCCCCTTTAATGTTGCTTTTGCTACTAGATATCCGTTTGTGTCGTATTGAGGTTTGACTTGTATCTCCAGCGTATTGTCAGTCTCAAATGAGCCAACCAGCACTTTTGCCCTTGTTCCATCGGCCTTGACGTCTACCGGCCCGGGGATCACATATTGACCAATGAACCCTTGCGTATCAATTCTGGCGGTTTGAAAGCGCGCGCGCTTAGGCGCTCTTGCCTGTTCATTGACGCTGTTTGCCATGGCCATAGTTTCCATCATTGCCGCTTGCGGGTGTCCTGATGCGGCTGTGTTTGCACCGAACATCTGAGCGCGTGCTTTATCATATGTTCTTTGTTCATGAAGTGAGACCCAATGCGTTGCAAGATCGGGCAGACCGGCGCCGCGGCTGGGGCGGGCTGTGGATAGCGTTAATGTAATATCTTCCCAGTCCTCTCCTGTTTTCTGGTTCACCTGAGCATACTGTATGAGTTCAAGGTCCTGGCTTCCAACATCAAGGCGGGCATCATAGGCAGGTTGCCAGCTTGCGTTGGATATCTGATAAACCAGCTCTACGTCCAGCGTTGTGGCTTTGTCCGCTTCAAGGGGCAAGCTCACTGCGTAGCTTTGCTTTTGACCTGTGCGTAAGCCCCGCAGTTCATTGCGCAGTTTTTCAATTTCTTCCTTGTTGTTACGCATTTTTATGTCCAGCGCGAGCGCTGCTTTCATATTTTCAGACAGTTTTGCCGAGAGCCCCTCTGCCGCACCTGCCCATGATTCGGGGTCAAGCTCAAGTCTGGCGATTTGCTCATTTTCCCGTAAAACTGCTGTCTTTCCTATATTCTCAAGGAACTCTCTTGCGGAGGATAACGCTCTTTTTTCCGCATTGTGCGCCTTGTTTTGATCTTCCAGCTTTTCAATTTGCGCGTTTAGCTCTTTTTCGCGCGGCACAATATAATCTTCAAAAGATTCGCGGCGATGTTCCAGCGCTCCGAATATAACATTGGCCGAAGAGGTTCCTTGCGCGCGCAGCGAATCCGTATAGATATTGAGCGGCAATCCTTTAAAAATGAGTGTCTGCGCTCCGGCAGGCAACTTTACTTTCGCCTTGCGCGTAAGCGTTGCACGATCATTATATACTGTCGCTGCTGTTATCTGGCTATCGACCTCTATTTCCGAGGCTTGTGCAGAAAAACTCGAAACAAAGATTATACATATGAGCGCCAGTAGAGCTGCGCGCACGGGAAAATTAAGATTTATCATCAGTTTATCCTTTTAATTTCAAGGCCGGTTTTATCCATATCAAATATGCGCTATTGTTATATCACAACCGCACGGGTTATGGCGATACCAAGACTATGGAGGATATAATGCCAAATAATACTGCCGAAAGCCAATTGAATGACGACCCCTCAAGCAAGAAATCATGCTCTTTCCCATGGCGCGGCTCTTGCGCTGTCCGCATTTTGGCCTATGTCGCCAATATTGCTATGATTGTCTTTGCCGCTTTTATTGTTAAAGAGAGTTACGGTGACCAACAGCTTTTGGCCATGCTGTTTTTTATTCCGCCTGTTTTATCTATTTGGGCGTTGCGCAAGCAAGGGGATCGTGAGGAGCGTGACCTGAAAAAACGTATACGCAAGGCTCAGTTACGCAAAAACCTTAAATCCTTGTCTGAATTTGATGTGTAGAAGTATTTGAAAAATATTGTTATTTCATCTTGCCTTTGAGCTTGAAGACGTAGGATATGATCTCAGCAACCGCCTTGAAATATTCAACGGGGATCATGTCTTCAAGTTCGACAGCATCATATAGTGCGCGAGCCAGAGGCTTGTCTTCATAGAGAATAATATCATTTTCCTTGGCAATCTCACGAATACGCAAAGCTGTTTCATTGATTCCCTTGGCCACAACTATCGGCGCGGGGCTTTCCTGCGGGTCATATTTCAGAGCAATTGAGTAGTGAGTCGGGTTGGTGATGACCACATCCGCGGTTGGCACGGCTTGCATCATGCGCCTGCGCGCTCTTTCCAGTCGTAGCTGGCGTAATTTCCCTTTTATGTGCGGATCACCTTCGGATTGCTTATACTCGTCGCGCACTTCCTGACGGCTCATGCGCATCTTTTTATTGTATTCGTAGCGCTGATATACGAGATCTATGCCCGCAATAATGGCAAGGACAATCAAAATGCCGATCAGCATCCGTATCACCATAAATCTAAGCTCATCAAGCACCATAATCATCGGCAGATCGATCAAATGCTCGAATTGTCCCAGATAGGGATACAATACCGCAGTGGCGACTGCCCCCACGATAGTGATCTTTGCAACTCCCTTGGCAAACTCCATGAGTGAGCGCAGTGAAAATAATCTGGAAAATCCGCTTATGGGCGATATTTTTTTAAAATCCGGTTTTATAACTTCGGGGGCAAATAACGGGCCGACCTGCAAAAAAGGAGCGAGAAATGCCGCTACCAGCAAAACCAGAAACGGCAGGATCATAATCGACATGACTTTTTTCGTTGCTCCGCCAAGTACAATCCCCAGACCTCCGGGTGCTTGCGGCAAAGCATGTGCCTGCTCGATATAAAGAGCCATTGTCTCTTTAAGCTGGGTAAACATCGAGCCTGCCAAAGCAATGACCAAAATGGTTGCCGCACAAATCATGACCCAGTTATTAACCTCTCTTGAAAGAGCCACCTGCCCGCGTTTGCGTGCCTCCTCCAGTTTCTTGGGGGTGGGGTCTTCGGTTTTCTGGGAATCATCGGTTTGATCTTCGGCCATATCGTA
The DNA here is from genome assembly GCA_046542355.1 of Alphaproteobacteria bacterium. Classification (GTDB taxonomy): domain Bacteria; phylum Pseudomonadota; class Alphaproteobacteria; order Micavibrionales; family Micavibrionaceae; genus UBA1672. The sequence goes on along the minus strand of JBKHBN010000002.1, from coordinate 65,533 downwards.
CCCTCTTTCCTGTTATGGCTTTTATCCCGGCGCCGGCGTACTGGCAGCGCTGGAGAAAAAGAAGAACATTGCGGAGCGGTAATCTTGCAGCCACACCGAGAATAATGCTGCTATGACCAGCCCTAGCAAGATAAGTGCCAGCAGTATTTGTGCCGGAACAGCAATGAGGAAAACCTGCACCTGCGGCATCAGGCGGGTGAGAACTCCCATACCGGTATATATCAGTAATGTCAGGACAATAAAAGGTGCGGCCAGTTTCACCCCGATTGAAAAACTCGCGGAGACCGCTCTGGCTATAAGCTCGGCCATTGATCCGAAATCCGGTATCGTGCCCATGGGAAACATCTGGTAGCTCTCAATCAGCCCCATGATCAGCAAGTGGTGTAAATTGGCCGCGAATACCAATACAGCGCCAACCATTGATAATAGTGAACCAATCAAGGAGCCTTGCGTGGCTTGCGTGGGATTGAAAACCTGAGCGTTGGCCAATCCTGATTGCGCAGAAATGACCATTCCGGCTGTGTCCAGCGCGACGATAAAAATGCGGGCAACCGTTCCAATCATCAGGCCGATAATCATTTCCATGACGATTAATTGTATCAAAGCTATGGTGGGTGGCACAGGTGAGGGAATATAAACCATCACAAGGGGCGTGAGAACGAGAGACAGTGCCAGTGCTATATGCAAACGAACGCGCGCGTTGATGAAAGAATCCCCTATGCCAGGCATGATCATGGCGGCTGTGCCGATGCGCATAAAGGTAAGCATAAAGGCCAGAACGCCGCTTGTCAGGAATGCCTCCAGCGCGCTTTGCATGGTGCTATCCTCCGGCTACGATACGGTCTGCCAGCATCTGCATAAAGATAACCAGCGATTGCCCCATCCATGGCAGAAATAAAAATAGCGAAAACAAGATCGCAACAATCTTGGGAACAAAGACCAGCGTGATTTCCTGCACCTGCGTCAATGCCTGAACCAGTGCAATTGACACACCGACCAGCAATCCGACCAGCATAACAGGCAAGCTGATTTGGATGGTCAGCATAAGAGCCTGTCGCGTTACTTCAATAATTTCTGCTTCGTTCATATATAGCACAGTAACAGGAGAGACGATTCGGTAAAACAGGGAATGTCCGCGCTCTGCACGCTTATCCAGAATGGAAAAATTTTATGGGTACGCTCCCTAAATTTGCATACGTATAATGTCCTGATAGGCGGAAATCATCTTGTCACGTACCGTTACGACCGTTTGTAATGTGATCTCGGCTTGCGTTACGGCCTGTACGATATCGGTCAGGTCTGCCTCTCCGGTTACCGCTTTGGCGGCCATTTGCTCCCCATATTTCATGGTATCGAGCGATGTTTCAATCTGGTTTTCAAGGAAATCTGAAAAGGATTTGGTTTCACCAGCGCTTTGATTCGCCCCAAGACCCTGCGTGCCGCCCAGCGCATTTTGTACCGTTACATCTCCCTCACCGCCTGTAATGCGTTGAGAGTTCAAATAGGCACCTATTGCTGCGTTTGGGTTAATACCGTTTATACTCATGATCGTTCATTCCCTTTCCACACGCCTTTTTATTGTAGCGCGCCTTTAGACGCGAAGCAAATCGATTGTCTTTGAAATCATTGTGCGAGATTGCTCCATAATACCAAGGTTTGCTTCATAAGAGCGCTGCGCCTCGCGAATGTCCATCAGTTCCATCATCATATTGACGTTTGGCATTTTAACATATCCCGTTTCATCGGCTGCGGGATGATCGGGTTTATATTCCAAAGTATAGGGTGTGGAGGTGTCTGTGCCGATATCACCCACCTCGACAAGAGACACGCCTAACTGACGATCCAGCTCATTTTTAAAGCTTACCGTCTGGCGCGTGTAAGGATCTGCTCCGGGTGTCAGGCCGGTTGTCTCTGCGTTGGCCACGTTCTCGGAAACCACGCGAATGCGCGTGCCCTGTGCCCGCATGCCGTTGGATGAAATTATGAGTGCATTCATTATATCTGACATTCTTTTATCCTTTCAAAATCTTATGTGCCCAATGTCAAAACGCTCTAACTACCGACCCCCAGTGCCGTGCGGATAAGCCCTACCTGCTTTTGATAGACATTAACCATCAGGTTATAATCCATGACGTTTTGTGATGCGTTGACGAGCTGTTCTTCGATAACAACGGCATTTCCTGCCGGTGCAACCTCGTACGTACTTTTCTGATCATTCACTTTAACGTTTTGTCCTGCGCCTGTGGAGATGTGTTGCGCGTTGGTTTTTACCACACCGACATCTGGCAGTGACAAAGCCCCTCTTTGCGCACTTGCCCCCAGCAACGAGGAGAAATCAACGGAGGCTAAATCCTGCGGGCGGTATCCGGGTGTATCCGCATTGGCTATGTTCTGGGCAATCACGCTTTGGCGCTGGTTCAGATAATCCATTTTTGCGGATAATGCCTGAAAAAGACCTATATCTTGTGTTGTCATGCTTTCCTGCCTTACTATAAGCTTGTTTCGAATTTATCCATGCAGGAAGTGTGCCAATGACCACATATCACGATGACCATGCTGCCGATGGTGCTAATAAGGACTTAAGCCGTTTAAATATAAGAAAAATACCTGATAAGAAGACAGCTGTTGCTTTAAAAGGCGCTGAAGGAGGCAAAAAAGTGCCAAAGGTCGCGGCTGCCGGGCGGGGGCATGTGGCCGAGAAAATCTTGCAGCTTGCCTTTGATAATGGAATTGCTGTGCGTGAGGATAGTAATCTGGCCGAGCTCCTTACTTCTATTGAGCTTGATAGCCCTATCCCGACCGAGGCTTTTGTCGCGGTGGGAGAGATTTTATACTATGTCTATCGTGCCAACGGGCAAAAAAACCCCTTTGACAGCGTTATAATTGATGATACCCCTGAAGAGTAAAACGCTTTAGGGCGTGTCATCACATAAACTCTTTTTTACAGGATGTGCTCTTTCATGGATGCCCTTGCTATGCCCGAATTGTCACAATTTGTCAGGCTTTTGCTTGCGTTATTCATTGTTCTGGGGCTGATGGGCGGGCTTGCACTGCTTCTTAAAAAGCTGGGTCTTGCAGCGCAAACCTCTTCTGTTCGCAGTGCCAAGCGGCGTTTGCGCATTGTTGAAAGCCTGCCCCTTGATGCGCGCAGGCGCGTGGTATTGCTTGAATGCGATGAGATGCAACACTTAGTCATTCTTGGTGCCAATGACGAAACGCTTATAAAAGCCGATATTTCTGCTCCTCCTGTGGACGAATCGACAAAAGCTCATGAAGTCACTTAAGAAGATTACAGCTCTCAGGCTATGATGGTTTTATGTGTCAAAATATAGATCAAAGGTGCGCTGTTTACAGACGCCCAGAAGCAGGCTTTTCCCGCCGCTCTTTATTGTTTAAAGCGGCTGTTTTGCTGTTTGTTTTTCTGGTGTGCAGCGCCCCTGCCCTTGCGCAGAATATTTCAATTGATCTGGGTGAAAATGGCGACGGTACGGTCAGTGGCCGCGTTATCCAGCTTGTCGCCTTGCTCAGCGTTTTGTCGCTGGCTCCGTCCATTTTGATTATGATGACTTCGTTTACGCGAATCATCATTGTACTGTCGTTTTTGCGTACCGCTATTGGCGCGCAACAAACGCCGCCTAATTCAGTTTTGATTTCTCTGGCCATGTTCATGACCTTTTTTATCATGTCGCCAACCCTGTATAGCGCCTATGAAAGCGGCATTTCTCCACTGATCAATGAGGAAATAGATGAAATGCAGGCCTTTGAGCGCACAAGCACGCCCTTTAAGCAATTTATGCTTCAGCACGTGCGCGATCAGGATTTGACGCTGTTCATTGAGTTAAGCGAGAGCGGCCCTTATGACAATGCTATGGATATTCCATTGCAAATTGTTATCCCCTCTTTCATGATTTCAGAGTTAAGGCGCGCGTTCGAGATCGGCTTCATGCTGTTTTTGCCCTTTTTAATCATTGATATGGTGACGGCTTCCATTTTGATGTCAATGGGGATGATGATGTTGCCTCCTGTTACGATCTCCCTGCCTTTCAAGATTATTTTCTTTGTTCTGGTTGATGGCTGGCATCTGATTGCCGGTTCTTTGATCCAGAGTTTTGGCGTTCTGGGTGGTGGCGGCTAGATTCTAATTGGTTTGTGAATTGCGGTAGCTCTCAAGGAACTCTTGAAAGAGATCAACTTCTGCCACTGCGGACATGAGCGTATCACGATCATCCAACATAACCGGGCTTTGCTTGCGGGTAATAAGCTCAAACTGGCGCGCTTTGTCACGGTTGGCCTCTACCATTCTGCCTGTGAATTTTTCACGCATATTGGCCAGGGCGATCGTATCGTTATCGAGGTTGAGTGCGATTGCGCGGCTTAAAATTAGATCAACCTGCTGGGGAGTGAGCATATCACCTTGCCGGATGTCCTCATCGATTAAAACCTCTTTAAGCGCAGCAGCCGCCACATCCCAATAGCCTACCTTCCAAGCGATATCGGCGCGCAGCCTGTTTACAATTTTATCCATCGGGAGTTTTTCAATTAATGACAGAGCCTTGTTGTATTCTCCGTTTTGCGAATAGGCACGAATTTTCAAAAGATCAATTTCCCGCTGGCGCTGTTTTATTTCTTCTTTATCGGATATGTGCCTTAAAGCTTCACCGGCTTTGCCTAAAGCATCCAATGCTTTTTGTGGCGCCTTGTCCAATAGTGATATCGCCGCCAGACGAATCGCTATTTCCAGTCTTTCCTTGCCTCTGAGACGGTGATCTACCTGATAGCGCAGCAATTTTCCAGCTTTGCCGAGAAGATCAGATTTCACCAGATGCTCGGCCAGACGCTGAACCAGTTTGTCGCCTTCCTTGCCCACAGGCGTTAACTCCTTAAACTGGTCATAGACAGCTACGGCATCAAGCGCAGATACATTATCCAGTTCGTTTGTCATAAACATATCCGTATAGGTGCGCGCCATGTTGCCTGCGATGCGCTCGGCCAGAGCTTCCATGTTTTTTGCGGTGGTCGCCGCTTCGCGCATAATGCTTAGCCCTTTAACAAATTTTTTATCTTTAAAGTACGCATTGCCCAGTTCATAATTTACCTGCGCCTCAAGACCATCACCGCGCCATGCATAGCGCAGGCGCTCGAGGCGGTCTATGGCCTCCTTATTGGATATCTCGTTTTGCTGACGCAAGAGCATTGTCAGAGCAAGTCCCGCTTTTGTGCGGTAGAGATCATCTTTATCACGCGTCAAGCCCTGCCATAGATTTTTGGCCTCTTCTATTTCTCCGCGTTGGCGCGCGGCTTCTCCTTTCAGGTATTGCAGCGCTGCCCTTTGCGGCGCTTTTAATTTTTCCTGTTTTGTATCGATATAGCGTATCAGCTCATCGGCCTGTTCAACATCTCCATCACGTAAATTAATTTCAACCAGAACCAGCGCCAGATACAGCCCTATCTTATCAGGATATACATAGATCGGCGTGTAATCTTCCGGCAGGTAAGATGCGGCCTGCTGCCAATCTTCAAGCCCTGCCAGAACAAAAGCCCGCCATAATTTTACTTCCTCATTTTCCTCAAGCTCCTGATGTGCGAAATCGGCTAAAGCCTCTTCGTTTTTCCAGTCAAGCACCTTGGCAGCGCCGCGCAAGAGCCGAAATTCAGTGCCGGCTCCCAATGCCGGAAAAACAGAACGCGCATACTCAAAATATCCCAGAGCTTCCGCAGCGCGCCCATGCGCGAGAAACATTTTTCCCAGCTTGAGCAATTCCTGAACGAATATGTCTTGCTGGTGGCCGTGCATTGCCGAGAGCAGAACCATCTCATAACGCGGCAAAGCCTCTCCGCTGCCCAGTTTCCATTCATCGAACTGGAAAAATATACTTTCTTTGGCCGTAAGCCATGCCTTTGCTTTAATGCGTTCTTTTTTATTTTTCTCATATAACTCGATGGCTTCTATATCCTTGGGCAAACCAACGCTTAGCCCTGCGCCCGGCCTTGAAATTTCAACGCCCTCTTCTATGATGCGAACCTGAAGATCATCGACTTTCGGGCGAATGACCATGCCGACGGGCGAATGAAGAACGTCAAAATCAACAAAGTGCCGCGCTGCACCGCTGAGCTGGTTTGCGTTTTTGACCGTTACAATGAAGAGTTTACGACCATAAACCGGGTCAGGAAACTCAACAATATCTGAGAGCAGTTCCAATGGCCAGATAACCTTGCCGCCGCGCGCGCCTTTGGTTGTGCTTATTTCCCGACGCGGTTCGACTGGTTTTGTTTCGCGCACCTTATCTCCCATGATGATGTCCCACGCCAGAGCACCGCCGATCGCTTTTGTATAAAAGCTGCCGTGCTCTTGATCTGGCAACCTCACTCGATAGAGGTCAAAGCCATCACCATCATAAAAACGCTCTATTTTAGAAAAAATTTCAGGGGTGGGGCTGAGGAGGGATGGGAAGTTAATATCATTGGCTCCCAAGACGGCTATCCAGAGCACGCCTCCTTCTATATAGGCTGCCAGAGATAATTCCTGCGTGCCCCTGAAGGAAACAACATGATGTTTATCTTCAATAGCGCGCGCAACTTCGGGAGGATATTGCGGCGCTTGTTCCTGTTTTGAGTCTGCCTGCTGGTTTGTCTGTGTTTCGTTTGCACTTTGTGCCCAGCGTTCATCCTTCCTTTTTCTGGCTTGCTCAAGTCTTTCGGTAACCAGTGCTATCTTCGGCTTTGGCAGCGGCTCTGTTATTATTTCTTCTGCTTTTTTTTCTTCGGGCTGTTCCTTCGTAGCGGGCTGTTCTTTTTGTGTCATACTGGAATTAAGGGGCACAGGGTTTTGCTCCACCTTATTTTGAGCCTGAAGCTGAGCCGGTTTTTTACGCGGCTCGGGCGCATCGCTTACCTCTTCCTGTGGAGGCGTAGCAGCTTTCTTTTGCCTTAGAACATCTTGCGGGAGGTACACATCCACAACAACACGCTTTCCGATTGAAAAATCCCTTAGCCTGCTGCCTTGGGGGATGCGAAAGGTTACGCGCAGCGGATCTTGAGAGATTTCTTCTATATCTGTAATCTCTGGCAAGGCCTGCAAGTCAGCCTGTGATGTATCCAGTGTGCCGCCATCTGCAAATTCAATTGTCAGCGTACCAGCTTGTTCCTTTATGGTGTAAGTTGTTTTTTCCGGCCAGCCAAAAACAAGACGTGCATATTCGCTATGCATTCCTATGCGCAGCTCGATCCCATTTTGGGCCATACACAAAGGAGCAAATAACGTAAGAGACAAACATAAAGACACGAAAAAGAAGAATTTTTTCATGTTTTTACCATGCCATAGCTTTGATTCTCAATCCAGAGTGAACTCACCGATCACAACAGGAAATGCACTTTAATTGTGATTTATAAATTTCACGCGATGTCTGGCCTGTACATATAGAAACAATCCCATAGAAACAATCCCATAGAAACAATCCCATATCCCTATTCGCCGAGGGGAAGCCTACATATCAAATGCATTCATACGATAGCCGCTATCTCCCATGATAATGATATCAACGCGCCGGGATAAATCGTAGCGCTCTTCCTGAGATAGTTTTTGTGGAAGTTCGTCGTAGCGAGCACTTGAGAGACCGCGCACTGTAATATCACGCTCATAGCCTACATCCCTGAGTATGCGTGCGACCTGCGCTGCGCGCGCCAAAGAGAGTTGCCAGTTTGTTTTATATGTTGCTTGCGCCGGATTTGTTATCGGCCTTGGATCGCTGTGACCGATCACTTCAATGCGGTTTTGCAGACGTGCCAGAATGCCTCCCAGCTCAAAAAGCGCCTGACGCCCTTCAGAACTTATTTCTGTCTGGCCGCTTGCGAATAATAAATCAGAAGGAAGAGAAACAACCAGCCTTTTATGGTTTTCTATCAGCATAACCCCTTGCAGATCCGTGCGAGCAAGCAGCCGCGCAAGCAGTACCTTGACATATCCAATATTGAGCGCATCTGATGTGGCTATCTTATCGAGACTTATAACATCTTGCGTTCCTCTGTTATATTCCGCTGCTTCGAATGCATTGAGCTTTTGGGTCAGCCCTCTTGTCATTTCCTTCCATTTTTCTTCCTGCGGTGAGGACATGGAATACAAAAGCACAAAAAATGTCAGCATGAGCGCCATAACATCGGTGAATGTGATTAGCCATAGAGGCACGCGAGATCTTTCATCATCTTCATTCTTGCGAATAATGGATAGATCTTCTGCCTCAGCACCTGGTTTCTTTTGAAGCTCCTGTTCTTCCTGGTCTTCTTCTTCGTGCACCCCCTCATCGGCGTTATCTGTCTGATTCTTGTCGCTCATTCTTTTTCCCCGGGCGGTGCTTGTTCTTCTTGGGTCTGTTCTTGAGATTGCGCTGCGTCTTGTTCTTCCGTTTCTTGCGTTTCTTCTGCCTGCTTTTTTTCTTCTTCCTCCTGTGCCTGCATTTTCTTTATTTCATCGGGGACAGCCAGAGGTTTATAGCGGTAGAAATATAAATCAACGTAACCTGCTTTTCCTTTCATAAGACCGGCGCTGACCATCTTCTTTGGCAGCCCCTTGCTCTCCAGAATTTCGGTTAGGGCGCTGACCCGTACGAGTGCTTTTTTAAAGGCATCGGGAGCGCCTCGCATAAGAATAATGGGATCATTTTCCAGATTATAGACAATATCCAGACGGTATGGATTGCCTGCTTGTGCCGAACGCAACAATGTCACCATGGTTTGAGAGAAGTTCAGCGGGGTCGCATCACCACCTTGCGGCGCTGTAATTGATGAGATTTTCACTACTCTTTCAAAGCTGTCTATGGGCAGATTAACGTGCATAACGGTTCCCAGACGGTTTTTCTTTGCCTGAAATCCTGCCAGATGCGCGTTGAATAAACCTTCCAGTGTTTCAAGCGTATCGCCCTCTCCCTGAGCGCCTCGCCCCTGTGTTGGAATTGCCGAAGGGCCAAGGTTGCCGTAGCTTTGCAGGATTGTTCTGGCGCGCCCTGTGAATGCAAGGTTAAGACTGTTCAGTACGGCAGGAACAGCTTTTTTTTCTTCAAAAACCGACATGCTGTTGAGCACAATAAAAAAAGACAGCAACATTAGAAAAAGTGATAGCGATAAAAACTGATTGGCCATGATGCAGTTCTTTGCATTTATTAGGGAATAATCGCATCTGTGCAGATTTTTCTATATCCGCTTGCGACACTATCTAACCACAATATCGGAAATACAGAAAGTGTAACAGAGCAAACAGTTGTCCGCTTCTTCTTGTCCATCTGTAAATGGCGAGAGATACGCTAATCTTCTGCGTCAAATTCTGCCAGCAGCTTGTCAATGTCGTCCTGTGAAATTGCGTCAGCGGGTAATTGCGGGCCATTGAGAAGTCTTTCATCGCCCTCACGCCCATCTTCTTCCGGCACATATTCCTTGATCTTAATGCCCAGCACCGACACAAGATGATCGATTTTTTCCTCGATGGTACGAAATGTAGCCACAACCCTTGATATGCGCTGCCCGGTAATGTCCTGAAAAGAGCAGGCCTCGTATATTTTCATCACCTCTTCATTAATGACATCTACATTAACGACATCTACCTCTTCGCCCTCGAGCGCTCCCAGTTTATCCTGTATCACCTCGCAGCTATCCATGATGCTTCCGGTTGCCTCGGATGTGGCCTCTATAATCGCGTCCAGCTGATCGGTTGCTGTTGCGATGTGTTTTCCTTTTAGCTCCTGAGGCGAGAGCGTGCTTATTTCATGACGCGTTTCCTCAATCACAAGCAATAAATCACGCAGTTGAACCAGAATCGAGTTTAGAGAAACCTGCTGGTTTTGATCGACTTTATCAATGACGGAAGCAATAATTTTTACAATTTTTGCTTTTTTATTTTCTGTTGTCTCGCCGCCGCCTGTTACTTCTTGTAACATCATAAATGTTCCCCTTTTCCTGACTCGATTTTTATTTACACATAATGATTTGCTTTTAAAAATCTCCTAAAACAGCAGAAATTTTGGTTTTTAGCGTTTCGGCGTTAAATGGTTTGACAATATAGTTGTTTACACCGGCTTTCTTGGCTGCGATAACATTTTCCGTCTTGCTTTCTGCTGTGACCATGATGAATGGAACAGTTTTATACGGCTCGTCAGATGCGCGAATCGTTTTTAAGAACTCATATCCGGTCATAGGCTCCATATTCCAGTCAGAGATCACCAGGCCGTATGGCTTTTGTTTTATCTTCTCAAGCGCCATCGTGCCGTCTGTTGCTTCATCAACATTGTCAAAACCAAGCTGTTTTAAAAGGTTTTTGATAATTCTGAGCATCGTTGTGTAATCGTCAACGATTAAAACATTCATATTTTTGTCTACGGCCACTTTTTGCCTTCTCCTTCAATTCATTATCCAGACGTTACTTCGATCCGCCCGGTGCTTAGAGTATCTTGTTCAAGGACAAATACACAATCAGCAGAAAGGGGTTTCTAATACCCTATCCCCAAGAAAAGCTGTATCACAGGCTTTGTCCACATTTTACCCTAACGATAGCACCTCGTTCGAGGCGCCATTATGCTCGCAAATACTTAATGATTCGTAAGCATGCAGAAAAATTTTACCTCATTGCACCTTGAACAAAAAGCCCTAAATACAACCTTTAACAGGCTTAGAGCATTAATTTCACTCGATAAGCGGCAAGCTTCTTTGCTCTGCCAGCATAATTGTTACCGTCCGGGCGCGTTCGGCGTTCATAGCAGCCAATATAGGAGATACTCTGCGCTCTGACATTTTAAACATGACGCGCACAAGAACATCCAGATCCAGCGTGTCAAATATGCGCGCGGCATCTTTGGGCTTCATGCCTTCATAAATTTTCACCAGTGAGTCTATACGCTCTTCTTCCTGACCGCTTCTTTCTTCGAGCAGTTCTTCTATCTCAGAGCGCAGTGACTCAAGTTCGTTGATTTTGCTATCAAGCTCTTTTTCCGCAGCCTTTAATAACGCCTCGCGCACTTGCATAGCCCTTTCGGCTTCTTCGAGTCTGGCGCGGCGCTCAGATAAATCCTCGAACATTTCCAGCTTAATGCCGGTTATATCCAGATTTGAGTCGCTGGCATCTTTCCATTGAGGAGCCATGGACTCGCTTCCGTTAACCTGCGTTACCTTTGATGTTTCCTGATTTTCGTTTTGTGTATGCGTTTCCTGTGAAGGCTTGATATCAGCCTGAGCAAACTCCTGCGCGGTTGTGCCATTATCCCCATTTTGTTGTGATCGCTCAGATTCTGTTTTTTCCTGCTGGTCTGCTCTGGCATAGGCGCTGGCCGAAATATCGGAAAGCCCGGTGATGACCTCTGTCAGACGCACAGAAAAAGAGAGAATCGCAACGATAATCAATAACGGCAATATTCTTGAGTAGCTTATCATTCCCTTGTTTCTTACCTTTTACAAAACTTTTGTCTATTTATTTTCAGATATGCTTTTTCGCGTATTCCTGAGTGCATCGAGAAGTTCTTTTTCTGCCTGACTGCGCGGGGTTTGGGAAGAGTGGTTTTCTTCCTGACTTTTGGCGGGCGAAGATTCAATATAGTTTTGCGGTGAACCAAATTCCTCCGAATCCCTATCCTTGATCATAAAAGACGGCAGGTCTTTTTCAGCATTATCGTATTTCTTTTCCACACGTTTTAATGTTTGTCCGTAGTTTCCTGTTATTTTTCCGGTTGAGGCATTGTCTTTTTCTATCTTCTCACTTTGCGTATCCTGATACACAGGAGAGCTTATTCTTTTTTGAGGCTGGCGATCATAATGACTTGGCTGCGCGGTGCTTTTTCGTGATCTATATGGTCTTTTTTGGACGGATTGCGAATCAGAGGCCGTTTGCGCAATTCTACGGTTGGTTTCTGCGAGCTTTTCCAAGCGCTTGGCCATGCTTTCTCCGGCTTCGGTGATAATTTTCAGCTCATCACACAAGGCTCTGGCCTGCGCTACTGAAACTTCGAGCCTCCCGGCTTCCTGCGCGCTTACTGTTTTAAGGGAGCGTACGGATTGATCGGCCTGGTCGATGCTTGCCAAAAGATTAGCGATGACGCTGTCAAATTCCTGTCTGTGTTTCTTAAAATCCTGTAAGCCCTTTGTCAGGCGGACAACATAATAAATTGTTGTCCCCAGTAAAATCAAAACCACAACATCAAGCAGCAAACTTGCCAACTCATTACTCATTATTACTCATCACTTTCTTCAGGCTCTATATATTCCTCTATACGTACGGCAATATGCCCCTGCCTTTGTCCTACAGGCCCCCTGAACATGGGAAAGTCTCCACAGCATAATTCCAGATAATCGCTTGCCGTTGTATTAAAAACCAGCTGATCTCCCGGTTTCCATGCGAGCATTTCGCCCAGAGGAACCGCAACTTCTCCCAGTATAGCATGAAGCTGTACGTCTGTTTTATACAATTCCTGCGTAAGGTGGTTTTCCCAAATCGAGTCGCGTCCGAATTTTTCCCCCATGAATTGCTGGAGCAAGAGTGCGCGGATCGGCTCTAGCGTTGCGTAAGGTATCAGGATTTCCATACGCCCGCCGCGCTCTCCCATATCAATTCTCAGGCGCGCCAGCACACAGGCGTTACCGGTTTGCGTGATGGTCGCAAAGCGCGGGTTTGTTTCCATCCGATCAAGATTAAACGTTACCGGAGACAGCGGATCAAAAGCCGAAGATAAATCGGTTAGCGCCACATGCACCATGCGCTCTACGAGCTTGCTTTCGATTGTCGTATAGGGACGCCCCTCTACGCGGATTGAGGCTTCTCCCTTACGGCCTCCCAAAAGCACATCAACGATGGAATAAATCAGGGCGCTGTCTGTGACCATAAGGCCGTTATTGTCCCATTCTTCTGCCTTAAACACAGAGAGCATGGCGGGCAGCGGGATTGAGTTCATATAATCGCCAAAGCGTACGGTTGAGACCTGATCCAAAGAAACATCCACATTGTCACTGGTGAGATTCCTTAAGGATGTTGACATCAAACGCACAAGCCGGTCGAAAACAATATCGAGCATCGGCAGGCGTTCGTAGTTCACCATCGCCGAATTAATCAAAGCCATAACGCCGGATGTTTCGCCGCCGCCTATGTCATCGTCAAAACCAAGAAGACTATCGATCTCATCCTGATTGAGGATACGCGTAGCATTCTCATCATCCTCGTCATCTCCTTCAGCGGCGGCGTCAGCGGTTTCAGAGGCATCACCGGATTCACTGGCCTGCGCGTCTTCGGCAGAGTCATCCTCGGCCATGGCCTCCCACTGCTCCATCATGGCTTTTTCTTCTTCGCTCATCTGCGATAATTCGTCTGTACCCGATTCGCTCATGTTTTCATCACTTTGAAATTTCTATTGATTTTCAAACACACAAGAAAGCTTTCCTCTACATTCCTTCTTTGCCTTTGGGCACGAGAAGCTTATGAAACAAAGCCATTATAACAAAAGATCAAGGCAAAAAATATGCCGCTTTATAATAACATGCATTCTTTTTTGCTATTGTATAGCCGCCGCGTGCTTTTTATGACTTTAATCTTGCAGGGTTATTGTATTTATAGCGGATTTTACTGTATCAGTATTTCCTGAAACAAAACATCCTTGATTTCAATTGGCTCCACAGCCTGATTCACGCGCCAGAGCAGCTCAATCTGCAAACGGTAAATTCCTGCTGATCCGCGTAGATCCTTTACTCTGAGTTCGCGCAGGTAGGTCTGGAATTGATCCACTACGCGCGGCAAAACAGCCTCAACTGCGTCCCGATCCGAGCCATTTTCCAGCTCTAGCTGTACCGTCAGGCGCAAGAAACGAGGCGTGCCGTCATCTGTATTCAGGTTCACCAGCATCGGTGGAATAGCAACAAAAGCCCCTTGTCCACCGCCATGTCCGCCGCCATGAGAATCAGATGATTTTTTTGCGTGTGTGTCGCTCTTGTCGTGCTCCGTATCGTGCTCACCCTCTTCGCCTTGTGCATGCTCCCCTTCTTCTGCTGGCGCTTCAACACCAAGGAGGGAGTCCAGCATTCCGGTAAAATAAGCCGCTGCTCCACCACCGCCGATCAAAACTATGGGGATCATAATAAACATAATCAGCTTGAGCTTGCCGCTTTTCTTTTCTTCTTCGGCCTGTTCGACGCCCTCTTCATCAGCATTTACATCATCTTCTTCTTCAGCCATTTTCTTAAATATCCCTCAAAGTGAAGTCATATGCAGCACGGTGATTGCTGGCGTTGGTAAAATACGGTGATCAGTATAAACCAAACTTTACAAATCGTCTAACACTTAGGACGTGCATTTATTGATTTCATAAGGGGAAAATTTTTCCGGTTTTTATGCTTATCTCTTAATTTTGGGTGTCTTTAGTGCATTTTTTTCCCTATGCGCGTTTTTTGTATCCATTGAATAAATGGCTGAAATACAAAGCCCAGCGTCTTTGGCACGCTCTCTGCATTGTTGCTTGCATAAAGCAGGTTTTGTCAGTCCGGAGAATTCGGATCTGTTACTGCTATTGAGCGCTAAAGGGATTTTTTTTAGTCATGGAAAACAGCATATATATAGGATTATCACGGCAGATAGCTCTCAAGACCAATCTTGAGATAGTGGCCAACAATATTGCCAACATGAATACTGCGGGTTTCCGTGGACAAAATCCGGTGTTTGAAGAGTATATCTCTGATCCGCGCTATGGCGATGACCCTTTGTCATTTGTCTCGAATTACGGTCAGTATCAGATGAGCGATTCCGGCGCTCTACAACAAACAGGCAATCCTTTGGATGTGGCTGTGATCGGTGATGGTTTCATCTCTGTGCAAATGCCTGATGGCTCTACTGGTTATACGCGCAACGGTTCTTTTCATATGCGCAGTGATGGTACGCTTGTTACAGCAACGGATATGCCTGTTATGGGGGATGGGGGTGCGATTATTCTGCCTGCCGATGCTGTGGAAATTAAAATTGACAAGAACGGCATTATCTCTGATGAGAACGGCCCGATTGCCCGTCTTGGGCTTGTTGAGTTTGCCAATATACAAACGCTAAAGCCATCTGGAAACAACGCCTATACCAGCACCGAAGTCGGGATCGAACCGCAAAACAGTACGGTCGCACAAGGATTTGTTGAAGGCTCTAATGTCAAGCCTGTGGTCGAGATGACGCGCATGATTGACATACTGAGGAATTACCAATCCACGCAGAACATGCTCAGATCTGAGCATGAGCGTATGCGCGAAGCGATCCAGAAACTGACGGGATCATAAGTTTATACATATTGTTATTTTTTGTTGTGAGTAAGGAGAAAACATTATGAGATCACTTGATATCGGCGCGACAGGCATGCTTGCCCAGCAGCTTAATGTCGATGTTATTTCAAATAACATTGCCAATATGTCCACAACCGGCTTTAAGCAAAGCCGCGCAGCATTTCAGGATTTGCTGTATCAAAACATCAACAGTCCGGGCTCCAGCTCCTCAGATGCAGGCACAACGCTGCCTTCAGGTTTACAGGTGGGACTTGGCGCAAAAGCGTCCGGTGTCTATAGAATGCATTCGCAAGGCACAGTCGCCGTTACCGATAACAATCTGGATCTTGCTATCAAGGGTCAGGGATTTTTCCAGATTGATCTTCCCGGTGGAGGAACAGCCTATACGCGCGATGGCTCGTTTCAGCTTAATGAAAACAGCCAGATTGTCACGATTGACGGGTATGTTGTGTCTCCGGCCATTACAATTCCCGAGGATGCAGAGGATGTGGATATCAACTCGGAAGGTGAAGTCAGCGTTACTTATGTCGGGGAACCGGCTCCTGCGGTTATTGGCCAGATTGAGCTTGCGTCCTTTGCAAATCCTGTCGGGCTGGAGGCGATTGGCGATAATCTTTATCTTGAGACAACAGCTTCGGGATCCCCTACGACCGGAACGCCTGGTCAAAACCAGTATGGCACGATCGAGCAAGGCGCTTTGGAGGAGTCCAATGTCAATGTTGTATCAGAAATGACCAATCTTATCTCGGCGCAGCGCGCCTACGAAATGAATTCAAAGGTCATATCCACGAGCGATGAGATGATGCAAACCATTACACAACTGCGCTAGTTCACTGAATAATGCGTAACACAGAAGAAAGAAAAGGCTTATGAGACAAACAGACAAACTCTTTATAATGCTTTGTATGATATTGGGCACAGCTTTTCTGCCTTTATGCGGCTTTGCCTCTTCCTCTTATGCTATCGGTCTTAAGGAGCATAGCATCATCAAAGATCATACCATCAAACTGGGGGATATCTTTTATGATCTGCCACGTGATGAAGATCGCGTTTTGGGTAATGCTCCGCAGCCCGGAGAAGAAATGATCCTGAGTGCGCGTACACTGTTGCGCATTGCTACAGCGCTGGATCTGCCGTGGCGTCCCTCAAATTCCATGACGCGCGTTGTATTACGGCGCGAAGCCACGGTTATTGATTATGATACAATAAAACAAACGATCAATTCGGCTCTTGGTGATGAAAATGTCTATGGAGCGTACGAGCTTTCTATCCCGGCGCATTACCAGAAAATTGTGCTGCCTGCTGATTCTCCGGCGCGTGTCGAGGTGACGCGCATTGATGTGGATTCACAGCATAAAAGCTTCAACGCCACGCTTGCGGCTCCTTCTGCAGCCAATCCTATTCGCCAGATACAAATTAGCGGGCAGATACACCCTGTTATCAAGGTTCCCGTGCTTCTTGATAATATCGAGAACGGGCGCGTTATTCAGAAAGATGATATCAAAATTGTTTCTATTCGGGAGCATGAGTTCAGTAAAGATATTGTTGTTCATCCCTATTCCCTGCTTGGTATGACAGCGCGCCGCATTGTGGTGGCGGGACGCCCTGTGCGTCAATCCGATATCATTGCACCGAAAATCATCGAGCGCGGGCAGTTGATCACCCTGTCGCTTAGCAGCGGAACCATGCGCCTTGCCACGCAGGCCAAAGCTTTAGAAAACGGGGCAAAGGGTGATACTATCCGCGTGGTTAATACTGCCAGCAACCAGACACTTCAAGCTGTTATCCTTGATAGCGGACTTGCGCGCGTTGCGGCGCGTTAAACGGGTGTTGGGGAAAAGAGTATTGTTTTTTAGGAAGGCTTTTAAAATGCGTACACAGATAAAAGATCGGTTCAGGTTAATCCCGCGTCCCCTGCTTTCTCATATTGTTTTAGCACTGGGATCAGTGGCTTTAACGGGATGCGCGACAGCAGATAAAATTGCCAATATCGGCAAGCCTCCTGCTATGGGGAAAATCGCCAATCCGATGACCGATCCGGGGTATCAGCCTGTAAGCCTGCCTATGCCCTCTCCCTCGGCGGCCTTGCCTGAAAGAAATTCCCTGTGGCAAAGCGGGCGCGTGACGTTCTTTAAAGACCAGCGGGCAAGCAATATCGGCGACATTATCACGGTAACTATTGATATTTCCGATGAGGCAACGCTGGAAAATGATACATCGGAATCGCGCAGCTCCAGTGAGAGTGCCGGCGTGAACAGCCTGTTGGGGCTTGAAGCTTCTTTTGACAGATTTTTGCCAGAGGCGGTGGATAACAGCAATCTGGCAGATATTGATTCAGACTCCTCGCATACAGGCTCTGGCAGTATTGAGCGCAAGGAT
Organism: Alphaproteobacteria bacterium; assembly: GCA_046542355.1. GTDB lineage: Bacteria > Pseudomonadota > Alphaproteobacteria > Micavibrionales > Micavibrionaceae > UBA1672. The sequence goes on along the minus strand of JBKHBN010000002.1, from coordinate 47,881 downwards.
GATGTGCAATTGCGTCTGGCTGCCCTGATTACCCAGCTTTTGCCTAACGGGAATATGGTCATTCACGGCAAGCAGGAGGTTCTGGTTAATTTTGAAAAACGTGTCTTGCAAATAGACGGGGTTATACGCCCGGAAGATATCTCTGTGCGCAACACAATTTCCTATGACCAGATTGCAGAAGCGCGCATTGTTTATGGCGGCGAAGGTCAGTTGACCAATTTGCAACAGGCGCGCTACGGCAAGCAGCTTTATGATATTATCTTCCCGTTTTAGATAGTGTCCAGGGCGTTTGACACTTATCGCCCGGATTTTGCCACAACGTTCGGCGTATCTATTTAATTTCCATTTTTCTCTTCTGTTATGTATAATATTATATAGTTACAGTTAGAAACAGGGACTTTATGTTATGCCAGAATGTGACGACTATACTGTTAGACTATCAGACCCCGAATATGACGATGGGGTTGCCAGCGCCAAATTATCCATGGGAGCCGCCAGAGACATGCAAGCGAGTCTTGCGCAGATTGCTCCTCAATGTTTTGTCCACTTTGACATAGGGGGACAAGACCCTTTGGCTCCCTCTGCTTACCCTGAACTTGATGTTGCGCGTGAACAGCTTGATGTCGCAGTTGGTTTTATGAAAGTAAAATTTGAGATGAACGGCATAGATCAACCCACTATGGATTCTGTTCAAGACCGCGGTGGTTTCAAAATACAGGCTGGTGTTCTTCAAGATATGGCAGACGTAGAATACGCAGGATCAACAGTAGCAGACAATTCACCTTCTGCTCCGGGGATGAGTCCCTAGAGCGTGCCAGGTGTCAAAACGCTCTGGAATATCAATTTACTTATCGTCACGCTTGGTTTTTTCAAGGCGCTCATGACGTTCCTGCGCTTCGATACTTAACGCTGCAATCGGGCGGGCTTTGAGGCGGGCAATACCAATCGGCTCCCCTGTTTCCTCGCAATAGCCGTATTCACCTTCATCAATTTTAGCAAGCGCTCCATTGATTTTGGAGATGAGCTTACGCTCTCTGTCGCGTGTGCGCAGCTCCAATGCATGATCTGTTTCTGCCGATGCGCGATCTGCCATATCAGGCTTTTGAAGCTCCGTTCCCTGAAGGGTATCGTGAATTGTCGAAGCCGATTCCTTGATTAGCTCCTGACGCCATGCGATGAGCTGTCGGCGGAAATATTCCTGCATAACCGGGTTCATAAAATCGCCAGTGTCTTTCTCCGGGTCGTAATCAGGGGGAAGCGTTACGCTTTCTGGTGTTGCCATGTTCCTTTATTCCTCGTCTCGTCCATTTCTAATGCCACACAATGGGTTATGATACTTCAAAGTACCGTAAATTTAAAAAGAATTTTGAGAATATAAGGATGTTTTGCGAGAAAAACAAGCAAAAGGATCTTATTAGATACTTACTTGCCTAAAGTTAGAGCAATCATGTGCATTATTGTTGTATCTGATCGAGTGCAACGCGCACTTTTGCAACTTCGACTTGGGCGCGCAGGTCAATCTCGTCCATAACCGCCGTAAGTAAAGGATCATCTATTTTACCACGGTGCGAAGCCACCACATCGGCAACATCAATCATATGGCCGACTGTCAGATCACCGCCCAGCATCTTTAATCGAACTTCCTCGAGTTTATCAAGAATTGTATCGGCGCGGGTTAATGCTTTTTTGCGGGCGCTTCGCTCAGTGGGGTCTTCTACTTCCTGCGCGGCCAAAAGCGAATCCAGTTGGGCTATGGATTGTGTTGTCTGAGCGCCTGCCGTATCAGACACTCCGCCTTGAACGTATTGACTGAAATTTGCGGCACTGCCTGCAGATGTTGAGCCCGCCCTTTTGCTTTTTGATGTGGCGCCGGGGCCTTTTGTTTCACCGACTTTCATGGTTTTTCCCTCACGTCTAAAGCACCCGATTCAAGTGCTTGGAATAAATTAAGCGTCTAGTTAAAAATCTGCAATATAGGCGACAGATTTTTTGAAATAATTATAACGCAATAATAAAAAAGACCTAACGGGTACCATTATAACCTGCCTGATAAATGAATCAAGGCGGTAAGAATTGCCTAGTTCCCGGCGCTCTTTTTTATCGTTTTGAACCGTATTTGCCTAAGCGGTCATATTCTCACTTCCCCCCTATCCTTCTAATGTTTTGGAATATAATGTTTTTTATGGTTGGCACGTATTTCGCAAATGTAGAGATACAAGCTTTCCTGAAGAAAGCCACACAAAAGTAAAAGTAGAAATAGAAGTTGATCACACACACAAAACATCACACTTCTTGCGTTTAAAAAGAGAGTTTGGCAAACATGCATATATACGATCTTTCATATGATGTTGTCCGGTTACCAAGGGAAAATGCTGGAAAAGCGTTTGGCGTAGCCGGACTTTGCCTTCTCTTCTTTTTGTTTCTTACTTTGAACATTTTTGCAATTTCCCAGCCAGCTTTTGCCAAGACGTCTCGCATTAAAGATATTGTCGATATTGAGGGGGTGCGTGAAAACCAGCTTGTTGGTTATGGCTTGATCGTCGGTCTTAACGGCACTGGTGATGGCCTGAATAACTCCCCTTTTACAGAGCAAAGCCTGATTGCGATGCTCGAGCGTCTGGGCGTCAACATTCGCGGACAAAATTTAAATACAGGGAATGTAGCGGCGGTTATGGTCACGGCAACCCTTCCTCCTTTTACCAACCAAGGCTCTCGCATTGATGTGAATGTATCGGCTCTTGGCGATGCCAGCTCTTTGCAAGGCGGGACATTATTGGTGACTCCTTTGATTGCTGCTGATGGCGAGGTGTATGCTGTAGCGCAAGGCGGGGTCAATATTGCCGGGTATTCCGTTGAAGGCGAGGCTGCTTCCGAGACACAAAATATTCCTACAGCCGGACGCATTCCCAGCGGCGGTATTGTCGAGCGTGAGATTGATTTTCAGCTTGAGGAGCTGCAGCAGGTTCGCATTGCCTTGCGTAATCCCGATTTTACGACATCACGCCGGATTGCCCAGGCGATTAACGGATTTACCAATTCGCGCCTTGCCAAGGCGGAAAATTCTGCCAGTGTTGTTCTTAGACGTCCTTCTGGTTATGACGGAACAATTGTTGATCTCATTACCGATATAGAACAGCTTCCTGTGCAGCCTGACCAGCCTGCGCGCGTTGTGATCTCGGAGCGTTCCGGCGTTATTGTGATGGGGGCAGATGTACGGGTGAGCAGCGTTGCAATTGCGCAGGGCAATCTGACTTTGAAGATCAATGAAACGCCTCAGGTTTCTCAGGCCAATCCCTTTGCCGATCAAGGCGAAACTGTTACCGTTCCGCGCAGTGATGTTTCGGCCAATGTCGGGGAAGATGTAAAGCTGGCCGTGCTGGAGACAGGCGTGACCTTGCAAGAGCTTGTAACCGGTCTTAACCAGCTTGGTGTAAAGCCGCGTGATGTTATTACAATCCTTCAGGCCATTAAATCCGCTGGCGCTTTGCAAGCAGAAATCGAGGTGATGTGATGGCTGTAACAGGAATAACCAATTCTATGCCCTCCCCTGTTTCTGCGGATGTAACGATGACAGGGCTTCAGATGCAGAAAAATCAGAAGGCACAGGATACGCTGAACCTAGGTGCGCTCAAAAACAGGACGGATATAAAAGCAGCGGCGCAGGACTTTGAGGCTGTTTTTATCGCGCAAATGCTCAAACCGATGTTTGCAGGGATAGAAACTAATACCATGTTTGGCGGTGGCAAAGGTGAGGAAATCTTTCGTGATTTGATGATTGAGGAATACGGCAAGGCTATTGCTGCGCGGGATGCAACCGGCATTCAATCCCATGTCATGGACAAGTTGATAGAAATACAGGCACAACACACAATGAAGGAATAAGACCCTTATGAATCCCTCTGAAACAAACGCAGATACCAATTCCGATGAGACCGTTCCTGATGCTCCGGTTCAGGACATCTTGCCGCGCAATGTAGATCAGGCGGTCGGGGTGCTCATAGCGATTAGTCAGGATCTGTTGCATCTTGCCCATGAAGAATATGAGAGTCTTGTTAGTCTTGATCACAAGCGCTTTGCCTATGCCCAAAGGGAGAAGAACCCTCTTAGCCGACGTTATACGCAGGCTTCGGAAGAATTCCGGGGGCGCCTTGGAGCCTTTCGCATGGCAGACCGTGCTTTGATTGCTGATTTAAATGCGCTGCAGGCAGATCTTGCGAGCATTAGCGAAAGGAACAACCGTTTAATTCAGGACATTAAAAAACGCTCAGCGGCGACGACGCAATCTGTTCTGGTTACTGCACAGGAGATGGGACAACGTTCTTCTTTGGGCGCGCGCGCCGCTTATTCTCACAGCGCCGATCACAAGAAAGCCGGAGGCCTTGGGAAAGCGTGAGCTTTCTATCATATAAATAAAAGAAGTTTACTAAAGGAGCACATAGGAAATGAGCACACACAATCAAAATCAAACAAACCAGCCATATCAGCCACAGGCACATGCGCTGCCCAGCAATCCCAACCATGCGATAGGCGATGTGATTGCCGCAGCCAGAGTTCTTGAGGATATTTACACTGCGGAAATCAATGCTTTGAGAAAGCCTGATACCAACGCCTTTTTAGAGCTGCAGAGCAGTAAAATCGAGGCTGCGCAGACTTATTATGCGATGATGACACAAATGATTGAGCGTAAAAACGAGCTTGGGCAGGCTGATGCGACCATGAGACAAAAATTGCGCGAGATGCACGAACATTTCACCAACACCACAAAACAGAATCTCGAAGTGGTTATGCGGATGAAAAACTGCTCCCAGCGTTTGGGCAATACTTTGCGCAATGCCGCTCTTAAGGCTGCGCGAAGAGAGAGCACCTTAAGTTATGGCAAGGATGGCAGTGTTCCTGAGGGCGCGGCGCGTCATATTGTTTCTTCCGGGCTTAGTGAAACTGTATAGGCTCTACTTCGCTGATCGCAGCGGCGCAGGACATATGAACATGCGGATACTTTAATATTAGAAAAACCAAAAGTGCAGGATGGCACACATGACACAACAAAATTTATTGTCACAACACAGTTTTAGCACCAATGCTCTAACGCGTTACACAACGTCAGTTGCGCTAAAAAAAGCAGATCACTTCAGGTCTTCTTCCAGTGCAGATGACCGGCATTTTTCCGATCTGATGACATCGCTTGAAAAGACCAATGATACTGATGCAAAGACCAAACCTTATGCACGTGATCGAGATAATGATGCGTCCAAGAATGATGTTTATAAAAATGACGCAAAGCGCTCTGATAAAAGCAAAATGGACGCAGCGGGTTCTACTGCTGATGATGTCCATAAGCATCGGGCTGATACGGCCAGAAGTAATTCGCGCGGCGGCGGCTCTGAAAACGACAATCTTTCACCCTCTCAAGAGCAAGGCACTTTCACTGATAACAGTGCGGCTCACTCTGTGGCCGGTGAGAAAGTTTCTGTGAAGGGGAAATCCGACATTGAGGTTGAGGGGCAGCAAATGCAGGACAATACGCTTGTGATTACTCATGGCGATATGTCCCTTTCCGGTGATATATCAGGGCTTGAAGCGGAATTCATTGGCCTGTCCGAGGGGTTTAGCAATATAGACGATATTTCTGCTGATCTTCTTGAGGCGCTTGAGCACTTCCTTAATGGGCTGGGAAATGCCGTTTCCGTGGATGGTGCAGATTTAAGCGGCGTGGCAAATCTTACACAAGAGCAGAAAAATGCGTTTTTATCCTTTCTGGATGCTCTTGTTCAACAGGCTGGTGAACACCGCCCTGCTACCCAGTACGGTGCACAAGGAGATGCCTTGCAGGATATTCTTGCCCGTTTGCGGGATAATAACGCGGGCGATGGCACTTTTGATGCCCTGTTTTCAGCCCTTAATCCGCAAGAGCTTAATCTTTTGAAAAGTACATTGAATGGCTATTTAGGCGGTGAATTGAGTGCGGAAGAGCTTGATGATCTGGCTGCACTCTCGGCAGAGTATGCCCCGCAGCTCTCTGCCCTATTGCCTAATGGCGTCCACCTTGATGCGCCCGTTGGTAGAGATATAGCTACTGTTGCGGCTGCTGGTGGTGAGAATACAAACGATTTATTGCTTTCCTCTCGCTCCAGCGCAGACACTGCGGGAGCTCATGATCCAAAATTTGGCGCTCAAAGTGCGCAGATGCAAGATTCTCTTGATCTTGCCGGTGGCACTAAAGCCAGACAAGGCACGTCTTTAGACGCAGAAGGTCAAGGGTTCCCTCTTGCTGGCGAGGGGGAAGACGGCTTTGAGGTTACTTTGGACGATGCGGATCAGGCGCTCGGGCGTGCAGGAAAAGCGAAGAATGACGGGGCAGATAATCATGTGCCAAATCTCCGCGGGGCACAGCAAAGCCCCGGCACTCCGGGAGCAGGACAGCGCTTTTTGCAAAGCATCGGTGCGCAACAAGGACTGATTGCGGCAGGCGCGGAGGCTGATGCGCTTCTTGCAGAGCAAAACGCATCGGGACTTCACGGCACAGCCCAGATTCAGAGCGCTTCTACCGCGGGAACGGGACGGGTTGGTTCATTACAGGCAAGCAATGGCGCACAGGCGCATCCTGCCTCGCAAATGATCTCCATGACTATGCAAAGGGCTCTTCAGCGCGGTGAGGATACGACGATCAAACTCCAGCTAGATCCCCCGGAGCTAGGCCGCGTTGAGGTTAAAATGAGCATTGATGGCGATAATATGACCCATATTGTTCTGACTGCCGAAAAACCCGAAACCCATCAAATGCTTCAGCGCGACGCACAATTTCTTGAGCGCGCCATGAGTGAAGCCGGTCTTAATGCAGACGGTAATCTGAGCTTTGAGCTTGCCAGTGACGGACAAAGTTTTGAGCGCGATGGCTCTTCTGCGCAGGCGCGGGGACGTGATGCCGGAAATGGCGCTGGTGGGCGTGATGAAGGCGATTCCCTTTCATTGGCAAGTGAAACGGCACGCTGGCAAATTGATCCTCATACCGGGCATATGCGCTATAATATTCTGGCCTGATATTATGTTCCGGTTTCGGGCGCATCGTTCTTTTGCAGCGCAGGCGCATTGGTGTTGGCGCAGGGCTGTATAAGAATAACTTCTTGAAATATATTTAACCTTTTGTTAAACGGCATGTTATTACTATAATAATAGAGAATAGACAAAAGGCCGCGAAAGAACGTTGCGGCATTTTGATGCCTAGATAGTGTCGTTACGTGTTATGTACAATGCTGTTGCAATTTAAAAGCAAAGGATCAATTTTTTGGATCGCAGGATATGCCGCAGCATATTCAAGGGACAAAAAAGCAGATAATTTGTTTTTAAATTGCACCCCGAAGGGCGCGGCAAATTTTTGTATCTAAGCCTTCAAACCGCTTGCCATTAGCTACGGCTAGTCCCTGCGCGGTTTTCAGGCTTATCATTTAAAAAATTTGCTCGCGCAGAATAGACATAACACGCAACGACACTATCTAAGAAAGGATACTTGAGTAAATGTCATATGACATCGTATTAACATCCGCATTGCGTCATAATATTCAATCTTTGCACTCTAAAAAGGGCGGGGATAGCGCCCGCATGGCTGAAGGGAAAACGGACAATGCTTCAGCAAAAGATAATCCCGATAGTCTTTTGCGCACTGCTACACAGGATTTCTTTTCACATAATATGAGTGCGCAGGCCAGCACCCTGTCGGAGTTACTTGATAATATCTCGCGCTCTGCAAAAATTCTGGATCACGCAAGCAGAAGCGTTGCTGCGCTTTCTACCTTTATTCAAGAAGCACAAACACACGCGCTGGAGATACGTGATGCCTATAAGGATGGCGGCTCTTTTGATCTGGAGGCACATCAACGGGCTTTAGAGGATATTCAAAGTCGAATTGACAATGTTGTTGAAAAAGCAGCATATTCGGGTACTAACCTTCTGGCGGGTAATGATCTGGAAACCCGTTTTACAAAAAATGAACGGCATCATGTTATCACACAGGGCATTGATCTGGTGTCTGATCCTCTTGCCCTTGATGATCTTGATTTTGCCTCACTTGAAGCAGCTGAAGAGTCTATTGATTATCTACGCAGTGCTTTAGATGAAATTATGGGACTTAAACTTGATATTGCCAGTGATTTGAACGTTGTACGTACACGCCGCGACTTCACGCAGGAAACGGTCAATGCTCTTGAGGATGGCGTTAACGGGCTTGCTCTTACAACGCTAAGCGAGGAAGGTGCCAACCTGCTGGCTTTACAAACACGCCAAACACTGAGTTCAATGTCGCTGTCTCTGGCTTCTCCATCACAAGATGAGATTCTCAGGTTGTTTTAGAATAGATTTTGGTCTTGGCAGGCCGACATTTTAACACCATACAATAAGGATATAAGGACAAATTTCATGGCGCTGGTTATAGACCTCAAACCTCAGGAAAAGATTCTTATCGGCGAGGCTGTTATCTCTAACAGCTCACAGCGTACGCGTCTGCATATTGCCGGGGATGCCCCGATTATTCGTGAAAAAGATATTATGCAGGAAGAAGATGCTGACACGCCTTGCAAAAAAGTTTATTTTCTTATTCAATGCATGTATATATCACGCAGTCCGAAAGAGTATCACAAACGTTATTTTGATCTGATCCACGACATTCAAAAAGCCGCGCCGTCATGCTCTATCTTTTTCATGCAAATTAACGAACAAATCATCAGTGGCGCCCATTATAAAGCCATGAAACTGGCAAAAGACCTTATAGACCATGAGCGGGAGTTATTAGAAAGTGTCGCATAATAAAGCTGATCCATCCCAAACGCAAAGCCGCTCCACGGCGGCGGGAGCCTATGATAACAATGCACAGCTTCTGGCCGGTGACCAGCGCGAGCTGGAGGCCAGAATTTTGCTTAAATCAAACCGCATGATGCAGCAGCTTGTTACCGTATGGGATGAGCGACCTGAAGACCTTCTTGAGGAGACACTAAAGTATAATCGCCAGATCTGGGTTCTTTTTTATGATACAGCTATAGAGGGCAATGATGAAACTGCGCGCCCCGAAGCTTTGCGTAGTAATATCATCAATCTTGCCAATTTTATTTTCAAGCGTGAGGTTGATATTCTCTCAAGTCCGGCCAAGGAAAAGATCGATATCCTCATTAATATCAATCACGAGATCGCATCAGGTTTAATGAATAGAGCGTAAAATCCTTAATGTGTGAACGCTCTAATTGGTGCATTTTTCAGGTTTTGAGGATTCAAAGAGTTTTTGGCGATTTATGGCGATGAAATAAGCAGATATTTCAAAAATCATGCAGAAGAAGAAGAAGAAGAAGAAGAACTTGACTGTAAGCGCTACGAATCGCTCCTTTTTACAGACATCGATATAGCGTGCCTATTCGATTATGCGTACACAGTAACGCCACCAGACAATTCCGGTGCACCTGCTGCTGTTGGCGCAGGAGAATGCGCCGCTGCCGAAAGTGCTGCTACGGCAATTTGTGGTGTAGAAGATGCTGCATTCGAGGTTACGTCCTGCACCGTTGTTACATCCACTGCTTGTAAAGCGATTTGACCTTGACCTTCGCCTGATCCCATAGTCTCTTGCGGCACGGTTGTACCGGTTGAAACATATGTCGTAGAGGCTGTTTCCTGCAAGCTGCCAAACAACTCTGCCTGAGTCGCGGCAACTTTTGTCAAACGCGCTTCCGTGGGGAATTGCTGCTTTACATCACCTGTTTGTGCGTCCCTGATTTGTAATACCGGTGTATTATAATTCATATCAACCGATATAAAAGGACTCACGAAAGGTGCCTGCGGAGCGCCCGGCATTGCTTCACTGCCCGATGCGGGCAGAACAGCAGTCACCGAAGACACAGAGGCAGAATCAACTTGCCCCACCATGCCCCGCACTGTGGTCGCATTAGCTATAGTAGAATTGACCGCTTCTATCATAAGCGTCACCCTAACCTTTCTCGTTCCAAAGTTAGGTCCAGAATACTTCTAGACGTAACATTGGTACAATACCCTACTATCATGATACACGATATAAGCATGTAAAGTCAAGAAAACAAACAAAAAGCTGTCCACACACACTTCCACACCCAGCAGTGTTTGCCCCCTCTTTTTTTACTTGTGCCAAGGAGAACCATTTCTGATACCAGCCGCTTTTTCATCCCCCCTTCAGCTTATCTCCTGTTATTGTGTATAAGCTACTTGGGAATCAGAGCAAAACCGTGTAAATTATTCGTAATGCACCCCCTCGTATTGCAGGATAGTTTTGTGCTATAGTACATTTCTCTCCCACCCTCTTTCTTAGAGGTGTCGCATTTTGCAAAGGTGGAAACTGTGAATAATTTTGTTGCAACACTACAACAATTAGGCACCGCCCGATTAGGGGTTATGGGTGCTATCATCCTTGGATTTCTTAGCTTTTTTGTTTTTTTATCCATGCGCATTTCATCGCCGGAGATGAAGCTTTTATATACAGATCTCTCGCCTACCGATTCAGGGGCAGTGGCGGCAAAACTTGAGGAAACGGAAATCAATTACGAGATTTCTTCGGATGGCTCACGTATACTGGTTCCATCCGACGAGGTCGGGCGCGCACGCATGCTGCTTGCCGCTTCGGGTCTTCCCAATGGCGGCTCCATGGGTTACGAGATTTTTGACAAGCAATCGGCTTTTGGAACCACCAATTTTGTCCAAAACATCAATCAGGTTCGTGCTATTGAAGGAGAGCTGGCAAAAACCATAAGCTCACTTGAGGGTGTGCGCAGTGCTCGCGTTCATATCGTTTTGCCCCAGCGCGAGTTGTTCAGCCGCGAGACGCGTAAGTCCTCGGCCAGTGTGTTCCTTAATATTCAGGCCGGATCTGCCATTGAGCGCCAGCAAATCGCCGCCATTCAGTCTCTGGTCTCTTCTGCCGTTCCTCATTTAAAGGCCAATAATGTCTCTATCATTGACAGTAACGGGAATTTGATGGCCAAAGGCGGTGATGAAGATGAAAGCCTCTTATCCTTAAAAAGCGAAGATTTACGGCGCAATTTTGAATCCAGGCTACAAAGGAATATCGAAGAACAAATCAGCCGCATAGTGGGTTTCGGGAAAGTTACAGCCATAGTCAATGCTCAGATGAACTTTGATCAGGTCAGCTTAAACGAGGAGCTATACAATCCTGAGGGACAGGTTTTGCGCTCCTCACAAACAACGCTGGAAGAAACGTCTGAACGTGAGGCCAGCGCAAATGACACTGTCGGTATCGAGAACAATCTGCCCGGTGTTGGCGGAGATTTGCTTTCTGATGAGGGCGCAAGTGCCGATAGCTCACGTACAGAAGAAATGACGAATTATGAGATTAGCAAAACCATCCGCAGTACGGTGCGCCAGACCGGAAATGTTGAAAAACTTTCAATTTCCGTACTGGTTGATGGACGTTATGTGACTGATGCAGAGGGTAATGAGATCTATGAGCCGCGCTCTGGGGAGGAAATGGCTCAAATCGCCGCTTTGGTGCGCACTGCGGCAGGGTTTGATGAAAACCGCGGTGATGTCATTGAGGTTGTAAACCAGCAGTTTGCACAGATTATTGGCGAAGAAAGTGAGCTTGAAGATAACAGGATATTCGGGTTTGAGAGAAGCGAGCTACTTGATGCCGCCGAAATGCTGGCCGTGGTTGTGATGCTTGTTCTTGTGGTTTTGCTGGTGTTGCAGCCTATGGTCTCAAAGCTGGTTATGGTTGATTCGGGCACAGGACAGAGCGGTCCGCTTGATGATCTTCTTAATCACGACCTTCTTGCGGCATCTCCGGCAAATCCTGCTCTTGCCCCCCCTGTTGCACAACCGGTGGGCGTTGATGGGCGGCCTTTGTCTGATACCGATTCTGATGAGGATGATGACTCTCTTATCAATTTACAGGGCATTGAAGGCAAGGTTAAGGCCTCAACTGTTAAGCGGGTGGAAGAAATTGTCGAGAGCTATCCCAGTGAGGCTGTTGCGGTTGTCCGAAGCTGGCTGTCTGAAGAAAATTAATTGAAGGATGTATTTTGTTATGCGAATCTATCCAGGCAATAGATATTATTAAGGTACACGGGTATGCATGTAAGAGACGATTACAGATCTTTATCAGGGCCGGAAAAAGCAGCTATATTCATGCTGTCTTTAAGTGAGGAGCAGACATCACAGATATTTGGCCATATGGATGATGACGAGATTTTGGAACTCTCGCAGATCATCTCCGGTCTTGGCAAGATTGGTCCCAGTCTTGTTGAAAAGCTTTTTGTTGAATTCACAGAACAGATCAGCTCAACGAATGCTCTTGTGGGGTCGCAGGACAGTACAGAACGTCTGTTACAAAAATCCGGCCTTTCCGAGGATAAAATTGAGCTTATCATGGAAGAGATCCGCGGCCCGGCTGGACGAACCATGTGGGAGAAGCTTGGTAACGTTAATGAAGAAATTCTGGCAAATTTTCTGCAAAAGGAATATCCGCAAACCGTTGCCGTGGTTTTATCAAAAGTTTCCACAGATCACGCCGCGCGCGTGCTTGGGATATTGCCGGACGGCTTTGCTCTTGAGGTCATTCACAGAATGCTCAAAATGGAGACTGTGCAAAAGGATATTCTTGAAGAAGTCGAAAAGACGCTGCGTAAAGAATTTATGTCCAACCTTGCCAGAACGCAACGCCGTGACAGTCATGAGCTTATCGCCGATATCTTTAATAACATGGAACGCGCTACTGAAAGCCGTTTTATGGAGTCTTTGGAAAAATCCACCCCTGATGCGGCGGAAAAAATCCGCAGCCTGATGTTTACGTTTGAGGATCTTCTTAAACTTGATCCCGCTTCCATTCAAAGCGTTATTCGCGCCGTGGATAAGGAGAAACTTCCGCTTGCTCTTAAGGGCGCCTCCGATAGTCTGAAAGATCTTTTCTTTGGCAATATGTCAGAGCGTGCCGGAAAGATTATGAAAGAGGATATGGCCGCTATGGGACCGGTGCGCCTGAAAGATGTGGAAGAAGCGCAACAATATATTGTTACAGTAACAAAAGATCTGGAAGGCAGAGGCGAGATTACAATCAGTTCTGGTTCTGCAGAAGAAGAGATGATCGCCTAAGGTCTGTTGATCGGGTTTAAAAGGGATTATACCAATACAGTGAAAAGCCAGCCTTTTTTCTTTGATGAGAATATATTTGATGAGGATCTGCCCTTATCAGAGGAAGAACGTGCGCAAGTCCCTGAATTTTCCCGTGAAGAAATGGAAGCTGCGCGCAGGCAAGCTTACGAGGAAGGAAAAAGTGCCGGTTTACAAGAGAGCCTTGAGAGCATGAACCATACAACACTTACTCTTTTGAAAAAGATTGAACAAGACGTTGGGGTGCTTTTTGCCGCAGAAGAAAAACGCCGCAAGGACTATGAAGAAAATGCAACGCTTCTGGCTGCTGAAATATTCACAAAAGCTTTCCCGACATATATGAGCGCACATGGCGTGAACGAGCTTAGCGTTGCTATTGCGGATTCCTTGGCTGATTATCTTGTGCCTGATGATATTCAAATTGAGCTTAATGATTCTGTGTTTACCCCCGTATCCAAACTTTTGGAAGAGCATGCCGAAATGCTAAATAAGCGCATTGCTTTTAAATCCACACCCTCTCTTCCCGAATATGCCTGCCGCATTAGTTGGCCGGGCGGCGGTCTATTATGTGATCGCAGTGCGATTAATGAAAAAATCTTTAATATATTACATCAATCTCTTGCAGATCGCGGCTTTAGTCTTCATGATAACACTCATGCAGACGGTTCTCATGAGGCTCTGGCTGAGGACATGCGCGCATCGGGAGAAAAAAGTACATCTGGAGAACCTATAGATGAGTGAGGAAAACGAAGATCCGAATGCCGCGTCGGCTGAGGAAGGCTCTCATGGTGATCTCGATTATAATGAAATCGAGGAACCTGAAGAGATTCAAAATCATGATAAACAGGATTATGCTATCGGCGAGGCTATGGCCAGTGATGTTACGGCCATTTATGATATTCCTGTTAATGTTTCTGCTGTTCTTGGAAGCTCAACCATGCAAGTCAGCCAGCTTTTGAAACTGGGCCGGGGTGCGGTGGTGGAGCTGGACAGAAAGGTCGGCGAAGCCATTGATATATACGTTAATAACCGTCTTGTTGCCCGCGGGGAGGTTGTTGTTGTGGAAGATAAATTGGGCATTACAATGACCGAGATTGTTAAATCTGATCGTTCCTAGGCTTTTCGCTAATTCAGGAACGGTTCTTAAGAGGCGAGCGCGAGCCTTTTTAGTTTTTTTCTGCGTGTTTTTTCTGGAGTTTTTTTCATTTTAAAATTGGGCTGTGCGAGCGACTCACGTGGTTTAGAACAGGATTTGGATAGAATTATATGGCGTCAGATATACAACAGCAAACAGATGCAGGCCTGCCAAGCGTTCATGTACCTACTGTGCGCAAAGCTGTTGATCCCGTTACGATTCTTGGGCTGATTTTGTCTTTGTCTCTTATTGTCGGCGCTATTGCCATGGGGCAAAGTGATGCCAATTTTATCAATGGCCCTGCTGTCATGATTGTTGTGCTTGGTACGATGACAGCGAGTTTTATTCCCTATACAGCGATGGAACTTAGACAATCTGCTGGCGTTATCATGACCTCGTTTATGAGGCCTGTACGCGATATCCCTGCCCTGGCGACAAGCATGGTTGATCTGGCGGTGATTGCGCGTAAAAAGGGCTTGCTCAGCATGGCTGCCTATGAAAACCAAACCGGTAACGAACCGTTTCTCATGTATGCGCTGGGGATGGTTACTGACGGGTATGACCATGATGATATTAAACGTATTTTAGAGCAGGATATCGCGCAAGAAGAAGAGCGCGGGAAGCGGGCGGCCAGTATATTAAGACGCGCCTCAGAAGTTGCGCCTGCGATGGGTCTGATCGGGACGCTGGTCGGGCTTGTGCAGATGCTTGCAGAGCTGGAAAACCCCGAGGCGATTGGGCCGGCGATGGCGGTTGCTTTGCTGACTACGTTTTATGGCGCTATATTAGGGACGGTTGTGATGTCTCCGCTGGCGGCAAAAGTGGAGAAGAATGTTGCCGATCAGGCTATGGCCAAAACCATGTCACTGAAAACCGCCTTATCCATGATTAAGCAGGAAAATCCGCGAAATCTTGAGATGATTATTAACGGTCTATTGCCGCCTTCCTTGCGCATTGCCTATTTCCAGTAGTTTCCTGTCAAACCTCTTTATTCAATGGCGCAGCTCTGCTATATGCATATGGGTCACAGGGTGGGCAGAGGGTGGTGTTTAGAACTCCGGATCTACAGCACATCTCAGTACAACAAGATTACAGGAGCACTTTATAAATGCGTTTAATGATCGTTGGTCGTCTCGATGGACATATATCACAAGCCGGGAAAATTGCCCTTCAGCGCGGTGCAAAGGTTGTCCATTGCGAGGACACAGAAGAAGCGCTAGGTGCACTACTTAATGGCAAGGGCGCTGATCTGGCCATGGTTGATGTCAAGCAAAAGATCGGGGAGTTTGTTGAGCGACTAAAAACAGAGCGAATCCATATGCCTGTTGTGGCGTGCGGTATCGGTACAGATGCGCGCTCGGCTGTGAAGGCTATTCAAGATGGTGCTAAAGAATACGTCCCTCTTCCACCGGATGCGGAGCTGATCGCGGCTGTACTTGAGGCTGTGAGTGAAGAAAATAATGCCATGATTGCCGATGATCCTTCCATGAAAGTCGTGGTTACAATGGCCAACAAAGTTGCGCCTTCGGAAGCCACGATTTTGATTACGGGGGAATCGGGCACAGGTAAAGAAGTCATGTCGCGCCATATCCACAACAAATCCAAGCGCAACAGCGCTCCTTTTATTGCTGTGAATTGTGCTGCGATTCCTGAAAACCTTCTGGAATCAGAATTATTCGGCCATGAGAAAGGAGCCTTTACAGGAGCGACAAACCGGCGCATCGGGAAATTTGAGGAGGCGCATACGGGCACGTTATTGCTCGATGAGGTCAGTGAGATGCACCCTCTTCTTCAGGCTAAGCTATTGCGCGCTATTCAGGAAAAGGAGATTACCCGTATCGGGAGCAACAATGCTGTTAAGGTGGATGTACGCATTATTGCAACATCGAACAGGAATCTTGAAGATTCAGTGCGCAAGGGTGAGTTTCGGGAAGACCTTTATTTCCGCCTTAATGTGGTCAACCTTGCGCTGCCCCCC
The DNA here is from genome assembly GCA_046542355.1 of Alphaproteobacteria bacterium. Taxonomy (GTDB): domain Bacteria; phylum Pseudomonadota; class Alphaproteobacteria; order Micavibrionales; family Micavibrionaceae; genus UBA1672. The sequence goes on along the minus strand of JBKHBN010000002.1, from coordinate 31,640 downwards.
TTGCGCGAGCGCCCCAGTGATATTGCCCGTTTATCCCAGTTTTTTGCCGATAAATTTTCTGAAGCCAATGGTCTTGAGCGCAAGGCCGTTTCCGAGGAAGCTCTGGCCAAATTAAAAGCCTGCAATTGGCGCGGCAATATCCGCGAGCTGGAAAATACGATGCACCGCGCTGTGCTTATGTCGGCGCAAAATGAGATTGAATCTGATGCTGTCTTTATTCAAAGCCCGAATTTATCGAGCGTTGCCGCTGATACCCCTTCTCCTCAAAGCGCGCCTGATCCTGCGGGTGTTTCCAGTGCAAGCCCTCAAAACTCTTCTGGCGCATCTAGCGCTTCGGTGCAAAATCCCGGCGGGATCGAATCCATGATTGGCCGCACCATTGCGGATGTTGAGCGTGATATGATTCTCAATACATTGGATCATTGTCTGGGAAACCGGACGCACGCTGCCAATATTCTCGGGATTTCGATTCGCACGCTGCGCAACAAGCTTAATCAGTACAAGCACGATGGTGTTGACGTTCCGGCTGCGGGCAACGCTAGCTAGGAGCACATTTAATTGTGGTACAAGAAGTGTTTGCGCTGCGCCGTGTGTCGCGCTACACTTGGGGTGCGCGTGTGTGTGAACAAGCGCTTTTTGTGTTGAGTGCGCTGGCTTTCGTGCCAGTGCCTGATTGGCCGTTTTTTCATTCTTATTTCTTTTTCTTATGGTTATGTTTTTTTATGGCGCAAACACCCACTAAAGCTAAGCCTTCCACCGGTTCACCCCCTCACGCCGGAGGCGCTGGCAGCATGGCTTCTGCCGGATTATCAAATCTGGTGCGCACTGATGTGTTGTTTGCCTTTGGCGTGATTGCCATCATCATGTTTATGCTGGTGCCGATGCCGCCTGTTATGCTGGATGCAGGGCTGTCTATCTCTATTACCTTTTCCGTTTTAATATTGATGACAGTATTATTCATTCAGACGCCTTTGGAATTTTCGACCTTTCCGACCGTTTTGCTGGTCAGCACCTCACTCAGGCTGGGGCTGAACATTGCTTCTACGCGCCTTATTCTGGAATATGGCCATACAGGCCGTTCTGCCGCCGGAGGGATAATCGAAGCCTTTGGAACCTTTATCATAGGCAGCAATTACGTCATCGGTGCGATTGTCTTTTCTATCCTTGTGATTGTTAATTTTGTTGTCATCACCAAGGGTTCAGGGCGCATTGCCGAAGTTGCAGCGCGTTTTGCTCTTGACTCTATGCCCGGCAAGCAAATGGCCATCGACAGCGATCTTTCCTCTGGCATGATTACAGAAGAAGAAGCCAAGATCAGGCGTAAGAATTTAGAGGGCGAAAGTACGTTTTACGGCGCGATGGATGGTGCGGCCAAGTTTGTACGCGGTGATGCCATTGCCGGATTACTTATTGTTTTTGTCAATATTATTGGCGGAATTGTTATTGGAACGGTCATGCAAGATATGACGCTGGCTGAAGCGGCATCGAACTATACAATTCTTACTATTGGTGATGGTCTGGTCAGCCAGATTCCGGCTCTGGTTGTTTCTGTATCAGCCGGTCTTCTGGTTTCAAAAGCCGGGGTCGAGGGTTCTGCCGAGCAGGCTTTGTTTGAGCAAATCAGCCGCTACCCCAATGCTCTGGCCATGAGCGCGGGACTGATGCTAACTTTGGGGCTTGTTCCTGCGATTCCCTTTTTTCCCTTTGCTACACTTTCAGGTATCACGGGGACATTGGCCTTTTTTGCCTATCAGCGCAACATGGAGATGGAGGAAGCGGCTAAGGCTGCTACGCGCAAACCAAAGCCCGGTGAACCCGGAGGCGGAGCTCCTGCCGAAGAGCCCATAGCCAAGGCGCTGGCCATGGACACAATTCGTCTGGAGCTTGGTTATGGATTGCTCCCGCTTGTGCAAGGTGATGGCGGGAACAAGCTGACCGACCAGATTAAGGGACTGCGGCGCCAACTGGCCGAGGATATGGGCTATGTCCTGCCGGCTGTACGTATTCAGGATAACTTGCAACTGGCGGCCAACGCTTATTGTGTCAGCATCAAGGAAATTGATGCCGGACGCGGTGAAGTGCGCGCCAATATGCTCTTATGTATGGATCCGACAGGAGCGAAAATCAATTTACCCGGAGAAAATACCATTGAACCTACATTTGGCCTGCCGGCAATGTGGATACAGGAACAATACCGCGAAGAAGCTCACTTCAAGGGATATACCGTTGTGGATGCGCCCACTGTTATCACCACGCATATTACGGAGATTATTAAGGATAATATGTCCGATTTGCTTAATTATGCGGAAACGCAAAAGCTCTTGAATGAGTTGCCGCAGGATTATCAAAAGCTTGTTGCTGATGTTATTCCGGGGCAGATCACGGTGGGAGGATTGCAGCGTATATTACAGAACCTCTTGATGGAGCGCGTTTCTATCCGTGATCTGGCTGCCATTTTGGAAGGCGTGTCTGAAGCAACGGGCTATACGAAAAGTCTGGCGCGCATTACGGAACATGTTCGCAGGCGCCTCTCACGCCAGCTCTGTGATGCCCATGCGGATTTGTCTGGAGTGCTTATACTTGTGACGCTCTCACCGGAGTGGGAGCAGAACTTTATCGAATATCTGGTTGGTGATGGCGAAGAGCAACAACTGGCTATGCCTCCCAGCAAGCTTCAGGACTTTATCAATATCTTGCGAGACAAATATAACGAGCTGGCTGCACAATCTGTGAACCCCGTTTTGTTAACCTCGCCGCTTGTGCGTCCTTATGTCAGGTCGGTCATTGAGCGATTCCGCCCGCAGACCGTTGTCATGTCACAAAGTGAAATCCATCCAAAGGCCAAGATCAAGACTATGGGGCAGGTTTAGATAGTGTAGCTAGGGTCTTTCAATTTTTTCCATCATGCCATCGACATCACATGTACCGGATTTGAGCTGGAGGGTGTTCGTGTCATTAAGAACATACAGATTGTCGCATTCTATCTTCTGGCGGAGGCTGAATATTTCAGGCTTGTAGCCTTCGACATTAACCGGCACATGTACCATAGTATGCGTAACATCCTGGACAGTTACCTCGCGCCCTCCTTCGGTAATTTCATAGGACAGAATTTCGGTGTCGATATCCTTTATCTCTCCTACTTTGTAAGCCTGCTCGGTATTTTGCAAGAACTGTTCCTTGGTCATTGCTATTTTGTCTTCTTGCGCGGGAGCCCTGCCCATTTGTGACTTCACGTGCATGATTGTTTCAAAATCGTCGTGCAAATGCTCTTGCATAAAGGCCGTGGCTTCTTTGGCACCAGTCAGTTGTGCGGATATTGATTCCTTATAAAATTGATCAAGCCGCGCTTTCGTGATTGTCTCACCGCCGACGGTTGCCTGCGCCGTTTTATCAGATGTCAGCAGTGCATAGCCGCTTGTTGCCGTAACCGCCAAGAGCAGCATAATATAGACAGGTTTCCTGTTTCTTTGAACCGAATGTGCCATAAGGCCTCCATAAAAGATTGTGTGTTAAGCTTTTTTCTCACAAAATTGAAAAAACATGTAAAAGATTCGACAAAGATGGTAGCATTTTTTTCCTGTTATGCTCTAGTATAGAATTTAAGGGGCAATCATGTTTTTGTACTGATTCAGGTAATTTCTATTTCATGCGGCTAAAAAATTTTCATGCACAAACTATGACCGAGGCCATGCGGATGATCCGGGAAAGCCTGGGTGAGGACGCTGTTATTGTGGCGACCAATGAGGATCGCGTGCATGGAACCGGCGTTCGTGTCACGGCTGCGATTGATCCGGCTTTTGAAAGCGATTCCAATCAAATGTATGAGGAGGATGGCTGGCTGCAATATGACGAGGAAAATGATGTTGATGCTGTGGCTGAAGAACTCACTGAGATGATGTTGCGCCACTGCGTTCCTGAAGATGTCATGGATAGTTTTATTTCCTGCGCCACTGCTATGGGGTTTGAAGATATTGCTGTGGCTCTGGTTACGACCCTTGAGCAATTATACAATTTCCGCCCTCTTCCAACCCGGCGGCATCCAAAACCGATTATGATGGTTGGCCCTCCGGGTTCGGGCAAGACGCTGGCTGTTGCCAAGCTGGCAACGCGCAGTATCATGCAGGGGCTAAAGGTCAGTGTTATTTCGACAGACACCAAGCGCGCCGGAGGGATCGAGCAACTCAGAATCTTAACTGATGTTTTGCGCACCCGCTTACACACAGCCTCTGATTTTAAAGCGCTGCGAGCGCTAAGCAATGAAGAGCGGATGCGATGTGATCAGGTCATTATTGATACGCCGGGCATAAACCCCTTTAGCAAGCATGATGTTAAAGAGCTGGCACGGCTCATGCATGCCGGTGATATGGAATCTGTGCTTGTTTTGCCTGCTGGGGTTGATGCCGATGAGGCCGGTGAGATGGGGCGCGTTTTTGCAACGCTCGGGGTTAAAAGCCTGATGCCCACGCGCATTGATATTGCCCGGCGACTTGGCAGCTTGCTCTCGGCGGCACATTACGGTAGTCTTAGCTTTGCTGATGCCAGCATGACCTCCAAAGTTGCACAGGGGCTTACGCCTCTTTCCCCCAGATCACTTGCCCAATTGTTAATGCCAAGACTGTACCGTGAAGAAAAAGATGATATAGTGAACCACCGCATTTCCAGCGGCGTTCGCCAGAAAACAGGAACCAGACCATGACAGGAAATACTGCTAAAACCAAGACGCTTTTGCCCTCCGGCTCTTCGTTTCAAAGAGCTACGAATATTGTGGCTGTGGCAAGCGGCAAAGGCGGTGTGGGTAAAACATGGTTTTCTATTACCCTGACGCATGCGCTTGCGAAGATGGGAAAACGCGTTTTGCTTTTTGATGGTGATTTGGGTCTGGCCAATGTTGATGTGCAGCTTGGCTTAATGCCAAAGCGTGATCTTAATGACGTTATTCGCGGGCGCCTGGGTCTGGATCGGATTGTTCAGGAATATGAAGAAGGCGGGTTTGACATTATAGCGGGGCGCTCGGGTCAGGCCTCTTTGTCAGCTCTTCCCAGTCAACGGCTTGTTTTGTTGCGTGATCAGCTCTTGGATCTGGCCGGTGAATATGATGTGGTGATCGCGGATCTTGGAGCCGGTGTTGATCGCACTGTGCGGATGTTCTCGGCAACGGCCAGCTCTACTCTGCTTATTTCAACCGATGAGCCGACATCATTAACCGATGCGTACGCTTTCATCAAACTTGGCAATGCTGCAGGGATGTCCAAGAATATTAATATTGTTGTGAATATGGCCTCCAGCAAGTCCGAGGGAGAAAAGACCTACAAAACCCTGCTCAAGGCCTGTGAGAACTTCCTGCGTCTCAGTCCGCCGCTGGCTGGTATTATCCGCGCAGATACAAAGGTCAAAGAAACTATTCGCACGCAAACCCCTATTTTGATCCGCTCTCCTAACGCCGAGGCTGCCGAGGATGCCGAGCGCATTGCCCATCTTGTGTGGAAAAATATCTACAACGCGCAGCGCCGCGCGGCTTTGGCATAAAGATTGACTTTATTCAAACCATAGGCTGATGGAGGGTGCTGCGTGTATTTTCCGGTATACAGCCGCTGTTTTTCAGATACACTGTTTAACCTGATGACTGATACACGCTATATCGCTTCGCTATTGGGGTTTAATACGCTGGGTCGTGCGCCGGGCAAAGGCTCGCCTGCGGAGATGGATATTCTATCCCTTCCTCCGGATTTACGCGGATTTACTGATGCGCAGCGTCTCATGGGCAAAGTGCTTGGTGTCTTGCAAGATGGCACGCTTAGAGTTGATACGGAATATGGGCAGATTGTTCTTGGCGGTGTGCACCGGCCATTACCAAGCGCCGGACAAAGCGTCGAGCTGCGCATAGATTCAGAGCGCTTATCAGCAAAAATCCTTTTAAGGGCGACTCCTTTTTCGAAGGCTGAACATTCGCAGCCTGGTGACGCGGAGCGCTCCAATAACGCGCCTATTCATAAAAGTTTAACGCCCGAAGCGCTTGCAGGCGGCGCGGCTCTTACATCTGAGGATCTCTTATCTAACGCTACGGTTCTCAGCATGATGCCATATGACAAAACCGAATTTCTTGTCGAGCCTTATATGCAACGCCTTGAGAATACTCTTGCCCATGCGGGTCTTGAGTTGAATGCGTTTGTCTTTACTGGCGGTGGTGTGCCTCGTGAAGCCTTTTTGCTTGTCGCTCGAATCAATCCTGATGCTCCGGCTCTGGAGAGCGGGCACAGACGCGCTTTTGATCTTGTGGCTTTTCCTGATGATGCCACGACGCCGCAAAGTGTAGTTCAGCACAAGCCTTCCAGAGATAAGAGCGCTATGCGAAATAATAATGCAGGCCCGATTACCCCTGCTGCTTTGAGTTTTCACAAAAATCATATTGTAGCTTTTCGGCACATTGCCGCGCAGCTTATCTCTACATCCGAGCACGCGCGTCTTACCTTTTCTCTTGCCCCCATAGGAACGCCTGCCAGCCTCTTGCCCGGCGCGCACACGGCTATGCCTAAAGACAATCTGCATTTATATACACCTGCTTTCACCCCAGCGCGCGCCATGCAGGTACAAGTTATTGATATTGCTCCTGCTCTTGCGCATGTGAGCGAGGCTATCAGAATATCCGGCGGAGCCGAGGGCATACCGGAGCACAGTCATTTTTCCTATAACCCATACCGTTCGAACAGTGCTTTGGCTGGTCGTCCCGAAAATAATATTGTCAATGCGCAAGTCGGTGCGGCGCATGGGGTTATTGAAGGCTTTACTCAAACCCGTGGTTTTGCAGTCCTGCGCATTACTGCGCCTGCACATTTCAGCGGCCAGCTCTATGCGCTGGATCAAGAGACAACAGACCTGATCGCAGGCACTCAACTGCATCTTCAGATTCAACCGCTGTCACACCATCAAAAGGCCTCCTACGATGTCGCTATGCACCCTTCTGAGACCATGACAGCCCCTTATTTCCTGACACCCGGAATATGGCCGATTATGGAGGAGGTACAGCAAAGCCTTGAGCAATCCGGCATGCCCGTTGCGCAGGCTTTTCAGGGAGTTTTGCCAAACGCCGCCTCTGCCTCCGGTCTTGGTGCGGGCGTTTTGTTTTTTGTAGCGGCCTTGCGCTCAGGCGACATACAAAGCTGGATCGGAGATAAGGCGCTTGAAACGCTGCGGCGCTCTGGTCATGATTCTGTGTTTAAGCGTTTGAAGCAGGAGCTTTCCGGCCTTATGCGCCTGAATGAGGATCGTATATCCGGCCAGTGGCGTGCTTTATCTATTCCTGTGGCATGGAATGAGGAGATACACAGAATTTGTGTTTATACACGTGAGGAGCACGATCATTGCTCTGATGATCGTCAAACAAGGCTATCAGGCAAAAGCCGGTTTGTTATCGATCTATCTTTGGATCAAATGGGATCGGTACAAATTGACGGGCTTTTTAGCCGTACAAAAGGTGATTCTGATCAATCGACGGCGGGGCGGCTTGATCTGATCTTGCGAACGCAAAATTCCTTCTCACAGGCCATGAAACAGCAAATGCGCCGTGCTTATCAAGAGGCTCTTTTAGAAACACAAATCACAGGAGAGCTTTCTTTTCAGGATCACGGGCTGGAGTGGATACGTATCACGCCTGATGAGTTTAAAGAATATAGTGCGCAGATTTAGGTCGTGTCATGTTGACTTCTCCTCTTCGCAGGCATAGGTATAGACTGTTACATTAATCATTAAGTCTTACTTTGTTGTTGGTGCCAATGAAAAATATATCTTACATTTTTGCTGTTCTTTTTCTGGCGGTTGCTGTTTTCCTTACGCCTTTTTCTATGTCCTATGCTCAGGATGTGCTGGCGCCTGTTGCTGGCGAGATTGCTTCCAAGAGTGAATCTCTTGATACGCTGGAGGCCGCTTCCTTAGATACATCCTCCTGGACAAATGTTATCTATTTTACAGGGATTGGCTGCCCGCATTGTGCGAATACTGATCCTGTGATCCTGAAAGACCGCGTCAGGCGCGGCGGGGTTATGGTTTTTGAATATGAAATTTACCGCGATAATGCAAATGCTCCGCTTTTAATGGATTACCGCAAGGCCTATGACGCCAAGCTCGCAGTGCCGCAGATTATTGTGGGCGCAGGCAAAGACGATGTTAAAACCATTGCCGGGGATCGCCCTGTTTTAGAGAGTTTCGATACGCTTGTTGCACTTAACAAAGGCAATGATATTGTTCTACCCAATGAACGCATTGCCTTTGATGATCTGTCTTTTGTCAAGCTGCCTTATAAGCCCAAGATCTGGTTCAAAAATCGTCTGGCTGTTCGTGAAGACAGCTCATCGCTGCAAGATGAAGCCATTACCTCATTTCTGGTAAATGGAATCGTGCCCGAAGAATGCGCTCCTGAAGAAAAATCAGATGCGCCTTTATCCGGCGGTAAGGTTACGTTCAACACCGCGTGCCGGTTTGATGGCTGGATCTTGATGCACGATTAAGATCCCCAGGAGGTTTGTATTATGGACGGTCTTTCTGTTTCTCAGGTTATTGCGCTTGCTGTGGCGGATGCGGTCAATCCGTGTGAATTTGCGGTGCTCACGATTATTCTGGTGTCTATAACTGCGCACAATCCTGATAAGAAAGAAAAAGTTCTATGGGCCGGACTTTCTTTTGGGCTTGCCGTCTTTATCATGTATCTGTTTTATGGGATTTTCATTATCAAATCTTTTCAGGTCATCAATGAAACGCTCACGGGTGTGCGGTTTTACCTTTATAAAGGATTGGGAGTTTTGGCGATCCTTCTTGGCGCTTTCCAGATCAAGGATTTTTTCTTTTACAAAGAAGGTGGTTTTGCACGGGAAATGCCTATGAGCTGGCGGCCAACCTTTATCAAGGTTGCGCGCAAAATCACTTCCCCTGTGGGCGCGTTTTTTATCGGGCTTTTTGTTACTGTCTTTTTGCTTCCCTGCACGATCGGCCCTTATATCATTTTAGGCGGGGCTCTTTCGGTTATGGATATTATACAAACGCTGCCCATGCTGATTTTGTATAACCTGATCTTTGTGGCTCCGGTTTTTATCATTACAGGCGTTGTTTATTTTGGTCTTAGTCAGGTCAGAGACGTTCAGAAATGGAAAGAAAAATATATTCGTGTCTTTCACCTTTTTGCCGGTTTGATTATTGGCGGTTTTGGCATTGCCATGTTGGTTGGATGGTTTTAGGAAGCTGAGCTGTGTGTTACCTCTTTTACGCATCATCCTTGCGGCGGAAGCCTTCTATGGCAATGGCGTCAAGTTCCTGCGATTCTTTGGACTGCTCTTCGGCCTTTTGCGCGTCTTTGCGTCTTTGATGGATGATTTCTACTTTTTTTTGCTCTGCATAAGCATCGCGCAGGCGCTCTTGCGCTATTTTTATCTGGTTTTCAAGTCGCTCGCGCTTGTCATCGATGGTTTTTATGGATTTGCGCATCTTTTTGACGAAGCTGGCAAAATATCTCAGCATATCCGGCGGTACATCTTTTGATGTCTCGCTTTCTATGGCCAGCCGGGTTTCGAGCGTATCGCGCTCTTGCTTTAACGCTTCGGCGCGGCGGTACAGATCAGCCAGAACTTTTTGCTGCTGATCCACTTTATGCTTGCGCACGCGAATAAGAGAGTCGAGTTTTGCCATCTATTCCCCTTTGGCTCTATGCGCTTTGATTCATGCCTAATATGCCTGCAAGCTGGCTGAACCCGTCTTCTATTTGTGAAATTTCCGATTTGTCCTGTGAGAGAAAGCGTTCCAGCTCGGGGTATAATAAGATCGCTTCATCGACGAGAGGATCACTGCCCTTGCGGTATGCGCCCAGACGTATTAGCTCGGCCATATCCTCATAGGTCGTAATGACCTGTTTGGCGCGGCGCATGATTTCATTTTGCTCCTTGGTAATGGCTGCGGGCAAGGAACGGGAAACCGATTTAAGCACGTTAATGGCCGGATATCGGCCTCTGTCTGCTATTGGGCGCTCCATGACAATATGCCCGTCCACAAGACCGCGCACTGCATCGGAAATAGGCTCGTTATGATCGTCACCTTCTACAAGCACCGAAAACAGTCCGGTAATCGATCCCTGCCCTTTTTCTCCAGGGCCGGCGCGCTCCAAGAGCCGGGCAAGTTCGCCAAAGGTTGTTGGCGGGTATCCTTTGGAGGTCGGTGGTTCGCCTGCGCTCAGGCCAATTTCACGCTGCGCCATGGCAAAGCGGGTTAGAGAATCGATCAGGCACAAGACCTGCTTACCCTGATTGCGGAAATATTCAGCCAGCGATAGCGTGACATAGGCTGCCTGACGGCGCATGAGCGCGGGTTCATCTCCGGTTGCAACCACAACGACAGAACGCGCCAGACCATCTTCTCCCAGATCGTCTTGCAGGAATTCCTGCACCTCACGGCCACGTTCTCCGACAAGGCCAATAATCGAGACATCTGCAACGGTATAACGTGCCATCATGGACAGCAAGACAGATTTTCCAACCCCTGATCCCGAGAAAATTCCCATTCTTTGGCCGCGGCATGTCGCTAGAAATGAATTAACTGCTCGTACTCCAAGGTCAAGTTGTTTGCCCATGCGCTGGCGAGCATGAGGCAATGGAGGCTTGTTTTTAAGAGGCACGCTTTGCGCTCCTTGCAGCAGCGCGCCCTTACTGTCAATGGGCTGAGCCAGTGCATTAATGACACGTCCCAGCCAAGCCTCACTTGGGTATATGGAAGGCGTTGCCCCATAAACAACGGCTGTACATCCAAGGCCAACTCCTTCCAGCGTCCCAAAGGGCATAAGCAGGGCTTGCCCATCACGAAAGCCAATCACCTCACAGGGTATATCCTCCCCTTGCAGCGGCTTTAGATATACAAGAGCGCCGATGGTCAGCGCTTCAGAAACGCCGCTGATTTCAACCAGCAAACCGAGAATTTTCGATACGCGTCCATAAAGCTGACGCTCTGGTAGATCCTTGATAGATTTGGTGATTTGCTTTGCCAGACGATCCATGATTTTGATTTAACTCAATGCTATATATAACTTAGAAATCGGCACGCCCGAATATTATGTACCAATTCACCCGGTAATCACTGTACATTTATTTTGTACAAATAAAAACGGCAAAGCTGCGCCCGGCGCTCTGTGCCCATTAATTCTATGGATATTTGTTGAAAGCGTTTGTTAACCTTTTTTATATTTGTTAACATATCGGCCATTACGGGTTGTCTTGCTTGTTTGTAGCGTTGCAACTTTCATATGTCTTTTAATTAAGGAGACTGATTTCATGCGTGTATTGCTTGTCGAAGATGATACTTCTACTGCCCGAAGTATTGAACTTATGCTCAAATCTGAAGGGTATGTTGTGGATGTCACTGACCTTGGAGAAGATGGTCTGGATCTTGGTAAAATATACGACTACGACATTATTATTCTTGATTTGATGCTGCCTGATATGGATGGCTATGATGTTCTCAAGTCTTTCCGCGCATCGAAGGTTGAGACGCCTATTCTTATCCTCTCAGGCCTTACGGAGCTGGACAATAAATTAAGGGGGCTTGGATTTGGCGCAGATGACTACTTGACCAAACCCTTTGATAAGCGTGAGCTTATTGCGCGTATTCAGGCCATTGTCCGGCGTTCTCAGGGGCATGCCCAGAGCATCATTGAGACGGGAGACATTAAGGTCAACCTTGATTCGCGCACCATTGAAGCCAGCGGGAAACCTTTACATCTGACCGGCAAAGAGTACGGCATTTTGGAGTTATTATCCTTGCGCAAAGGCTCCACCTTGACCAAGGAGATGTTTTTAAATCATCTTTATGGCGGGATGGATGAGCCGGAAGCCAAGATTATTGATGTGTTTATCTGCAAACTGCGCAAGAAACTCGCGGATGCAACGGATGGCTCGAATTATATCGAAACTGTCTGGGGACGTGGTTATGTGTTGCGTGACCCCAATGCCAAGCCCGAGAAGACTGCGAGCGCTTAAAAAAATCTCCCCTTTTTGGTTTTTAGCTGTAATTTTTTGATGTCACGGCGCACTCTGGTTTGCTTATTATTTTTTTTGCGCTAGAATGCCAGCCCATGGATATGATCAAAAATAATATTGCCAATGTTCTGACTATCGTGCGTATGCTTATGCTGCCGGTTATGGTCGGGTTGTTTTATCTTGAGACATCACTGGGTGCTTTAGCTGTATGGCTGTGTTTTACCCTTTATGTAGTGGCCGCGGTTACAGACTATCTGGATGGCTATCTGGCGCGGCGGCTTAATCAAACCAGTGCGTTTGGTACATTTCTTGATCCGATTTCAGATAAAATAATGGTGGGCTGTATTCTGGTTATGCTGATTGCCACTGATCGAATCGGTGTTCTTGGCGTTGTTCTGGCTCTATTGATCTTTACGCGCGAGTTTCTTGTTTCGGGGCTGCGCGAATATCTTGGACCAAAAGACATAAAAATGCCTGTGATGAAGATCGCAAAATGGAAAACCACCGTACAGATGGTTGCTTGCGGCATTCTCATACTGAGCGGCCTTGTTCCCTATGCCTATGAGGGGGGGATGCTGGTGCTCGTCATCGCTACTGTTCTGACAGTGTGGACAGGGGCGGTTTATTTACAGACCGGTTTCTCAGCTATGCGCACTGCGCGCGCGGCTTAACTATATTTCAAGGGATAACACCATATGATGCAAAAACTCACTCAAAGCGCTTTTATGTTCTTTTTGTTTGTTGCGTGCTTCCATCCTGTGGCTGTGCAAGCGGAAGATAAAGGGTCTTCGAGTTTTGATGGCACTGCCCGTTATGCCATTGCCCTGCATGGGCAGCCCAAATACCCCAAGGATTTCGCACATGTTGAGTATGTTAACCCTGAGGCTCCTAAAGGTGGTACGCTTCGTATGCATCAAATCGGTACGTTTGATTCTCTTAATCCGTTTATTGTCAAGGGAACGCCTGCTGCCGGTTTGAGTTATCTGCGCAGCGGACTTGTTTATGAGAGTCTGATGCAAAATGCGTGGGATGAGCCCTTTACCCTTTACGGCGTTATTGCCGAGAGCATTACTGTACCTGAAGATAAATCCTGGGCTAAGTTCAAATTACGTGAAGAGGCGCGGTGGAATGACGGTAAGCCAATTACTGCGCATGACGTTGTGTGGACATTTGATACACTTATTGAGAAGGGTCAGCCATTTTTTAAAGCGTACTGGCATGATGTTGAGCGCGTTGAAGCTCTGGATGACAAAACGGTGCTCTTTACATTTTCGATTGCGCATAATGCAGAGCTGCCATTGATTGCCGCAGAGATGAGTATCTTGCCTCAACATTACTGGGAAGACGGAGCGCGTGACTTTAGCGAAACTACGCTTGATGCGCCTCTTGGCAGTGGCTCTTACAAAATTGGCAGGGTCGATGCGGGACGCTCGATTGAATATATTCGTAACCCCGAATGGTGGGGAAAAGATCTTGCGTTCTTTAAAGGCATGAATAATTTTGAGCGAATTGTCTTTGATTATTACCGAGATGATAATGTGGCGCATGAAGCTTTTCTGGCGCAGGATTTTGATGTTAAATTCGAGAGCGTTGCCAAAATCTGGTATGAAAATTATGATGTTTCATCTGAAAAAGCCGGAGATCTTATCAAGGAGGATATTCACAATGCCCGTCCGGCGGGGATGACTGGCTTTATCTATAATATACGCCGCGATGTTTTTCAGGATCGGGATGTACGCAAAGCGCTTTCCTATGCCCTGGATTTTGAGTGGTCAAATGCACAATTTGCTTATGGCGATTATATGCGCACAAATAGCTTTTTTGAAAATTCAGAGCTGTCTTCTTGTTGCGCATTGCCTGACGAGGCAGAGCTTAAAATTCTAGAACCATTTCGCGGAAAAATTCCCGAAGAGGTTTTTACCACAGTTTACAAAGCGCCGGTGAGTGATGGATCGGGCAGAAATCGTGCAAATCTTAGAACCGGAATCAAATTACTGGAAGATGCCGGATATAAAGCACTTAATGAGGATGGCGTGCGCTATAAGGTGCTTGATGACGGGACAAAGCAACTCTTGCAATTTGAAATCCTGTATCATTCTCCGGTTTTTGAGAAATGGGTATTGCCCTTTATCAAAAATCTGGAACGCATAGGCGTAAAAGCCAATTTCCGCGTTGTTGATACAGCCCAATTCCAGCGCAGGGTCAATATCTTTGATTATGACATGCTGATTGGCAGCTTTGGGCAATCGTCTTCTCCCGGTAATGAGCAGCGCGAATTCTGGGGATCTGGAAAAGCAGATCTTGAAGGGTCGCGTAATTTAATCGGTATTAAAGATCCGGTGGTTGATGAGCTTGTTAGCGGAATTATTCATACCACTTCACGCGAAGATCTTGTCACCAGAACGCGGGCGCTTGATCGTGTTTTGCTGTGGGGGCATTATGTGATTCCCATGTGGCATTATCCAAAATGGCGCATTGCCTACTGGGATCATATTAAACGCCCCAAAACCCTTGCTACTATGTCGCCTTTAATTACGCAGAGCTGGTGGCATGCAGGCGCTGGCGGTTTATTGGATCAGGATAACCCGCAACAATAAGGATCGGCTTATGGCACAGCGTTATGCGATTGCAATTCCCGCGCGCTATGGGTCAACCCGCTTTCCGGGCAAGCCTTTGGCAATGATTGCAGGCAAGAGCATGGTGCAACGCGTGCTTGATATTGCGCACGAGGCCGCTGCTGCTTATGATGATGCTATTGATATCTTCGTCGCTACTGATGACAAACGCATTGCTGATCATGTTATGAATGATCTTGGCGCCAAATGTATCAACACACCACCAAGCTGTAAAACCGGCTCTGACAGGGTCTTATCGGCCTTACGGCAGCTAGACCAATGGCCTGATTTTGTGATTAATCTGCAAGGCGATGCGCCGCTTGTGCCGCCTTTTGTTGTGCGCCAGATTTTTGATTCCTTTCGGGACAATCCCAAAGCCGAGGTTGTTACGCCTGTGCATCGGCTGAGCTGGGATGAACTTGATGCATTGCGCGCTGCGAAAACTGTTACGCCGTTTAGCGGAACAACAGCAACTATCAACGCACAAGGGCAAGCCCTCTGGTTTTCAAAAAACATTCTTCCAGCGATACGTAAAGAAGAAGATTTGCGCGCAGCCACTTCTGTCTCTCCAGTTTATCAGCATGTCGGATTATATGGTTTTCGCTGTGACATTCTGGAGAAATTCTGTGCCTTACCCGAAGGTGAATATGAAGCACTGGAGGGGCTGGAACAGCTTCGTATGCTTGAAAACGGGATCCGTATAAGCACCGTGAACATTGAGGGCGCAAACACGCGTATCCAATCAGGCATAGATAGCCCCGAAGATATTGAGCGCGCCGAAAAACACATTGCGCAATATGGTGAGCTTGTGTCATGACCACTTTGATCATTGCCCGTCACGGCAATACTTTTTCTCCTGATGAGACCCCTACGCGCGTAGGGGCGCGCACGGATCTGCCTTTGGTTGAAAAAGGCGAAGCGCAGGCGCGGGCTTTGGGGCGGTATTTGAGCGAACATGATCTGCTTCCAGATGTGGCTTATAGCTCTACCTTGCAGCGAACGCGCCAAACAGCAGAGATTGCTTTGCGGGAGGCCGGAGTGCGCTTGCCTGTTTATGCGCTGGATATATTCGATGAAATTGATTACGGGCCTGATGAAAATCAAACCGAAGATCGGGTCATTGGGCGCATCGGCAAGGACGCTCTGGCGCAGTGGGATTCGCGGGCTGTTGTTCCTGATGGGTGGAAGGCTGATCCCGATGGCATTATTCGCAACTGGCAGCGCTTTGCCCATGACATAACGAAGACACATGATACAGTATCGGGGGATATTCTGGACATTGATGAAACCATTCTTGTTGTGACATCAAATGGTATTGCGCGGTTTGCGCCGTATATCACCGGAGATTTTGATACATTTTCGCGGAATTTTCCAATCAAACTGAAAACAGGTTCCGTAGGAATTTTGCGGTATTCAGAGCAATGCTGGCAGGTTGAGGGCTGGGGTATAGTTCCGGTATTGGATTAGTTTTCAATTTTCTTGTTTTTCTTTCCCAAAAACGGTACTATCCTTTACTAAGACATGGATAAACCATGCGTTAGTGGTGATATAAGGGTAGGCTATTACTATGATACCAGATGAAATATATGCAGGCGAAGCTTCCGCCTCTTCATCTAAATTCAAATATGCGCATCCACTCAACCATATGCCTGTTGATGATGGGTCATTGCGCGCACGTCTGGCCTATGAGCTTATGACCTTTATGGGGCGCGATGATTGCGGCTATTATATTAATCCCGAAAACACCGATGGCTATGACCCGCAGGCCAGTGATGATGAAATCGATATTATGATTATTGATGGCTTTTACAAAGAAGCGGAAACTGCCGTAAAGCAGCGGCTTGAGGATAATCCTGATGATGAAAAAGCGCAGTTCCAAAAGGCCTTTATTGATTGCCTCAAAGACGAGTACAGGCGGATTATTGATCGTGAGGATGTTATACTTGCTACCGATCCCAAAAATGTTAATGCGCTGATTAATAAAGGCTTTGCGCTGGCCAATATTAATGAGGAAGATGCCGCGCTTGAGACTTTGGATCGTGCTCTATATTTTGATCCGGATAACGTCCTTGCGCTGAGCAATAAGGCCTATATTGCCAAAATGCTGTGGCGGGACAAGGATCACGCTATTTTCCTTAAACAGGCTTATAACGCCTGCGCCAAGATGCACCGCAAGCAAATCGAGCAAGAGGATGCCCGTCTTTTGCGGGATATGGACTCAGAATTCATGCATATTGAAACCCCTTCGGCTTTCGATGCCTTTAACCGCTCCAGCGGCTATGATGAATCAAACACCGTGCATTAAAATCAGGACACAGGGTTTTGCGCGTAGACTTGTGCGCATCGCATCATTATGATGCCTGTTATGTTATCGTATATTCTTAAACGCATGCTTTTGATGGTTCCCACGCTTTTTGGCATTTTGCTAATAAGCTTTGTTATCATACAGTTTGTGCCCGGCGGCCCGGTTGAGCAAATGATTGCCCAGCTTCAGGGGCACGGCAGCTCTGCAACCGCCCGTTTTACAGGTGGCGGGGGAGATGTCAGCGGGGCTATCGCTGGCGCCGAGTCTTCATCAGGCGGCAGTTCCTATAAAGGGGCGCAGGGACTTGATCCTGAATTTATCGCAGAGCTGGAGGCTTTATACGGCTTTGACAAGCCCGCGCATGTGCGCTTTGCGCTTATGATCAAAAATTATCTTACCTTTAATTTAGGGGAAAGTTATTACCGTGATGTTGATGTGCTCTCGCTGATTGTACAAAAAATGCCGGTATCAATTTCTCTGGGGCTTTGGTCGACGCTGATTATTTATACGATTTCTATTCCGCTTGGTATTCGCAAGGCTGTGAAAGACGGAACGCCCTTTGATGTGTGGACAAGCGCAGCGGTGTTTATCGGCTATGCAATCCCCTCCTTCTTGTTTGCAATTTTACTGATTGTGCTTTTTGCCGGCGGGCGTTACTGGGATTTTTTTCCCTTGCGCGGCCTGACATCGGATCACTGGGAGGATCTGAGCTTTCTTGGAAAGATTGCTGATTATGCATGGCATATGGTTTTGCCTACTGCGGCTATGGTGATTAGCGGATTTGCATCCCAGACCATGCTAACCAAGAATTGTTTCCTCGACGAGATTAACAAGCACTATGTCCTGACGGCGCGTGCCAAGGGCCTATCAGAGCGGCGCGTGCTTTACGGGCATGTGTTTCGCAATGCCATGCTGATTGTGATTGCAGGATTTCCAGCCGTGTTTGTTGCTATTTTCTTTACCGGCTCGCTTTTGATTGAGGTGATTTTCTCGCTCGACGGGCTGGGGCTGTTGAATTATGAAAGCATCATCAACCGCGATTATCCGGTTGTGCTTGGCTCTCTTTATATTCTTTCGCTGGTGAGTATGGTGATGCATCTTGTGCGCGATCTGGTTTATGTGTGGATTGATCCGCGCATTGACTTTGAAGAAAGGAGCGTGTGATTTATGTCTTTTTTGCCGGCAATAGAGCTGTCTCCCATGACACGGCGGCGGCTTGCGCAGTTCAAAGCAAACAAGCGCGGTTTCTGGAGTTTGTGGGTTTTTCTGGTGCTTTTATTTATCGCCCTGAGCGCGGATTTTATCGCCAATGACAAGCCGCTGGCTTTAAGTTATCAAGGTGATTTGTATTTTCCGGTTTTTGTCGATTACCCGGAAACAGCCTATGGCGGGGATTTTGAAACAACAGCGGATTACCGCGATGCGTTTGTACAAGAGCTGATTGTCGGAGAGGATGGCGATGCGGGGTGGATTTTATGGCCGCCGATCCCGTTTTCCTATGACACGATTAATTATGAGCTGACAAAACCCGCCCCTACTGCGCCTGATGGTGTGAACTGGCTGGGCACGGATGATCAGGGGCGCGATGTGGCGGCGCGCGTGATCTACGGGTTTCGCATTTCTGTTTTGTTTGGCCTGATCTTAACGCTCTTGAGTGCGACGATTGGCATTATGGCGGGCGCGGTGCAGGGCTATTACGGCGGTAAAGTTGACTTGTTCATGCAGCGCATGATCGAGATATGGGCCGGGTTGCCTGCGCTTTATATCCTGATTATTTTTGCCTCGATGTTTACGCCGGGTTTTTGGAGCCTATTGGGAATTTTGCTGCTGTTTTCGTGGCTTAAGCTTGTTGATGTTGTGCGCGCGGAATTCCTGCGGGCGCGGAATTTTGACTATGTGCGCGCGGCGCGGGCCTTGGGCATTCCAGATACAACCATTATGTGGCGCCATGTGCTGCCCAATGCGATGGTAGCGGCGCTTACTTTTTTGCCCTTTATTTTAACAGCATCGATCACCTCGCTGACAGCGCTCGATTTTCTGGGGCTGGGCATGCCACCGGGCAGCCCTTCCCTTGGTGAGCTTCTGGCGCAAGGCAAGAACAATCTGCAAGCCCCGTGGCTGGGCATTGCGGCTTTTTTAACGCTAGCGGTTATGCTTAGCCTTTTGACTTTTATCGGTGAAGCGGTGCGCGATGCATTTGACCCGCGTAAAACAAGCGTGTAGATATTTGAGACATTTATATAATACAGGGTCAAAGGGTAATATATCATGACTGTTTCTAACACCACAGACACGCAGACCATTATTGATGATGCGCCCTCTTATATGGTCAGAACCGCTAATTTTCCACCTATGATTATGGATCACGCCAAGGGGGTTTATTGTTACGATACGCATGGGAGAGAATATCTCGATTTTGCGGGCGGCATTGCGGTGGCCGCTTTGGGTCACGCTCACCCCAAGGTGCTGGAGGCCTTGAGCCAACAGGCTGCAAAGCTTATGACGGTTCACCCTGTCCACTTGAGTGAGCCTAGATACAAAGCTGCTAAAATGCTGGTTGAGGCGAGCTGTTTTGATCAGGTTTATTTCTCCAATAGCGGCACAGAAAGCGTTGAGGCAGCTTTAAAATGCGCGCGTAAATGGGCTTATGATACCAAGGGCGCGCACTGTAATCATATTATTTCATTTCGCAACTCTTTTCATGGGCGCACCTATGGCGCGGCGTCTGTAACGGAAAAGCGTATGGCGCAGCCTTTTTTCGAGCCTTACATTCCCAATATCGACTTTGCCGCATTTAACGACATTGAGAGCGTAGAAGCTTTGATTAGCGAGAAAACGGCGGCGGTGATTGTGGAGCCTGTTCAAGGAGAAAGCGGCGTGACCCCTGCTACGCCGGAATTTTTGCACGCATTGCGCGCCTTATGTGATGAACATAATGTGTGCCTTATATTCGATGAGATCCAGACCGGGCTGGGGCGGCTGGGCACGCTTTTTGCTTACCAGAAATATGGCGTAGAGCCTGATATTGTCGCTTGGGCGAAGGGAATTGGCGCGGGCTTTCCAGCCGGAGTGATGGCAGCCAAGGCCTCTTTTGGGGATGCTTTGCAGCCCGGAACCCATGGCAGCACTTTTGGTGGGAATCCGCTAGCTTGTGCCATGATTGTCTGCGCCTTTGAAGAAATCAGTCAAACGCATTTTCTTGACAATATTGGGCATGTCTCAAACATTCTCTTTGCGGGGCTGGAGCGCATCAAAGAAGAAAGCGGATACATTACAGCTATTCGCGGGCATGGTTTGATGATCGGTATTGATACTGTCTTTGATATTCAAAAGCTTAATCGCGCCCTGCTGGAGAAGGGATTGATCGTGACCCAAGCTGGACAATCCACCTTGCGCCTTGTGCCGCCGCTTGTTTTAAGCGAGGATGAAGCGCGCAAAGGACTAGAGATTATCCATGAAACGCTGGGACATTTGGGTAGTGTGCAGCCTGAATCGGCCTAGGTAGCGTCCTTTTATTTGACGTATTATTTTTGCAATATTTGGCAATACGCTGTAAAATACCCTACTAAGGCTAGAGTTGCGGGTTTTTTAAATGAGCGTACAGGTTCTAGAGGGTGAGCAGTCAATTAAAGGGATGGATCTCGATGAGGCCAGAGAAATGGCTTGGCATGCGGATTTACCCTTTGTGTATGCTGACATGGTTGAAAACCAGAATATTGCACCCGAAGATGCTGAAGCCGCGATAATTTCTGCCGCTGCGCAGCAAGGTCTGGATCTGACAATCGTGAACGTTCAAGATTCTCAGGCTTTTATCGCGCTCGACAGCGCCAGCGATCAAGTTACACTCGCTTTTGCTCCGGGCAGCACATCCAAGAATATGCAATTTTGGACTACCGAACATTTTTTTGGCGGTAATGTCTTTCAGGGAGCGCGCAGTGCTTTTATGGTAGAAGACGAAAACGGTTTTTTTGCCGATCAGGTTAGAGGGGCTCTTGGTGATGCTATAGACCGTCAGGACGGGGCTCCGGTCGATCTCAATATTGTGGGCATGTCAAAAGGCGGCGCTATTGCTATTGATGCTTTTGCGCAATGGGATAGTGAAGGGTTTTTTACGGGCCACCCAAATGTTATTGTTAATGCTCTATACACCTTTGGTAGCCCGCCCGTAGGAAATGCTGAGTTTTGTGAGAATTTTGATGCCAGGGCTCAAGAAATGGGTATGGAGGTGTGGCGTCTTACCGGCCAGGGCGATGACATTGTGCCCGATCTTTTTACTGAAGATGCTCCATGGTATGGTCGACCTATGTTTACTGAAGATTTAGTTCATGTAGGCACCCAAATAGACCTGCCTGCCGTTGACGGACATTCCATGGAAGCCTATATAGAGGCGCTTCATTCACCCCAAGGACTTGATAGCATGGTGGTTGGTGATGGCGCTGTTGCTAATTTTCCAGAGCAACCCCCTCCTATGCCGCCTTCTTTTTCTCCTTAATGTAAACTTAATGTAAGATTTCCTTTCGGGGTTACTGGACGATGAGCGAACAATCAAATGATTATCAAATTTCCCCCTCGCGTATTATCCCTCCCCTTTTGTTAACCATGGTGCCGTGGCTATATGGCGAGGCCTATAGCGATGCGCCGTGCTATAAAGAGATTGAATATCTTGATGATCGTGGCGAGATCAGAGAACGGCAAGACAAAATTAGTGATGGCGCCTGCTATCAGATTAAAGGTCAGGCGGCATTTGGTATCTTACGCGATGCCTTGCGAGAGACTGAAACTCTGCATGATATAGATGCCTCAGTTATTAATTTTCGCAACACAACAGCTATCCTCCTGTACAGACCAGAACAGCACACTGTAATGGTTGCCTTTAATGCTACACAAACATTTGGAGACAAAATAGACGGATTTTTCAGATTTGCGCCTACAGATCACGCCTTGGGAGGGCGTGTGCATCGCGGTTTTTACAGGGATTTTGTTAAGCCTCTGGACGGGGAGACTCTTTCCGCGGAAAATTTGACCGCGCTTATGGAGGGCGTCTTGCATGACTATGCCGACAGAGTAGAAGATCGTCCTTTAACTGTTGATTTTACCGGTTTTTGTAGTGGCGGCGCGAAAGCTGTTCTTGCTGCGGGCGAGATGATCCATAACGGCTTTTTCGAAACCCCTGATCAAATCCACCTTGGAGATATTTATACCTTCGGATCTGTGGGTTATGCTGAAAGCGCTTTTGTTCAAGCTATAGAAGACAATATCAAACGTCTTGACGGGAATTTATGGGAAGTCCAGCTTCACGGAGATAGCCTATCCAACCTTATGACTAAAGAGGGGTGGGTTGTATCCAGACCTATGGGTTACGAGCAGGCCGGAACACATTTGTATCTTGTGCCAGACCTTGATGGCAACGGAGTGAAAATGCTTATTAATCCAGATCAAGACATAATCGCCCGCCTCCCTGACAATGACCTTGACATGGCTGCGGCTCACAGGCCAGAGCCTTATGAGGCTGTTCTCAGAGCGCTGATTGGCGATACACCAACGCCAGAGATGAAGACTGAGGGCAAGACATATGAAATACCCCAAAACTGCCTTATCCGCGAATATATGCTCGAGGGACTATAGAGTCGCGTTATCCTGTGTTTGTTTTTCATGATACGAGCTTGCGCTCTTGTCGCTGCGCATGGTTTGTGCTTTGCTAGGTAGCGCATTCATAAAATCTTTTTAATTCCTTCGAGATGGAGATATGACAGAGCCTCTTTTAAAAATCAATCATCTTGATGTCTTCTTCAAGACACCGGGCAAGGAAGCAGACGGTGATGATTTTCATGCTGTTAAAGATGTTAGTTTTGAAATCAAACCAGGGCAAACGGTCGCTCTGGTTGGTGAGTCCGGTTCCGGGAAATCCGTGAGCGCTCTCTCCTTGATGCAACTTTTGCCCTATCCCACGGCGCGACACAGCGGGCGTGCTTCCATTGTCTTTAAAGGTGAGGAACTGATTGGCCGTGATGCCGCCTTTATGCGTTCTTTGCGCGGGCGGAAAATCGGGATGATTTTTCAAGAGCCGCAAACTGCTCTCAATCCCTTGCACACTGTGGAAAAGCAAATTGGAGAAGTGCTTAAACTGCATCAGGGGATGGATGATTCGCAAGCCAAAGACCGTGTGCGGGAGCTTTTGGAGCTTGTTGGTCTACCGCAATTGCGCGAGCGGATGAACGCCTATCCGCACGAGCTTTCAGGTGGGCAAAGACAACGTGTGATGATTGCTATGGCTCTGGCCAACAAGCCGGATCTTTTGATTGCCGATGAGCCAACGACAGCGCTTGATGTCACGGTGCAGGCGCAGATTTTGGAACTTTTACAGGATCTGCAAGACAAGCTGGGGATGGCGATGTTGTTGATTACGCATGATTTGAGTATTGTCGAGAAGATGGCTGATTATGTGTGTGTGATGCGTCATGGCGAGATTGTGGAGCAAAAAAATGCCAAATCTCTGTTTGCCAGCCCTGTGCATGAGTACACAATGATGATGCTCAATACTATTCCGCGCGGAGATGCACCGCCTTGCGATGCAAATGCGCCTGTTTTGTTTCAAGGTGAGGCTATCAAGGTTCACTTTCCTAAAGACCGCAGTTTTCTAGGTCGGCCCAAAAGCTTTGTGAAAGCCGTTGATCAGGTTGATATTATGATCCGGCGCGGTGAAACTCTGGGGGTTGTCGGTGAAAGCGGCTCGGGCAAGAGCACTTTGGGCTATGCGGCCTTGCGGCTTCTGGATGGTGAGGGGCGACTGTTGTTTGATGGGACCAATATTTCCCGGTACAAAAAGAAAGAGATGCGCCCTCTTCGCTCGCGTATGCAGATTGTCTTTCAAGACCCTTTCAGCTCTCTTTCTCCGCGCATGAGCATTGCGCAGATTATCGAAGAAGGGTTGAAACTTCACAGGCCCGATCTTGATGCAAAAGCACGTGATGCGCTTGTTATCAAATCTTTGGAAGATGTGCATATGGATCCGAAGACCCGTCACCGCTACCCTCACGAATTTTCCGGCGGGCAACGCCAGCGCGTGGCGATTGCGCGGGTGATGGTTCTTGCGCCTGAGCTGGTTGTACTCGATGAGCCAACCAGCGCGCTGGATGTCTCTGTGCAAGCGCAGATTGTTGATCTGTTGCGCGAATTACAGCGCAAGCACGGGCTGAGCTATATGTTTATCAGTCATGATTTGCGGGTTGTGCGAGCGATGAGCCATTATCTTGTTGTTATGAAAGACGGGCACATTATTGAGCATGGCCACGCGAGCGATGTCTTTTCTGCTCCCCATAAAGACTATACCAAAGCTTTGCTGGATGCTGCGATGAACCTCAAAGCCCGTGATGTGGCTTAGATAATGTCGCCACCTGTTACGTACAATGCTGTATTATCTTTATTTTTCCTTTGCCTTTTGGGGAAATGCCTGTTAAATCCTTATCTACTTTTTGATAAGTCACTATTTAACAAACTAGAAAGAGGTGAACACTGTGGTCAGTGTGAACGTTAGAGATAACAATGTCGATCAGGCTTTGCGCGTATTGAAGAAAAAAATGCAGCGCGAGGGTGTATTCCGCGAGATGAAGCTGCGTCGCCATTACGAAAAACCATCTGAGAAAAAAGCCCGCGAACAAGCCGAGGCTGTGCGTCGTTGCCGCAAGATGGAACGCAAACGTCGCGATCGCGATGGGTATTAATCAGGGTCTTAGCATCAGGATTTGCTCCAATTGAGTTCATAAAATTTACAGAAGGCTGTCGTCATGATATATGTCGGCGGCTTTTTTGTTTTATTATATTATGTCGTATCACCCAATTTGTGCTAAAGTGCATCGTTGATGCTGTGCTTGCGTATTATTATCGTTATTATCAACACTGTTATGAACAACATGATTATTTGAAGGAAGCCTATGTTCTGTAAGTTTTCTGTATCCGCTTTTCACTTATTGATTATAAAGCGTTTCATGCTCGTTTTTCTTGGGTTTGGCATTTTTCTTGGTGTCTCTGTGCCTGCACGCGCTCAGTTCGATATTCCTCTTGGTGAAGAAGAAGAAGAAATTATATGGGAGAAGCATGATTCAATTACCGGAATCTTTTCTGTCAAGTTTCCTACAAAGTACCAATACAGAATTCTGCCTTTCCGTTATAATCATAGAAACACTGCCTTTAGTGTCGAAATTGTCTCCTCTTTGTCCGGTAATGCTACCATCAAAAAAGGTAAAAGCATTATGGTGCGTGCAACACAAACATTTGGCGGTGTAATTCCGCTTTGGCTGGCAAAGCAAATTCTGGACAGAGAGGCTAAACGTTATGCTGAATCGGCTGCAGTAACTGGCGGGAAGGTCATGACGAATGACGATATTGTTCATAACGAATTTCCGGGTAAAGACCTTTATATCTTATATACCAACAGCGCTGGTCAAAAACATGGAATGCGCATTCGTATTTATATGACCAACTATGCAAAGGTTGAACAGGTTATGACCGGTTCGGCGGCCAGCATGTTTTCATACATAGCCGACGATTTTTTTGATTCGATCGTGCTTTACGATGGACTTAAGAAGCTTGATGAGCCGCGGCCTTTTGGGACCAACTGGACGGAATACACATCTCCCAATAACGTTTTTACTGTTAAGCTTCTTCCCACAAATCCTGATTATACTCCTAAACCGCCTCAATTTAGTGCTAATGCTACGCAGGAACGAATGTCTTTCAAATTTGTTGATCCTGTCGTAAAGGAAGATGTTTATTATGATGTTTATTCCTACAGGCTTGAAAATGATATTGATTTTGAACTGGCCAAGCGTTTGCTCTTTTTGCGTCATGTCAAAAAATACATTGAGAATGCCTCTATAGAAGGGCTGTCAACAACCGCATCAATAGAAAGTGCTGCCAACATCATCACGACGCGCCTTATTATTGAGCCGCCCGAGGATAAGGATTACCTCTCAACACTGCTTTTGAAATTGTATTACCGGGGAAATACAATGGTTGTACAAGAGGTTTTATCAAGCACGAATCACTCAGTGGCCGGTTTTCCGAAACTCTTACGTGATTCTCTTACTTTTCACCCGGAGCGATACAAGCACACGCCGCCTTCGGAATAAGAACAAATCCCCTCTGGCAATGCCGCAGGGGAATGAGACGAAACGACTTTAGGATACTCCAATCTTATATAAACGGCCTGATTTGAGCTTCCAGCCAGTTGCACTCCTCTTTGTCCAGATGGGGTAAGAGGTGCTGTTTAATCTTTGTATAATATTCACGAAGCCAGCGTTTTTCCTGAGTATCGAGCATGTCTTCTAAAATGAGCCTGGGATCAAAGGGTGCGTAGCTCACGGTTTCAAATCTATATTCGCTTTGAGATTGTGTACGATCATCGCCTTTACGCACCAGCACCAGATTCTCGATACGAATGCCATATGCGCCTTCCTTATAATACCCCGGCTCGTTTGAAATCAGCATCCCCGGAGCAAATGCTTTTTGCTCGCGCGGAGAAATGGCGGTGGCTTGTTCATGTACACAAAGATAACACCCAACGCCATGTCCTGTGCCGTGGGCATAATCAAGCCCCGCATCATGCAGCGCCCTTCTTGCCAGTGCGTCAATCTGCGCGCCTGCCGTGTCCTTGGGAAATGATGCCGAGGCTACGGCTATATGGCCTTTGAGAACGCGCGTATAGTTTTCTTTCATTTCCTGATCTGGCTGCCCTATTGCAATGGTGCGGGTAATGTCGGTGGTTCCCCAGCGATACTGACCGCCGCTATCGACCAGTAACAGGCCATCACCCTTAATTTCGCGGCATGTTTTCTTATTGGCGCGGTAGTGAACGATTGCGCCATTGGCTGCAAAACCAATGATGGCCGGAAAGCTTGGCTCAATATAACTCTCGCTCTTTTGACGGCATTGCTTTAGCACCTCTTCTGCAGAGAGTTCATCAATTTTTTCCGTTGACGTATTCTGGTGTTCATCAATCCATTTCAGGAAGCGGGTCAGCGCAATCCCGTCCTGGATATGTGCTTGGCGAGTGGCTTCTTGTTCACTCGCGGTTTTTATAGATTTGGGATAAGCACACGGGTCTGGCGCATTGAGGATCTCAAGTCCGGCCTTTCTTGCGGCCTGCTCAAACCAGATGGGCGCTGTATTGGAATCCAGCCACAGCGTTGTTTTATCCGGCGCGGCGTTTTTACTTTTGAGAGCTATTTCATCGTGCAACGTATGCAGTTGGCTCAAGCGTCCCTGCAAAGCATCGCGGCCAAAAACCCTGACGCGCTCTCCCAGCTTCTTTGCTACCTCAGCGCCCGGTTTTGAGGGATCTATGAACCAATCTACCGTGCCGTCGATATATATAAGTGCATAAGATAAACATAAGGGCGAGTACGCCACATCCGATCCACGCACATTCAAGAGCCAGCAAATCGAATCATTTGCGCTCAGAAGGCAAGCTGCTGCGCCCTTATTTTTGATTTTCTCAGCAATGTCATCACATTTTTCGGCGGCTGTCTTTCCGGCAACTTCATCGGGGAATACTGTGACCTTTCCTTGTGGACGCCGCGGCTGATCGTGCCAGACTTCATCTATCAGATTACTATTGCATGCGATGAGTGTTATCTGTTTGTCTGCGCAGTGTTCCTCGATCTTCTTTATTTCCGATGCGGTGTGCAGCCACACATCATACCCGATCTTGCTTCCTTCTTTGGCATTATCTGCCAACCACTGGCCTATGGATGTTTTTGTGCTGTCTTCCAGTTGAAAAATATCAGGATTCACTTCTTCACGCAGTTGCAGGGTATAGCGGCAATCGCTCATCACTACAGTCTTTTCTTGCAGAATAACCGCGCTGCCCGCACTGCCTGTAAAGCCGCAAACCCAGGCCAGGCGCTGCGCATAGGGAGCGATAAACTCGCCTTGAAACTCATCTGTACGCGGGATAATAAAGCCATCCATCCCCTCTTTTGAAATTTCTTTGCGTAATTGTAAGACTCTATCTTGATAAAGGGGTGTGTTTTCTGGCATTGTTCTTATCTCTCGACTTTAAAGACAGGGCATAAGCTCTTGGCATGCCGTTGTAAGTTTATAGAATAATCGTGTGAATCGTAGCAGGAGGGTAACGCGAACAGTATGAAAAAAACAGCACATATTATCGTTTTTGGCAACGAGAAAGGTGGCTCAGGTAAATCAACAGCGGCTATGCATACAGCGATTGCCTTGCTGCGCCTTGGTTACCGCGTTGGGACTATTGATCTTGATGCGCATCAGGGCACTTTGACCCGCTATTTAAAAAAGCGCTTTGAGTATATTACCCGTCACAGCGAACACCTGCCCAGTCCGGCGCATATTTCTATTGATCGCTCCGGTCATGAGAGCGTCCAGAAGAATCATGATGAGGAAGAATCGTTTCTGATGATGGCGCTGGATGAACTAAGCCGCGTTTGCGATTTTATTGTCGTTGATACTCCCGGAACCAACAACTTTCTAAGCCGGCTTGCGCATAGCTATGCCGATACGCTGATCACACCGATGAATGACAGCTTCATTGATCTGGATTTGCTGGCCGATATCGATATGAAACATTATCAAATCAAGGGGCCATCAGTTTATTCACGCATGGTCAATGAGCAGCGCAAATTAAAGAGGAAGCGGGATGGATCGGATATTGACTGGCTGGTGATGCGCAACCGGATTACACATCTGAGCACCAATAATGATAAAATCATCAGCGATTTACTGGAGACTCTCTCGCGTCTTGCCAAGTTCCGTCTGGCTCCCGGATTTGGTGATCGCGTTGTCTTTAAGGAAATGTTTCCCAAGGGACTAACCTTACTTGATCTGAAGGAAGATCAAAATGGCGGGTTGACCCTTTCGCAGATTTCGGCGCGGCAGGAAGTGCGCAATCTGATCAGAGCTATTGGCCCCGAAGCCGCCAAGGGCTATGTCAAACCCCCTGCTCCCGGTTCGCAGAAGGTGGCCTGATCTTATTCTCTCTTATCTCTGGATGGCGTCGTTATGTTTGTATTTCCTTGCATCGCGCTTGAAAATATGCACATTGTCTAGCCGGATTTGAATGCGCAATTAAGAAAGTTTATCTATGACACAAAAGCACTTCAAGCCTGTCCGCAAGGCTGTTTTTCCAGTTGCGGGGCTGGGCACACGATTTCTTCCTGCTACCAAGGTTATGCCAAAAGAGATGTTGCCAATCAGCAACCGCCCCCTTATTCAGCATGTTTTTGAAGAAGCGCGTGAGGCCGGTATTGAAGAATTTATCTTTGTCACGGGGCGCTATAAAAATATGCTTGAGGAGCATTTTGATTATCAGCCGGAACTTGAGCAAACGCTTGAAGCGCGCGGCAAAAATCAGATGCTTGAGGCTGTTCGTGATTCAGCTATACCTGCAGGCAAGCTGTTCCTGACGCGCCAGCCCAAGCCTTTGGGGCTTGGTCATGCCGTGTGGTGTGCGCACAAGCTGGTTGGTGATGAGCCTTTTGCCATTATCCTGCCTGATGACATTGTCGATCACAGCACCGGATGCCTGGCGCAGATGATTGGCGCTTATAACGACCATGGCGGCAATATCGTCGCGGTGAAGGATGTGCCGCGCGAGGAAACCAAAAAGTACGGTATTTTGGATATAGGCGAAACGAAGGGCAGCGCTGTTTCGGTTAAGGGGCTTGTCGAAAAGCCCGATCCGAAGGATGCCCCTTCAACATTGTCGATTATCGGGCGCTATATCCTGCAGCCGGAAATTTTCTCTCATCTGGCTGATTTTGAACGCGGAGCGGGTAATGAAATTCAATTAACCGATGCGATGGCCAAGCTTCTGGGGAACCAGCCCTTTCACGGGCTGCGCTTTGAGGGTCAGCATTTTGACTGCGGCAGCCGCCTTGGTTTTATTGCGGCCAATCTGGCTTATGGATTGAAAGACCCAGAGATCGGCCATGATTTGCGTTCAATCTTAAAGGGGCTTGTTTAAAAGGGGCTTTGTAATGCTTGAGGCCGCGTAAGAATTAATAACATTGCATATGGTTTATTCATGAGGCATATCTAATACAGATCGATAATTAAGTAAATATGAATAATCGTTACATAGAGACTTCAGGGAGGCATTGACTATACAATGAATTATACTTTTGATCCCGGTATTTTGCGCGAATATGATATTCGTGGACAAATCGGAAAAAATCTATCGGAAGAAGATGCGCACGCATTGGGCCTTGCTTTTGGAACATATATTCAAGAACAGGGCAGTCCCATTGGCGAACACTATACGATCTGCGTTGGCTGTGACGGGCGTCTTAGCTCCCCTTCTCTGGAGAAAAGTTTGTGCCAAGGGCTAAAGGAAACAGGCCTGCGCGTTATCAATGTCGGGCTGGGACCTACGCCGATGCTCTATTTTTCGGTCAAACATCTCAATGCGGATGCGGGCATTATGGTGACTGGCTCTCATAACCCGTCTGATTATAACGGCTTTAAAATGACCTTGAATAAGGCTCCTGTTTTTGGTGAAGAAATTCAAAAGATTGGAAGGATTTCTTCAAGTGGCGCTTTAAAAGAAGGCGAAGGGGTTATTGAAGATACAGATATCAGGCATGCCTATGTTGATCGCCTTATACAGGATCTGGATTTGAACCGGAAACTTACCATCGCGTGGGATGCAGGAAATGGCGCTGCCGGAGAAATTCTAGAGCTCCTTACCGCCAAGATTCCGGGGACGCATCATCTGCTTTTTGAGGAAATTGACGGCAATTTTCCCAATCACCATCCTGATCCGACTGTGGATGAGAACCTTGCCGACTTGCGGGCGCTCGTGGCTAAAGAAGCGTGTGATCTAGGTATTGCCTTTGATGGCGATGGGGATCGCATCGGCGCTGTTGATGAAAAAGGCGAGATTTTGCGCTGTGATCTATTGATGACGCTTTATGCGCGAGAGGTGCTAGATACTCATCCCGGTGCAGCAATTATCGGCGATGTTAAATGCTCCCAGCTTATGTTTGACGAAATTAACAAAATGGGCGGCAATGCCGTGATGTGGAAGACAGGGCACTCGCTGATCAAGGATAAGATGCGTGAGCTGAACGCTCCGCTGGCGGGTGAACTATCCGGCCATATCTTTTTTGCCGATAAATATTACGGTTATGATGATGCGCTTTATTGCGCCGTGCGGCTTTTAAATGCCTTATCGGGAGCAAAGGGCGGCCTTTCTTCCTTAACATCCCACCTTCCCAAGCTCATGAATACTCCTGAATTACGTATTGAAGTGGATGAAAACGAGAAATTTGATCTTGTCCCGCGCATTCTTGAAGAGCTGGAAAGCGCTGCGGCTGATAATGACACTATCACGCTGGATAACACCGATGGCGTCAGGGTATCTACGCCGGATGGCTGGTGGCTTGTGCGCCCCTCCAATACCCAGAATGTTCTGGTTGCGCGCATGGAGGCAAATAATGCTCAAGGATTGGAGCGTCTTAAAAAGATGGCAGATGAAGCCTTTGAAAAAATAGGGTATAGTTTGAGCGCTTGATCGCGAATCAAATTTTCTTTCCAGATGTTTTGTCTTCGCGCCCTTCCCGGGCTGTGTTATGGCCTACGGCTTTTTTAAAGGATTTATTATGACAGTAAAAGAAACAACTCTTCTGGCTGAACTTATCGCTTCGAAAATCTGCCACGATCTGACCAGTCCGGTCGGGGCTGTGTTCA
>JBKHBN010000039.1:0-17194 GCA_046542355.1 Alphaproteobacteria bacterium | reverse complement strand
AGAAGTTATATAAGTGTTTTTTGTTTCAGCGTGATAAATAGCTATGGAAAGGGGTAAAGACGGCGTTAAATGTTAGTTTAATATATTGGGCAGGGGTGAGGGTTTGTGATTTCATTATTCAGGCGGCGCGGGTATAGTTGGCGCTGTAAAGTCCTCTTGTTTAAGGTGGCAATAGGCTTTGTTAAATCATATCATGATTAAAGAGGGTGTTTTGGATAATCCGCTTATTTCCATCGGGATTACTTATTACAGAGCTAGCGATACTATTGAAAAAGCGGTTTCCTCTGCTTTGGCGCAGACATGGGAAAATATTGAGGTGATTATTGTTGATGATTTTTCCAATGATGGGCAGGAGTATGTTCTTGATAGGGTAGAGCAACAGCATTCTTGTGTTCGCGTTGTTCGTTGTTCTGTCAATAGAGGCGTGGCGGCAGCGCGTAATGAGATTATTTGTCATGCTAAAGGGGAGTTTCTAGCGTTTTTTGATGATGATGATGAGAGTTTGCCAGAGCGTATTGAAAAGCAATATGAACGTATTGTGGCTTATGAGCGGGATTATGCAGGAGGCGCTTTTGTGATTTGTCACAGTGCGCGGATGCAAAGATACCCTGACGGGACGCAGCGATATGAGCAGACTATTGGTACCCATGAAGGTGTTGCCCCCTGTGGGTGGGATGTGGCCTTACGCATTTTAACAGGCAGGCCGCGACCCCATGTTTTTGGGTCTATGGCGAGTTGTTCTCAAATGGCCCGTCTTTCAACTTATAAGGTGCTTGGAGGGTTTGACGAAGATTTCAGGCGCAGCGAGGATACAGAACTCAATGTGAGGGCGGCCTTGCGCGGAGCGCATTTTCCTGGCATTGATGAGCCTCTTGTTGATCAGATGATGACGTTGACCTCTGATAAGGCGCTGGGTGATGAAAAATTTTATGCTTTGCAGGTTTTAGAAAAACATAAAAAATTTATCGAAAGATATGCGCATTATGCTTTTTGTCGTGCATGGCTTGAGGGGAAGTATGATTTTTTGCAGAGAAAATATGGAGGGTTTTTGTTAAAAGTGGCAAGGTTGTTTTTGAGGCATCCCGTTTTGACTATGCAAAGATTTATATGGGCGCTTCCCAATATTGGTTTTAATCTACGATTTATACGATTTTATCATGGCAGGTAATGAGCTTATTACTATTGGAATAGCGTGTTTTAACGCGCAAGATACGATTTTGCGCGCGCTTGAGAGCGCGCTTAATCAGCGCTGGGGGCATAAGGAAATCCTGATTGTTGATGATGCCTCAACGGATCAGTCCGTGGCGAAGATAAAAGCGGCTATTGAGCCTTATGCACATGTCCGGCTTGTTGAGCATGGAAATAACAAGGGGCCTGCGAGAGTGCGCCAGACTATCTTGGATGAAGCCAAAGGCTCTTTTATTGTTTTTTTTGATGATGATGATGAGAGTTTGCCAGAGCGTATTGAAAGGCAGTGTGAGCGTATTGTGGCTTATGAACAGCAAACTGGTGAGTCTTTGATTGCCTGTTATGCATCGGGCAGGCGGGTTTATCCTAACGGATATGTTGTGGATATGCAGGCTATTGGCTCAAGACCGGAAGTGCCCTATGGGGAGGCGGTGGCAGATCGTCTTCTTTTTTATGGCGGGCGGGCAGATTTTTTTTATGGTTCGGGTACGCCGACTTGTTCTTTGATGGCGCGTAAGTCCATATTTGATGCGGTTGGTGGGTTTGATTCTGATTTCTCACGTGTTGAGGATGTTGATTTTGCTGTCAGGGTTGCTCTGGCAGGCGGGCATTTTATCGGATGCGAGGAGCAGCTTTTTATCCAATATTCTACACAGGGCGTCGATAAGGCGCCGGAAAACAACCTCAAGGCCGAGCTGTTGCTGGCGGAAAAGCATAAAGGATATTTGAAGTCCAAGGGGCGTTACATGTATGCTAGGAAATGGCCGCTCTTGCGTTATTATCATTTTAAGAAGCAATATGCGCAGATGTTTTTTATATTGGTTGTTTTGTTTGTGCGTTATCCCTTTAAAACTTCTTCTCATTTTTTAAAGACCGCGCCAAAGCGTTTCTTGCACGAGCGGAAAATGAAGGAAAGGGGGGCTTGATGAGGCTTATGATTGCTTGTCGGGCGATTGATAATATGGCTGGCGGTGTTGAGCGGCAGGCGATTTCTTTGGCAAATGAGATGGCCAGAAGGGGGCACGATGTTAGCCTTCTTACGCTGGATCATGAGGGCGCGCAGGCATTTTACGATATTGATTCGTCTGTATGCTGGTATAAATTGGGGATGGGAAATCCCAAGGAAAAAGCCGGTTGGGGGTTGCGGTTCAAGCGCATGAAAAATGTGCGGCAGATTATGAAAGGTTTTAAGCCCGATGTCGTTCTTGCTTTTCAGCAGGGCATGTTTTTGACCTTGCGGCTTTATACACTCGGTATGGGGATTCCTGTTATTGCGGCTGAGCGGGAATCACCGTTCCGCTATGATTTTATTCGTGAGGGCAAACACAGGAACCGGATCTTTCAAATGTTTCGTCTTGCGCCGCATATTACGGTTCAGTGCGAGAGTTACCCGCAGGCTTATCCGGCTTATTTACGCCCGAAAATAACAGTTATTCCCAATGCGATTTATCCAGCCAGTCAGTTTTCTGATCCTGAAGGGCGGGATAATCAGGATAAAATTTTGCTTTGCGTCGGGCGGCTTGGTTATCAGAAAAATCAGCTTGTTTTGCTGGATGCTTTTTCGCGAATTGCCGATGAGTTTCCTGAATGGAGGATTGTTTTTGCTGGTGAAGGAGAAGGCCGGGAGGATATTCAATCTAAAATCAAGGCGCTTGATTTGGAGGGCAGGGTTGAGCTTTTGGGTGCTGTCAAAGATATATCGTCTCTTTATGCGCGCGCTCATGTTCTTTGTATTCCCTCGCGCTGGGAGGGGTTTCCCAATG
Organism: Alphaproteobacteria bacterium; assembly: GCA_046542355.1. Lineage (GTDB taxonomy): Bacteria > Pseudomonadota > Alphaproteobacteria > Micavibrionales > Micavibrionaceae > UBA1672. Next base: position 14,243 of record JBKHBN010000039.1, on the reverse strand, counting down.
TTTTGGGCGAGGCGTTGGCTCATGGTCTTCCGGCGGTTGGATATGAGGGATGCGGCGGGGTGCGCGATCTCATTTCGCATGGTGAAAACGGGGTGCTGGCGGCGGGTAATGGCGATGTTGATTCTTTAAGCGAGGCTTTGGCCACAATTATGCGCGATGGTAGATTGAGGAAGAGTCTGGGCGCGCAAGCTGTTGTGTCGATGCAGCCCTATGAGCCTGCTGCGGTTTATAGTTGCTGGGAGCGTTTTTTAGAAGGGGCGCGGCGCGCATGAAGATTTTATTTGCGATTAAAGCGCTGGATGATGCGCAAGGTGGAGCGGAGCGGGTTCTGGCCAATATAACTTCAGGTCTGGCAGGCAGGGGGAATGATGTCTGTGTGTTGAGTTTTGATCCGCCGGGCGGGGAGTCTTTTTATCCTTTGCATGAAAAGGTTGAGCGTATTGCTCTTGGGATTGGCGATGTTAAAGGCCGGGCGAGCGCGGGGGAGGTTGTCTCAAGGATGGTTGCCGTTCGCAAGGCTGCGCGCAGGGTGCAGCCTGATGTCGTTATTGCGTTTATGCATAGCAGTTTTATTCCTGTTTCGTTTGCAATGGCTGGAACCGGTATTCCTGTCATAGGCAGTGAGCATATTGTACCCGATCATTACAAGAACAGGAAGACGGAGTATTTATTGCTGCTTCTTAGCGGGTTTTTTCTTAAAAAAATTACGGTTTTGTCTTCCTCTATTATAGAAGGTTATTCTCCGGTCTTGCGCCCGAAGATGCGGGCTATTGCAAATCCGGTTTTTCCTGCAAAAGAGTATGCAGAACCGCAAGGCACAGGAGCAGCGCGGAAGATTATTTTAAATGTTGGGCGACTTTGCCTGCAAAAAGATCAGGATACTTTAATCAGGGCTTTTGCCATGCTTGCGGATAAGTATCCGGACTGGGATTTGAGGATTATCGGTGAGGGCACGTTGCGCTGCTCTTTGCAAGACACTGTTTCAGAGCTGGGTTTAGGTGCGCGTATATTTTTGCCCGGCACAACGGCGGAGATTGATAAAGAGTATCAAGGAGCGCATATATTTGCTTTGTCTTCGAAGTATGAGAGCTTTGGTCTGGCAACGGCTGAGGCGATGGCGCATGGCTTGCCGGCGATTGGCTTTGGCTCGTGCCCCGGCACAAATGAGTTGATTGTGCACAATCAAAACGGTTTGCTGGTTGAGGAGGGGGATCGTGTTGCTGCGTTTGCGCAGGGGCTTGAGCGGTTAATGCGTGATGATCAATTGCGCGTGGATTTGGGGAAACGGGGTTTGGAAACTGTTAAAAAGTTTCATCTTGATGAGATTGTGGGGCAGTGGGAAGCTTTGGTAAAAAGGGTCGTTGAGGAAGCTATCTAGCGCTTTTTAAGGCTCTTTAATATGAATAATTTTATTTCCTGCGTTGAAGGCCAGTATATATATTTACCGATCAGGCGCTGGGGCGCTGTGTTAGCGATAATCATCCATTTATAATGTTTGAGCCAGTTTTTCTTGAAGGGTTTTCGAGGGATGGTTTGATTGTTTTGTATATATTTAAAAAGATTTTCCCATTCTTTTATAACGCTTTCCCATCTGTATTTTTCAGACACAAAGGTCACTCCGTTTTTACCAAGTTCTATGGCTTGTTGAGGGTTTTTGAGCAGTTTTACAATATTGTCTTCCAGATCTTTATCTGTTTTACCCAGATAACCACTATATCCATCGGCGATTGTATCAAGCATTCCCCAGTAGGCTCCTGAGACTACTGCTGTGCCGCAGGCCTGAAATTCCAGAGCGCTTCCGGGGCAATTTTCTGTTTGTCCTGTCGGGTTGGGTACGCCGATTAATGCGCTGTGTAAAATCTCCTTTTTTTCTTCGCCAAGCCGTCCGGAAAAGGTCACAGAAGGGTGAGGCCGGTTTTGTTCATCGCCAAGATAGGGCATAAGGTATTCCTGTTCATATCTGCTATCGGCTATGCCCCATGGCCCAAGCTTGGCGGCGTGGTCGTAAAGTTGTCCTGTGCCTATTACAGTCAGCTTCGCATCAGGTACGCGTTTAAGGATTTGAGGCCATGTGCGCGCCAGAAGGTGGAATCCTTTCTGAGGAACCAGCGCTCCCAGATAGACTACGAGGTTATTTTGTTTTTGAGGCGGGGTTTTGAGGCGGAAGCTGTTAACGTCAAATCCATTGACGATAAAGGTTGCTTTTGCATATGCACTCAATATTGTGTCTTGAATCTGGTCGTATTGTTCATGCTCGACGCAAACCAGAGCCTTTAGATATTTGTTTTTGGCCATGGCTCTTAAATGGTTGGGCTTGGGGGTGATATGTGCCCATGCGATGGTTGGCAGTGCTATGTTTTCTATTAACGATAAAAAGTCGCTATCTGTATCGCGGCGTGGCCTGTAAATGAAGAGGTCTATCCCAAGTTCTTTTGCTTTTGTGGCTGCGTGGTATAGATCATCTACCTGATGCGCCTTGCAATTATCGGGCAGGTGCGCCACGTTGTTGGCGAGCAGAATGGTAGATATCTGGTATTTCAAGTGCTTTTGAATGTAGTAGGGCGTTGCCGCAAAGAGATATTCTGTGCCTCCGCAGCCCGGGTTGCCTGCTTCGGGTGCGGTGAAGTCTACGTTCGGGATATTTTTGTTTTCGAGATAGAATGCAATTTTCATGTCGTTTTTCTTTTTGTATTCTTAATATTGCTAGACTTCCAGATGTTTTTTATATTCGGGCAGGCATGCTATGTAATTGGGGCCGCTCTTAAAGTCGTTGTCGGTATATTCAAATGTCTTGAATATGACTCCCTTAGGTGTAAGACGTCCAAGAATATAGCCGCTAAAGCTCTTAATACAATGGCCTGTTCGCCATTTTGCGTTGGGTCATATGAGAATCCGCGATAGTTGTCTATATAGAGATTAGAAAATTTATAAGTGACCTCAGAAAGCCGGGGCGTTGATTTTATTGCTGTTATGAATAAATCAATCGTTTTTCTTTTAAGACCCATTTGGTGTGTCCTTGTTTGATGGTTGTAGTGTGCTTTTTATTATTCTTTTTACCTTCCTTAGAACTCTGTAGAGAAGAAGATAGAGTTTATACCATTTGGAAAGATAGTATGTTTTCAAAATTCCGTATATTTTTGTGCTGTTTTTGCATGAAATTTTTTCAAGTAATACTAAATCTATTTTATCTTTTTGCTCGGCTCTTTTCGTTTTCATTGTTCTTACCAGATCCGGCGTACAAAATTTCATACCCATATACCAGAAATGTAGTCTTGGATCGCCTAGAATGTCTTCGATTTCATGGCCGTATAAGTTGTTTATCTCATTGTGAGAACCGATATCTTCCGGGAATTTAGGATCTAAGGAGGGAAGGTGGAGTATGTCAAGGTCGCGACATTCCCTTAAACCGAAAACGGATAAAATGGCGCTGCTGACGATACACAACTCTTCCGGATCTATTGTATTATTATGCATCCAGTTTTTAAAAGTATGAAGTTTTTTGTGGAATTCAGGAAGGTATTTACCGGAATATCGGGCCATTAAAAAACGAGAGTTTTTGTTAAACAGTGCTTTGGCAATCAGAAGGGTTTCTTTAGTGCTGTCGGTTATATGAATGGCGTGATTGCCCAGTTTATAGAACGCCCTGATTTTGTCTTTGGTCGGGCGTAAGTCTTCGATTTTATAGTTGTCTATCAATAGAGCGTGCATGGTTCCGGGATGAGGAAAACATGAGCGAACTTTGTGGTCAAAACCGCTGTCTTTACCAGTGTAATTAATCCACTCATGTCCCATATAGGCCTGGCGCAATAATATTTGTCCTGCTTTGGGAGTTATGGCTATTTTTTTGTGGTAAACGATATTTGCAATTTTTCCAAGCTCATTGATTGCTTTATCAGCGTTTGTAACACAGGGAAAGATAAGAGCAATTGCAGCCGTGTCACGAATCCGGCAATATTCGATTGCGCCTTCATCAAGCACGTCGGGGTCGCATGGAGGGTGGCCATGTTCTGTGCCAGAATAATATGAGGCTGTGGAGGTCATATTTTGAGTGAGCTCAAGCTGAACTGTTTTTATATTATTTTCGCGGGCTATGGCTGCTGCTATGCGGTGTGCGCCATCCATAGCGATATAATTCTTATCGATAGGCACAGGCGGAAAGCTATTAATACTGTCTGTGTTTATTAATCCTTTAAATGCATTCAAGAATGCATTTAAACCTGTTTTACCTGACCCATCATGCTCGCGAATCTCTTTGCCTGGACCTGTAATTCTCAGAGCTTGTTCAGCGTAGGCATGTTCTCTCCATTTTTTTGCAACATTGTTTAAAGAAAGGCGTGCGTAATGCGCTTTTATTGCAATATCAAAACGGTTTGCATTCAAGAGGTCGTAAGCAGGCATATCTAAGAAACGGGCGCGGTTTTTGTTTATCAAGGGATGGTTTTTCCATTTTCCATAGTTTAATGTTTCTATAACTTTTTGATCTCCGGCGGGCAGGTAGGGGTTACTGTGCTCAAGGGCGCTGGTTTTAAAGAGAAATGCGTATCCGGAAATTTCGTCATATATGCGAAACCCATTTGCTTCCAAGAGGGGAAATGCTTGTTTTTTTTCTGTTTCGGACTCAATTCTTAGAATAACGATTTGTGGTTGTGCATCCTTTAAGACTTCAAGACAACCTGCTCGAAGAAATATAATGGTTGCTTTCTTGGGGTCTGCGGTATGTTTGATCTTGATGTTATGGATGATGTCTTGAAAAAGGGGAGTGTTTCTTTTATCACAAAAATATATGGACGCATCTATATTGCGTTTTTGTATTAATGTCTGGAGTGTTGCGGGCAGAGAGTTCATCTTGGCTTTTAGATTGCTCTTTGTTGTTGAACAGATTTTATTCTACCGTCTTCGATCTCGAGTAAAATGTCGCATTTTTCTACGGTTGATAAACGGTGTGTGACTATGAAAATAGTGCGCTGTCCCCTAAGGGCATAAACAGCATTCATGATATTTTTTTCTGTTGTCATATCCAGAGATGAGGTGGCTTCATCTAAAACCAGAATATCAGGCTTGTGATATAAGGCGCGTGCCAAGGCAATGCGCTGTTTCTCGCCGCCGGAAATGTAACCGCCATCTTCTCCAATAACAGTGTTTAAACCGTCGGGCAGTTTATTTACAAAGGTTTCGAGTTGAGCGTCTTTGATGGCATGCAGAACATTTTCTTCGATAATTTCTTCATCATTTTCGCCAAAGGCGATATTGCGTCTTAAGGTGTCATCTAACAGATAGATCGATTGAGGGACGTACCCAATGCGGTTTTGCCATTGCCGAAGGCAGCTTTGAATGTCTTGTTCATTCACCTTTACAGTGCCTTCATCAGGGCGGAGAAGCCCAAGAAAAATATCAATGAGTGTGCTTTTACCTGCCCCGCTAGAGCCAATAATTCCTATAGAAGATCCATGCGGGAATTCCAGTTGAATGTTTTTTAAAATGTGCGGGCCGTTTTTAGAATATGAAAAAGATATATCGTCGAATGCTATATTATGAATGTTTTGTGTGTTCAAATGTCCTTGTTCCGGCGTTTCGTTGGTGCTTTGAGACAGCTCGTTATAGATAAGTGAAATTGTTCCATCTATATAGCGCATGGAGTGCAGCCCGGTTAAAATAGCGTTTACCGACGGCATTATTTTTATAAAGACCGCAGCAAAAAGAGCGATGACGGGTGTGATTTGAGAGAGTTCTTTGCCATCTAATATCATATATATAATGGCTGCTACCAGACCGATAATGGCTAGTAATTCGAAAAAGTATTTTGGAATTTTTCTAAAGGTGCTTTGCCATCTTCCCGAGTGGATGAGGTTTAGGCTGTGCTGGTGGAAATTGTTAATAAAAAAATCACTTTTATTTTTTAATTTGATTTCTTTTGCGCTGAATAGAGCTTGTTGTAGTGTCTTTAAACGAAGAGACTCATGTTCTTTGCGTATTTTTCCCCAGTGATAGACGCGTATTTTGCTTAAGGCTTGAAACAGCCAGAAGGCGATCGATATTGCACATAAGACAATCAGGGTTGCAATTGGTTCTATCATTAGTAAGACGATGGCCGCTATTATTAAAAGTAACGCGTTCATGATAATTTCTATGGCTGCCCCGAAGCCTTGTTGTATCAGGATTTGGGTTTCATTGTTTACATTTTGAACATAGGATGTGGAGTGGTCTTGTTGAAAAGAGAGATGGGATCTGTTGAGGTATGAGTGAAGCATTTTTTTAGATAAATCGGCCTGTGTTTTCAGATTAAAGCTGGCTTGCATCCAGGCCAATAATGTGAGGAATCCTGTTTTTACGGTGTAGATCAAAACCATTAATCCCAAGATAGTAAAGACTAGTTGCTCATGCGTATAACCAGAAAATATTTCTGGTAACGGGAGCCAGGATAATTGTTCATCCAGCGCATCGGGGGAACTCATCAAGCTCACCAGTGGCACGACCAATCCAAGGCCAACAATTTCCATGAGGGTTCCCAAAACAATAAATAGAAATAAAATAACGGCGTATTTTTTCTGTTCTAATTCCAGTAATTTCCAGAGTTTTTTGAAGCGGGACATGTGGCTTGATGTTCCTGTTTTGTTAAGGCTTGTGTTTGTGTTAAATCTGTGTGGCTATTGCAGGGTGTTCTATCTTATTTAATTTGAGTTGCAATATGCTGCGCGAGCGTATAAAAAAAATGAGAAAAATTCAAGGCAGCAAAAATTATTATGACAGAAATCAGCACGCCCACATATTCGATCTGTATGTGTAATTATAATATGGCCGATACTTTGCCGCGGTCTTTGTGCAGTATTCTGGATCAGCTTGACGCGCACGATTATGAGGTTGTTGTGGTTGATGATGGCTCATCTGATAACAGTGTGTCTGTCGTTAAGGCGTTGCAAAAACAATATAATAATTTGCGTTTGGTGGAGCTGGAGCGTGATAAGCGCCGCAAGTTGGGCATAACGCGTAATATCAGTGTGCAGAATGCGAAGGGGCAGTATGTATTGCTGCATCTTGATTGTGATGATATTTATGCACCGTTTTTGAAAGATTTTGTAGCGGTTTTTCATCAGATAGAAGAAGCTTGTGGGAAGGATGTTCTTGTATCCGGCAAGCATATTAATATGGCTAAAAAGCATTTCTTATTGGAACATGGCCCCTATGAGAATAGATTTCGAGGAGAGGATAGAAATTTATGGATCAGGCTGGCAAGTATAAATGCTCATGTTTTGTTGGATCATGTTGATTTTTGTACACGTCTTCCTAAAGATAAGCGAAAAAGGTACTGGAGGTCTTTTGTTCATACGTGGGATCATCTGGTCAATGATTTTCGTGCAGAATTTGGTTTTAAGCTGTGGCTTAAATATGAAATATTATATGCTTATAAAACCAAGTTAGGTTGGAAGTTAAGGGTTGTTCGCTTGGCTATGGCACCTTTTGCGTACATAGTCTCGCGTTTCATGGAATCTCATCCTACAACACCGGAAAATATGAATACACCGGCTAAGATTGAACAATATCGAGCGGAAAATGGTGGTAATCTTGAAACTATACTTAACCGTTTTGGAAAAAAGGCTGATTGGGCCGTGATAAGTTCTGAGGGACGAGAAATATTTGATATTTAACAAGAAGAACAGGAACGATTGATATGTCTCTTAGACGTTTGCCTATGTGTGCTGATCTTATAAATCAGAATTTTGAAGATTACAGCGTGTTGGATCTGGGCTGCAGAACGATGGATCTCAAGCCGCTCTTGAAGAGCTGCAGGGAATATCACGGCACTGATTTTATCGCCGGGGAGGGCGTGTTTGAGTGCAATCTGGAAGAGGGCTTGCCGCAATTTAAAGATAATTCTTTCGACATTGTAACAGCGCTTGATGTTCTGGAGCATCTGGACAATGCGCACAAGACGTTTGCAGAGGCGATGCGCGTTGCTAAAAAGGCGGTTTTTGTGTCTTTGCCCAATATGTATTACATAAAGTTTCGCTTGAATTTTTTACTTGGTAAGGGGCTTTCAGGAAAATATGCTTTTCCGGCTCAGCCTGTGATGGACAGGCACCGCTGGGTTTTGTCCTATGATGAGGCGGTGAATTTTATTGAGACAAACGCCAAGGGTCATGATGTGAGTGTTTACAAAATCACCCCTGAGCGTGGGCGCACAAAGGCAATTGCAGAGCCTGTTGAAAGCTGGTTGTCGGAGCAGTGGCCCAATGCATTTGCTTATGGTGCTTTGTTCATGATCAGGAAGCGGGAAGTATGATGGAGCCGCTTAATTTTCCGTCATGGCGTCGTTATAAAGATCTCTTTTTTCCTAAAACGGGTCAGTTCAGCATTCTGCGGATTTTGCAGTATGAAGTGTTGAGGGGCACAGAGTTTAAAGGCAAGGTTCTTGATTTTGGCGGGGGCGGCAACGCTGATTACCATAAGTTTGTTGCTTTTGATTCTTATGAATCGGTGAATATAGATACCTCTATGGAGCCAACATGGTTGACGTCTGTGGGGCAGGATCTTCCATGTCCTCAGGGTCATTATGATGTTGCGCTTTCTATGAATACGTTTGAGCATATTTTTGATGCCCGCTTTTCTTTGGGGCAGCTTTTCAAGGTTCTTAAATCAGGGGGGCGGCTCGTATGTGCGACTCCATTTCTTTATCCGATTCATGCCTATCCTCAGGATTATTTCAGACCTACGGATATGTGGTGGCGGGAAACTTTGCAGGAGATCGGCTTTGTCGATATTAAAGTTACGCCGCTTTTGTGGGGGCCGTTTAGTACCGGGCTGGTGTGCTCGGGAATTCCAGGGCCGTTTAAAACACTGCGCCTTCACTGTGCGTTGCTTAAAGATTGGCTTTATGTCTGGCTTGGGCTAAGGCTTGGGAAAAAGTTTGTTGGTGATCTTCCTTTTTCTTCTCTTGGGTTTTTTATAGAGGCCACCAAGCGCTAGATAGTGACGTTTTCTCCGTTTTTTTCATGTAAAAATTGACATTGCAATTAATCTTATGGTAACTAGCTGTTGGTTAGCCCGTCAGGGTACAATTTAAGAAAGAGTTTGTGATGAATACGGATGTAAGAGACCACTATGTTGGGCAGTTGGCAAGAGCGTTTGTCCAAAATGTTAATGGACATCTCAGAGCGTGCGTGCGGCAGTATCGTGCAGAGCAGCTCGCAGGTCAGAGGCCGGGAGAGCATTCACTGAGTATTACTGAAGCTCAGGCACGAGCTATTCTTGGTGAGCGTGTTACATCAGAAAGGGTAGAGCAGATGCTTGAAGATTCTGCAGTGGCTCAGTTTTTGAGTTTGGCGCCATTTGAGGATCAAATGCGGGCTTTGTGTGTGCTGGGAGGGCATGATGATTCTGCAGAAAATTATGTTGCTCTTGCAGCAGCCTATGTTAGAACTGCTGAAAAATTAGGTTTAAGGGATGAGTTTTTGACTCTTGTTTCGCCTTTGTCTGGGGGCGCGCGCGAATATTGTAAGGAACATCCTGAATTATCGGCGTTTGCAGAGCTTTGTGTGTAGAGATTATACTGCGTAGATGAAATGCCGCCCGGTTGAAATGCCGGGCGGTTTTTTGTTATAAAGGCTGGTGCACCATAGTTGACTAAAATAAAAGGCTGATCCGCTGTAAGTACTTGTTCTAATTGCGAAATCATCGCACAAGCATTTTTACGCATCTTTTTAGTACGAATTCACGACCCAAGACTGCACAATGTGGCAATGGCCGGACTTCTTATAGGGCACCTCTAGAAACAGCGTAAAGTACCGATGTCTGGAGCAAAGATGCTGTCGGATCATGTGATGCTCCAGTTTTTCCTGATTTTCCGGCTGTTTTCCGGCCCCGTTTTTTCCGTAATCCATTGCTTTAGGCGCTATACGGGCGAGGGTTGTCCGCATCTCTGGCCGGTGCGGAGCAGGAAAACAAAGCGCTGCATATTATAGGCCAGGTTTTTCAGGCCGATCTTCGTTTTCGCCCTTGCCATGCCGATTGTGCGCACGAGCGTTCCGCCCATGTTGTTTTGCTGATGCCCGAAGACATGCTCAACGCGCACGCGCACTTTCGAACGCCGTTTGTTGACCTGTTGCTTGTACTTCGAGAGCGGCTTGTTCCGGTGTCCCTTGTGATGGATGTGCGAGCGGATCAGCTTGAACCGCCGTTCTTTTTTGTCCAGCGCGCGTCCGTGTCCTTCTGGCGCAACTTCGCCGGTTTGTCCGCCCAGTCCTGGGGAACGCCGCCGCCCTTGATCGTTTCGTTCTCCGCACGCTTCAGCGCCTTGTTCAGACGATAACGGAATGATGTGGTCCTGTCCAATCAAAAAGGACCACATCAGTTGAAATCTCTTTATATACGATCCCTCCACACCGTGGGACTAAACACCTATACAAACAACAGACCTGTCATAACAATATAAATTCCCAGTATTATAAAGCTTTCAAAGCCTATGGAGGCGGGGCCTTGTTTTTCTCGTCGCAGCAGACCGAGCATAAGAAATCCGGTCATAAGCATTGAAGCTGTGATGATTCCGATGTGGGCTGTCTCAATTCTATGATACAGCGAGCCTTCACGGTAGAATATGTCTGCGCCGGCAATGAATAGAACATCAAAGCTGTTGCCACCGATGATATTTCCTACAGCAAGATTAAGTGCTTTACGCCGCACGGCGGTTAATGTGGTGATCAGTTCGGGCAGTGAGGTGCTGATTGCTGTGAACAAAGCTCCGAATACTGTTTCTGAAATACCTGTTTTTTCACTCAGGCTGATGGCGGTTTGTGCTAAGGTGAGGCCGGTTATAGTTAAGAGGAATGCCAGTGTAAGGAAGTTGATTACAAGTGTGCGCACAGAATTATCATCTCCTTGTTTTGATGTTCCCTCCTTTTCTTTTTGGGTATGCTGTGTTTTGCGCGGATACCACATCGGATCTTTTTTGACTTGTCTTACGATATGAAGGCCAAAGATGTAGGTTATAAACAAAACGGGCGTTACGGGATGCACTCTATAAAATGTTATTTGCGGTGAGGCGAAAGCTAATAGCGGCAAAGATAACAGGATAAAGAGCAATGCTGATTGTGAGAGATTCTCCAGAGATGCAGAGGCGTGCTCAAGATTGACTTTGCGATAGGTCAGGTCAGCTATGGCCAAAAATACTGTTTGTGCCGGTAATCCTCCTACGGATGTGGCAATTGATATGGCTGTGTGACCTTCGAAGGCTGTGTAGAAGGCAACTATAACTCCTGAAAGCGAAGTTACGATACCGATGGCTACAGCGCCGACCAGCGCTTGTCCGAGACCCGATATCTTTGCCAGTTCTTCCGCGATAATAGTGAGCTTTGTTCCTGCAACGGCGGTAATGGCCGCGCATACACAAAATATGCCGACCATTTGCCACAGGGATAGTGTCTCGATTATATTCAAAGCCACCATGCCGGTTTTTTGCTCCTGTTATATTAGGCCGCTTGTTTTTTAATTTTGATTTTACGGCGGTTTTCAGAAGCCGGCTCACGCTCAAGTTTGATGTTGAGTACACCTTTGTCAAAAGACGCTTCGGCACTCTCGGGTTTTATGTCATCGGGAAGGTTGAGAATGCGTTTGAAAGAACCATAAGAGCGCTCGATCATATGAAACTCTCCGTCTTTTTGACTTTCTTCCTCATGCTCGGCCTTTTTTTCGCCTTTTAGTATCAAGCTGTGATCTGTTATTTCCAGCGTGATGTTGTTCTCGTCAACGCCGGGAATTTCTGCCGTGATCTCATAGAGCTTTTCGGTTTCCCGGATATTGATGTCTGGCTTTATGAATTTTTTTGACCATGCGGGCATGTTTTTTTGCATCGCTTCAAACATCTCGCCCATTTGGTTTTGCATATTTTGCCACATATCCTGAGTATTTTTGTGAGAGGGCGGGAAGAAATGCTTGTTGTTTTCTTCATTTTCATCTTTGAACCAGTTCCAAGGTTTTAAATCTGATGTTTTCATGTTTTTATCTCCTTATTTGTTGTTATACAGGTTTAATCGGCTTGTCTGATTTAAAGGCAATTGCAAGTATTGCTATGCCGTAGAGCATAAAGCTAAGACCCAGTGCTATTGCCAGATACAGGATTCCTGTTGCAGGAAATCCGGCAAAAACGAGAATGCCAAGCACGAGGCTCATAACGCCTGAAACTGCCATCCAGCCCCAGTTTCTGGCAGGACGCATGGTCATTGCTATGCCAATATCGAAAATGCCCTCCATTAACAAGAGCGCGCCTACAACGGCCAGAAGTGCTGTTAGTCCGGCGATTGGCCACATAAATATTGCGGCGCCTGCTATGGCATAGACTGAGCCTGATAAAAGCCGCCACCAGCGGTAGCGCTCAACCAGAATACCGTTTGTAAAGCGTATAACGCCGCCGACAAGAAACAAGGTTGCCAGCAAAAACTCAATTGTCAGAGCGGTTATGCCGGGCATGGAAAAGGCTGCCATACCAATTAGAATAAAAAGTAGCCCTTCAAAAATGTACCAGCCACGGTGGCTTTTGATCTCATGCGTCGTGCTATCAACTATGTCATCATTATAGTAATGTGATGCAAACATTTTATATCTCCTTTCTTGTCCCAGCCAATGCGCCCGCGCACAAAAAGTTCCCAGCAATTCTTCTGGTGAGGAGCGTGGCGCGCTTTGGTTTTGTGTTTGTTGGTAGAGAGAGGGTGGTTATTCTATGATTTGTGTTTGCGTGTCCAGCATATAGCCGATGCCGCGCACGGTCTTGATAAAAGGCTTTTTGCGCTTATCATCGCCGATTTTCTGGCGGATACGAGAGATTTGTACATCTACGGCTCGGTCGAAGCCTTCATAATCGCGCTCGCGTGTTAAATCGAATAATTGATCGTGGGTTAATGCCTTGCGTGGTGATTTGGTTAAAGCGGTGAGCATTTCAATTTCGCCTGGTGTCATATCGAGTGCTTTTTTGTTTTCATCAAGAAGTTCGTGACGGTTTAGGTCCAGATACCAATGGCCGAAATGAATGATTTTTGCGCCTTCGTTTTCCTGATCGGCGATTACATCTTGCTCTACTTTTTTTACGAGACGTAAATGTGCTTTTATACGCGCAGCCAATTCCCTCATTTCAAAAGGCTTGCCGATATAATCGTCGGCGCCGACCTCAAGGCCGACCACTTTATCCATCATGGTTTTCTTTTCGCTGATGACCAAAATTGGGGAGGATGTGCGCGAGCGGATCTGGGTTATAAGTGATATACCGTCTTTATCGGGTAACTGAATATCCAGTAAAATTAAATCGGGGTGAATACGCTCAAAAATTTTAATAAAATCTTCCCCGTAACGCTTTCCTATGAAAATGTAACCTTGTTTTTCCAGATAATTCTTAACCTCTGTTTGGGTTTTTTCATCATTATCAAGCGCCAGAATTGTGGCTTAAGCTGTCATCCTGTTTCCTTTTACTGAATTGAGAAGCTTCAGATTAGCATAGCTGTTACAAAATTGTAACAAACAACTTTCAAGACTATTACATAGATGAAAAATTCTCCTAACAAATAGCCGCTATCCTCTGGTTGTTCTAAAAAGATGAATTACCAAGAAGGAGGATACATAATGTTCTACGCTCATGATCTTATTCAAGAAATGGATGGACTGCGTGGGTTTGCCTATCTACTAACCGGAAACAGGAGTGATGCAGATGATTTGTTGCAATCTACGGTGTTGCGGGCGCTTGAGAAGGAGCATCTCTTTGAAAAGGGGACGGATCTTTTTAAATGGTGCTCGAAGATTATGTTCAATATTTTCGCAGGGCAGTATCGCCGCCGCGTTAAATTCGAGAGTATGTATGATCCCGATCCTGTGATTGAGCGTCAGGCTCGTCCCGCTAATCAGTATCATCACATGCGTTGCAGTGAGGTTGGTGAGGCTATGGAGGGACTAAATAAAAAACATCGCCGCGTTCTGGTCGATATTTGTGTAAATGGTATGAAATATCAAACGGTTGCCGATAATCTGGGCGTTCCTGTTGGCACAGTGCGTTCGCGATTGTTCCGCGCCCGTGAGCAGCTGGCGGCTCTTTTGGATGATACAAGTGCTCATGCTGCTTAATGAGGTCATGAGGGATGGAAAAGCCCTTTCTGTGGGCGTTTTTATGACAGTTTATATGAGAGAAGAAAGTTAAATAAAAGAAGAAAAGGAGACCGAGCTGGTCTTGGAAATTCGGACAGTGTGTTAAGCTCTGGGAAGGCCCTATAAGG
>JBKHBN010000038.1:0-17716 GCA_046542355.1 Alphaproteobacteria bacterium | reverse complement strand
GATTGGATGACGCTCTACGCATCTAAACCTCTGACACAGAATTTTGAACAGTCTCAGCTGATGTAGTTTTCATCTTTTAGTTTTTTTCTTTTTCGCAAGATGTTTTTGAGCAATAAAACCATGCCTGTCAGTGTAATCAAGATGCCAAGGGTGTTTAATGTTTTGACAAAGAGGGGCAGTGGAAAGGCGTTTACGCTTGCCTGCATGAGAGACATAATCGCTGCGCTTGTGAGCATGATGTATGCCGATTTTTTTAAGGCGCGATCTAAGCGGTTTTCTTTATCAGTGCTCTGCGATTGAGGTATGGCGTTTGATGTTTTCATTTTTAACTCTTTTCATAACAACCAGAAATGCCTCACGATTGAAAAACAGGAGCATGCGGCGGCTTTCACGTTCCATGGTGACAACCTCCCAGCCATCATCGCCGTTGCGATTCAGGAAGTCCGAAAATTCGACTGGATCAACCTTTGAACTGCCTAACAGCAAGGAGCCAAGAACGTGTTCACGATAGATGCAAACTTTGTATTCATACTGGATCATTTGGCGTTCCTTTTATTAGGAGTGTGGTACAACAATCAGCTATCCAGTTTGTCCTTTAATATCTGGTTAACGGTTGCCGGGTTGGCTTTGCCTTGTGATTTTTTCATGACTTGCCCTACAAAAAAGCCAAAGAGTTTATCTTTGCCGCCTTTATAAGCTGTGACGTTGTCTGGATTTTCTGCTATGACTTCGTCTGTGAGTGCTTCGATTGCGCTGGTGTCGGTGACTTGTTTTAGTCCTTTTTCTTCAACAATTGTGGCGGCATCTTTGCCGCTGGTGAACATCTCGGCAAAGACGTCTTTTGCGATTTTTCCAGAGATCGTGTTGTCCGCGATCAAGTCAATTAGGCCGCCGAGCTGCTGAGCGGAAATGGGGCTGTCGAGAATTGTTTTATCGTTTTTATTCAAGATTCCCAAAAGCTCGTTAATGACCCAGTTAGCGGCTATTTTGGGGTCGCGGTGTGCGGCTACTTTTTCATAGAAACTTGCGCGTGGATGCTCAGCAATCAGAACGCTGGCATCATAGGTGCTCAAGCCGAACTCTCCTATGAAGCGGTGTTTTTTCTCATCAGGGAGTTCGGGTAGCGTTTGTTTGATTTCTTCAATCCATTTTTCAGACAGCTCCAGCGGGAGGAGGTCTGGATCAGGGAAGTAGCGGTAGTCATGAGCCTCTTCCTTGGAGCGCATGGGGCGGGTTTCCATCTTTTCAGGATCCCACAGACGCGTTTCCTGGTCGACGATGCCGCCATCTTCTATCAGCTCTATCTGGCGGCTGGCTTCGAATTCGATGGCTTGTTGCACCGCTTTGACCGAGTTTACATTCTTGATTTCAGCGCGCGTGCCATACTCATCGCCGGGCTTGCGTACGGAGATGTTGACATCAGCGCGCATGGAGCCTTCATCCATATTGCCGTCGCAGGTCTCAAGATAGCGCAGGATCATACGGATTTTGTTGATGTAGGCAGAAGCCTCGTCAGCGCCGCGCATATCGGGCTCTGATACAATTTCCATCAAGGCGCAGCCGGAGCGGTTGAGATCAACGTATGACTTGCTTGGGTGCTGATCGTGAATTGATTTACCGGCATCTTGTTCAAGATGCAGTCTTGTGATACCGATTTTTTTTGTACTTCCATCGGGCAGGTCAATTTCTATGACCCCCTTACCGATGATCGGGTCTTCATATTGCGAGATCTGATATCCTTGAGGCAGATCCGGATAGAAATAGTTTTTACGGGCAAAGACAGAATAGGTGTTTATTTGTGCATTTAGTCCTAGTCCGGTGCGCACAGCTTGCTCTACACATTTCATGTTGAGTACCGGGAGCATGCCGGGCATGGCGGCATCAACCATTGACACTTGAGAGTTTGGCGCTGCGCCGAAGGTTGTGGATGCGCCTGAAAATAATTTAGAGTTTGCGATGACCTGAGCATGAATTTCCATACCGATCACAATTTCCCATTCGCCTGTTTTGCCTTGTATTGTTTGAGCCATTTTTTAACTCGTTCCTTTGGTTTTTAAGTTTTTTGGTTTCGTCTATTTAGATAGTGTCGTTACGTGTTTTGTTTTGTTGTTTAGTTTTCTCTATTATCTGTTTTGTCTCTCGTAAAGCATTTTTGTACGGCAGTTTTCAGTATATCTTTTTAAGGTTGAGTAATAGCCATCTGTTGTAAAATGATGTTCCAACGGGTTTAGCGTCATTGGGTCATGCTTGATCGCTTCCATGAAGAAGTATGGTGCTGATTTGCGCATTATATCTTCATAGTGTTTTCTGGCACAGTTGCAGATGTATTTTTTTCCGATTCTTATGGTATTGAGCAGCGGCGATACCATGCAATCGTTGAAGACTTTCTGGCCGATGACGTAATCCATGCATTCTGTGATGCCGTAAGTGATGACTTTCATTCGGGCGTCGCGTCCTGCGGTTGTGTCTTTATAGAGCTGCGCAAATTCTGTGCCGTTGAGCAGGGTTGTTATTTGCGCGGATGTACAGGCGCACAGCGTTTCTTTTTCTTTTGTGTCAAAAGCCAGGCTTGGTGTGTCCATGCATTTTGCAAAGTATATATTGGCTCTGTCTTTTGGAGGGAGGTTTTCGTCATATTCATCTGTTTGGGGGTTTAGGATTTCTCCCAATGATTTGACTTCATTATCTTCCTGAAATTGAGCAAGACCTTTTGAGGATGGGAACGTTAGAGCGCAAATACAGAGCATCAGCATTGCTGCGGCGCTGAATAGATCCGGTTTTATTTGCGGTTTTGCTATCATGGCCTGATCCTTACAATAACAGTTGGGGGCGTGCCTTGAAGTCTGCCAGATTTTCGATGACTCCTGCAATTTTAAATACTGTTTCCTCATCCCACGGGCGGCCTATTATCTGCAACCCGAGAGGCAGACCGTGCTCATTTAGCCCTGCGGGGACTACCATTCCGGGCAGGCCGGCTAGTGATGCGGGGATGGTGAAGGCATCTTCGAGGTACATTTTGATCGGATCGTCCTGATTTTCTCCGATTGCAAATGCCGCTGATGGTGCTGGCGGGGTTAACAGGGCATCGCATGTTTCAAAGGCTTTTAAGAAGTCTTCACGAACCAGGCGGCGAACCTTTTGTGCCTTGATGTAGTAAGCATCATAGTAACCTGATGAGAGTGCGTATGTGCCAATCATAATGCGGCGTTTTACTTCATCGCCAAATCCTTGCGCGCGCGTGAGTTCATACATATCTCGCAGGTCGTTGTTTCCTTCGGCGCGGTGGCCATAACGTACGCCGTCATAACGGGCGAGGTTGGAGGAGGCTTCTGCCGGTGCGATGATGTAATAGGCTGCCATAGCGTAATCTGTATGAGGCAGCGAAACATCTACGGTTTTTGCTCCTGCGTCATGTAGCCATTCGCGGCCTTGTTCCCAAATTTTAATGACTTCTTCGGGCATGCCTTCAACGCGGTATTCTTTTGGGATTCCGATGGTCATGCCTTTGATGTCACCGTTAATAGCGGCGGCAAAGTCCGGTACGGGCTTGTTGGCGCTGGTGCTGTCTTTTGGATCATGTCCGGCCATAGCTTGTAATATGAGTGCGTTGTCTTTAACGGAGCGGGCAAAACATCCGGGCTGATCCAGTGATGAAGCAAAGGCTACGACTCCCCACCGTGAGCAGCGTCCATATGTTGGTTTTATGCCGGAGATGCCGCACAGTGATGCGGGCTGGCGGATGGAGCCGCCTGTGTCGGTTCCGGTTGCGCCCAGGCACAGTCTTGCTGCTACGGCGGCGGCGGATCCTCCTGAAGAGCCGCCGGGCACGAGGTCTGTATCCGGATCGTCTTTGCGTCGCCATGGATTGATGACGTTGCCGTAGTGGCTGGTTGTGTTGGATGAGCCCATGGCAAATTCATCCAGATTTGTCTTGCCGAGCATTACTGCACCGTTTCCAAACAGTTTTGTTGTTACGGTTGATTCATATTTTGGTTTAAAGCCTTTAAGGATGCGGCTGGCGGCTGTTGTCTGGATGTCATAGGTGCAAAACAGATCCTTTATGCCAAGGGGAATGCCTTCCAAAATTCCCGCTTCACCCGACGCACGTTTCTGATCGCTTTTTTGGGCTTGCTTTAGGGCAAGTTCCGGTGTTTCTGTAATAAAAGCATTCAAGTTTTGATGTTTTGCTATGGCATCGATATGTGCTTGTGTCAGCTCTACGGAGGTAAATTCTTTTTTGTCCAGTCCTTCGAGAGCCTGTTCAATTGTTAGGTCAGTAAGGGTGCTCATTTTTATGTCTTTCCTGCGGCGTTATGACGTGTTTTTTATTCCACTATTTTGGGTACGACGAAGTAGCCCTGTGTGCTTTCCGGAGCGTTGGCAAGAATTTCATCAGTGCACTTGCCATCATTTATAATATCTTCACGTAATGGGAGATCTATATCTACAACATTGGCCAGCGGTTTTACGCCGCCTGTATCAAGCTTCGAGAGTTTTTCAACAAAACCAATAATTTTTGAAAGCTGCGGGGCAAGGCGCTCCAGTTCTTCCTCACCCATATGAAGGCGGGCTAGTCCGGCTACCTTTTTTGTTTCTTCTTT
Source organism: Alphaproteobacteria bacterium (assembly GCA_046542355.1). GTDB lineage: Bacteria > Pseudomonadota > Alphaproteobacteria > Micavibrionales > Micavibrionaceae > UBA1672. The sequence goes on along the minus strand of JBKHBN010000038.1, from coordinate 13,115 downwards.
GCTTAGTGACATGCTTCAGGATCATCCTTTTTATTGATAGATATACGCAATACTCTGGATTTTCTAGCACCACGCTGTATAAGGTGCAAGAGGATAAGATGATCGACAGGTTAGAAAACATATATGAGAGCTGCCCGCAGGGTGTGCGTTTGCTGGGAATGGATATCGGCAAGAAGACGATTGGTCTGGCTCTGGCTGATAATGCCAACGGTATTTCTACACCGTTGATGACGGTGCGGCGCACAAAATTTTCTCAAGACATAAAACAGCTGGAGCGTGTTATTCGTGATTATGAGGTGGGGGGATATATTATCGGTTACCCCTTGCACATGGACGGTAGCGAAGGCGCGCGCTGTCAGTCGGTGAGGGATTTTTCACATGAGTTTGAGCGGCAGATTTCTGCGGATTTGAAGCAGGATCAAGGGCTTTGGATTGCCTTGTATGACGAACGTTTATCCACAGCATCTGTGGAGGATTTGGTGGATTATTCTGTGGGTATCTCTAGACGCTCTGCCAAGGCGCGCGGGCTGACCGATCAGCTTGCGGCGCAGGTGATTTTACAGTCTGCCCTGGATTTTATGCAACAATGTTGCTGATTTGTATTTTGGGTGTTTTTCTGTCTTGAAGGTGCGGGTTAATTTTTTTGACCATAGCACAGTAATGTGTTGCCGCGCTTCTTCATCCAGTGTTTTCCGGTTTTATAATCGCAGGAGAGCTTTTCGCATAGTTCCCAGAATGATTTGCTGTGGTTCAAGTGGACGAGGTGGGCAATTTCGTGTGCTATGACATAATCGACTGCGGCGTAAGGTGCGAAGATCAATCGCCATGAGAATGACAGGTGGCCATCTGCTGAACAGCTTCCCCAGCGGCTCTTGGTATCGCGTATTGTTACAGAGGCAATGTCTTTGCCAATTATGCCGGCTTTTTCCGAGGCCATATCAGCCAGCCCCATGCGAGCAATTTTTTTGAGGTGGGTTGTGATGCGGCTGGTTGGGTCTTGCTGGTAGGTTTTAACAAATAGGCGGTCATCATATTGTTTCAGTGTTGTGCGTCTGATGGTTGGATCGATTGTAATATCAAGCCAAATTTTATCACCAAAGACGGGAAGTTGTGTGCCGTGGGTGAAGCTTATTTTCTCAGGAAGATTGTTTAGCGTTTGTTTTATCCAGTCTTCATGCTTGTTGGCAAAGGCATAAGCTGTTCGAAGGGGCATGCGTTCAGGTATGACAAGGTTTATTATGCGCTGAACGGGGTCAAGGCGCAATGCTACGCGGCGCGCTCTTTTGCTTCGTTTAACAGTGATAAGGTCTTGAACCTTTTTGAAATTTGCAGATTGTGTCATCACGCTATGCATTGCCTGCTTGTCGATTGTTGTTCTATCAGATAAGTTGTTTCACATTTATTACAAATGGTTGAGCTTTATATGTACCAGAACCTGACGCATTTTGAAGATTATTTTCTGGATGTTCAACGTATTCCTTTTGTGATTGCGGCTCTTTTTGTGACGGCGGTTTTTGGTATGATAACCGGACCGGCATGGGGTAATGCCAATCCTTTTGTCTGGAATGTTCTCGATGTTCTTTTTGGGCGCTTGGGAGGGCGCATGGATCGCTCCAGCCGCACGCCGCGAGATCTGAAAATCCGGGGGCTGGTTTTTGCTCTCCTCTTATTGCTCTTTGCTCTTTTTATTGGGCGTGGGCTTTTGGAGCTTACGCTTCAGAGCTCGGCTATTGAGGGGCTTATTGTTGTCTTGTGCCTGAGTACGGGCAGTGTGTGGTATATGGTTCTCAAGCTTTATTTTGTTTTAGATAAGCAGGGTAATACAAAGGGCGGGTATTTTGGTTTGGCGCGCTCTTCGCGCGTGGATCTTAATTCGATGGATGATTATGGCATTGTACGAGAGGGGCTGGCTTATTCTGCGATTAGCTTTGATAAGGGGTTTGTTGCGCCTAGCTTGTGGTATTTGATTGGTGGCGTCCCCTTTTTGATTATATATAGCGTTTTGGCTTTCGGGGCTTGGCGTTTTGGGAAGTGTGGTCATACCAAAGGGTTTGGAATAACTTTTCTTGTGCTGGAGCGGCTTTTAGGGTTCGTGCCTTCTGTTTTTAGCGGGCTTCTCTATACGGCGACAAGCGTGGTTGCACCTTCGGTTCGTATGGCTGATGGATTTAAAGCGTGGTGGCAAGGGAAGGATAAAGCGCCTTATGAGCAAGGCGGTATGATCCTGAGCGCCCTGGCCTGGCCGCTGGGTGTTTCTCTTGGTGGGCCAGTGCGGGATATTGACGGGCATTACATCAAGAAAGAGTGGGTGGGGCCTGATGGTGCCAGTGCGCGGGTTGATGCACATCATTTAAGACGTGGAATCATTATAAATGTTGCGGCGCACCTAATGTTTTTGCTAGCGTTGCTGAGCGCCTACATATATGCGGGGCGTCTTTTTTAATTGAATACTTGACTCTTTTGTTGTTGTTCGACTATTTTGCCGCATCAGTCTTAAGACAATGTATTGAAAATCAGAGGATATAAGGGTATGAGCCGTCGTTGTATGATTACTGGAAAAGGTGCTCAATGCGGGCACAATGTATCTCACGCACAAAATAAAACGAATCGTCGTTTTCTTCCTAATGTGCAAGACACCTGTCTTTACAGTGAGACTTTGGGACGCTGGGTAAAGGTTAGAGCCAGTACCGCGGGACTTCGCACCGTTGAGCATAAAGGCGGTTTTGATTCCTATTTATTGAATACCGCGGTGACGAAACTTGATCCGGCTCTTCGTTCGGTAAAAGCTCAGATTGAGGCAGCTACTACAGATCAGGCTGCCTAAATTTTTGTCTGGTTATATCAGCTATACACTCAAACCGCTTGCTATTAGCTACGGCTAGTCCCTGCGCGGTTTTCAGGCTTATCTCCTAAAAACTTGCTCGCGCAGAATAGACATAACACGTGACAACACTATCTAGGATATGTGATGCCGGACTATTGTAATTTTTCTTTTGAGATTACCAAGCGTGATCGTCGTAGCCGCGCAAGATTGGGGCGTTTGAAAACGCCGCATGGTACAATCGAAACACCCAATTATATTTTCTGCGGTACCAAGGCGAGTGTAAAAAATTTATCTCCAGCGCACCTTGTCGAGGCGCAAACCGATATCATTCTCTCCAATACCTATCATCTTATGCTTCAGCCGGGGGCTGATCTTATTGAAAAAATGGGGGGCTTGCACAAATTCATGAATTGGGGCGGGCCGATGTTAACTGATAGCGGCGGGTTTCAGGTGTTTTCTCTTGGTGAGGGCACTATGGCTAATGAAATCAAGGGTAAGAACAATAAGGGGTATGATAATAAGAGCCTGCTGTCTATTACTGAGGAGGGGTGCGCGTTTAAATCCTATATTGATGGTAAGAAGATTGTGCTTACGCCTGAGTCGGCTATGGAAATACAGCGTAAACTCGGTGCGGATTTATTGATGCAGTTTGATGAGTGTACGCCGTATCATGTTGATAAGGATTACACAGCGCGTTCTATGGAGATGTCTATTCGGTGGGGGGATCGTTGTATTACTGAATTTAATGCGGGTGATGACGGGCGGCAAGCGCTTTACGGGATTGTGCAAGGCGGGGTTTATCCCGATTTGCGCTGTTTTTCTGCGGAGTATACAAAAGACCGTCCCTTTTTTGGAACCGCGATTGGCGGGTGTCTGGGTGGGAGCGATGAAGAGATGTATGATGTTGTAGCATCTTCAGCGCCCTATATTCACCCTTATCGTCCTGTGCATTTTCTAGGGATTGGGCGCATTCGAGATGTGTTTACTTTTGTGCGTCTTGGTATTGATACGTTTGATTGCGTTATTCCTACGCGGCTGGCGCGTCATGGCGCTGCGTTTATTAAAGGGTGCGCCAAAGAAACGATTAACTTAAAAAATGCGCGTTATCGTCAGGATGAAACGCCTTTGGATGAGCGGCTGGATATTCCCGCATCACGTGATTTTTCCAAAGCCTATATCCATCATTTGCTTAAATCGAATGAATTGCTCGCCTCGCAAATATTAGCGCAGCATAATGTTGCGACTATTAATCTGTTGATGAGGGAGGTACGCGAGGCTATTGCTAGTGATACACTGGATTTTCTTGAAAAAGAGTGGCTGGGTCTTTCATAAATTGAGATGTTTTGATAAAGCTATTTCATGTAAGTGGGATGTAATGCTTCCTTTTTGGGTTTGTGGTTTTTCTGTTTTTTGACACGATATTTTTAATTAAGATTAACTTTTATTGTGTAGTATGTCTGGGCTGAGGTTTTGGATATATCGTATCTTTAGAGTTTACTGTTTTATTGTTGAGCAATACAGGGTTAAAAAATGACACCGCTGGAATATGAAACTGGAGTACATAACTGGAAAGGGTTGCAACCGGTTTTGAAGGAGTATGAAGAGTGGTTTCATGCTTTGCTGGAGCGCTTGTTCTATCCAGATATTTTTACAAAGCAGCCTATGCTGGCCACACCCGATTCTTTTGTACATTGGGTAGCTTCGGTTAGCTGTAGCGAAGATTTGCATCTGGATGTGGTTGAGCGTCTTAATGCTCTGCATAGTGATTTATTGAATCAAGCGGATATTGTGTATGGATTAACTCAGGATATGGGTTCTAGGCCAAAATATGACCAGTTTAAAGAGTTGACGACTTTATTTGAAGAGTTCGTAATATATGTTTCCCGTCTGGAGAAGGATTTCTTTTTAGAAGATAGCGGATTTGATCCATTTACCGGTCTTCGTCATAAGGCGATGATGCGGCAAGATATATCCAGAGAAATGGAGCGTCTAGCTCGTCAGGGAAGGAGCTTTTGTCTGGCTATGGTTCGTATTGATCATTTTGAGAACATGCGTGAGACGCTTGAAAGAAAAGATTTTGATGGCTATGTAAAGTTACTGTCCAGTCTTATTAAGTTGAGTGTTCGGTCTTTTGATGATGCCTATTATGCAGGTAATGGTGTTTTTGCTTTGTGTTTGAAGCAATCTGATATTAATGGCGGTATTTCTGCTTTGGAGAGATTGCAAAAAGAACTTGAGTACCAGAAGGTACTTATTACTTTTCCTGATGAAGGAGAGAAACCTTTGAGCATTTCCTCCTGTATTGCTGAGCCAGTGGTTGGCGCAGATGTTGATGAGCTTATCGTACGTTTGAAAGAAGATTTGGATAAAGCAGAGTTCGATGATTCTGATACAGTTCTTAGATATCGGGAATTAAGTGAAGTAGAGCGCTTTGCACAAAAGACGTCATGATTATAGTAATGTTTTAATGGTGGTGTTTTCTTGGGTGGTGGTGTGCTTATTTAAGGGTAGCGGCTTGTGATTGACATTAAAACTCCGGATCATAAAGAGCTTTTTAATATTATGCCTGAGCCGCGCCTCATTGTTAGCGTGTCTGATGGCCGTCCGGGTGTTATTGTTGAGTGCAATAAGAATGCAAGCGTTTATTTCCAGCAGGAGCGTGATGCAATTGTCGGTCATAATTTTTTTAAACTGGTAAGCAGTGAAAGTGCTTTGCATCTTGAGCAATCCTTTCTGGTTTCTATCACGAGAAAGCAGGTCGTCAGTGTTCAGATTTTGCCTCTTATGGATCGGCAGGGTATGCGCGTGCACAAATTCTGGGTCAGTCCGGTTTTGGATCGGCAAACCGGCGCAGTTTCTTTTCTTGATGTGGTTGGCCAGATAGAGGTTAAAGATGGGTCCGCTTTGCAACGAGAGCGCGATGATGCGTTGATGTTTCTAGCTTCTATTTTTGAGGTTAGTGAAGTCGGTATTGTTGTGACTGATGAGCGTGGTATCGTTGTGCGTGTCAATGACAGTTTCTTGCGGACTTATGGCTGGTCAAGGGATTCTGTGGTTTCGCATCCGTTTGTTGATCTGGTGGCTGAGGATGAGCGGGAAAAGACACGCATTAATCATAAAAAATTTTTAAGTGTCGGGGTGCGTTCTAGCGGTGAGGTCAAGTTGTTACGTCATGATCGCGGCGTTGCCAATGTTTTATTTACCTCTGCAACTTTGACTCTTAGCCAGAACCGTAAGTATCTTGTGACTACTTTTATGGATATTACCTTGCGCAAGAAGATGGAGGAGACACTTAGAATTGCCAAAGAACAAGCTGATGCCGCCAATCACGCAAAGTCTAATTTTCTTGCTAATATGAGTCATGAACTCAGAACACCGCTCAATGCCATCATTGGTTTTTCGGAATTAATGATGAAGGGAACTTTCGGGTTTATTGAAAATGAAAAATATCGGGAATATATTGGGGATATTCATATGAGCGCCGAGCATTTGCTTAGCATTATAAACGAGGTGCTTGATATGTCAAAGATCGAGGCGGGTCGTTTGGAGCTTGCTGAGGAAGCGTTTAGTATAGAAGAGATGATTGTTTCTGTATGCCGTATGACGGCATCACGTGTTTTTGCAAGCAATGTTGAAATTGTTCAGCGCGTTAGTCCTGACTTACCCTTTATTTATGCTGATTATCGTCTTGTACGCCAGAGTTTGCTTAATATTATTACCAATGCGGTTAAATATTCTCCTGATGGGGGGCAAATCATTGTCAGTGCGGCAGTTGATCCTGTTTCCGGAGGGCTTGTGATTGCTATTGAAGATGAGGGGGTCGGTATCGCGGAAGATAAGCTGGATCACGCTTTGGAGCCGTTTGGGCAGGTTGATGATAATCCGGATATGCGTGATGTGCACAGGCAGGGAACTGGTCTTGGGTTGCCTTTAGCCAAGACCATGATTGAGCTGCATGGCGGAACACTTGGTTTAGAGTCTGAGCTGGGTGTTGGAACATCGGTTACTATCCGCCTACCTAAAGTGCGGTGTCTCCAGACTGGTGTCAATTAAACAGTCTTGTTATTTCTTTTTTCTTGTTGTGTGGGGAGATGTCTCTTACACTGCTGCGGGTATTCTATGGCTGATTTGCTATGTATGCTCAATTTATTTCCAGGAGGGTTTGTGTGGTAAAAACTTTGGAGGAGCGCTGTATTGAGGCAGGGTTGAAGATGACCGGGCAGCGCCGTGCAATTTTGCAGGTTTTGCGGGACTCCGAGGATCATCCTGCGGTTGAAGATGTGTACCAGCGCGCAATAAAGTTTGATAAGTCTGTAAGTATTGCTACGGTGTATAGAACGCTGGCTTTGTTGAATGAGCTTGGTCTTGTTGTGAGGCATGAATTTCAGAGCGGCTTTTCGCGTTATGAAATTAATCATGATGATCATTATCATCTGGTCGATTTGGAAAGCGGAGATGTCATCGAATTTCAAAATGATACGCTGGATAGTCTGATGCAAAAGATAGTAAAGGACTATGGCTATGAGCTGGTTGATCATCGTTTTGAGCTTTATGGCAGGAAGTTAAGTAAGTGATTTTGTTTTGCAGGGGTGTTAATGGTGTTGGCTGAGAGTGAAGGGCGCTTGCCAGTGCATGTCTGGATTGATGCGCAGCTAATGCCTTTGAATGATCGGGGTGTGTTTTATTATATCCACCAGCGCGGGGAGCAAAACTCGGGGACTATACTTCTTAAGTTAAACGGGCTGAGTGGGCAGTGCCGGTTGTTGGTGCAGCAGCGTGATTTTGAAGGAAATCTGGGCTGGATGAATGCTTCGGGTAAAGAACTTGTTGAAGAAGTGCAGGCAGATCAGTATATTCGGCGGGCGATCTCGCGGGATCCTGATCTTTGGGTTATTGAGATTGAGGATAGGGAGATGAACAACCCTTTTGAGGGCGATGTGATTTAGAAATTATAAGGAATTGTATGAATGATTAAGAAAAGTGTGCTGTTTGTGTGTTTTGCTTTGGTAAGTCTTTCTCTGGCGGGATGCTCTACCGTAGAGGGCATGGGCAAGGATCTTCAAAAAGCAAGTGAAACCGTAAAAAGCTCGATGTAATTTATCGCGCGAATAGTTGTTATTATTGTGTCTGATTTAAAGTCTATTATCGAAAACCGGCGTACCTTTGGTATTATATCTCACCCGGATGCCGGCAAGACCACCTTGACTGAGAAACTATTGCTCTTTGGTGGAGCAATACAGTTGGCTGGAATGGTCAAGGCCAAGGGGGAGCGCCGCCGCGCTCGCTCTGACTGGATGAAGGTCGAGCAAGAGCGCGGGATATCCGTTGCTTCCTCTGTGATGACATTTGAAAATGGGGGGATTACTTACAATCTTCTTGATACGCCGGGGCATGAAGATTTTTCCGAGGACACTTATCGCACTTTGACAGCCGTTGATAGTGCTGTGATGGTTCTGGATTGCGCCAAAGGGATTGAGGCTCAGACGTATAAGCTGTTTGAGGTTTGTCGTTTGCGCGATATTCCGATTATTACTTTTGTTAATAAAATGGATCGCGATGGGCAAGATCCCTTTGATCTGCTTGATGAGATTGAGCAAAAGCTTGCTTTAGAGGTTGTGCCTGCGAGCTGGCCTATTGGTATGGGGCGGGATTTCAAAGGGTGCTATAATTTGCTGGATGACAAGCTTGTGTTGTTTGAGCGCAGTAAAGGGGAGGCTCTGCGCGAGGCTGTAGAGTGCTCGGGGCTTGATGATCCCAAGATAGATGAATTATTGCCATTGGAACAAGCTACAAAGTTGCGTGAAGATGTTGAAATGATTCGCGGTGTGTTTCCTGCGTTTGATGTTGAGGCCTATTTAAAAGGCGGGATGACGCCTGTTTTCTTTGGTAGTGCGGTCAATAATTTTGGGGTGCGGGAGTTACTTGGCGGATTGGGGCGTTTTGCACCGTGTCCACGCAGGCAAAGCACGAAGAGCCGTGATATTTTACCTGATGAAAAGAAGGTGAGCGCTTTTGTATTTAAGATACAGGCGAATATGGATCCCAAGCATCGTGACCGGATTGCATTTACGCGGATATGTTCGGGGAAGTTTCATAAAGGAATGAAGCTTAAGCATGTGCGCTCTGGCAAGATGCTGACCATTCATTCTCCACAGCTTTTTCTGGCGCGGGATCGAGAGGTGGCAGAAGAAGCTTTTCCCGGTGATATTATCGGTTTGCCAAATTATGGGGGGTTGCGTATAGGTGATTCTCTTACAGAAGGAGAAGAGCTTGTTTTTACCGGTATTCCCAGTTTCGCCCCTGAATATATTCAGCGCGCGCGCGCGGAGGACCCTTTGAAGGCCAAGCATCTGGGTAAGGCGTTGGAACAACTGGCTGAAGAAGGCGCTGCGCGAATATTCAAGCCTTATTCTGATCCAGACTGGATAGTTGGCGTTGTCGGGCCGCTTCAGTTTGATGTTTTGCGTGACCGCATACGCACGGAGTACCTGATTCCCGTAAAATTTGAACAGACCAGCCTTTATACCGCGCGCTGGATTTCTAGTGATAATCCTGCTGTTTTATCCAAATTTATTGATAGGAATCAGGCATCTATTGCGCGGGATCATGATGATGATCCTGTGTTTCTGGCGCGTAATGCCTGGCATTTGAATGATGCTGTGGATAAAAATAAAGATATCGTCTTTTCAGCAACCAAATGATGTTATACCCTGCGCTCCGCCTTTTAATTGTTTGTTGTGGGAGTAAATCGTAGCAGGTGATTCTTGTAAGTTTTTGCTTGAAAAGTTCGAGCTAAGGTGACAATACTGTACTTTATTTGTACAGTATTATTTAATTTAGCAATTATAAAGGATGTCTTGACGATGATTAGGGTATCGAAGCTTGCGGATTATGCGGTCGTTATAATGGCTACTCTGGTAACTGATGATGAAAGCCTTGTGAGTGCAGCGCGTTTATCAGATCTGAGTAATGTTCCTGAACCAACCGTATCCAAAGTTCTTAAAATGTTATCAAAAGGCGGGCTTATTAAGTCTACGCGCGGCATAAATGGCGGGTATGAACTTATTAGAAACCCTAAAGAAATTACGCTGGAAGATATTATTACGGTGATTGATGGCCCTGTTTCCATTACTCAATGTGCCAGCGGTAAAAATCCTCGTTGCGGGATCGATGTATGTAGTATGCGCGGGCGCTGGTCTGGTGTGAATGATGCTATTACTGATGCGTTAACCTCTGTGTCTTTGTATGACATTATTCATAAGGATGATTTGAAATATGTTGATAAAACTGTGCGCCATGAGCAGGGTGATGACAGTGAATTTGCGATTATAACAGTTTCTGATAAGAGCGTTTATGAGAGCGGTCAGAACGATTAAAAGAGGCAATAATGGGTGCAACAGAAGAAACCATCGCGCAGGTGGAAGAACTTTCTCGGGCTTATGAAGCGGGGTTTCGAACGGAAATCGAGACCGAAAAGGCTCCCAAAGGATTAAGTGAAGATATTATCCGTTTTATATCAGCCAAGAAGAATGAACCGGAATGGATGCTGGAAAAGCGCCTTAAGGCTTATCGTCACTGGCTTGAAATGCCTGAGCCGCAGTGGGCGAAGGTTGATTTTCCACCAATTGATTATCAGGATGCATATTATTATGCGGCGCCCAAGTCAATGGAAAATGCGCCGGAGACGATTGATGATGTAGATCCCAAGTTGCTTGAGACATATCAGAAGCTTGGTATTCCCTTAAAAGAGCAGGAGATTTTAGCCGGGGTTAAGAACCGGAGTGTTGCAGTTGATGCGGTTTTTGACTCGGTGTCGGTGGCGACGACTTTTAAGGAAGAGCTGAAAAAACACGGTGTTATTTTTTGTTCTATCAGTGAGGCTATTCGTGATTATCCTGATCTTATCAAGAAATATATGGGCAGTGTTGTTCCGTATTCGGATAACAAGCATGCGTGTTTGAATAGCGCTGTGTTTACGGATGGGAGCTTTGTTTATGTGCCTGAAGGGGTGCGTTGTCCGATGGAACTTTCAACTTATTTTCGTATTAACGAGATGAATACCGGGCAATTTGAGCGTACTTTGATAATTGCAGAAAAGGGGTCTTATGTCTCTTATCTGGAAGGGTGCACGGCTCCTATACATGATTCACGACAGTTGCATGCGGCTATTGTTGAGCTGATTGCACATGAGGATGCGGAGATTAAATATTCAACGGTGCAAAACTGGTATCCGGGCGATTTTGAAACCGGCGCAGGCGGGATTTATAATTTTGTGACCAAGCGTGGTTTGTGTGCCGGACGCAATTCCAAGATTTCATGGACACAGGTTGAGACAGGCTCGGCTATTACGTGGAAGTATCCCTCTTGTATTTTGAAAGGGGATGGCTCGCAAGGAGAGTTTTATTCTGTAGCAATTACCAATGGCCGCCAGCAGGCTGATACGGGAACCAAGATGATCCATATTGGCAAGAACACAAGGAGCCGGATTATCTCCAAGGGGATTAGTGCCGGTCGATCGGATAATACTTATCGCGGGATTGTCAAGATTTTGCCAGGCGCGGAAAATGCCAGGAATTTTACGGTATGTGACAGTTTGCTGATCGGGGATCAGTGCGGGGCACATACGGTTCCTTATATCGTAAGCCGCAATAATACCGCGACATTGGGGCATGAAGCGACAACGTCGAAAATCTCCGAGGATCAGTTATTTTACTGTATGCAGCGCGGGATGAGTGAGGAAGAGGCTATTGCTCTGATTGTTAATGGTTTTGCACGTGAGGTTCTTCAACATTTGCCGATGGAATTTGCTATGGAGGCGCAAAGCCTTGTTGCAATTAGTCTGGAGGGGAGTGTCGGGTAATGCAAATCCTCGAGTGTTATAGAATTGTTACCTTTGTTCCTTTAAGCCACATTGATGCAGTGGTTGATGCTTTGTGTGAGAGCGATTTGCTTTCGTATGGACATTATAAAGATGTGCTTTGGTTTTCTTCTGCCGGAACGGGGCAGTTTACACCGGTAGAAGGTGCTGATCCGACGCAAGGCGAAATTGGTAAGCGCGAACGCGTGGAAGAGGTTCGGCTCGAGTTTTCTATTTTGCGCAATGATAAAAACTTGGAGCATTTGATTGATCGGGTTCTGGTTCCGGCTCATCCGTGGGAAGAACCGGCGATTGCGATTTATGAAACGCGCGAGACGAGGTCGGAGGTATGACGTTCAAGCAAGAGAGGCTTATGCATTATGTGCTTATGTGCGCTATGACTGCTCTTATTTTGTTTAGTGCCGGGTTTGCTTATCTCGGTGCTAATGGATATTTGCAAGAGCGTGCGCCTCAGCCGGATGATCTTGTTGCTACCGGTGGTGTGGGGCAGGAAAAACCCTTGCCGGATTATATCGTTGATAAAATGCCAGCAGATGAATTGGAGATGTTAAAGCCATGATAAAAATTGAAAATTTGCATGTGTGCATAAATACAGATGAAGCAGAATGCAAAGAGATCTTAAAAGGCATTGACCTTGAAATTAAGCCCGGAGAGGTTCATGCGATTATGGGGCCGAATGGTTCAGGGAAATCGACGCTGTCTTATGTGCTTTCGGGGCGTGAGGAATATGAGGTCACAGAAGGCGCTGTGACTTTTGATGGTGAGGATTTACTGGAGATGGAGCCGGAAGAGCGCGCGGCAGCAGGTGTGTTTCTTGCGTTTCAATATCCGGTTGAAATTCCGGGTGTGAATATGAATGTTTTTTTGAAAACGGCGCTTAATGCAGTGCGTAAGCAGCGCGGGGAAGATGAGCTTGATGCGCTTGAGATGCTCAAGATTATTAAGAGAAAGAGCAAGGAGCTTGGTATCTCGGATGAAATGCTGCGCCGCGCTGTTCATGTTGGATTTTCCGGTGGAGAGAAAAAACGCAGTGAGATACTGCAAATGGCTATTTTAGAGCCAAAATTTTGTATTCTTGATGAAACCGATAGCGGACTTGATATTGATGCGATGAAAATTGTGGCTGAGGGCGTTAACAAGTTGCGTTCTTCGGGGCGCTCGTTTCTGGTTATTACGCATTATCAGCGCTTGCTCGACTATATCAAACCTGATGTTGTGCATGTGCTGGCGCATGGGAAGATTGCCAGAACCGGCGGGCCTGAGTTGGCGCTTGAGCTGGAGAAAACAGGTTATGCTGATTTCCTGCAGACTACAGAACAATCGGAGGTCGCATAAATTATGACTTTTCGTGTCTTGGATCGAGATTATTTGCCAACACCTTCTCAGGAAGAGTGGAAGTACACTAATTTACAG
>JBKHBN010000037.1:0-18387 GCA_046542355.1 Alphaproteobacteria bacterium | reverse complement strand
ACAGCGCTGATCCCCTGTTCTTGGTGGATTGTCAATATCTTCGTTCCTATTACGGCGATATCAACTTTTCCTTTAATGGCTTGAATATCTTCTTTATCCTGAATTCCAAAACCCAAGGCCAAAGGCAAATTTGTTGCCTTCTTATATTTGTCTATGTAACTGTCTAGCGTAGCATCTATTTGTGTTTTGATCCCAGTGACCCCTTTGCGCCCGACACAATACGCCATCCCTTTGCAGTACTGACTTATCTCCTGAAGACGTTTCTGGGTATGGGTGGGCGTAAATACCAGAACCGGAGACAAACCGAATTTCTCACAGCCTGTTAAATATTCATTGGCCTCCTCACACGGTAAATCAGGGATAATAATTCCTGAAACACCTGCTGCTGAGGTTTTTTCAAGAAAACGATCCGTCCCATATTTAAACAAGACATTGTAATAGGTCATGAAGACAAAAAGTGTCTTGGCGTGTTTTTTACAGATCCTGTGAGCAAAATCGAGAGACTTTGTTGTATTTGCCCCATTTTTCAAGGCTCTGTCGTTGGCTTTTAAAATAACAGGGCCATCGGCCATCGGCTCAGAAAACGGGATTTGCATCTCTATAATCTCCGCGCCCGCCTCTACCATGGCATCAATGAGTTTTTCATTTTCGTCAAAAGAGGGATAGCCAAGCACCAGATGCGGCATTAAGAGTATATCGCGCTCTTTTTTCAAATCTCGTATATTATCTTCTAGCACGGTACGCCTCCGCCTTTTCTATAATGAAATCTTCCCAGGCTTCATCTCCCAGAGCATCGGCAATAATAAAGATATCCTTATCGCCCCGCCCTGATTGGTTGATGATGATATTCTGATCTTTATGCATGCTTGGTGCTTCTTTTACAGCTTGCGCAAATGCGTGTGCCGACTCAAGCGCCGGGATGATTCCTTCTGTCCGAATCACTTTGCGCATAACTCGTGTGACTTCATCATCCGTTGCAGCCTCAGAGCGCACACGCTTCTTTTCATTCAGGTCGGCCAATATGGGGGAAACACCTATGTAATCCAGACCGGCAGAAACCGAGTGTGTCTCCAGCATCTGCCCTTCATCATCTTGCAGAAACATTGTTTTCATGCCCTGAGCGATGCCGATTGTTCCCGTGTTTGGAACCAGACGCGCGGCATGTTTTCCGCTTTTAATACCCTTGCCTCCGGCTTCAACGCCAATTAGCTCAACACTGGCCTCATCCAAAAATCCGGAGAATATTCCAAGTGCATTCGAACCGCCGCCTACGCAGGCATAAACACGGTCAGGCAATTTGCCAGTTGTAGATATTATTTGTTGCTTTGATTCCTCTCCAACGATGGATTGAAACCACTGCACCATTTCAGGAAAGGGGTAAGGGCCACACGCCGTGCCAAGAACATAATGCGTTGTATCCATGCTGTAGATCCAGTCTCGAAATGCTGCATTTATGGCATCTTTCAGGGTTTTTGTCCCATCTTGAACAACATTGATCTTTGCTCCCAGCTTTTCCATCCAAAATACATTGGGACGCTGACGCTTTACATCGGTCTCTCCCATATAGATTTCACACTCAAAACCAAATTTAGCGGCCATAGTCGCCGTTGCCACACCATGTTGCCCCGCTCCGGTTTCTGCAATTACGCGCTTTTTGCCCATGCGTTTGGTCAAGAGCCCCTGCCCGATCACGTTATTGAGTTTATGTGCGCCGGTATGGTTTAAATCTTCACGCTTGATATAGATTTGCGCACCGCCTAACTCTTTGGACAAATTTTCGGCATAGGTCAGGGGTGTTGGCCGGCACGAATATGAGCTCATCAGCGCCTTATACTCACGCCAAAAGGACAGATCATTTCTTGCTGCATCATACGACGCAATCAGTTCATCAAAATTATTCCACAATATCTCGGGAATAAATTTTCCTCCAAACTGTCCGTAATACTCACGGTTATTATTGTCCATAGCGCGGCTCCTGCATGCGGCTGTTAATGTCCTAGGGACACGACGATAACGACTCTTCGGGGAAAAAACAAATCCTTTGCTGAAAATGAAAACAGCAAATTTATAGACTATAAAATAATTGTGCGCATACCATGCAAAAAAATCCGCCGCTCAGTGTAATTCAAAATAGCGCGCGCCAGAACATTCGATTCTATATCTTTACCCATAATCTGCAATTTCTGGGGAGTTTTTGTGTGGTCTATGCGCACAGTTTCCTGCTCTATAATAGGGCCTTCATCAAGATCAGCCGTTGCAAAATGAGCCGTTGCGCCAATAATTTTCACGCCGCGCTCATAAGCCTGATGATAGGGTTTTGCGCCTTTAAAGCCAGGCAGAAAGGAATGGTGAATATTAATGATTCGGCCATTATAACGCGCGCATAAATCCTTGGACAAAATTTGCATATAACGAGCCAGGACAATCAGTTCACTTTGTGTTTCTTCTATAATTTCCTGTAGCTTTGCTTCTTGCTCCGGTTTGTTTTCACGTTCTACAGGCAAATGAACAAACTTTATGCCCTTATCCTCGACCACTTTCCGGCATGTCTCATGATTAGACACAACGGCTGTTATATTGATCGGCAAATGTTCAGTCTGCCAGCGATAAAGGATATCATTCAGGCAATGATCCTCCTTTGATACCATCAAAATCGTATTTACTTTCTTCGTGCTGTCATGAAGCTTCCAGCTCATATCAAAAAATTCGGCCTTGGAAGAAAAGGCCTTTTTAAACTTTTCGATGCTTGATCCGGGATAATACGGTCTAATCAATACGCGCATGAAAAAATTTCCAGAGAAGCGATCATAAAACTGGGATGATTCTTCTATGTTGCAGCCCTGATCGCGCAGAGTCTCCGCAACCGCTGCCACTATGCCTGGTTTGTCCGGGCAATTGATACAAAGAATATGCTCACCGTTTTGGTATCTTTCCATAGAAAAGGATCAGTAAACAGATATGACGTATAAGTCAATATTTCTGTGTCATCTCAAAATT
Source organism: Alphaproteobacteria bacterium (assembly GCA_046542355.1). GTDB lineage: Bacteria > Pseudomonadota > Alphaproteobacteria > Micavibrionales > Micavibrionaceae > UBA1672. Next base: position 15,390 of record JBKHBN010000037.1, on the reverse strand, counting down.
TTTCCTCTCTTGAATAAAAAATCTTGCGTTTCTTTTAAAATAGATGTTACCCTCCTCTGACGTCTTTTAAGCGTTATTTTAATTTGGAAATGATCGATGCATAATTACATCTTTAAATTCACAGGATTTATGAATCGTCCAGACACCACAGTTGTGTCCGCGCCAATCGGTGCATCATTTCCGGGTTATAGCCATCGCTGATGTGGACCTTAGACCCGGTAGACATAGACCGGGTCATCTCCTAAACTGAAGTTTTTCAATTATTTTCTTCCCATAGGCCTTTTGATCCGGACTCGAAATCGGTTCGATTGCTTTTTATTTTGGAGAGAAGAAAATGTTTGAAAAAGTTAAATATAAAGACGTCTGGAATTTTACCTGGCATTACTGGCGCAAGCGCCCCAAAAGCGGGATAGCGCTGGTAGTATGTATGTTGTGTGCAACATTGCTTGATGTTTTTATTCCCGTATATACAGGCCGCATCATTGACGCGCTTGTGGCCGCAAGCCCTGATGATCCCGAAGCAATTGAACAGGTCTTTATCTATTTGGGTATATTCGTTGTGCTTGGTTTCGGGTTTAATTTGCTGAGATGGGCATCCATTTCTTTGTGGGCGTGGTTTGCTGTGCGCGTACTCTACGAGATCCTGACCGATGCTATGCGTAAAGTGCAGCGTTTCAGTGCTGACTGGCATGCCAATACCTTTGCCGGCGGCACAGTGCGCAAGATTACGCGCGGTATGTGGTCATTTGATGTTTATGGCGATACCCTGCTCATGGGATTATACCCCGCTGCAATTATAATGATTGCCATGACCATCATGCTGCTTATCGAGCTTCCTGTTGTTGGCTTGTTTGCTGCTGTGATGATTGTGATTTACATCTGGGTAAGCGTTTGGATGTCTCTGGCGATTCTTGCTCCCCATTTTAAAGCCTCTGCTGAGTCTGATACAAAAGTTGGAGCAACGCTTGCTGATATTATTACAGGCAACCCTACCGTTAAATCCTTTGGTGCGGAAAGACGCGAAGAGCAGATATTTAATCGTGTAGCCACATTGTGGAAACTGCGCTCACAAAAAGCATGGATCACCGGAGAGATGGGAAATCTTGTTCGTGGTATGCTGCGTATGGTCATGCTCTCGGGCAGTATCGCCATTACAATATGGCTCTGGATGCATGGACGTGCCAGCCCCGGTGATATTGCTTTAAGCCTGACCAGCTTTTTTATGATCGGAGGCTATTTGCGCGATATTGGTATGCACATCTCTAATTTGCAAAGATCAATCAGCGAAATGGAGGATATCATTTCCTTTTGGAAGCGTAATGACGCTTTACGTGATGCGCCCGGTGCCAAAGCAATCGCGGTTACTGATGGGAAAATTGTATTTGATAATGTAACCTTTGCCTATAACGGCATGAACGATGCATTGTTCCACGATCTGTCTATCACCATTAACCCCGGTGAGAAAATCGCGCTTGTTGGCTTTTCAGGCTCTGGAAAATCGAGTTTCGTTAAACTCATTCAGCGTCTTTATGATGTGAATGAGGGTGAAATTCGCATTGATGGCCAGAATATTGCACAAGTGACACAGCAATCACTCAGGCACAATATCGCATTGGTGCCTCAAGAGCCTGTTTTGTTTCATCGCTCTATTGCCGCAAATATAGCTTATGGCTGTCCCAGTGCTACAAAAGCCGAGATTGTAGAAGCTGCAAAACAAGCCTATGCGCATGACTTTATTAAGCAATTGCCTCTGGGGTACGATACGCTTGTTGGTGAACGGGGCGTCAAGCTCTCCGGCGGAGAGAGACAGCGCGTTGCTATTGCCCGTGCCATTTTGACAAATACCAAAATTCTGATCCTTGATGAAGCAACATCAAGTCTGGATTCAGTTTCTGAGTATTATATCCAGAAGGCTCTGGCGTATTTGATGGAAGGGCGCACAACAATTACCATTGCGCACCGTCTTTCAACCATCAGGGATTCTGATCGTATTTTAGTGTTCGATAAAGGGCGAATTATAGAACAAGGAACGCATAGCTTGCTGGTGACCCGGGAGAACTCGGCATATCGCAGACTTTATGAAATGCAGGTTCTGGAATTGGAGGGAAGGGCATAGCCCTCCCCTCTTTTTCTATATATCTGTAACTCTTGTTCCATAAAAATAGAATTACCGCTCAGAGTACGTTTTTTAAAATAATGGTTTCCATGTTTTCACTTATATATACAAGATTTACACGGTTGTTTACTCTGGCTCTTCTTGTGGCTGGTTTTTATAGTCCCTTTGCCAACGCCAGGCCGGTTTCCTATCCCGGTGGCGTCACAACCATGATCATGAATAATGGAGACAAGCACTCTTTGCATCTGCATTACTCACCCACAGCCAAATATTCTCTGGGTTACAAACTGGAGTATTGGCGCGATTCCGAAGTTGTCATAAATGCAGTACAAATGAATAACCTGCTCAAGCGCTGGAATAACCCGGACTCACAGGCTAATTTTTATCTCAAATCGGGGATTGGAACCGCATATAGTGATAAGGGTGCTTTTGATAATGAGTCCGATATCGCAGCATTTACGGGTATAGCTGCTGACTGGGAAGATAGACGTTACTTCATATCCTATGAAAACCGCTATACTTATGCTGGTGATATAACTGACTTTTATATGCAATCAGCTCGTGCTGGCATTGCGCCTTATATTGGTGATTATGGAGATTTGCACACATGGTTGATGCTGGAGGTTGAGCACAAACCCGAAAGTAAGGATAAATTCAGCGTTACACCTATGGTGCGCTTATTCAAAGATGTCCATTTGATTGAGGCCGGAATGAGTGATCAGGGCGATGTCTTATTTAATTGGATTATTCGGTATTAATAACAAGAAAGGGTTATATATTATGAAATACATTCGCATTTTAGCTCTAGCAGCGCTCCTCGGCTTTACCGCTATGCCACAGATATCCAGCGCACAAACAACTGGCGGCAGTGTTTATGTCGATGTGAATGGTCTTGTGTGTGATTTTTGCGCCCGCGCTCTTGAGAAAGTCTTCGGCAAAGAAGAGGCTGTAGACAATATCGACGTCAATCTTGATAGTAAAGTTGTAACAATCAATTTCAAAGATGACCAAAGTCTTGATAACGAAACCATTACCACAATGATACAAGATGCCGGTTATCATGTTGTTGGTATCCGCGAGCATGAAAAAAGCCAAGATCCAACCGAGAAGAGCGAAGATGGAGAATAATCTCTGGCAGCGCGCCGCGCTCCCGACATTAAGCCTCTTTACGAGTCTGGGAACATTGCTTTGCTGCGCCCTTCCCGCATTTCTTGTCACACTGGGTATGGGAGCCACGCTGGCTGGTCTGGTGGCATCCGCCCCATGGCTTACAGTGATCACAGAGCACAAGGCTGTCATTTTTACTATCGCAGGACTTTTACTGCTTCTGGCCACATATATGCAGTGGCGCGCAAGACTGGCTCCCTGCCCTGCTGACCCTGTAAAGGCCAAAGCTTGTGCCCGCCTGCACGCCATAAGCTGGATTATGCTGGGAAGTTCGATTGTTATTTATGTAACAGGATTCTTCTTTGCGTTTCTAGCCGTGCATATTTTCTATTAACCCATGCCCGGTGAACGAATATCCATAGAGGGATGCGCCATAGCGTCTGGCGCGTCCATCATTGCGATCAAATCTGGCGTAACAGGAAGGCCGGCTTGCTGTGCTTCCGATAACAAGGACGCATCATTTCCTCTATATTCCTCAAATGTAGCCAGAGCGCCAGTAAGATCAGGGGCTTCTTGCACAGATGAGAGAAGAAAGCCGGGCGGATAACCACTTGCATTGAAATTCGGGCTAACAATCTGATTGGGATCCCAATTAAATTTATCATCTATGATCAAAGAGCCGCGATAATCATGATCTTCGGGAGAAGCGGCATAATATCTTTGCATATACCAGCTTTGCGCATCAATCGTTCTGGCTTCTTCATGAGGATGAAAAGATCCATAATCACTGCTTGAATCAACCATTTTGTTTGGATCACGCCGCTCATAAGCGATATTAGCCAAATGAATCACTTCATGCACAACATCATGTTGTATAAAGGAGGCTCGGGCACGACCATTTTCATCTGGATATACGCGGTTTGTGTACTCACTTACTTGATCGGGCATATAAATCATTGCCTGCGAGCTTGTTCGTGTAACTTCGCCGTTTGTACTGCTCCAGCTTGCAGGAGATCTGGCGCGGGGAATATCATCAGGGCCGGGGCGAATTTCTATTCTTCCATCGTCATCAAGGCTTGCAGCCTGCTTAATCCATTGCTGCCCTTCGCGCGTTTGCCACATTTCTTCAAAGCTTTGCCTAAGCCCCGCTGCTACCGGAGGTTCAAATGCACTCCAGTGAGTATTCAGATCAACATAATTCCATACTCCAGACATATTGATGTCTCCCGCCCAGTATTACCATTGCATGTAGCAAAAGGTCTGTGACTAATATATTAACATAACAAATAAAGCATGGTCAATTTGATTGCAGGGTCTGATCAAGGCAATGTTTTATAGTTAAAGCATTAATAAGTACTAATAATCCTTATTATAATTTAATAAATACAGTAATAACAAATATAGGATTTTTCTTCTTATAGTTGTTGTATAAAACTCGTTGATAAAATTTAAACAAAGTTGCACAGTTTAAAGGATTATATTAGTATTCATTGCGAGATGTATTTGGGAAATATAAGAAAATTATAAAATATTTGGGGCTGACACCTAATATTTTATAGATAGACGCTCTTCTCGTTTTCTGCGTAATGATTATCACTAAAGTTTATGTTCATTAGCTCAAAGGGAAGTAGTATGAGAAAAAAAATCCTTGCCGCAGTGTCTGTTGCAATTTTGTCTTTTTCGGGGTCTGCGTTGGCTGAAGACGGCGTGAGCGCCTCCGAGATTATTTTTGGTCAAACCGCAGCCTTTGAAGGATCAGCAGCGGCTCTTGGTCTGGGCATGAAAGAAGGAATTCTGGCTGCCTTTAAAGAAGTGAATGATGCCGGTGGTGTCAAAGGGCGCAAGCTCGTTTTAAAACACAAAAATGACGGGTATGAGCCTGGCAAGGCCATTGATAATACAAAATCTTTTATTAATGAGGACAGGGTGTTTGCCCTAATTGGCTCTGTGGGAACGCCCACGGCCAAAGCTATTGAGCCAATGGCTTCCGAAGCCAAAGTTCCCTTGGTGGGTGCTTTCACAGGCGCGGGATTTTTACGCGCTCCCGATAAACGTTATGTCGTTAATGTGCGCGGGACTTATGCGCAGGAAGCAGAAACATGGGTTAAGCATCTAACAGAGGATATGGGCGCTAAAAGAATCGCAATCCTGTATCAGGATGATTCTTTTGGACGTGCAGGTCTTTCCGGTGTCAAAGCTGCGCTTGATAAAAGAAATATGGAGCTTGCAGCCGAAGGGACATATACCCGGAACACAACAGCCGTAAAAAGCGCCCTGATTGCAATCAGAAGAGCCAAGCCCGATGCAATCGTAACTGTTGGCGCATACAAGCCGGTGGCAGAGTTTATCCGCACAGCACATAAGATCGGTGTAAATGTTCCGATCTTGAGTATATCTTTTACAGGCAGTAAGGCGCTGGCGCAGGATCTTGGGTCTGAAGGTGCAGGCGCAATTATTACTCAGGTTGTTCCTTTCCCCTTCGATAAGTCTTTACCTTTGGTGGCGGATTATCAGGAGGCCTTAAAAGCTCTTAATCCGGACGCAGAGCCGGGATTTGTGTCTCTGGAAGGGTATATGGTGGGAAAGCTTACGGCCATGGCTCTCTCACAGGTACAAGGGGATATCACCAGAGAATCCTTTATTGATACGCTCAAGAGAGTTGGTGAATTTGATATTGGCGGCGTAACCTTGAAGTATGGCGATGGCGATAATCAGGGAATGGATGATGTGTTCCTTACAGCAATCAATTCGCGTGGTTCATTTTCTGCTCTTAGTAATCTGAAAAGATAGGTACAGCGTTATAAAGGGGTGTAAAGGGCAGAATCCCTCCTCTCCTTTAATTTTAAAAATTTAAATTTAGGATATATGATTATGGAGAAACCCCTTAAGAATTTACTTAATCTTGGTATAGGACAAAAGATTTATATTTCGAGTGCTATATTGATTTTTATTGCTCTGGCAATGGCCATTATAACATCAAGCATGGTGTCAAATATTTCTGAGACTACTGAAGTCCTCGTAGAGACAACCTTGCCGCAAATTGAAAGCGCGGCTCTTCTTGAAAAAGAAGGTGCGGCTCTAAATAATAAGGCCACATCATTGATTATTGCAAAAACATCTGAAGAGGTTGATGAAATCAGGGCTTATACTTCCCAAAGGCTCTCTCTTATTTCCAATATTGTAAATGATATGAATATATCCAGTGAGTCAAAGCGTAATATAGAACAGGATCTCAAGAAAATTGAGAATATTATTCCAACATTGAGCAACAACGCACAAAGACGTATAGCGCTTTTGCAAACCTTGTCTCAACGCTCGGATGAAGTCGAAGCCTTGCGTGAGAGCATCATTATCAAGGCTGCTCCGTTATATGATGATGCGGAGTTTGATTTGGTCATGTCTTTGAGCGATCTTCAAGGGAGAACCGATCTAACGGTTGCAGATCTTGCCAGATTTACTCAAAAGCTGGAGGAAAATATTTATCTATTGGCAAACGGACTAAAGTTTGTTGCAGAGATCAATATGCTTGAAGGATATTACGGCATGGCTTCGCGCTTACGCTTCAAAGAGGATATTGTTCCCCTGCAAGAACTTTATACCGCCAGATCCAGCAGTATAAACCGCCTTCTCCCTTCACTTCAATCCAACCAGATTACCGAAGAAAGCAAGCAATTTATTGCTTATGGCGCAGGAAATGAGAGTTTCTTTAAACTCAGAGAAGAGTATCTTTTAGCGCAAGAGCAGGCTGCAGATTTATCAAAACAATTAAACTTTATTCTGGCTGATTTGGGGCGAATAATTGATGAAGAGATTGCAATGGTAAAGACTGAGGCTCAAGAAGATGGCGCAATCGCTCTTAATACATCCAAGCGCGTACAAAGAACAGTCCTTATCTTAAGCATTGCGCTTGTGGTTGCGGCTCTGGCTATTAATATTTTTTATGTGCGCACGGTTATTGTCAAAAGACTTGTGAATATTTGTAATATAACTGAAAAAATTGCTGCCGGTGATTTGAAAACTGATATCAAGGCCTCTGGCAGTGATGAGCTCGCGAAGATGGCGCATGCGCTTGTTCAGTTCCGTGATAACGCGAAAGAGCGCATAGCATTGGAAGAACAGCAAAAAGAAGCTGAAAAGTTTCAGGCTGCCGAGCGTAAAAAGGCCATGATGGATATGGCTGATAATTTTGAGAGCAAGGTTGGAGAGATTATTTCTACTGTTGTGCAAGCTTCACAAAATATGCAGGAGATGACCAATAATCTGTCGGATATTGTCAACAGCACAACAGATAAAAGTAATTCTGTGGCGCAATCTTCCGAGGATGCAACCGGGAACGTACAAACTGTTGCTGCTGCAGTGGAAGAACTCAGCGCCTCTGTTCAGGAAATTTCCGGTAATGTGGAATATACTGCACAAACCTCAAAGAAATGTTCGTCTTCTGCTATCGAATCACAACAGAACCTTGATCAGCTCAGAGTGGCAGTTGAGGAGATCGATGCGGTTATTCAATCTATCAATGATGTTGCCGAACAGACCAATTTACTGGCTTTGAATGCTACGATTGAGGCGGCCAGAGCTGGTGATGCCGGTAAAGGCTTTGCGGTTGTGGCTGGAGAAGTCAAAGAACTTGCCAGCCAGACCCATAAAATGACCGAAGAGATTTCTAAAAAGGTTGAACACATCAAAAACAGTGCCTCGGGAACGATTACTTCTGTGAAAGCAATCATAGAGCAAATCGGGATTGTTGATGAGCAAACATCCAATGTTGCTGCTGCGATTGAGGAACAACACGCCTCTACTGAAGAAATCTCAAGGAATGTCCAGGAAGCTGCTGGCAGAACCAGAAGCGTTTCAGACGATGTAAGAGATATTCTTAGCGCTGCAAATGATAGCTCTTCAGCAACCGAACGTTTCAGAATGGAAACCGATAAACTGGCCCATCAGGCAGAAGACCTGCAAGGTGCTGTTGCAAGTTTCTTGCAGGAGGTAAGATCGGCCTGATCGTTGAGTAATGGATCATAAAGAAGCAGTCAATTATTCATGGTTGGCTGCTTTTTTGTGACGTCCCGTATGTCATACCCTGCAAATGTTCCCATATCGAAATGCTTTTGTAAATAATCAGCCAAATGGAACGAGGGGTCTTTTTCCAAAACAATTCCAGCGGTTTCATATATTGTATGGCCTTTTTGCAAAGATTTAAGAAACAAGTATTCTGTATCATCAAGGCGCCGGGATTCTACTTTCAGAGATGGCCTGTAAATCATTAAATTGCACTCACGCTTATGTAAATCAAGAATGTCTAAGCTGTCCTCATACCGGTAAAAATTAATAATTCTGTCAAGCGGGTATTCCGATTTAATAAGAGAAAATGAGTCTCTGAAAAGGAATTGGAGCCTGGGCATATCCTTTGTATCAATTTTTGTCAGTACCTGCTCATCCAAAGGCAAATCATCTTTGGCGTTATAAGCGCGCCTCCATACCCATTCAAGCTTGGCAACATCATGTAAATGCGGCAAAGATCTCGCGGGCTCATATGTTTTTATGAAATCCGGAAATGTGATACCGTACAAGGTGAGATGTCCCTGCTGTGGCATATTCTGTGATACATATTCTCTCACAGCCTGTTCCAGAAAATCACGCCCCACCAGTTTTTCTGTCATGGGTAGAGCGCTCATGGTTGTTTGTGTCAGGCTATTTATGATGTTGCTGCGATAAACTTTTATTCTGTTCTCAAGTGAAATACCGTGGTTCTTCTGAAACACGCGAGCAAAGCCCTCGTTATTTGAATTTAGAAAATATGGCTCTAAAATTGTTTGTTTGAAATTTTCCTGAAAGTCACGCAGCTGCATTACGCAACCCTCCTACTCTTTTCCTGTGTATCAATGATATATTGTGCCTGATCAGCATCAGCGATCAGTTTAGATAAAGACGGAAGATCTCCATCCCATTCAATTAATGTCGGCACGGAGCCAAATCGTTTCACAGCATGTTTATATAATGCCCAGACCGCATCACTAACGGGTTGATCATGAGTATCAACCAACAAGGTTCCATCATCAAATTTACATTCGGTGTGTCCGGCAAGATGCATTTCCTTCACCGGTTTTTGTTTTATGCTATCGAGATAATGGTAGGGGTCAATACCGTGATTGACCGATTGCACGTATATATTATTAATATCAAGCAATATACCACATCCTGTCTTCTGGGAAATCCGGTTCATAAACTCATACTCAGTCATTTCATCGGCACTAAAAGAGATATAGGTTGATGGATTTTCAACCAATATGGCGCGGCCAAAATACTCTTGAACGCGTTCTATATTGTCACACAGTCTTTGCAGTGTTTCCTGTGTATATGGCAGCGGCAGAAGATCATTAAGATGAGCGTTCCCGCTCGCGCTCCAAGAAACATGATCAGAGATCTGAAACGGCTCGTATATGTTCACAAGCTCTTTGATTTGGCGCATATGATTTTCATCGACTGCCTGATCAGAGCCAAGGGACAAGCCAACAGCATGAAGGCTGAGCGGATAGAGTTCTCTTGCTCTGGCAAGGTAGTGACGGCGCTCTCCTCCGCCAAAATAAGTTTCGGGATGAACCTCTATCCAGCCAATATCAGGCTTTTCTTCTAGGACTTCTTCGTAATGCGCGCTGCGCAAACCAATACCGCAAGCCTTGTGAGGATGCTTGGGAAGCGGGTATGCGTCTTTACGTATATAAGTATAAGTCGCCATTTATATCATTTATTTCTAAAGTACTCATATATCAGCATTAATTTCTGATATCAAAGCATTCGGAATGATAAAATAGATCGTTACATATTTGCTTCATAACGCGTGAAAGTATCTCGGTGCCGGTGAATAGTTTTTGTTTTTGGGGTGCACCATGATCGCTTGTCGTATATGCTGCGAGGTAGAAAATCATCTTTTTTAAAGTGTGTTGACACTGACCGGAGACAATTATCACAATGAAGTTATATATTCCTGTTTTTTCACTGACATTGTTACTCAGCGCAGCCCTGCTTTTTACTATACAGCCAATGTTCTCAAAAATGGTTCTTCCGCTCCTTGGTGGCTCGCCCCAGACCTGGAACACCTCAATGCTGTTTTTTCAAGTCAGTTTGCTGGCCGGTTATGCCTATGCGCATGCTACGTCGCATTTCCTGAATATCAGAGTACAGGCTGTATTACATATTGTGTTACTGGTTACTTTCTTCTTTGTCCTGCCTCCCATTATTCCAAAAGGTCTGGAGCCGCCTGCCGGAACAGATCCGACCCTCTGGCAGATTGCTATGATGGCAGCTATTGTTGGTGGACCGTTTTTCGTGATTTCCTGTTCTGCGCCAATGCTACAAAGATGGTTCTCGGCCACGCCTCATAAAGACGCCAATGACCCCTACTTTCTCTATGGAGCCAGCAATCTGGGATCGGTTGCCGGGTTGTTGCTTTATCCCGTTTTGATAGAACCTTTCATGAGATTAAATACCCAGGGTCTGGCCTGGATGTATGGCTATGCTGCGCTTATTGTCCTGACAAGCTTTTGTGCAGTTCAGGTGTGGAAATACGGACAAAGTTCTAAAGCAAAAAACAATAAATTTGAGATCAGTGATAAAGACCATAATATTACGTGGGCACTTCGTAGAAAATGGCTTATCCTTGCATTTATCCCTTCAGCCTTAATGCTTGCATTAACCACCCACATCACAACTGATGTAGCCTCAGTGCCCTTGCTATGGGTTCTTCCTCTTGCGCTTTATATTGGCACATTCGTTCTGGTTTTTGCCCGCAAGCCCCTGTTCTCTTCGCAGCGGATTATGACCTTCAGTGGCATGGCTGTTATTATTTTGTGTCTTCAAATGATCGCATTCAAAGAGATCAATACTCTGCCTGTTCTTGCAATTTTCTTACATCTAACCGTGTTCTTCCTTCTGGCTCTGGCGTGTCATACATCCCTAGCACAATCCAGACCGGCAGCAAACAGATTAACAGAGTTTTATTTCTTTATGTCGTTGGGAGGAGCTTTAGGCGGATTCTTCAATGCCATTATTGTTCCTAATTTTTTCATTATCCCCATAGAATACCCTCTGATGCTTATTGCGGCTGTTGGCGCACGCTATATCAATGTACCACAATATGCTTTTTCAGCCTTGATTCAGGATATAAAGAAGGCTCCAGCACATTACTTTAATTTTAACAATATAGCTCTGCTGGCAGTACCAATGGTATTGGGTGGTATCGGTATTTGTATTTATGACAGTATCATAGTCCAGACATTTACCGCTTTAGTTTTCTTGAGTATTGGAACGTTCTTTATTGATCGCAGATGGTTTTTAACGATGATCGTGATCCCTCCTCTTTTGGTTCCACAGTTGCGATCTCAACAAGACGTTATACTGCGGGATCGCAGCTTTTTCGGTGTTATAAAAGTCCTTGAAAGAGATAATCAGCGCATGTTCAAAAGTGGTAGTACCCTTCACGGGTCTCAGCCATTATCTAAAGAACATGCTTTAAAGAAAATATCGTATTACGGAAGCACAAGCCCGATCGCTGATCTTTTCAGTATCATTGATTCCAGACCGGGAGAACAACGGGTTGCTATATTGGGTCTAGGGATTGGTGTAACAGCGTGCTACACAAAGGAAGGGCGGCATTTCGATTACTACGAAATTGATCAAAAAGTAGTCAAGATTGCTGAAGATCCAAAATATTTCACTTATCTGTCTGATTGCGGGAGTCCCTACGATATAATTATGGGCGATGCGCGGTTATCCGTTGAGAAGCAGCCCGATAGCCTATATGACTTGATCTTGGTCGATACGTTCAGTTCTGATAGTATTCCAGTTCATCTTATGACAACAGAAGCCATAAAGATATATATTAAGAAGTTGAAGTCTGATGGCTTTGTGATGGTACAGGTCTCCAACCGGTATCTGGATCTGGAGCCTGTTTTATCAAAAATTGGCGAAAAGATCGGTCTTCCTGCCTATGCAAAATTAGGGAAAGGAGAGGTTGTCGAGGATACGGGCATCAAAACAAATCAAGCACATATTGTTGTTTTTGCCAAAGATCAATCTTATATCGGAAGACTTGAGGAAATGGGCTGGGATCCTGCACGTGAACGAACAGGAGTAACGGCATGGACAGATCAGTTTTCCAATATTCTAAGCTCCTTTAACAACGTGACCGGTCTTAAACGGCGCCAGGAATTAAGAGAAAAAGCATTGAAAAGCAGCAAAAAAGAAGAGTAAGACCATGAAAAATAGCATGGCTATATAGCCATAATATGCTTGTAGACTTATAATAATAAACGTCTTACTATACCCCTCAATGACCATCATACGCATTTTAAGTGATCGGTAAGGTAAAGCCTGCCAAGGTCATCAAGTTTTTGCCCTGTAATAAAAAATATTTGTCATCAGGAGTTGTGCTTTGATGTTTCATTATCCCCTCAGACTTTTTTCTGTCCTTTGTCTAGTTCTGGCGCTGACTGCATGTAACGACACAAAAGATAACAAAGAGAAGTATATGATCCGCGGGGATAAACTCTTTGAGCAGGAAGATTATGTAAGGGCAAAACCGGAATATAAGAACGCGGCGCGAATATCTCCAACAGATCCTGAGGTGATTTATAGTCTTGGACTTGTGGAAGAAGCGCAAGGTAACATGACGCAAGCCTTCAAGGCTTTTATGGTTGCAGAACAACAAGACAGGAATTTTGCTCCGGTTGTTTCAAAGCTGGTTCATTATTTTATGGTTGCGCAGCGCTATGATGACGTTGAAAAACGTGTAGATCATTTGCTCGATATTGATCCTGATAATGCCACTGCTCACGCTATTAAAGGATCTTTATATTTGAGAAAGAAAGATTTTGATGGTGCTATGGCTCAGGTCAAGAAGGCGCAGGAATTAGAGCCTGACAACGTTATTTCCTATTCTGTGCTTGCCGGCATTCATAGCGCAAAGGGAAAACCACAACAGGCACTGGTGGTACTGGATGAGGGGTTGAAGCATAAACCCGCTGAAGTATCCCTGCATCTTTTAAAGGCGGCTGTTTATGGAGAGCAGAACGATATTGAGAACGTTGCTGATGTATATCGCAAGCTCTTTGAACTTTATCCAAATGAGCCGCGTTACCGGTTTGATCTGGTTCAGATCTTTTCTGATATGGGTGAGAATGACAAGGCACAAGATGAACTGCGCGAGATTATCAATTTTTTTCCTGATAACCTTAAGGCCAAACATGATTTGGTGCAGTTACTTGAGACGCTTTATGGACTTGATGCAGCCGCAAACGAAATAAAAAAATATATGAGCGCTCAACCTCAAAAAAAAGTTATGTACATTTGGCTGGCTGATTTATATAGCCGCCACAACAAGGATACTTTGGCCGTTCAGACCTTAAATAGCCTCATAGAAAATAACGCGGACGAGCAAATTAGCCTCAATGCCAGCACATTACTTGCCTATATACAATTACGCAAGGGGGATGTGCAGCGCGTAGAAAATCTGGTTAACGGTATTTTGAAAAAAGATGTCAATAGCAAGGATGCCTTGTTTATAAGATCCAACCTATTGTTTCAAAAAGCAAATTATCAAAGTGCCGTTTCCGACTTGCGTAGGATAATAAATGAAGATCAAACAGCTGTTAAAGCCTATCATATGCTCACTGAAATATTTATAATACAAGGACATATGGATCTTGCCATTGATACCCTAACCGATGCCATACGGTATAACCCTGATGATTTATCCGGCCATGTGCGGCTTGCGCAGCTTTATGCCCTGCGCGGCGATAATCAACGCGCCGAAGACCTTCTGGACATCGTCACAAAAAGCAACCCTTCTTATATGATAGGCTGGGAGAATAAAGCGAGAGTAGCCATTCAGCAAAAACAGTGGAGCGCAGCGCACAACGCTATTGAAAAATTAGAAGCGCTGGGAGAACAAAAACATTTGGTGATGTTTTTGAGGGGGCAAATACAAGATGGAATGGAAGAATATAATGACGCTAGACGGTTTTATCAGCATGTCATTGCAGCAAACCCGGATTCGGCTTTATCGGCGCATGCGCTTTCAGCTCTTCTAGCGCTATCGGAAAAGACGCAGGATATTGAGAAAACACAAGATTTCCTAGGCTCATTGCAAACAGATAATGCACAAGTCGCTGCGGCTTTGGGCGGTATTCATCTCGCTTTAAATGAAATTAATGCTGCCGAAGCGTATTTCAAAAAGGCCGTTGCAAATCAACCACAAACGCAAGCCCCATATATCCTGTATGCTCAAATTTTGATGGAAAAAGGTAGGAACCAAGAAGCTCTCAAGGTTTTGAATCAAGCCAGATCTAACTTGCCCCATGAAATAGGCGCGCCTGTTTATAAAGCCAACTATCTCGCCCAATCAGGAAATATTGATGAGGCAATCGCGATATACGAAGCTTTATATCAAAGAAGCAACAAGGTTGATCTCGTTGCCAATAACATGGCGCAGCTTATTGCAGATCACAAAAGCGATGATAAAGATGCCATGGAAAAAGCGAGAATAGCCGCAGAGCGATTTGTAAATTCTGATAGTCCGGCTTTTCTGGATACTTTGGGTTGGGTATATTTCAGGCAAGGGCGCTTTGCGCAAGCGTATAATATTTTAAGCCGCGCCGTATCCCTCTCCCCTGCTCCGCTTGATCCGCAAATCAGTTATCACTACGGCTCTGTTCTTTTAAAAATGGACGGGCGCAAAGACGAAGCAAAAAAATACTTAAAGCAGGCTTTGGTAGAAGGGGCTGATTATCACGGAATCGAAGACGCCAGAGAACTTCTCTATGCCGTTGAATAAAACACGAAATTATGTTTAAGAGTTATCAATAAAAGTTTTTTCGTTTTATCCCACAGCCGCTTCTTTACGCCGTTTTTTTAGCCCCATCAGCCCAACAAGACCTATCCCAAACAAAGGTAAAGTGCCGGGAATGGGAACAGCAGAGACTTGTACATTCAAAGGTTTTAAAAAATTGTCTCCAACAACAGGGATCTTAATTTTAGGGGCTGCCGGGTTATCAATGAATGAATATACAAATGAAACGCCGTTGCCCTCAAAGCCGTTTTTCTTATCTATTTTAGAAATGCTCTTGGGAAAAAATTTTGTGCCGTCAGTTATGCTCTCTTTTGAGGAAATA
>JBKHBN010000036.1:0-18535 GCA_046542355.1 Alphaproteobacteria bacterium | reverse complement strand
AGCCTTCATCAGCTTTGCTCTCATCATTGATATGATTAGTGTCAACACGCCCTAGCTCAAATAATGAGAGTGTCAGATCAAGTCGAAACTAATACAGATAAGAGCCTCAAACTATTCTCGCTGTAATTAAACAGGGCGAACAGCCTTTCCTCGGCCCCGGCCTTGACCAGCTGTTCACGAAACAGCCAGATCGTCTTCGCATCCAGCGCGCGCCCGTATCCATCGCGAGGCCAAGAAAACGCCGGAACGAAAGACGACCCCTGATCTGGTATTCCGTTTGGTCGTCCGAAAGATTGTACAAAGACTGCAAGACCAGAACCTTGAACATCAGCACGCAGTCGAACAGCGGACGGCTCCCGGCGGAATGTTTCCCCGCACGCTTCAGCGCCTTGTTCAGACGATAACGGAATGCCTCCAGCAGATCGCCATTGCGGCTCAACTCCGCATAACAATCACCCAGATCAAAAAATCCCGGTTGGCCAAGTACACGCATCTTCTGTCCTCCTTGATAATACTATCGACAGAATCGCAAATTTATAAACAAATGTCAGGGGTTTTTAGAGACGCCCATTAAAAAATGGCCTTAATAAGAAAATAACTTGAGATAAACTATTGAGTTAAAATATTTATTTTCTTATATTATCTAAATTATTTGTTCTGATCAAAATAAAGACTCGCTAAAATGTTTCAAAACTTCTCAAAATTAAGCATCCTCATCGCAGAAGACCTTGAACCCATGCGGGAACTTTTAGTTGATATCATCAAAACACTGGGAGTTGGCACCGTATACAAAGCTCCTGACGGAAAAAGCGCATACAGACAATATGTAATAAAAAAGCCCGACATTATTATCACGGACTGGCACATGCCGGAAATGGATGGTCTGGAACTCACAGAAAAAGTCAGAAAAGCCTCAGACTCTCCAAACAGAACAACACCAATCATAATGATAAGCGGCTTTAACGCCCCTTCACGCATAAGCAAATCACGCAATCTGGGTGTAACAGAATATCTGAGTAAACCTTTCCGGGTTGAAGATCTGAGCAAACGCATATCGCATGTAGTCAACCATCCCCGTGACTTTATCATAACACCCAAATTTGTCGGACCTGACCGCCGCCGCCGGGAAGATGAAAATTTCAAAGACAAACCCCGCCGCAAAGTAGACACAGACAAAAAAATCAAAGCCAAAAAAGATCTGCAACAAAAAACAGGCAAAGGACAGGCTAATCCGGCAGACGTAACGCGCTCGGAAAAAGTCATGAAGGAAACAAAAATAGACTTCACACCGACAGCCAAAAAATTCTTAAAGGACTTTAAAGAAGCCATTGATGCAGCAAACAAAACCAAAAACTATTCCCAGCGCATCAAAGAAAATATCACCTTTCCTATAATGCAACTCAAAGCAAACTCACATATTTTCAAATATGACTTAATCGGAGAGCTCAGCAAAACCACGCTTGATTTTTTGGAAAACACAAACGAGATAGACCATCTGATCTTGGAGATTCTAAATGCCCAACACTCCACACTCTCACACCTTGTCAACACAAACGCGAAAGGCAATGGCGGTGAAGAAGGAAAATCCTTGAGATATGAGCTGGAAGATGCATATAAACGCTACAACAGAGCCAGAATCGCCGAGCAAAAAGCCAAGCTTCTGCAAGAAAACCAAACCGACTAAAACAAGCCGTCACGATCCCACAAGCTGCAAGAACACATCTTCCAGATGGCTTTGCTTCGTAGTGATATCAACAATGCCGTATCCTGCTTCTTGAACCAAGGATATAATATATCCTGCAGAACTATCCTTGGGATGATAGCGCAGCGACAGGGTTCTTGGATCTTTCAAAACAGCACAATAAGACTGAAGCGAATCAGGTATATCTACAACCTCACGATCCAGACTGAAAATTATTTCCTTACTATCGATGCGGCGAAGCAATGTGTGCTTTCCTTCACACGCCACGACCTGACCATTATTTATAATCGCAATCCGGTCACAAAGCTCCTCAGCCTCTTCCAGATAATGGGTGGTTAGCAAAATAGTCACGCCATAAGAATTAAGAGCGCGTACGTTTTGCCACAACTGTCGGCGCAACTCGACATCAACACCGGCAGTCGGCTCATCCAAAACCAGAATATGCGGGCTATGAACCATAGCCTTAGCCACCAGCAACCGCCGTTTCATCCCTCCCGATAATGAGCGCACATAAGCATCACGCTTATCAGCCAGCCCCACCATCTCCAAAATCTTCATCGATTGGCGCTCGTTCTTGGGAACACCGTACATACCAGCTTGCAGCTCCAACGACTGATACGGCGTAAAAAAAGGATCAAAATTCAGCTCCTGAGGAACAACACCAATGCAGGCCTTGGCACTACGGGCATCAGATTGAATATCATGCCCCCAGACACGTACATCTCCGCTACTTTTCACTGTCAAACCGGCCATAATATTAATAATCGTAGACTTACCAGCCCCGTTTGGCCCCAAAAGCCCGAAAATTGAGCCTTTAGGAATAACCAGATCTATATCCACAAGCGCATGCTTCTCCGGGCTATGCTTGGATTTCTTATAAATCTTGTTCAGTTTATTAATTTCAACCGCATATTTCATGATCTACTGATTCTACGCTATTACAACAAGAAAAACCAACGGCAAATCACGAACAATTTTGCTCGAGCCACGTTCGAGCCTGCTCATCGTTTTTAAGGTAAGCCTGCCAGAAAGCAAAAACAGCCTGCAAAATCAGTGATTCATGCGCCTGACGTGCCGGATTACGCGCTAATTTGCCCCGCGTACCATTATAAATCATATGATCCCCGCCCTCCAGAACATGCAGATATTGCTCTGGATGCCCGGCATAATCACGAACAACCAAGCGATGCGTATAATCAATCGTCCTGGTTAAGGGAGAGTAATCTTCCGTCCCCGTCATATGAAGCATAGGAACCGCAATCGAGCCATATATATCCTCAAACGGCGCATCACTCAGATGCGATATCGGCACAGGACTATAAGCAATAGCGCACGATATACGCGAATCACGCAAATCCATCAAACGCCGGCGCTCATCAGGAAATTTCATCCCCGCCATCACCTGCGTGGTCAAAGCGCCAAAAGAATGACCGGACATACCGATGCGCTTAAGATCCATATGTTGCCCTATTTCCGGTTCATCCAGAACCCAGCATTCAAGACAATCAAGAACAAAGGGAATATCTTTCATGCGCGCAAGCGTGACCGCTCTTGATATATGCGTTTTACTGATAATATCCCATGGATGATCACCCTTGCCCTCCCACAAAGAACTATCCGTTCCCCTATGCGTAAGATGAACAAGCGTATAACCGCGCGCAGCCAAAAAGCGTGAAATAAAAGAGGCACCGTCACGACTGCCGCCAAGACCGTGACTCCAGAGCACAACCGGCATTTTCTTCAAATCATGTTGGGCAGGGTAATATATTTTATAGGGAACTTCTCGCCCGCCGCGCGCTTTATCAACAAAAACGCCACGTTTGAGCAAAACACGATAAGTCTGCTCATCCATAACGACCCCTAATACACAATTGTCTATTTTTTCCTGAAACTATCAAGTGAAACAACTTCGCCGGTTTTCTCACCCTTACCAGATCCGCCAGATCCATCCCCGTCTGGATCATCGTCAGGCATCTCCTGCAACAATAGATCCTCATCTTCAATAGCATCGCCCAAAGGCTGGAACTGCAAGGCAAAATTCACAGACGGATCAGCAAAAATGCTCACTGCGTTAAGCGGAATCACCAGACGCTCTGGAACATTATTAAAAGAAAGCGTCACTTCCATGTGATTCTCTTTAAGCATAAGATCGGAAAACTGATATTGAAGAACAATCGTCATCTCACCGGGATAGCGATCCCGCAGATAATCAGGAATCTTCACTCCGGGGTAATCAGTCAGGAACGTAATATAGAAATGATGATCTCCCGGCATCCCGCCCGAAATATCATAATTCTCGATCACCTCTTCAATAGCACTGCGAACCACTCCCCTAAGAGCAGTCTCAACCAGTTTATCGTAACGCAATAAATCATTTTCATCAGTCATAAGGTTATATGTCGCAGATTTTAGAGGGATAAATCAAGAGCCGTTGTGATTATTACACAACTTTTATGTATGAAGAGCCGCCAATCACAATTCATCCGCAAATATTTTCGATTGTATTAAAAAAAATGCCTGCACTTCTGTTGCGAGGTAGCAGGCACACCCCACCGGGTGAAGGTTAAATCACTCGGAATTCAAATGTAGCTGTCGCTACTGCTCAATTAAGCAGCCATACGACCTGCGCCTTCAACAACAGAGTTGTCGTTAGCGGCTACGAACGCAAAGTTATCGTTTGCATTTATAATATTAGCCCGATAACGGCGGATACAATGCCGGACACCGTTAATATGCCTTTACTGCGCGCGTCGATCCTGATTCGGCCCCATCACCTGAAATCTGCGTCCATAAATCTGGTAAAACCGATCCCAGATGGTGGAGCCGCCGGGTACCGCCCCCGGGTCCGCAACGTTTATTCCGCACAAACGTTTAGTATCATAGCTGTTATCAACAGCATCCCCATTATACAAAAGAAAACTTAAAAAATCCAACATGATTCATAAGAATCACCTTATAATCGCATTAAAATAGCTAAAATCATCAGGAGTACCCCATGAAGCAATATCTCGATCTTATGCGCCACGTCTATGAAAACGGCACAGACAAAAACG
Organism: Alphaproteobacteria bacterium; assembly: GCA_046542355.1. GTDB lineage: Bacteria > Pseudomonadota > Alphaproteobacteria > Micavibrionales > Micavibrionaceae > UBA1672. Next base: position 13,780 of record JBKHBN010000036.1, on the reverse strand, counting down.
ACCGCACAGACACAGGAACGCGCTCGGTTTTTGGATATCAGATGCGCTTTGATCTCTCGGAAGGCTTTCCTCTGGTGACAACAAAAAAGTGTCATCTGCGCTCCATAATCCATGAACTGCTCTGGTTCCTCAAAGGCGATACAAACATCAAATATTTGAAAGACAACGACGTTTCCATATGGGATGAATGGGCTAACGAAAACGGTGACCTTGGCCCCGTCTACGGCGCACAATGGCGCAGCTGGCAAACAGCGGATGGACGCACCATCGATCAAATCTCCAACGTCATAGAGCGAATCAAAACCAATCCCGATTGCCGCCGCCTTCTGGTCGTGGCCTTTAACCCCGGCCTTATCGATCAAATGGCGCTGCCGCCATGCCACGCCTTTTTCCAGTTTTACGTCGCTAATGGAAAACTCTCCTGCCAGCTCTATCAACGCAGCGCCGATATTTTTCTGGGCGTTCCCTTCAACATCGCGTCTTATTCGCTGCTCGCCATGATGGTAGCTCAGGTCACAGGGCTAAAACCCGGCGAATTCGTGCACAGCTTTGGCGACGCACACATCTATTCAAACCATTTTGAACAAGTCAGGCTCCAGCTCTCCCGCACGCCCCACCCACTGCCACAGATGAAAATCAACCCCGATATAAAAAACATCTTCGAATTTAAATATGAAGATTTCGAGCTGGTCAACTACACCCACGAACCCCCCATCAAAGCCCCTGTGGCTGTATAAGACTTTATATGGATTCGCAGTAAAAACACCCTTGCCTTTCATAAAGAAAAAGTGTTCTTTGAGTGCCATGATAACAAGTAATGACAACATCAAAAATTCACTCCTCGTTGCCATGGCGCAAAATCGCTGCATCGGCAGAAATAACAAGCTGCCCTGGCACATATCGGAAGACCTCAAACGCTTTAAAGCGTTAACCATAGGCCACCCCGTCATTATGGGACGTAAAACGTTTGAATCCATCCTGGGCTATCTGAAAAAGCCGCTGCCCGAGCGAGACAATATCATTGTTACGCGCAACAAAAACACGCTCTACCCAAACTCCCCCATTCACCAGACAAGCACCATAGAACAAGCCATAGAGCTTGGTCAGGATATAGCTAAAAAAGACGGAAAAAAAGAAATATTCATCATAGGCGGCGGCGAAATATTCACGCAAAGTCTGGCTCTCGCGCACCGCATCCACCTCACGAAAATTCACAGAGAAGTCGCCGGAGATGCCTTCTTCCCTGCTCTCGATGAAGCAGATTGGGAAACCACAGAAACGCAAGACCATAAAGACAACGATCCGCCATACAGCTTCATCACCCTAGAGCGCAGACAATATCTGCTCTAAATGCGTCGAAATATCACAAACGCGCTGAACAGCAATATCCCCCGAATCAGACAAAACCAAAGGCTCGCCGCGATCAGATTTCTCCCGTACCAAGCGCGTTAAGGGGATATCCCCAAGATAAGGAATCCCGATTTTCTCTGCTTGTGCACGCACACCGCCATGCCCGAAAATATGATCTTCATGCCCGCACTGGGGGCAAACATATGTACTCATATTCTCGATCATACCCAAGACAGGCACGCCCGTTTTCTCGAACATGGCCGCCGCCCTGCGCGCGTCAATAAGCGCAACATCCTGCGGCGTGGAAACAATCACCGCCCCGCTCATATGCAGCTTTTGCACCATGGTTAACTGCACATCCCCTGTTCCCGGCGGCAAGTCAATCACAAGCACATCCAGCTTTCCGCCATCACCAGCCCACGCCACATCACCAGCCATTTGACAAAAAGCACTCTGCACCATAGGCCCGCGCCAGATTAGCGCCTGCTCAGGATCAACCATAAACCCGATTGACATAAGCGAAATACCATGTACCTGCGCCGGAACAAGCTTTTCATCCCAATCAAGCGAAGGCTTGTAAGTTTTACTGCCCATCATAAGCGGCTGGGAGGGACCATAAATATCGGCATCTAGCAACCCGACACGCAAACCCTTTTGATGCGCCAGAGCCACCGCTAGATTTGCTGATACGGTTGATTTGCCAACACCACCCTTACCCGAAGCCACAGCAATAATATGCCGCGCAGGAACATCTATCAGCGCCCCTCCTTCTTTAGGACGCTTTACTGTGCGTGCACAATCGGAAGCTTTATCCTGCGACGAAACAGTGGCAGTAAGAATAGCGCTAACCTTCGAAATACCGGTAACACCGGCAATAACGCGCTCAACCTTCTGACGCAGCCCTTCCAGCTTTGCACCCTCTTCAGGAGAAACGCTGAGAATAATTACAGCATGGCCGCTCTCATCGATTCGCACCGATGACACCATCCCCGAATCAACGATATTGGTTCTCCCCGAACGTTCATCCGGTATATCCCGCAAAACACGCAACAAATCTTCTTGCGAAACACAGACTTCTTTTTTAGCTCTGAACATATTGTATTTTTTACCTTGCAAGGCTTGCTTTCGAATACAAAAGAGATATTGTGAAAACACAGCCAGCGTCAAGTATGAATAATTTAAAAACTGAGGAAAATTATGTCTCAAGACAACGATTCAGGTAAAAAAAGACCCAATCCATGGGGTACAGCATCAGGAAGCCGCAACGGCAAACAAGGCCGCGATAATCCCTGGGGAAAACCCCCGGGAGGCGGCGGGCATGGTGGTGGTGGCCAAGGCGGAAACGGCAATGGCCCTCAGGATTTTGATAGCCTGCTAAAGGAGCTTCATAACATCATAAAAAACATTTTGCCCGAAAATATGGGCGCAGGATTTGCAGCTTTTCTGCTTATCGGTGCTATCGTCACGCTATGGCTGGCCAGCGGCTTTTACATCATTAATCCTGGCGAACACGGCGTCATCCAGCGTTTTGGTGCATGGAATCGCACACAAGACACAGAAGGACTGGGCTACCACCTGCCCATACCCATCGAGAAAGTCACAAAAGTCAACGTCTTTAAACAGCGCAGCATGACCATTGGCTACACGGAAGGACAAACCTACCACGCTAAAAGCAGAGCCTTAAAAAGAGCCGTACATGACGAAAGCCTAATGCTGACTTCTGACCGCAACATTGTCGATCTGCAAATGGCACTTCAATGGGATATAAAGTCTGCTGAACAATTCCTTTTTGAAATCAAGGAGCAGGAAAATACCATAAAAAAAGTGGCCGAAAGCGCAATTCGTGAAATTATAGGGCAAACAAACATGTTCCCGATCATCACAACAGGCCGGGCTCGAATTGAGGCAAAAGTAAAAGACATTATTCAAACAAACCTCGATGAATATAAAACAGGTGTAAATATAAAACAGGTCCTTATCCAAAAAGCCGAAGTTCACCCTGATGTGCAACAAGCCTTCCAGGATGTACAGTCCGCACGTCAGGATGCGGAAGATACCGAGAACATCGCCCGCGCCCACCGCGAGAGAATACTACCCAAAGCACGAGGCCGCGCTATCAAACTTGGGCAGGAAGCACAGGCCTATAAAGAATCAAAAATTGCACAGGCCACCGGTGATGCGCAAAGATTCCGCTCCATCTATGAAGCTTATCTTAAAGGAAAAGATGTAACCAAAGAGCGGATTTACATCGAAACAATGGAAGACGTACTGGGTAATGCCGAAAAGATTATTATGGACAACAACAGCTCACAAAGTGGTGTTGTCCCCTATTTGCCCTTGAATGAATTGAAATAATTCACGCTGGAAAAAAGAAAAGGAACACAGGAAAGAAAACAATGAAAGCAAGTTATCTCACCATCCTTATCACTTTAGGCATCGGTACTATCGCTGCATCACAAAGCGTATTCACCGTTGACCAAAAACAACGAGCAATAGTTCTCCAACTCGGTCAACCCCGCGGCGAACCAAGAGAGCCGGGTCTACACTTCAAAATGCCGTTCATCCAGAATGTGCGCTACTTTGATTCACGTATTCTATCTATTGATCCGGGCGCAGAGCCGGTTGTTATTTCCAGCGATCATGTTGAAAGACAAAATCAGAATCAAAATCAAAATGAATCGGGAGAAGGCGCAGCAAATGACGCACAAATAGACACAGGTCCCAGCATAGAGAGTGTCAGCGGAGAGCCTATTATCGTTGACACATTTGCACGGTATAAGATCACCGACCCTTTGCAATTCATGAAAACGCTGCGCACAATAACAAACGCAAATGCACGCATTGAAAGCATATTAAACGGCTCTACCCGCGCGGTTCTTGGTGAAACAACCCTTGCAGAAATCCTATCAGAAGAGCGCACACAAATAATGTCAAAGATTCGCGCCCGCGTGAATGAAAAAATCACGGAAGACCGGTTTGGTATCGAGCTTGTCGACGTAAGAATCGTGCGCGCCGACCTCACGGATGAACTACGCGCCTCAACAGTGCGCCAGATGCGCTCACAACTAAACGAACGCGCAACAGAGCGCCGCTCCAAAGGAGAAGAACGCGCCCTAGAAATCCGTTCCACAGCAGAAAAGGAACGAACCATTATATTAGCAGAAGCCATGCGAGATGCAGAAATAATCAAAGGTCAAGGCGATAAAGAAGCCATTAAAATATACGCCGATGCCTTTAATGTGGATCAGGATTTTTATTCATTCATCCGCTCCATGGAAGCTTACAAAAAAACCATGGCCAACCCCGAAACACGCCTGATACTGTCTCCGGACAGCGCATTCTTTAAACACTTTAAAGAAACAGTAAATTAACTCAGAGGGTGTCACTGGCAATCAAAGCCAAAAACCACCCTGACAATAAGGAGTTTAAAAATGATAGTAAAAAAAACACATATAGCCATAGCTCTGTGCGCAAGCATCCTGATAACAACATACAGCATACATATAAGTGCAGCAAAAACGGATTCATCAGCCACAAAGCAGCGCGTTCTTATGGTGCCCTCCAGCTTCGCGGATCTGGCCGAAACCCTCTCGCCCAGTGTTGTGAACATCTCCTCAACCCAAAAAGTTGTTGTGCCGCAGGATTTTCCCGATATGCCGCAATTTCCCGAAGGCTCCCCCTTCGAGGATTTTTTCAGGGATTTCATGGAACGCCGTGGCGGTGGCATGCCCCCCGTCCCCACAGCATCAATGGGATCAGGCTTTATTATTGATGCACAAAACGGATATGTTATTACAAACAATCATGTCGTGCGCGATGCTGAAGATATACAAGTCACCCTTAACGATGACACAACACTGAGTGCCGAAATTATCGGCACCGACGACAAAATAGATATCGCTGTCCTGCAAATCGACCCGCAACAAACAAAAAATATCGAGCTTAAAGCCGTCTCTTTTGGCGATAGCGATACATTGCGCGTAGGCGACTGGACACTAGCCATCGGCAACCCTTTCGGACTGGGCGGCAGCGTCACAGCAGGCATTGTTTCGGCGCGCGCGCGCAACATCCACTCAGGCCCTTACGATGACTATATACAAACCGATGCCTCCATAAACCGCGGAAACTCCGGCGGCCCGCTCTTTAATCTCAAAGGCGAAGTCATAGGCATTAACACAGCCATCTTCAGCCCAACAGGCGGCTCAATAGGAATCGGCTTTTCTATCCCTTCAGCTTTGGCTGAGCCTGTCATTAAACAAATCATCAAATATGGCCGCACAAGACGAGGCTGGCTTGGTGTGCGCATCCAGCACGTAACAGAAGACATCGCCGAAACACTTGGTCTTGGAGAGCCAAGAGGCGCTATGGTCTCCAGCGTCAACGAACAAGGGCCTGCAAAAGAAAGCGGCCTTCAAGCCGGAGATATCATCCTGGAAGTCAACGAACAGCAAATCAGCGAAATGCGCTTTCTTCCCCGCATCATCGCAGAGTACGATGTCGGCAGCAAAGCCCGAATAACCTACTGGCGTGACGGCAAGGAACAAAAGACAACAGTCACAATCGGAGAGCTTGAAAAAGCCGAAGATGAGGGATTGATTGCATCGGCAAGCCCCGAATCAACAGAGGGCAGCACAGGGCAGAAAATAGAAATGATGGGCTTTACGCTCAAGGCTCTGGATGACAGCCTGCGCAGCATATACAACCTGCCCGCCAACACAAAAGGCGTTTTAATAACCGATGTGGAGCCAATGTCAGAAGCTCAGAAAAAAGGTTTAATGGCTGGTGATATTATTGTTGAAATCAATCAGCAACCAGTCTCACAAACTGCTGAAATAGCCGAAATTATTGAAAAAGCCGAGGCCAGCAAACGCAAATCGGTGCTGCTCCTAATCAACACACAAGGAAACATGCGCTTTGTAGCCCTGCGAATCACAAAAGACGAATAAAGTAACGACACACCAGATATAACCTGAAAAAGCATCTTCCCCTCCGCTACGGAGGGGATTTTTCTTCCTATTGTCTTGAAAATTATGCTTATATACTGCGCGTTATGAATAAACAGACACGAAAAGAAGACAAACAAACCATCTTAATTATCGGCGGCCCCACAGCGAGCGGCAAATCGTCTCGTGCACTAGAGCTGGCACATAAGCACGATGGCATCATCATCAACTGTGATTCAATGCAAATTTATGACGGTCTACACATGCTCACCGCCCAGCCCCCCCAAGAAGACCTCAGGCAAGCACCGCACCACCTCTATAGCGCCCTCCACCCTAACGAAACGTGCAGCGCAGGCAACTGGCGGGAAATGGCCGAACCACTTATTGAAGAAACGCTTAAACAAAACAAAACCCCGATTATTGTTGGCGGCTCAGGACTATATATCAAAGCCCTGACCGATGGCCTCTCGCCTATTCCAGACATTCCCCAGCATATAAGAAATGCGGCCATGGCCAAACAACGCGAACTAGGAAACCCGGCCTTTCACAAAGAGCTGGCCAAACGCGACGCTGTTATGGCTGCGCGCTTTCACCCCTTCCACACCGCTCGTCTGATCAGAGCATGGGAAGTACTGGAAGCAACAGGGAAATCGCTGGCCGAGTGGCAAAAAGTAAAACCCCTCTCACCGCCGGATAACTGGGGTTTCAAAATCGAAATCATCATTCCAAAGCGCCCCATCTTGCACCAGCGGTGCAATGATCGCTTTATCTGGATGATTGGAAACGGCGCACTGGAAGAAATTGAAACATTCTCAAAAAGGGTTGAAAATAGAGAAATACACCACAACGTCCCTCTTCTCAAAGCGCTGGGATACCGGGAGCTTCTTGCGTTCATCAATGGAGAATCGAGTAAAAAAGAAGCCATTGAAAAATCACAGGCACGAACGCGCCAATATGCCAAACAACAAATAACATGGTTCAAAAACCAGATCATAAAGAACAAAAAGGACATTACCATTTCTGAGAGATAAAAAACCCCTGAAACCCGAATCTTTTTGCATTTTTTTCTTCCATTTAACGAGCAAGTCATATAAACATGCGGGCAAAGTCCCGCACCTCCCCCCAAAGAAAATAAACGATACTTTATTCACATCCTGTGGATAAAAATCTATTTTTTTTAGCTCATGCGGCACAGGAAAAAAGAAACCTGTGAATAAGTTAGTGCATTGAAAAATATAACAAAATTATTGCCAAAAGCAGAAAAATAGGGCAACATAAGATCATTCAAAGGAGAAATTCCTTAGACGGTGGGGAGACCCGCCAAAGAGTAGCCGGACTTCGTGTACAATTTGGTTAAGTATGACCTGTGCTCTGCTTCCACAATTGTTGTAGTGATCAAGAAGGCTGCTTTAGAAGGCATAAGTCCAAGAGTATCTTGCCGGATGATTGTAAGGAACGCCAAGTTCCCTACGCTTCTCAGAGATACTGCCAGGGTACATTTGTTATTTTGGTCTGTTTTGATAGATGGAAGACACAACAGATAGGACGAAGGATAGACGCAGATCACACGAGGTTAATTCCTTTGTGAACCGCCTTACACGAAGCATCTATCCGCACCTTCGCCCATGTATCTGTGTAGAGGATATCGTGTCCTTTAGAAGAATTTAACCCGTTCTTTTTAAAGGCATACCGCATTCGAATTGTCAGCAAGCGCTTAATCGCACTTCGCATCTTTTCGAATTTGATAGGCCGATCAACAAGCGCCTTGCGCACAAAGATTTGGTCAAGCCCTGTACCTCTTCGCACGGGATACGGACACAAGCTCCTCCATGGCAACATGGGGGAGCTTTCTTTTGCAAAACAACATGGTTCCGATTATCAAAATACAAATTATGAACAAAGATCACACAGCAGCAAAATAAATTTTCTTGCACCGAAATAATTCCTGCGCTAACGTGTCCCCTATGAATAAGATTTTAAACATTGTGAACGTGCTTCTTGTCCTGCTTCTCGTCGTCGTGGGAACACAGGGGCGTGCACAAATTTAGAAAAAAGACAAAATTCTAAAAAGCAGCGCCCCAAAATAAAGGGGCGCTTTTTTTGTTTTTAAGTCTTGTAAATGAGTTGGAAAACATGGTTCAAAAAACTGAATTACAAAAAATACAAACCGGGCAGCCTATACAAATTGAGGCTAAATACATTAGATTATATAACCTTTAAGCAACGGGAAAAAGAAAATGACCACCACCAAAGCAAAACAAACCGGCAATCACAGCCAGAATGAAAAAAACCAGGACACAATGAGCGGTGCACAGATGGTTATAAAAGCACTGATAGAACAGGGCGTAGACACCGTCTTTGGATATCCCGGCGGCGCGGTCTTGCCCATATATGATGAGCTTTTCCAGCAAAACAAAATTAAGCACATTCTGGTACGCCATGAACAAGGTGCCGTCCATGCAGCGGAAGGATACGCCCGCTCAACAGGAAAAGTGGGGTGCGTCCTTGTTACATCTGGCCCGGGTGCTACTAACGCTGTAACCGGCCTGACCGATGCGCTGCTTGATTCCATTCCTATTGTCTGCCTGACTGGTCAGGTTCCCACATTCCTGATCGGCACAGATGCCTTTCAAGAAGCCGACACCGTCGGCATTACCCGCCCTTGCACAAAACACAACTACCTTATTAAAAATGTGAACGACCTCTCCAGCGCTATGCATGAGGCTTTCCACATCGCCAGATCCGGTCGCCCCGGCCCTGTTGTTATCGATATTCCCAAAGATGTTCAATTTGATAAAGGGCAATACGTCAACGCCAAAGAAGCCAAAATGCACTCACACTACCAACCCCACATTGACCCGGACATGGAGGCAATAGAAGCCGCCGTTGAATTAATCGCCAATGCCAAACGCCCCATCTTCTATACCGGAGGTGGGGTTATCAATTCCGGCATTGAAGCCAGCACCCTGCTGCGCGAATTTGTTCGAAAAACAGGCTGCCCCATTACCTCGACACTAATGGGGCTGGGCGCTTATCCGGCCAATGACAAAAAATGGCTGGGTATGCTGGGCATGCACGGAACCTATGAAGCCAATCTGGCGATGCATGATTGTGATGTCATGGTCTGTATCGGAGCACGTTTTGATGACCGCGTAACTGGCCGCACAGACAAGTTTTCTCCCAAATCAACCAAAATTCATGTTGATATTGATGCCAGCTCAATCAACAAAAACATACAAATTGATATCCCTGTTATTGCTGATGCCCACAATGCAATCCGTGCCATGCTCGATGTCTGGAACAAAAAGGGGTATGAAATTGACAAAACTGCGCTGGATGAATGGTGGCAGCAAATCGAAAAATGGCGCGAGAAAAAATGCCTGACCTACAAAAAGGATGAAAAAATCATCAAACCGCAATACGCGCTGGAGCGCCTGCGTCACTTTGTTGAAAAACACGAAGAAAAAACCAGGCAGGATATATACTACACAACCGATGTTGGCCAGCATCAAATGTGGGCAGCGCAATTCCTGCCCATGAACGAGCCAAACCGCTGGATGACCTCCGGCGGCCTTGGCACAATGGGTTACGGCCTGCCCGCTGCTATAGGCGTACAGCGCGCCCACCCTGATGCCCATGTCATCTGCGTTGCCGGAGAAGCCTCGGTGCAAATGAACATTCAGGAACTTGGCACAGCCATACAATATAACTTGCCGGTCAAAGTCTTCATCATGAACAACGAATGGATGGGCATGGTCAGACAATGGCAAGAGTTACTACACGGAGAGCGCTATTCAGAATCATACAGCGACAGCCTGCCCGACTTCATCGCTCTGGCCGAGGCATACGGAGGCAAAGGATTACAGGCACAAACCGTTGATGAACTCGATGGCGTCATTGAAGAAATGATGGCCAGTGACTGCCTGACAATCGTCGATGTACGCATCGCGCAAGAGGAAAACTGTTTCCCTATGATTCCATCGGGCCGCGCCCACAATGAAATGATTCTCTCTCCCGAAGTTGAAAAATTCGACAAAAAACTGGTTTAATAAACACGCCATATAAACAGAACAAAGGAATAAAATGATCCAGATCATCAAAAAAAAGGTTGTTAAAAAAACAAAAAACAACCAGAAAAACAAAAGTGTTTACGCCCCCAACCCGGAGCAAAGCACTGAAGAAATTCATATATTGGCTATTTTAGTAAACAACGAGCCAGGAGTTCTGGGGCGCGTTGTCGGCCTTTTCACGGCGCGCGGTTATAACATCGAAAGCCTGACCGTCGCAGAAACCGACAACGAAAAACACCTCTCGCGCATCACAATCGTAAGCAGCGGCACGCCTGACGTTATAGAACAAATCAAGGCGCAACTGGCGCGTCTTGTGCCCGTTCTAAAAGTCTCCGATCTAACCACAGAATGCCCGTACGTAGAAAGAGAGCTTGCCCTTGTGAAAGTCGCCTGCACTGGCCAAAAACGAGTAGAAGCTCTGCAATGCGCAAACATATTCCGCGCCCGCGTCGTCGATAGCACGCACGAATCATTTGTATTCGAGGCAACAGGAGGCATGCAAAAGGTCAGCGCCTTTATCGAACTTATGAAACCTTTGGGACTTGTCGGCGTAAGCCGCACAGGAACCGCCGCCATATCGCGCGGCCCCAAAGCCATTGGCGGATACGATGAAGCATCATAAAAACAACCCAACCAATCAATGAAACCATAACAAAAAAGGACTATATATCATGGCACAAAACAGCGCAGCACAAGACATACCGGAAAACCAGACGTCTTTAACAGTCTATTACGATAAAGATTGTGATCCTGAAATTATCAAATCCAAAAAAGTTGCTATTATTGGCTATGGCTCACAAGGTCACGCGCACGCCCTGAACCTGAAAGATCACGGCGCAAACGTCATCATTGGGCTGCGCGAAGGATCTTCTTCTCAAACAAAAGCCGAAAATGCGGGCTTTAATGTCATGACTCCGGCCAAAGCCGCTTCTGAAGCCGATGTCATTATGATTCTAACCCCCGATGAGCATCAGGCCGATCTCTACCGCGATGAGCTTGAAGCCAACATGAAAGAAGGCGCAGCGCTTTTCTTCGCCCACGGCCTGAATATTCATTTCGGCCTCATAAAGCCCCGTGCTGACATTGATGTGATCATGGTTGCCCCCAAGGGGCCCGGCCACACAGTGCGCAGCGAATATGCGCGCGGCGGCGGTGTTCCCTGTCTGATTGCCATAGCGCAAGACGCCACAGGAAACGCAAAAGAGCTGGCGCTATCTTATGCATCAGGTGTTGGCGGCGGACGTTCCGGCATTATTGAAACAAGCTTTAAAAATGAATGCGAAACCGACCTCTTCGGAGAGCAGGCCGTATTATGCGGCGGCGTCTCACAACTGGTTAAAACAGGCTATGAAGTTCTGGTAGAAGCCGGATACCCCCCTGAAATGGCATATTTTGAATGTCTGCACGAGCTAAAACTCATCACAGATCTTCTCTATGAAGGCGGTCTGGCCAATATGCGCTATTCCATCTCCAACACAGCAGAATATGGTGACTATGTCTCCGGCCCGCGTGTTATCACACCGGAAACAAAACAGGTCATGAAAGATATTCTAGCCGACATCCAGTCAGGTAAATTCGTCGAAGGCTTCATGGGCGGCAACAAGGAAGGCTTAACCAGACTTGTGGAAATCCGTGAACGCGAAGCCTACCATCCCATCGAGGATACAGGCGCAAAACTGCGCGCCATGATGCCATGGATCGGAGCAAACAAGCTGGTTGATAAAGAGAAAAACTAAAACCTGTCTCTGGAATTTGCAGCAACTTTAAAATACAATTACGAAAAAAGCCCTCACCCCAATAAAAGTGAGGGCTTTCTCATCAGGAGCAACAAGCCAATGTCTCAAATTAAGAATGCGCTTACCCAAACACATACGGATAAGCTCATGCTGGCTGTATTTTACAGCATCAGTGCGCATTTCCTGTTCTTCATTATGAGCCTTTCTGCAAAATACTTATCACTCTCTCATCATCCTGTAGAAATCGTCTTCTACCGCAACGTCATCATTTTCATAGCCATGTCGGCATTTATTCTATTCACAGGAAAAAGACACCTGTTGCATACGAAAAAACCCGGCCTGATCGCATGGCGCGCTCTGATTGGCACAGTCTCTCTGATCACACTATACACAGCCCTGTCTTTACTGCCCATGGCCTATGCCACAACAATATTTTTCACCTCCACATTATTAACACCGATTCTGGCTTTCTTTTTCCTCAAAGAGCATGTCGGCATCTATCGCTGGAGCGCAGTCATCATCGGAATGCTAGGCGTCATTATCATTGCCCAACCCACAGGGCAGGCCAGTCTCATCGGATTAGGGTTTGCGCTGGCAACAGCGCTCCTGCACGGAATTTTGTTCACAGTGCTACGCGCATTAAAATCCGAACATCCCCTAACCGTCACATTTTACTTTGTGATCGCAGGCTCTCTGCTGCCGGGCATTTTGTTCATGCCATGGATCGCAAACCCGCTCATGGCAAATGAACTATGGATATTCCTTATTGTCGGATCAACAGGAGGATTTGGACAGCTGGCTCTGGCCGGCGCCTATAAATATGCCCCAGCCTCCTTCGTAACACCTATTGGCTATACAGCTCTATTATGGAACATTCTGGCAGACATATATTACTGGAAATATGAGATAGATCTGAGCGCGATATGCACAGGCGCAGGACTGATCCTCAGCGCACAGCTTTACATGATCTACCGTGAATACATGCGCAATAACAAACGTCAAAGCGCCGCAAAATAGCTATTTATAGTAGTTTAATTTAAGTTTAGGTCGTGTTAGAGTAAGAGGAACCTCTAAAAACTCTTTGTTTTGTCATCCCCGCGAAAACGGGGATCGGGTAACAGTCTGTAAAAACAGGATTCCCACTTGCATGGAGATGACAGTTTTTGTGAAATCTGGGGTTTTTAGAGGTGCCCTAAGGAATGAGTTATCCAATGTCATTCCGCAGCAAAGTAATTGCCCGCATAGAAGGAGGGTGAGCAAGCGTGAGGCTGCTCGTATTTTCAAACTTTCGCCTAATGCAATTTATTTATGGCTAAACAGCACAGATTTAAGCCCTCGCCATAGCGAGCCACGTAATCGTAAGATAGATAAAGAAGCCCTTAAGCAGCACATAGAGAAATATCCAGATCTTTATCTACGCGAACGTGCAGGGCATTTTAACGTGAGTATTCCAGCTATGTGGAAGATAATGCGGAAACTTGGGTCGTAAAAAAAGAGCGCCGATATTTAGAGCGCAATATTATGGAAAGGAAAAGACAATCACGACATGGAACGGTTTCCTTTCTCTCGCTCTCTCATATTATTGGGTAAGGCAGCTCTAAAAACCGGATACATTTCCTTTGCCTCTCATAAAAGCGCGGTTTAGCGGAGGGTTTCCAGTTTTTTTCACGTATCTGACTAT
>JBKHBN010000035.1:0-19002 GCA_046542355.1 Alphaproteobacteria bacterium | reverse complement strand
TTAAATTTCCCAAAGGCGCCGGACATGTTGAGTATGCTATTCAGTGGCCTGCTTTTGATGATGGTTTTGTGCAGTCCTACTGTAATACCGTTCCAACGCCTGCGGGCGGCACGCATGAAACCGGCTTGCGCATGGCCTTGTCAAAGGGGCTTCGCGGTTATGGAGAGATGACGGGCAACAAGCGCACATCCATTATTACAAATGACGATATTATGTCCGGCGCAGCAATCTTGCTGTCCGTATTTATTAATGATCCTCAGTTTCAAGGGCAGACCAAGGAAAAGCTGGTTAACGCAAATGTCTCTCGACTTGTGGATAACGCCATTAAGGATCATTTTGATTTATGGCTTTCGCAAAATCCGGTTGCAAGCACTAAGCTTCTCAACGCAATCATAGAAAAAGCCGAAGACCGTCAGCGCCGTAAGGAAAAACGCGCCACCTCACGCAAGAGCGCCACACAAAAACTACGTCTCCCGGGCAAGCTGGCTGATTGCAGCCGCACGGATGCTCAAGATACAGAGCTTTTTATCGTTGAGGGAGACAGTGCCGGTGGATCTGCCAAGCAGGGCAGAGATCGTAATACGCAGGCCATTTTACCTCTGCGCGGGAAGATCCTGAATGTTGTGAGCGCATCAAACGCAAAGATCCGTGCCAATCAGGAAATACAAGACCTTATTCAGGCACTGGGTAGCGGTTACGGTAAAGATTTTGATCTCGATAAGCTACGCTATGAGCGCATCATTATTATGACGGATGCTGATGTTGACGGTGCGCACATTGCCTCTTTGCTCGTGACGTTTTTTTATACCCAAATGAAACCGCTTATTGAAAATGGCCATTTATTTATTGCACAGCCCCCTCTTTACCGTCTGGTGAGCGGAACGTTAAGTGCTTACGCCATGGATGATGAACACCGCGAAGAGCTTATGAAAACAACATTCAAGGGCAAAAACAAGGTCGATGTGTCACGTTTCAAGGGTCTGGGAGAAATGCCGGCTGCTCAGTTAAAGGAAACAACAATGAATCCACGCTCGCGTACTCTTCTGCGTGTGACCTTGCCAGACGCTATGGCCGCACTAGGTATCAATGTTGCAGACCTCTCGGAAGAAGAGGAAGGGGCTATGCTTGATACTATGGAGCAAAGCCATAAAAAAGTTGATGATCTGGTAGAGCGTCTTATGGGTAAAAATGCTGAGGCTCGATATCTTTTCATACAAGACAACGCCCGCTTTGTAGAAGATATAGACGTATAATTTTCTATCGGTGCTCGTTGGTATCTATGGTATTTTGGGGGACAATGAAACGTTTTATTTTCATTTCTGGATCTTTTGGCTTGATTGCTGCTTGCGTCGTCAGCGCTTTATACGCCTATTTTTTTTATATTCCCGGCGAAGTGGAGCGGCGTGTCATAGGCAGCTTTAACCAGCTTGGGTTTAAAAGCCCTTCTTTCAGCTCTTTAGAACACAGCACAAACAAAATCATTATCCGCGATGTCTCGCTTGATGATCAACGTTTTGGCATTATTGAGAGTGTAATTATTCGTTATTCAGCTCTTGATTTTCTAACAAATAACGGACGCGGGAACAGCGTGGCCATCAAAGGCATGAAGCTCACAGGAGAGCTATCAAAAGACAACACTCCTGTTATGGCCAGTTGGCAAAACAACGCACAATTAATGCAAAATTTGCAGCATTTCCCTGTGGATAATATATCTATTGAAGATGCTGTATTTGATCTTTTTTCAGAGTCTCTTGGCGGGATAAGAATACAGGCAGACGGACAGATTAATATTTCCGCTGCGCAAGACATGTCTATCAAAGCACATCTGCGATCACAGCAAAAAAGGTTAACATTTTCATCAAAGCTGGAGGGCTCTTTAGAAGCCAACGACCTTCTTTCTGTTCAGGCAGATGTGGAAGATTTCCTGCTGGATTTACCCGCTATACAAATCAGGCGCGGACAGGGCTCTCTTAGTGGCATTTTTCCTTTTGGCGATACAGATTCCCACCCCCCGTCTCTTTCTATAAAGGGGCAGCTGGCTTCGCTGACCTGGAATAATCTTCCGCTGCGCAATATCAAAGTCAACGCAGAGGTAAGTCCGATGCAGACCAGTCACTACGATTTGCAGGGCAGTACAATTGGCCCTGAGACTATTGAGTGGCGTAGCAATGTCCTTACCACGACGGGAACAGATGACTCTTCACTGTATCGATCCAACACGCAAATAATGCCAGCCAGTTTAGGTGATTTACAAAGCTTCCTGAAACGCAATACTGACTTGGCCCTGGATTCTCCCCTCCCCGCCATTTTGTTGCAACGTGAAGCACCTGTGGTTACGATCAACAATGCCAGTAATTCAAACACAAAAGAAAAAAGAGGGTCGATGGAAATCAAATTCATTGACCTTCCGACGGTTCTAAATGTCGAATACCGCAGCGACCCAGACAATGAACTGGATTTGATCGGCAGCACAAAAGTAGAGCGAACAACTTTTCAGCCCACAGTAGATGGCGATGACACAACCTTTTTTAATTTTTCTGCTTTAGGAAATTTTACCCTGCGAAATTATGCCAGTGCACCCGAACTCCTCTGGATTGCCCACACAAAAGTTTATGATGGTTTAATAAGTTTTGGCTCTCTTAATATTCCCAATATTAAAGGAGTGATCTTTCTGGGTACAGACAGTGCGCAGAAGAAAAAACATTTCCTTGATTTCCAATTTAACTTGAAGAGCAATATCCGGCAAAAGGGAAGGCTATACTTAAATCTGGATGACGCCGCCAGCCCACTTTTGGGAAAACTGACCCTCGATATTTATGATGGTACTCTGGAAATTCGGGATCCGCTCATCAGACAGGGGCGTATTGCAAGAAAAAATGTGCTGGAGGTCTCTAACATCAATTTGAACACTCTGGCACGTGATGCACGGCTCCCTGGGGTTAGCGTCAATGGATATTTGGCCGGACGCATTCCTTTTGAAGAAAAAGACCGCGGTCTATACGTCACCGGAGGGCTTTTGCAAAGCCAGGACAAGGGTGTCATTCGTCTTTCTAATAAAATCACGGAAGGTTTGTTTCCTGACGATACGGCTAAAAATGAACGGCTGCGTCAAGCGCTCACAAATTTCCATTACGAGTTTTTTGAAATCCGTATTGATGGGGATCTATCCGACCGCGTTATGATAACGCTGAGCACACGCGGCAAGAACCCTGAGATACCAACTAAAGATCCTGTAGATGTCAACTTGCAGATAGAAACCCCTATCTCGGTGTTGTTTCAATCATTGCTGGCACAGTAATATCTCTATAGGTAATCACAGTGGTCATAGGTAATCTCCACAAAGGATTTATCCCCTGCCATGGCATTGATCCTGTACTCCTTATCGCCGTAAACAACTGTGTGATATATGGGCAATATACCCTTTTTCGTCTCGGTTTTTCCATCTTTGGTTTGAAATACAAGTTCAACAGGTTGGCTTGGATCAAACCAGGCCTCTTTGCGGCCACCGGCATTTTGCGCCGAGGCACCGCTTGCCGTAATAATGATGACTTCTCCAGGCAGAACAACCCGGCTGCTTGGGCCAGTATAAACCGGAGTATTAACGATGAATCTTTTTGTTCTTGGGATCGTGCAGTTTTGCAGCGGACGAGCTGAAAGAACAATGGATTTCAACCGCTTTGCATCCACACCCTGATCAATCTGCTGCCTTATGAGAGATACAACATCTTTCATTTCTCCACCACCGAGCAATTCATCGTAGTTAGCCCGAAGCTGTTCAAGACGGACTTTTGCAGTTTGTGATTCCGCGCGCATTTTTGTCATTTCGCTTTGCACGCGGTCATGCTCCTGAGAAATCAGGCGCTTTTCTTCCTGAAGAATATACAAGTTTTGCTGCGCGCGCATCCCGCCCAGCCAATAACCGGCGCCAAAGACTGCGCCAAAGATAAATCCAAACCCCAGAAGGAAAGTCATGCGTTTCGCAGCGCGCTGGCGGTATCGGTCATTAGGATTATAGTATGATACGTCCATAGCTCTTATTCACCACCTTGCTTTGTATTAGTATTCATATTTGTCTATTACCTCTGGAACCACAGGGGCGATATTTTCCGCTTATGAGGTCTTTTTTTAAGAAAGGCCGAAATAATACCTTGCGAGCAAAATATACGTAATCCAAACAACAAGGACAAGAGGTGATCCTGCTTTTACGAAGTCCTGAAACTTGTATTGCCCAGGCCCCATCACCAGCAGGTTGGTTTGATATCCGATAGGAGAAGCAAAAGAACAGTTTGCACCAAACACAACGGACAAGGCTAGAATATAAGACAAGCTGGTTTCTCCATGCCACATCGTTGGACCAATCTCATTGGCAATATTAAGAGCTATGGGGGTAAACAAGATGGCACAGGCATTATTCGTCAGAATATTGGTCGCCAGCGCAACAATCAGGAATAAAAGCGCCGCGATGAACAATGGGGAGTTGCCATGCGGCACTGATAAAATCAGTTTTGCAACAAACTCTGCGCCGCCTGTAACTTGCAAGGCCAGCCCCAGCGCCAGCATAGAACCGACAAGCAGGAAAATCCTCCGATCAATGGCGCGGGTGGCCTGACGTATATTTAAACACCGCGTTCCGATCATAGCAGCAGCGCCACTAAAGGCGGCCACAGGAATAGAGAGCAGACCTAACGCGGCGCTGCCTATGGCGGCAATAAATATGGAGAGCGCCATAGGCGCTTTATCAGGCAGGGGTAAATCTTTCTTCGATCCAGATAGGACTATGAAATCAGGGTTTTGGCGTAAATTGTTGATACGGCTGTGCTTGCCAACAACCAGCAAAACATCCCCCGCCTCCAGCGGCACGCGCCCAAGACGTCTGCGCACCACGCGGGCGCGGCGCTGTATCCCTAAAACGATAACGCCAAAACGCTGATGAAATCCGGTATTATCCAGTGATATATCCACCAGACGCGAGGCCGGGGTGATCATAACCTTGGCAACAACGCGCGTCTCGGCGCTTTGCAAAATAGAGCGATCTTCGCTGTCTATTTCGCCGTTGCTGTTCTCGGCGATCTTTCCTTGCATGATATCAACCTCTTCCTCGGATAACAAATATCCCGGATAAGTGCTAAGAAACCCTGCAAGTGTATGGGGCGTTGCGGTAATGATTAATATATCGCCCTTTTCAAGCTTATGCCCCGTAAAAGGCGGAAGAATTAAACGTCCCCCCCGCTGAATAAGCTTGACGGTCATATCTTTTAGAGAAGGAAACTCACCGTTTTCTACTTCTTCCCCGATTAATTTGCTGTCTTCGGCAATATCAAGTTCTGCGACAAATTCTTTTTCACTACCGACAAGCTCTTCCTTGATTGAAGCGCGATCAGGCAGGCTTCTGGGTAAGACCAGCAACACATATATAAATCCAACCACTGCTATGATCGATCCCGGAATTGTAAGATCAAAAAATGAGAGCGGTTCGTGCCCAAGCTCCACAAGCGTTGATGAGACCAGCAGGTTTGTAGAAGAGCCAACCAGCGTTGTCATCCCCCCTAAAATAGCGACATAGCTCAATGGCATCATCATGCGGCTAGGCGGCACATTGATCGTATTGAGCAGAGTCTGAAGAATGGGAATGGCTATAATAACCAAAGGTGTATTATTCATAACAGCGCTAAGAACCAAAACAAATATCAGAATCAGAATAATTGACACCCAGAGATATTTTTCACTCTGAAATAAGAAAAGAGAGGTCAGGAATCGCAAAGAATTTGTATGCACAAGTCCCTGCCCCATCACCAGCAGCGCTAAAACCGCAATCAGCGAAGGATTTGCAAAGCCAGCCAGTATTGACTGGGCATCAAGGAGATTTTCCTCCGCTGCACTATAGATTGGAAAAACCTGTCCATAGAGTAAAAGCACCGTCATAAGGACAATGCTGGTCACCTCCATAGATACTTTTTCTTTGATGAACGAATACACCGCAGCTCCGGTCAGAGCAAGCATGAACCACATATGCACAGCAGGATCTGCTAAAAAATCCAAGGTCGTTCCTCTCATAGATAAAATGTTGTATCCAGCGCAGTTTTCTTGGAAGGGGCTGTGTTTTCTCTACTCGCCGCCTCCTAGCTGTAAGGCCGAGGTCTGTAGCTCTCCCAGATTCTTGAAGCCGACCCGCAAGAACAATTCCGTACCACTATCTCCTGATATGTCCTTGGTGAGTGTTCGCTTTCCGGCCAAAGACCATGACACACATTGTCCAGAATATATTACGCCTATATCAGCGGTACGCAAGCCGGGATCATCGCCCAGATCGTGACGCGCAGCGCCATAGACGCTCCAGTTTTCATCAATATCATATGACGCCTGATTATATATTTGTTCACGGGTTTCACCATCATCCAGATCTGCAATGGCCTTGGCAAAAAGATAACGCGAGGATAATCTCAAATTTGCCATATGCGCATTGACATCGATCTCGTGACGCTGGGACGATAAGGATTCATTATCAATCTGAAAGCGGTAATCCAGTGTATAATCGCCTTTATATCCGGCGCCCACCTCTCCTACAATATCAGAGCTTTGTTCATCCAGCCCCGAACCGGCGGAAAAAATGGTGTCATCATTTTCAAAGCGGTAACTCTGCCCCAAAAAGATCTCCGCGTGGCTCCCATCATCTGAATATGCCCCGGTGCGCAGTCCATAAGTAACGCGGGACTGGTCTTCCGCTCCATCAATTCCCGGAAAGCGGTTGGGCTCGAAGAGCCCCAGAGCGTCAATCTGCACATCCTGACTATCTTCATTTGGTATATCATCATCATCTATCTCGGGGGCAAGGGTCAGGGAAATAACAGGCTCTATAACCGCCTGAGCATTGTCATATGTTTTGACCAACGGATAGCGTGTTTGTGCATGGATATAACCAAAGGCTCTTTTTTCCGTTGAGTTGCCTTCTATCGCAGAATTTGTTTGATATCCTGTTCGGTCATTGACGTTATAAAGACTTCCTTGCACGCTGGCATCGATTGTCGTGATAAGCCCTGTCTGTGACATTAACCGGCGCTCCCATCCCAGTTGCGCGTGTACCCTGTTTACATCCTGCCCGTCATCATCACGGATAAGCCCCAGCATGGATGCACCGACACTCCAGCGCCCACCTATCACGGGCACTGATCCTGGCTCCCCAAGAAGTTGTGTTTCAATTTCAGGCAGGATGTTGGGCTGAACCTCATTTCGTTCTTCTGCAACCCTTGTGTCTTTGAACGCCAGCAAACGACCAGACAGGTAATTGCGACCAGAAAATCTCTCTACATAGACTTCATTTTCAAGGACATCCTCGTCATCAAAATCATATTGGCGCAGATATTGCTCATCCGAGACCAGATATAAATTGGCTCCGCTACGCCAATGCGTATTGATATCCCATAGCGCTTCGGCCTTTACATGACCTCGTAACTTATCGTTGCGCGCAACTTGCCTGCCGGCCTCCTCATCTGTGCGCTGTGAGTAGGTTATGCTTCCCAGCATGTTAAGCGAAGCCTTGTCCCAGCGTTGCCTCCACTGCGCCTTGGCCAGCGGCGACTCCTCTGTCATTGCGACCAGACCAAGCGTTAAATCTTTTTCAGGAGCCAGTGCCCAGTAATAACGCCCCTCAACAAAAGCGCCCAGATCACTGCTGTATCCTGCAGTTGGCGTTAATACGCCGCTTTTTTGTTTTACCTCACCATCGGGATGTGAAAAATAAGGCAGATAAGCAACCGGAACGCCCTTGATCTCAAAACGTGCATTGCGGTAGCTAATAGTTTGATCTTTTATATCGTGCTCTACTTCAGAAGCGCGGATCTGCCATAAGGGATCCTCTTTGGGATTTACCTCGCAAACCTCACATGGTGTGTAATGCGCATCTTTCATGTGCGTCACTTCTCCGGCAACATGCCGACCCCTGGAAGCCGTAAAGCGCGAGCCATCGACAAGAACACTTTTCAGCCCCTCGACAAATCCTTCTTTCAATGAGTCATTAAACTCAAAGCGCTGTGCATAATGATGATCACCGCTAATATCAATAAACTCCACATTACCCGTGGCGACAACTGTGTCTTCGTGTAGCTGATAGACGATCTCGTCGGCTCTGACGGTCTTGCCGTCCTGTTTCAAAATAACATTACCCGTAGCGGTGACGCTCTGCCCGCTTTGGTCATGCACCAGTTTATCGGCTTGCAAATCAACCGGCGAGCCAGAGATTTGCGGCCTGCGCGCTGCATGTGCAGTTTTTATCCCTATATCTTGCACATAGGGAAGTGTGCTTGTCAGCGGTAATAAACCGCACAAGAAAGCAACTGAAAAAGCATAAAATTTTGTTTTGGGCATAATCAGGATAACTTTACGGTACTCAAATTAGTTTATTTACTCATTTATGATGTAAGACGCGGAACACTCAATAGAGGCTCTTACGCCACCACCATTCAGTTTTGGCGCTAGTAGCTATCAAAGTCAAGGCGTTAGAGCCTGTGAGGGTATACCATCCTCACAAATTCGCTAGAATTTAAAAAAAGCCGGCACATGATCACCAAAGCCGCTGACCTCGGCTCCGTCTTCATTGTCATTTAATGAATTATGCAGCGGTTTTTTCCGCGCAGGCACTTTTTTGCCTTTAACATCATCCGAAACATCATCCGATCGCGTGCCGGAATATTTCTTTGCGCCTTGGGATGTTGTATCTTTTTTAGAGTTTTTCAAGTCCTCCGGCATTTCCGTGCACAGAATAGATTGATGAATACGTTTTTCTACGGCAGCCAGTTGTTTATCATCCTGCTTTGTGACCAGCATCCAGGCGCGCCCCTTATGGCCTGCGCGGCCTGTTCGCCCAATCCGGTGAACGTAGTCATCCGGGTTCATCGGGACATCATAATTAAAAACATGGGAGACATTATCGACATCAATCCCGCGCGCCGCGACATCACTGCACACCAAAAGCGTAATATCTCCTGCCTTGAACTTATCGAGCGTCTTCATGCGCACTGTTTGCTGAAGATCGCCATGCATGGCTTGCGCGCTGTGCCCTTTCTTCTTCAGCCACCGGCTCAGCGTGTCAACATCGCTCTTGCGGTTGCAAAAGATAAAGGCATTGCTGACATCTTCTTTTTTAATAATTGATTCCAGCGCTGCATTTTTCTTGGCTTTAGTGGTTTTGATACAAAATTGCTCCACCGTCTCGGCGGCAGACGCTGCCGGGGTGACCGTTATCTCTCTGGGGTTACTCAGGAATTTTTTAGTAAGCCGCTTGATTTCCGGTGGCATGGTTGCTGAAAACAATAAAGTCTGACGTGTGGCGGGCAAGAGCGAGCATATTTTCTCAATATCGGGAATGAAGCCCATATCCAGCATACGATCAGCTTCATCGATAACCAGTATCTTGATATCATTTAACAGGATATTACCGCGCTCAAACAGATCAATCAGGCGACCGGGCGTTGCGATCAAAACATCAACCCCGCGCTCAAGGCGCTTGATCTGCTCATCCATAGAGGCTCCACCAATAAGCAGCGCCTTGGAAAGTTTTGAGTTCTTACCATAAATATCAAAATTTTCAGCAGTCTGTGCTGCAAGCTCGCGCGTTGGCGAAAGCACCAAAGAGCGCGGCATGCGAGCTTTTGCACGTCCCCCGTCAAGAATATCGATCATCGGCAGAATAAAGCTCGCGGTTTTTCCTGTGCCCGTTTGCGCAAGGCCGACAACATCCCGCGCCATGTAGATGATGGGAATTGTTGTTTCCTGAATTGGTGTCGGTTTTTCGTATCCACACGCCTTGACAGCAGCCAGTAAATGATCGCTTAATCCTAGATCTTCAAATGTCATACAGCTCTTTTCACGCTTCTTGTGTTGTTCTTTGCCCATAGAGCTATTATAAAAGTAAGAAAAAATCAAATAAAATAAGAGGAAAGCTCCATGTCTTTAAATGTTGCCCTGCAAATGGATCCGGTTGAAAGTATTAATCCGAAAAGCGATAACACAATGTTGTTATCTATTGAGGCACAAAAACGTGGCTATAAAGTGTTTTACTACCTTCCTCAGGATTTGTCTTTCGAAGATGGAAAAGTGAAAGCGCAGGCTTATCCGGTCACATTTCATAAGGATCCCAGCCATTACTACGCGCGCGAGGAGCCGCGCATTATTGATTTGGCCTCTGATATTGATGTCGTGCTGATGAGGCAAAACCCTCCCTTTGATATGGCTTATATTACGGCGACTTTTATTCTGGATCACATAAAGGAGAAAACCCTTATTGTGAATGATCCAACCGAGGTGCGTAATGCGCCGGAAAAACTGTTAACGACGCATTTTCCTGATCTTATTCCACCCACTCTTATTTCTCGAAACAAACAGGCTATTCTCGATTTTTATCAGAAACACAAGAATATTGTTCTTAAACCTTTATACAGCTTCGGAGGAGATCAGGTCTATCATGTTGATAGAACAGGAAAAAACCTAATAACGCTGCTGGAAATGTATGCCAAGTTCTTTCAAGAACCCATTGTTATACAAAAATATATCCCTGACGTTGTGAAGGGAGATAAGCGCGTTATTTTGCTTGATGGCAACCCTATTGGCGCGTGCCTGAAGATTCCTCCGAAAAATGAAATTCGCTCCGGACTTGATCTGGGAGGAAAAAGTGAGAAAACATCCTTGAGCGCGCGGGATATCGAAATCTGCAACGCCATTGGCCCTGTCCTCAAAGACCGAAACCTCATTTTTGCCAGCATAGATATACTGGGTGAGTATCTCAGCGAAATTAACGTAACCTCTCCCGGTGGTATACCTTATATCAATAAGCTGGATAATGTATGCTTGGAAGAAAAATTTTGGGACGCTTTTGAAGAAAAGCTCCGTGATAGAGGGAGTTTTGTAATAAATAACTCATAGAGCACATAGCCTACGATGTATAACCCTTTGATTAATGGTGGTGGTCATTATGGACGTGATTCTCTGCGCTGTTCTCTACTGGATGCGCGTGGTCAATATGGTCATGTTCCTGATGAGCATGCGTGTCTTGAAGATTATACTCATGCTGCCCATGTTCATGCTCATGTGCCATGTGAACAACGCTGTATGTAGAAATATTAAAAAGGAAAAGAGCCGTAGCGATTTTCAATATCAGGGCATTTTTATCTTTTTTAGGTGAACACGGCTCATGGGCACATCCGGTGTCATGACAATCCACACGCCGACTCATGAGGTGCGCAATCCATCCAAGCACCAAAACTGCGCCGGAAAGCAGAATAATCTGGATTTCCCATGCGTGCATGGTGTCGTGCATCTCCCCAATCCAGCTGGGAATCGCGGTCATTGCACCCATCGTAACAAGCAGCGTTAGAGCAGTAAGAACACTTGGCAACACACAACAAAATATGTGGCTTGCCCCAGACAAAAGTACAACCCAAGAGAAAACACTTTGCAATCGCTTTACCTGCATTGAACATCCTTTTCTGCTTTATATTGGCAGCACACTTATACACGGCATCGCATGAAAAAGCAACTAATAGTGATATATCATAACATGTAAAAAGGAATCATGGTCATTTTGGTTTTCCTTTTATTGAGAAGCCAGCGCAATATCTTTGATATGGAACTCAGCGCTGCGTCGCCCCTGCCACTCATTGACTTTGATCTGCCCCAGAACATGAAAAGCGCGCGCGTTGTTTCCTTCCTTGAGCAGCGCATCGCCAAGTAACGTACCCACGCTCCTAAAGGCCATGGCTTTAAGCCACCCCCCCCCGTCCCACTGTCCGAGCATAACCCGTATATGAGCCCCTCCAAGGATTTCGGCCTTATGGATTGATACATTTTGCAACATAAACACAGGTTCGGGGTGCTCCTGTCCAAAGGGGCCGACCTTGTCATTGAGTATTTGCGCGAGTTCAACGCTCACCCCCGGAATGGTCAAAACACCATCTACAATAGTCTCAACATTTATATCGGCGTTTTGTAGCTGGTTCATAATGTGGTCATTTAAAAACGCCGCTAGCGGTTCAATTTTATCGGGATGAACCGTAAAACCTCCAGCCATGGCATGCCCTCCGCCTTTCTCCAGTAGGCCTTGAGCACGCGCATCAATAAAACTTTGCGCTATATGAATGCCCGGTACAGAGCGCCCAGACCCGCGCCCTTCTTTTTGTCCTGAAAGGGTGTGTGCATACGTAACGACACAGGCCGGTTTGTTATAGCGCTCTTTTAATTGCCCCGCCACAAGGCCGCTCAAGCCTGGATGCCAGTCTTCCTTGGATACCAGTATGATGTTATTTTTTTCTAATCCTTTTTCTTCAACCATAACAATGGCTTCATGTTCCATTTGTCTTTGAATGGCTTTGCGTTTGTCATTGCAATCATTGAGCATCCACGCGATAGAGTTGCATTGGCCAAGATCATCATAACTCAGGAGCTGCGCGCCTAGATCTGCTTTATGAATACGGCCACCGGCGTTAATGCGCGGCCCTAAAACAAAACCGCAATCATAAGGGCTAAAAGGCGGTGATATACCGGCTACCTTTGCCAGCTCAAGCATACCGGTATTCATCTGTGATGCCGGATGCCCCAGCCCTGCGCGCACAAACAGCCGGTTGGCTTTCGTCAAGGGAACCATATCGCAGACCGTACCCAAAGCAACAATATCTAGAAATTTCTTCAGATCCGGCTCGGCGACAGCATGACGTTTATAATATTCACGCGCCCGCAGGCGATTATTAATCGCAACACATGCCAAAAACGTAACACCGACAGCAGCCAGCATCTGCAAATCAGAATCATCATCTTTGCGTTTGGGATTAATAACATGCCAACATTCGGGTAATGTGTCTTCAGCTTCATGGTGATCGATAATAATGATTTTCAGCCCCAGATCTGCTCCGGCTTTGACGATATCAAAAGCGGTGGTGCCGCAATCAAGCATAAAAAGAATATCTGCGCCGTTTTGCTTTAGAGTTTCAAGGGCGGTGATATTGGGGCCATACCCCTCCTTCAGGCGATCAGGAATGTATATTGGCGCTTCTATTGCCAGTGCTTTTAAAAAGCGGTAGAGCACAGCAGAAGAGGTCGCGCCGTCAACATCAAAATCCCCGAAGATTGCAAAAGATTTCTTCTCCTCGATGGCAATGGCTATATCCTCTGCCATATCTCCCATGCCTTTTAGAGCAAAAGGATCAGGAAAATTGTCTTTTAACGTTGGATTGAGAAAAGAGGCAATCTGGTTGTCCTCAATACCGCGCTGACATAAAAGACGTGCCACGATTTCAGGGACATCATACCTGCGCATGACGTGTTCTATTTTATCCAGAGAGACTTCAGGTAAAACCCAGCGCGCTTTATTCAATGAAGAAGAAACAACGATATTAGCCATGAACAAAAACCTATCCGATTCGTTTGAGCACAGCCAGTATCGCACACTCTTATATATCGGCAAAAAACGTTTAAAGTGGATTAAATGCCTTTGATCCAGCTTTTACGGGTGAGGTCGTGCTTTGTTTCAAGCCTGCGCACAGTTCCCGATTTTGAGCGCATAACAATACTGGAGGTCTTGGCCCCGCCGGGAAAGCGCCGGACACCGCGCAGCATTGTGCCATCTGTTACGCCGGTTGCAGCAAACATCACATTATCTCCCTTAGCAAGATCGTCCGTAGTGTAAACTTTATTGAAGTCAGTAATACCCCAACGCTCGGCGCGTGCTTTTTCATCATCATCACGGAAAATCAAACGCCCAAGCATAGAGCCGCCGATACATTGCAATGCCGCTGCAGCAAGAACCCCTTCTGGCGCTCCGCCAGAGCCGACATAAACGTCAATTCCGGTATCTGGCTCTGTGGTAGCAATGACGGCACTCACGTCACCATCACCAATAAGCTTGATCCGTGCTCCGGTCTTGCGGACATCACGAATAAGATTCTCGTGACGTGGGCGATCCAAAATACAGACCATAAGATCATCAGCCTTGGCGCCCTTTTCTTTTGCTATTTTTTCGAGTACATCACCAATAGGTGCATCCAGATCTAGTGCCGCAGGATTAACCTCTGCGCCAACTGCGATTTTGTCCATGTAAACGTCTGGCGCGTTCAAAAACCCGCCCTCATCTGTCATGGCAACCACAGCCAGAGCGTTCGATCCACCGGCCGCCGTAATATCCGTTCCCTCCAGAGGATCAAGGGCAATATCGATTTTCGGCCCTTTTCCAAGACCAACCTCTTCCCCGATATAAAGCATAGGAGCCTTGTCGCGCTCCCCTTCTCCGATAACAACGCGCCCCTCTATACACAGTGAATTCAGTGCATGGCGCATTGCATCTACCGCGACTTGATCGGCGGCAACTTTATCGCCACGCCCTACCAGCTTGGATGCCGCCAGTGCTGCGGCTTCGGTTACGCGCACAACTTCGAGAGCGAGGTTGCGATCCATTATATTTTCGTCTTGCAAGTTTGACATCGTCATTCCTTTTCACTGCTTTATACTTGAGGCTCGTTTTATTTTTGAATGCCCTATCCTATAGCCCTTCCATGCCTCTGATACAAGAATTTTTCAGCATAAGAGCAGGTATAGATGTGCGGTTAGGTAGCCTACTCATAAAATCTTCACATTCTATCACACGTAATATTAGGAAAATACAATGCACTATGACTGCATAAATGTGGAAAATATTGCCTGTCTTAATCTGCACAATCTACGCAGCAATAGATTTACTCACAATAATTTAGGTATCTTTTTATGCGCAAGGCCTATAGATCGTTTTGTTTTTTTTGTGGGTAGTTGTAATGTTATATCTTGGTTTTATTATTTTACTGTTGTTCTGTTTGTTAACATATGATCTAATGCTGCTGTTCTAAAAGGTTATGTCCTTTTCTCTTCCTGCGTTTTTTCTGCGTTTCATTGTGTATCGCGCCGCCATATTTTTTTGGCACGTCCTTTGCTTTAGAGTTTTAAGGCGCACATAAAAGATTGTGCACAAAAAAGCTAATTACTAATCAGTTAAAATCAGGATTTTTGTTACTATGACTGCGAAAGAAACTACGGAAAATGCCGTTCAAGCGCCGGATCCCATCGCTCTGGGACAAGCGGTTCTCAAAGCAAGCGAAAAGGTTGGCCCTCTCATTGAGGCCTATATGGAGAAATACTCCTCTCCGGAAACCTATCAGGAGATGTTATCCCCTAATCTTGATCCGATGAATATTCGCAACGCCTGTTTTGATTTCTGGAAAGGCTGTATGAAAGCGCCTCAGTCTGTTTTTGCGCTGCAAAGCGACTTCGTCCATGACTGGTACGCGACATGGCAAAATTCTGTTTCCAGACTTATGGGGCAGGAAAACCTGTCGTATGAAACCAGAGCGACTATCAAGCCTGATAAGAGGTTTAGGGCGCCCGAATGGGAAGACAACGCTGTTTTTGATTTTATTAAGAAATCTTACCTCCTTACATGTGAGTATATTAATAAAAGCATTCAGGAATCCCCGGAGCTTTCCGGCAAGGAAAAAGAAAAGCTTGCCTTTTATACCAGCCTGTTCACAGACGCCCTTTCGCCGACAAATTTTGCAGCAACAAACCCCGCCGTTCTTAAAGAGACTATTGAAACCGGCGGAGAGAATCTTGTGCGTGGATTTGCCAATGTTATGGAGGATTTAACCCGCGGCAAAGGGAATTTGAACATTAGCATGACGCAATATGATAAGTTTACGCTTGGAGAAAATATTGCAGTTACGCCGGGTCGTGTTGTCTATCAGAATAAAATGATGCAGCTCATTCAATATACACCAAAGACAGAAAAAACTTTCAAGACACCGATGCTCATTGTTCCCCCGTGGATCAA
Organism: Alphaproteobacteria bacterium; assembly: GCA_046542355.1. GTDB lineage: Bacteria > Pseudomonadota > Alphaproteobacteria > Micavibrionales > Micavibrionaceae > UBA1672. Next base: position 3,167 of record JBKHBN010000035.1, on the reverse strand, counting down.
TAAATATTATATTCTCGATCTGCGTCCCGGAAAATCCTATGTAGAATGGCTGGTAGAGCAAGGCCACACCGTGTTCCTTATCTCATGGGTTAATCCTGATGAAAGCTATGCCGAAACACCCTTCTCCGAATATATGAAAGACGGTGTTATTGAAGCCATAAATCAGGTTAAGAAAATCACCAAAGAGGAAAAAGTCAATACGATGGCCTATTGTATTGGCGGCACGTTGCTGGCAACAACTCTGGCATATCTGGCGAAGACAGAAAAAGCAAGCCCGGTTGCCTCTGCCACGTTCCTGACAACACTGCTAGACTTTAAAAAGGCCGGTGACTTGCAACTGTTTCTGGATGATGAGCAAATCTCCAGCTACGAAAATATGATGAGCAAGAAAGGATATCTCGACGGCTCACGCCTTAAACGGACATTCTCTGTTTTGCGTGCTAATGACCTCGTCTGGTCTTTCGTGATTAATAACTATCTGATGGGTAAAGAGCCATTTCCCTTTGATTTGTTGTACTGGAACGATGATCCGACCAATATGCCCTGCGCGATGCACAGCTTTTATCTGCGCAACATGTATCAGAAAAACAAGCTTATTGAGCCAGGCGGAATTAGCATTGAGGGTGTTGATATTGATCTATCAAAGATAAAAGTTCCCTGTCATTTTATTTCCACAAAGGAAGATCATATTGCACCGTGGATTGCAACATATGACGGTTCGCGCAAGCTCGGTGGTGATGTCACCTTTACGCTGGCCGGATCGGGACATATTGCTGGTATTATCAACCCGCCAGACAAGAAGAAATACGGGTTTTGGACAAATTCAAAGAGCCCTAAATCTGCGGATGAATGGCTAAAGAACGCCACGCAGCATGAAGGATCATGGTGGCCACACTGGCAGAAATGGATTAAAGATCATGCTGGTGCAAAGGTGAGTGCCCGTAAAGTGGCAAAAGGTATTGAAGCAGCTCCGGGCAGCTATGTTGCGGCTGAAAAAGTAGGCGATTAAACCAAGAACCCTTATAATGACTCCTTATAATAAAGACAAGGCAGCCTGAGAAACAGGCTGCTTTTTATTGGCGCTTAGGAGTTTAAGTTCAGTCAGAAATAGACTATAATCACCCTATTGATTTTCAATTTCGTTTTTGTGCTCTTTCCCCAGAGCCACATAGTTTTGTGCAGACTGTTTTGCGTTTTCTTTTTCCTCAGCTGTTAAATCACGCGTGTAACGCGCCGGGCGACCCGCCCATAACTGTCCTGTTGGAATTATTTTTTTGGGGGTTAGTAAAGATCCAGCCGCCAGCATGGCAAAATCTTCTACAGCTGATTCGTCAAGTAGACATGACCCCATGCCGACAAAGCCATGATTACCAACCGTGCAGGCATGAAGTATGCAGCCATGCCCGACTGTGACATCATCACCGATATAGGTTCCCGATACCCCGCCAGTTGTATGAATAACTGAATTTTCTTGTATATTAGAGCGCGCACCAATTCTGACCTCATGCACATCGCCCCGTATCGAACAGCCATACCAGATATTGGCATGCGCACCGATTTCCACGTCTCCCACAATACTGACATTGGGCGCAATAAAAGCCGTTTCATCAATTTTTGGGTAAATCCCCCGGTAAGGTAGTATCACAGCTTTTCGTATCATAGAAAACGTTATAAACCAAAAATGCCCCAAATGTAATGGGGCATTGTAGTAATCGTGTTATGTATGGTGGACAAATAGAAATGTCCCGTTGTGTATGAAGAGAAACAAGCCTAACGTTTCGCCCACTGCTTGGTACGACGCGCTTTGTGTTTACCGACTTTCTTACGCTCAACAATACGATCATCACGCGTCATCATGCCGGCTTTCTTCAATACCGGGCGCAGTGTCGGATCAAAGTTTTCCAGCGCTCGTGAAATGCCGTGACGCACAGCACCAGCCTGACCGGACAGCCCGCCACCTTTGACCGTTGCCATCACATCGAATTTGCCCACGCGATCAACGACCAGAAAAGGTTGGTTCAAAATCAGACGATGCGTATGACGCGCAAAATATAAGACCTGATCTTTACCGTTTACAACCACTTTTCCCGTACCTGGTTTTATCCAGACGCGAGCCACAGCGTCTTTACGACGACCCGTTGAATAAGAGCGCCCAAGACCGTCAAGCTTTGGCTCCTTCCTAAGCGGCACCTCTTCTTGCGGCGAAGTTTTTGCCTTATCATCAGTTTTAGAACCTTCAGCCTCAGCAACAGCCGCGCCGATTTCTTTTAGATCTTTTACTGCTTCTTCTTTTTTATCAGCCATAATTTTTGCCTATCCTTGTCTTTTATTCTTCGCATTCATAGATGCAACATCGAGTATTTCAGGCTTTTGCGCTTCATGAGGATGCTCAGCACCGGCATATACGCGCATGTTTTTAAAGACTTTACGTCCTAAAGGCCCTTTGGGGAGCATGCGCTCAACAGCCTTTTCAACAACGCGCTCCGGGTGTCTCCCATCAAGGATTTCCCCTTTTGTGCGCTGTTTTATTCCACCGGGATAACCGGTGTGCCAGTAGAAGATATCTTTCTCACGCTTGCGCCCGGTTAAATGAATCTTATCAGCATTAATGACAATCACATTGTCACCGCAATCAACATGGGGCGTGAATTCGGGCTTGTGTTTTCCGCGAAGGCGCAGAGCAATGATACTGGCCAGACGGCCTAAAACGACCCCTTGCGCATCAATGAGTACCCATTTCTTCTCAACCTCGGCGGGCTTTATAGAATATGTTTTCATCTCTTGTAACGACTTTCGTTGTTCTTGTTATTCCAAATGGTGCTTTTATGGCGAAAAAAATGCACAATGTCAATCTTTTTGTTAACAAAAACAAAGCGCTGTGATTAAGGTATTTAGACACCCCATTCTGGGCGGACAGACCCTGTTCTCCTTCTATCTTATTGGTCTGCTCTGCTCTATTATGCTTTTATAGGGAAACCATTTGATTTTAGCGCTGAAATTGTTTAGAAGGGATTTTCTTTTTCGTGTCGGAACGTAGCGCAGCCTGGTAGCGCACTTGCATGGGGTGCAAGGGGTCGGAGGTTCAAATCCTCTCGTTCCGACCAATTATTTCAGGGTCCATACCGGAGACATGGGTAACAGATTATACCGGAGACATAGGTAACACT
>JBKHBN010000034.1:0-19081 GCA_046542355.1 Alphaproteobacteria bacterium | reverse complement strand
CGAAAACGGCAAGAATTTTAAGGTCAAGGTCGAACTACCCGGTGTGGAGGAAAGCGATCTTGAAATAGCCATTACCAATGGCGGGCTGGTCATTCAGGGCGAAAAGAGCGAGGAACGCACGGAAGAAAATGAAAAGACGCTACACCGCGAGTGCCATTACGGCTCTTTCAGCCGTTCGCTTAAAATGAAAAGCGTCCGGTCGAACACTGAGAAAAAAGCCGCGTAGAAAGGAGAAATATCATGACTAAGAGATTTTTAATTGCTGTATCGGTACTGGCAGTTATGGCCGCTGCGCCGGCCATGGCCGATACAGATTCAAAAGACAGCAGCCCGGCAAAGCGGGGAAGCTCTGAAGCTTCCGCTCAATCAAGCGGAAATCTTGCACAGGATGCTGAAAACGCTTGGGAAGAGACCGAAGATGATGTTTCTGATACTGCTAAAGATATATCCGAGGCAGCAGAGGAGGCATATCAGGATATCAGGGCTAGCCTTTTTGTTGATGGAGATGAAGCCGACGGCAATTCCGATGCATCCCAGGTAGTAGTCGACCGGAAAACGACAGCCGCAGGTATAATCGGCCAGCCGGTTTATAATCAAAACGGTGATCGCGTTGCAAAAGTCGATGACATTATCCTTGATGATGACGGCAATGCAGAAATGGTTATTCTGGCAGATGGCGAATGGACAGGTCTGGGAAAATTGGCGGCCTTTGATTACAGCATCATAACCAGACGCGACGCCGAAGGCGATATTATAGCCCCGCTTACAGAAGAAATGATCAGAAATGCAGCGTCTTTTTCTTATGACCGTGATAGTGCCAGCGGTTCCGTGACTACCCTTCCCGACAATACCTACAGTGTCGCCCGATTGTTAGATGCCCAGCTTATCAATCCGCAAGGTGAAGAAGTCGCAGACGTCAACAATGTCTCCTTCCGCGACGGCTCGGTCGACCGCTTAATTGTCGAGTTTGGCGGCGTTCTGGGGTTTGATGAAAGTCTTGCAGTATTGGATTATAACGCTGTGGAACCGGCTCCAGGTGACGATAACGATCAGCTTGATTTTAAACTGAGCGATTCTCAAGCCCGGCAGTTTGAAGATTTCAAGGAAAAGGTCATCAATTAAAATAGGAGCAGATCATGTATTATCCGATTTATCCGGAAGCAAATATAGGGCAGCAACAGGTCACCCTGGTGATCGGCCTGTTTGAAAAAGCGCAGGATGTTGAAGATGTTCTGCAGGCATTGGAGAAAGACGGCTACGGCGAAGACGATATCGCGGTGGCTATGAGTGATGAAACCCGCGGCAAAAGCTTTTTCATCGAAAAACATAGCAGGGCGGGCTCAGGCGCTGCAGGACTGGGCGTTGTCGGCGGCATTACCGGCGCGATTATTGCCGGGATTATGGGCACGGGCACCGTGGCCACTGGCGGGCTGAATCTGGTTGTAGCCGGGCCTATTCTTTCGGCCTTGGCGGGATTTGGCGCCGGATCGATTGCGGGCGGATTTTTCGGCGCACTGATCGGAGCGGGCATTCCGGAATATGATGTTGAATTTTTCAGGCACGGTATGAAAGAGGGCAATGTCCTGATCGCCGTCAAAACAGACGGGCCGGAGCAGGCCGATATCGTCAAGGAGTTATTCGAAAAACACAATGTGGTGGTAAAAGACGAAGAATCACAGGTGGAAACGCCGCAGGAAGGAGAGCAAAATGCCGTATGAAAACCTTTCGGATTTGCCGGATTCAGTCAAAGACAATTTGCCCGAGCACGGACGGGAGATTTATCGTGCCGCTTATAACAGCGCTTGGGATCAGTATAAAGACCCGGACAAGCGCCGGGATGACGCTTCACGCGAAGAAACCGCGCACCGCGTGGCCTGGGCTGCCGTGAAACAGGAATATGAGAAAAACGAAAACGGCAACTGGGTCAAAAAATAACATTTGGTTTGGAACAAAGCCGAGGTCTTTCCATTTATAGATCGAGCAACGGATTTATCAAGGGAGGAAAAACCCATGGCCAAAGCTGAACATCCCGAGACATAGTATCCAGAATATACCGGAGACATAGTATACACTTTTATCATTTGAGGGGGATTTCAGATGGTTTGGAAGGAGTGTAGCATTATGGATGAACGCATCAAATTTGTAGCGCGCTTGCTTGAGGGTAAGAAGATGGCGCCGTTATGCCGGGAATTTGGTATAACGCGCCGTACTGGATACAAGATTTATAACCGTTACAAAGACTGCGGGCTTGAGGGATTAAACGACCGCTCGCGCAGGCCATGCCGGCATGCCAATCATATTCCCTATCAGGTTGAGCGCGCTATTTTGGGGATCAAGAAAGAATACCCAAGCTGGGGTGCTCCAAAGATCAGGGAAAAGCTAATGCGCATGTTCCCCGACATTCATCACCCTGCATAATTAAAGGCATTGAAAACTTCTGGAACCAGGCTAAAAGACACATGCGAAAATATAACGGTATACCAAAACAGAATTTTGAATTATTCTTGAAAGAATGCGAATGGCGTTTCAACGAAGAGACGCCCACACAGCTCCTTGATGACCTCAAAAATATCCTCAAGGAAAAATATTAGGTGTCAGACCCGTTTTTATATTTACTATGCGCGCGTAGGAATGCAGCTGATTTTCAGTAGTAAAATCTTGAGTTTTTTTCGTCCCGATTGTTTGTGAATTGAAAAAGTCGTGAAACTTAATGTTGAAGTTATGTCTTTCACTCACTACAATGAATCCATGGGATGGAGGAGGTTTCTTCAAGGGCTTTTTTTACCAAACTGGTCTGTTTTCTTTAATTTATAATTTATAGTTCTGATTTGTGGGAGGCTTGAGATCATGACGCATGTGATGTATGGTGTTTGGAACGGTGAGGTTCTGGACAATCGAGGGAAGGCGCCCCACGAGGTTGATCCTATTGATGACCTTCAAGGGTTTGAGACCTTTAATGAGGGCAATCCGATCAAGGCTTTTTTGGGCGATCGCGGGTTTTATGTTTTTGATGAAAAAACGAGCCTTGTTGATGCGTTGCGCCAGTATATGGCCAAGGTTGCTGATGAATCATGCGGGAAGTGTACGCCGTGCCGCATGGGAAGCGTTCTTATTCATGAATCTTTAACGGCTCTGGCTGAGGGGAGATTTGATGAAGTTGATCTTGATGAGATGAAAATGCTTTCTGATCAGATGGTGGAAACTTCTCTTTGCGGTCTGGGGCAAACGGGCGGTGTGGCACTCTCGGCTGCTTTGGATCATTTCCGTGATAAGCTGGAAACCGAATCCCATAACGGCCCGGCGGTTAATCAGAATTGTATGTCTTATGTGACTACGCCCTGTATCGAGGCCTGTCCTTCACAGGTGAATGTGCCGCGTTATATAGATTATATTAAAGAGGGGCTGCCGTCTCATTCTTTGGGCGTGGTTCTACAGAAATATCCAATGGCGGCGACATGTGGACGGGTTTGTGTGCGTCATTGTGAAATGGCGTGCCGGCGTAATCTTGTTGATGATGCGGTGGGGATTAAGACTCTTAAGCGCTATGTGGCCGATCAGCAAAAAGGCCCCAAAGCAGATTTATTTTCCAAGGATATGATTGCCAAGTCGCAGCCTGAGGATATGCGCGTGGCTATTATTGGCGCGGGGCCATCAGGTATTTCCTGTGCTTATCATTTGCTGCTTAAAGGATTTCATGTTGATCTTTTCGAGGCACAGGAACAGGCCGGAGGTATGGCTTCAATCGGTATCCCCAGCTATCGCCTGCCAAAAGATGTGTTGCAATCGGAAATAGATATTATCGAAAGGCTGGGGGGGAAGATTCATTACAATCAGGCTCTGGGTCGAGATTTCTCGGTTAATGATTTGTTCGAAAAAGGGTTTAAATCCGTATATATCGCCGTGGGATGTGCCGAGGGGACGCAGATGGGCGTTGAGGATGAAGATCCGTCAATTGAGGGGTATTATGCCGGCATTGATTTTCTGCTTAAAGTTCATGATCACGTCTCGGGCGAAAATGTGATGCATATAAATGGCGAGGTCGTTGTTGTTGGTGGCGGTAATGTGGCAATGGATTGTGCGCGCTCGGCGCTTAGAATGGGTGCAACAAAGGTTCATGTTGTTTATCGGCGAACCAAAGAGGATATGCCTGCGGATCATGTGGAGATCGAAGCGGCGGAAGAGGAGGGGATTGTTTTTCATTTCCTGACCAATCCTACGAAAATCATTCATGAAAATGGCGCACTAAAGGGTATAGAGGTTATTGATATGCGCCAGAAAGATGCTGATACGGGAGATCGTCGCCGTCGCGGTGTTGAACCTGTTTCGGGAACTGAACGTTTTTTTGCGTGTAAGGTTGTTATTCCTGCGATTGGACAGCGTATTCGTTCAGGCAGTTTTAGCGCTGCTGATCAAATTGAGATGGATCGCTGGAAGTGCGTTGATGCGGACAAGAATACGCTTCAGACATCACGCCCTGGCGTGTTTGCCGGAGGAGATTGTAATACAGGCCCATCTACGTTGATTTCCGCTATGGCGGAGGGGTTGCGCGGCGCGCGTTCGATTGCTGATTATCTTACATTGGGGCGTTTGCGGTTTTTCCCGCGTACCCGCATGCGGGAGATATTGAATCAGCATTCCATGCTGGCCTCTGATTGTATCGAGGTACCGGTTAAGGGGCAGTACCGCGTTCACCATCCTGAGCTGGATCCTAATGTACGCAAGCGCATGTTTGGAGAAGTAGAAAAAACCATCACTAAGGAAGAGGCCTATGAAGAAGCCAAGCGATGCTTGCGCTGTTTTCGTGTCTATTCTGTGATTACCGAAATGCCTATTCCAGATGCTGATGCTTAATTTTTAAGGGAGATGTAGAATTATGAAGGGTTTTATTAATAATAGCGAGGTTGAGTTCGAGGAAAATGAAACAATTCTCGAAGTAGCCAAGCGGTATAATCAATATATTCCAACATTATGTGAGCTGGCTGATATTGATCATACGCCGGGAACGTGCCGGGTGTGTCTTGTAGAGATCACCCGCTCGGGCAGTGAGAATACGCGCCTTGTGACCTCTTGTAATACGCCGATGGAAGAGGGACTTAGTGTGGCCACGCGTACACGCCGCGTTCGTGATCAGCAAAGGTTGCAGGCGGAGCTCTTGCTTGCGGATCATGATCAGGATTGCGCAAGTTGTATCCGTCACGGTAATTGTGAGCTTCAGGATGTTGCCCAGTTTGTTGGTCTTCAGCAATCGCGTTTTAGCAAGCAAAGACGCTGGCAGGGTCGCGATGTCGATAGAAGCTCACCTGCTATGGTGCGGGATATGACCAAGTGTATTCGATGTTTTCGCTGTGTGAATGTTTGTAGAAATATTCAAAATGTGGATGCGCTTATTATTAAAGGGACGGGCGCGGATACTCAAATTGGTCTGAGAGGGGGAGACTGTCAGGTTGATTCCGATTGTATTACCTGCGGGCAGTGTGTCATGGTTTGTCCGGTCGGGGCGCTGGCTGAGCGCGATGATACGGAAACTGTAATTGATCATTTATATGATCCTGAAGTGACCACGGTCTTTCAATTTGCTCCGGCTATTCGCGTGGGGCTGGGTGAAGAATTTGGCATGGAACCGGGGGTTAATGTCGAAGGGCAAATTATTGCCGCGATGCGTCAGCTGGGTGGTGATATTATTCTTGATACTAATTTTGCGGCTGATGTGGTGATTATGGAAGAGGGGACGGAACTTATTCATAATCTCAAGGAAAAGAAGAAACCGACTTTTACATCATGTTGTCCGGCCTGGATTAATTTTGCAGAGAAGAATTATCCCGAGCTTTTGCCGCATCTTTCCAGCACGAAATCTCCGCAGCAGGTAACGGGGCGGCTGGCAAAAACCTATCTGGCAGAGAAAATGGGGATAGCGCCTGAGAAGATGCGCGTTATCTCGGTGATGCCGTGCACGGCCAAGAAAGATGAAATTGTGCGCCCGCAGTTGCAAATCAACGACAATATGCCGGAGGTTGATGTTGTTCTCACTATTCGTGAGTTTGTGCGTTTATTGAAGCGTGAGGGCGTGGATTTTGCCAATTTGGAGCCATCGACTTTTGATAATCCGTATATGACAGAATATAGCGGTGCGGGGGCAATTTTTGGGACAACCGGCGGTGTGATGGAAGCGGCTATTCGCACTGTTTATTATGTGCTTAATGGAAAAGAGCTTGATGGTGCTGTTGTTGAGCAATTGCGCGGTTTTGATAATGTTCGTGCGGCCAAGGTAGATTTGGGCGGAGATAATGGCTCGGTTAAAGTTGCTATGGTGCATGGCTTAAAAGAAACGCGCGAACTTTGCGAGGCTGTTTTGGCGGGGGATGCTGATTTTGACTTTATAGAAGTTATGGCGTGCCCGGGGGGCTGCGTTGATGGGGGCGGGACCTTGCGCTCGAAGAAGGCTTATATACCGCATGCCTTGAAGCGGCGTGATACGCTTTTCCAGATCGATACGAATGCGCCGGTTCGCCAGTCGCACAATAATATTCAGGTGCAAAAGCTTTATGAAGACTATCTGGGAGAGCCGCATGTTGGCCTCGCGCATGATCTTTTGCACACATATTATACCGATCGCCGCAAAGAAGTCGTGACCAAGATGAAAGATGTCTGGTCTGAGATTAAAATGAGCACAATTCTTTATTGATGGTTTGATTTTTAAGAATGTTCGATTCTCAAGAAACTGTCTGGATAATAGTTGGTCCTAATGGTGCTGGTAAGTCGTCATTTGTTGCTAACCCTCCTGTTGATATGCGAGGGTTGAGTAAACTTCCTTTTCTTAATCCGGATTCTATTCTTACAACAAATATGGCGCATTACGGCTCTGAAAGTTTGTTGGAGGCTCTTCGTAGAACGAGTTCTGAGATGGAAGGTTTTATTCAATCTCATTTGGGTGCCCGGAAAAGTTTTATTGTTGAGAAAGTTATGCCTACTTTGGGTTTTATAGGCGCAAGTTTTAGTAGTCTGCAAAGTCAAGGTTGGAATATTGCGACAATTGTTATTGGATTAAATGATGTTAATTTGTCGCAGCAAAGGGTACATCAAAGGGTAGGAGGAGGAGGGCATGATGCAAAATTGCTAGGGCTTAAAGCTGCATTCTCTGCGCATATGAGGTTATTACCAAGACTTATGGAGATGTCTGATTTTTCACGTATTTATGATAACTCAGGTTATGATTATGAATTGTTGGCGCAAAAATTTGGGGCTGGCGAGCCTCTGCGTTCGTCTGATTTTATAGTCAGTAGTCGTGCTTATGATAGCCCATATTTGCATAAATTGATGCAGCCGCATTTGTAATTGTATATTTGCTGCGCGCTATCAAAGGGCATTAACAGTAAACGTCGCGTTTGCCTTTCTTTATTTTGCCGCAGATTTTGTTTGAAACGTGCTGCTCTTTGGGTTCCATGCGACTGATTTCTTCTTCGATTGCTTTTTCGCCGGCTATGCGGGTTTCTTCCGAGGCATAATCTTCGAGGAATTCCATAAAGGTTCCCACAGCATTGGGGGCGCAGCGTTTCTTGATGAGCCCTGCTTTTGCCAGTTCCATGAAGTCATCTCCTGTGCGGCCAAGGCGGTAGCAGGCTGTACAAAAAGAGGGGATGTACCCCATTTCTGCAAGATCATTAACAACCTCCTCAAGCACTCTGTGATCGCCGAGCTGGAACTGGCTTTGAGCCAGAATGGATTCAGGGTCGGATGCATATCCTCCGGGGTTGGTACGGCTGCCTGCCGAAATCTGAGAAACGCCAAGAGATAAAGTTTCACGCCGCATTTTTGCGGTTTCTCGCGTTGACATGATGATTCCCGTGTAGGGGACAGCAAGGCGCAGGATGGCAACCAGTTTCTTGAAGTCTTCATCCGAGACTGGATTGGATGGATCGCTCGCATATTCTGATTTGTATGCCGGTTCAATGCGGGGAACCGATATTGTATGGCAGCCAACACCGAATTTGTTTTCCAGATGCTCTGCATGCTGGATCATGGCCATAATATCAAAACGCCAATCGGCAAGCCCGAGCAGAACGCCAATACCGACATCATCAATTCCGGCTTCCATGGCGCGGTCTATGGCTGTGGCGCGCCAGTCGAAATCAGCTTTTTTGCCGCGTAAGTGGACTTTTGCATAGACGTCGCGGTCATATGTTTCCTGAAAGAGCTGGTAGGTTCCAATGCCTTTTTCATGAATTAGTTTGAAATTCTCAACGCTGAGCGGGGCGAGATTGACATTCATGCGGCGGATCGAGCCGTTATCTTTTTTAACTGAATAGATCGTATCAATGGCATCCAGGACATAATCAATTCCTTTGGGATATGACTCTCCGGCAACCAGCAAAACACGTTTATGTCCCTGATCAATCAGAATCTCTGTTTCCTGAATGATTTCTTCTGTGGTTAAGGCGTGGCGCACAAGATCTTTGTTGGATTTACGGAAGGCGCAATAGATACATTCATTGGCGCATAGATTTGTGAGATACAAGGGGGCAAAAAAGACAATGCGGCGGCCATATATTTCATCTTTGACATATTTTGCCGCGTCGTAGAGTTCCTGTGTGAGTTCTTTGTCATCGATGTTCATCAAGACGGCCACTTCGGGAAAGGTCAGCCCTTTCATTTCCTTGGATTTTTCCAAAATTTCCCGAACGCGCGTGGCATCCTCTTTTTTTGCATTTTCCAAGGCATTGTGAATGATTTCGGGCTTGAGCCAGTCGGCTGTCATAACTTCGGGCATTACTGTTTACTCTCATTTGAAAAATATCTATACATAGGAGTCACGATACTCTTTAGGCTGTGTATTTCAAGTTAAAGTATATCTTTATTTGCTTTCTTGTGTATAAGAAGGGTCTGGTTTTTTAAAAACAATAATGAATATTACAATGACAAAAGAAACAAGGGATGAGGAAGACTCGATCGGGGTGATGTCTATCGCAAAGTCAAGCCTTTCCGGTATTCATACGGCCAGAGCTGTCGAGAATTTCCCATTATCGCATAGAGTTCCTCATTCGGCCATTATACATGCTTATGGCCATATCAAGCTGGCTGGCGCGCAGACAAATAAATCTTTGGGATTTTGGAAGGATGAGCCGCAAAAGGTGCAAGCGATTGAACGTGCGTGTGAGGAGATGATACGCGGTGATCTTGATGAACATATTATTGTGGATGCGCTGCAAGGGGGGGCGGGGACGAGCACCAATATGAATGTTAATGAAGTGCTTGCAAATCGCGCGTTGATTTTGCTGCAAAAAGAGGCGGGGGATTATGACACGATCTCGCCTTTAAATGATATCAATCTTCATCAATCAACCAATGATACTTATCCAACGGCGTTAAAGCTGGCGGCTATTACGTTGATTAAGGAGCTGGAGGAGAATGTCTCTCTTCTTGTGGAGGCGTTTCAGAAGAAAGAGCAGGACTTTGTTTCCATTGTTAAAATAGGGCGCACGCAGATGCAAGATGCTGTGCCTACGACTTTGGGGCGAACGATGAGCGCTTATGCTGAGGCGTTTGGGCGCGATCGCTGGAGAATTTATAAATGCGAGGAGCGGTTGCGCGTGGTGAATCTGGGCGGCACAGCTATAGGAACGGGGTTAGGCGCGCCGCGTGATTATATATTCCGTGTCGTTGATAATTTAAGAGCCAATACAGGCATTGGTTTTGCGCGCGCTGAGAATATGGTTGATAATACACAAAATGCTGATGTTTTTGTCGAGGTTTCGGGTATTTTGAAGGCGCTTGCTTCCAGCCTTGTGAAATGTGCTACGGATTTAAGGTTGATGTCATCGGGACCAGATTGCGGTTTTGGAGAAATCTCGTTGCCTGCGATGCAGGCAGGATCATCTATTATGCCGCATAAAATCAATCCGGTTATTCCTGAAGCCGTGACGCAGGCTGCTATTCGTTATATGGGGTATGATCATGAGATTACCATGGCGGCCAGTATGGGAAATCTGGAGCTTAATGCTTTTTTGCCTCTTGTTGCAGATTCATTGCTGCATGGTATTGATCTTCTCAATCAGGCCGTGTTTATGTTGCGCGTGAAATGTGTTGAGGGCATTGTTGCGCGTGAGCATAATTTGCAAAAAACATGTAGCCATGCTGTGTCGATAGGGACAGCGCTTGTCCCTAAGCTTGGATATATGAAGGTGGCACGATTAATGGAAGAGGCTGCAAATGGTAAAAAGACAATAAAAGAGATCGTGCTTGAAAAAGAATTGCTGACGAAGGAAGAATTTGCTTCTTTAACCTCACCTGAAGCGCTTATGAAACTGGGATATTAACTATATGAAACAAACAGCGCCTAAAAGTTTTCGCATGCATATCGGCCTTTTTGGCCGTCGTAATGTCGGGAAATCCAGCCTTTTGAACGCCTTGACCAAGCAAAGCGTTTCGATTGTTTCCGAGCAGGCGGGTACGACAACTGATCCGGTGGAAAAGCCGATGGAGATGCTGCCGCTGGGGCCGGTTTTGTTTATCGATACTGCCGGACTGGATGATGAGGGGGATGTCGGTGCGCTGCGCATTCAAAAATCTCAGCGCGTGTTTGATCGGACGGATCTTGGAATTATTGTTACAGACGGCCAGTGGGGGCAGTATGAAGAGACTATTTTGTCTACGCTGCGAAATAAAGAAACTCCGGTTATTGTTGCGTTTAATAAATCCGATTTGGCGTCAGCGCCTGAAGAGATGCTTTCCATGTTGCGAAAAGAGGGGGTGGCTTATGCTGTGCTTTCTGCTGCAACAGGAGAGGGGGTGGATGATTTCAGGGCGGCGCTTGCGAAAAATGCGCCGGATGCTTTTATTGAGAATCCCACTATTTTGGGCGATCTTGTACCTTCAGGAGAGCTGGCGATTTTTGTTGTGCCGATTGATAAAGAAGCCCCTAAAGGACGCTTGATTATGCCGCAGGTGCAATCTATCCGTGATTTGCTGGATAGTGATGCTATGGCTCTTGTGGTCAAGGAGCGCGAGCTTTGTGCGGCATTGCAAAAGCTCAAAGACAAGCCAAAACTCATTGTCACTGACTCGCAGGCTTTTTTGAAGGTGGCGGCAGATACGCCAGATGATATTCCCTTAACAAGTTTTTCTATCCTTTTTGCGCGGCTTAAAGGTGATCTTGTTGCACAAACGCAAGGGGCGCGTGCGATAGATAAGCTTAAGGCCGGTGATCGTATTTTGATTGCGGAAGCGTGCACGCACAGGCAGCTTTGTGAAGATATCGGGCGGGTTAAAATTCCGCGCTGGTTAACGCAGTTTGTGGGCGGCAAGCTTGAGGTGGATGTTACGCAAGGGTATGATTTTCCAGATGATTTATCGCCTTATAGTCTGGTTATTCATTGTGGCGCATGCATGTGGAATCGCAGAACCATGCAAAGCCGGATTGAGCAATGTCACAGGGCAGGTGTGCCGATTACAAATTACGGGCTTGCGATTGCGCATTCACTAGGTATTCTCAATCGCGCTCTTGAGCCGTTTCCTGCGGCCAAGGAGGCCTATCACAGGGAAGTGTCATGAAGGTAAGTTTAGAAGAGCTTACTCAAAAGAGCGGTGATTTGTCTGCTGCTGATGTGGCGGCGTATCTTGATATTACAGATCAGGCGCAGATTGATGAGGTGCAGCAACTTGCCGAGCGCGTATTGCTGGATGAGTGTGGGAATAAGGTCTATTTTCGCGGTCTTGTTGAGGCCTCCAATATTTGCAAAAGTGATTGTCATTATTGTGGTATCAGGAAATTCAATAAGGTGCCGGAGCGATATCAGCTCGAGGCGGAGACGGTTGTAGAACTGGCAAAGCGGGCAAAAGCATTAAATTATGCTTCGTTTGTGATACAAGCAGGTGAGCGGCAAGATGAGGGCTTTATTGAATATATTGAAGGAATTGTGCGCTCTATTAAGGAGCAGACGCGCTGTGAAGTGTTGCCGGAGGGGTTGGGGATTACGCTTTCGGTGGGACAGCACACTAAGGAGACTTACCAGCGTTTTTATGATGCGGGGGCGCATCGCTATTTGTTGCGCATCGAGACTACAAATCCCGATTTATTTGCAAAACTTCACCCTGAGGCACAAACACTGCAAAGCCGGATGGCGTGTCTTGGTTATTTACGGGATATCGGGTATCAGGTTGGAACGGGTGTTATGATTGGCTTGCCGCAGCAAACGACTCTGGATTTGGCGAATGACATTTTGTTTTTCAGGGATTTTGATATTGATATGATCGGGATGGGGCCTTTTATTCCTGATCCGGCGGCTTATGATGTGGGCGGGATGGAGTGGGCAGCTGATGAATGCCCCTCTGCTGAGGAACGGGTGCTCCAGACATTGCTTATGACTGCTATGACGCGCATTATTCTTAGGGATGTGAATATCGCAGCTACGACGGCTTTGCAAGCTTTGGAGCCGCATGCGCGTGAGCGGGCTTTGCGGTTTGGGGCAAATGTCATGATGCCTTTATTAACGCCGCAAGATGTGCGAAAAAACTATAATCTTTATCCAAAGAAATCCTTGCGCGATGAAGCTTCCGATGATTTTCACAGGGAGCTCGAGGAACGCATTCATGCACAAGGGCGCGTAGTGGGGTATGGCGTGTGGGGGGATTCTCCTCATGCGCTGAAAGAAGCGCGGCTTTAGAAGCGCGAGAAGGGCTAATTCTTTAATTTAATGGTAGCTGGTGGATAAATTTTAGATTTAGGTTGATGTACCTGTGTATTCTGTTAGTGTCTGCATAGAATTTCTTTTTGCATATTTTCTTCTTATGTATCTGAATCTAAAGTTATAATTTTCTAATATTACGTCCAGAGGTTGTGAACTATGTCGTATTCATATGGCGCTATAACAGTTGATGAGGAACTGTGTGTGGGGTGCAATCAGTGTATTGCAGTTTGTCCAATTGCGGAGGCCAATTATTCCGTTATGGTTGATGGAAACAATAAGGTCAGGATCAATGATGATGCCTGCATTCGTTGTGGTGCATGTGTTCGTGCCTGTTCGCATGGCGCTCGCGATTATATAGATGATACGGAGAGGTTTTTTTCAGATCTTAAGGCGGGAAAGAGGATATCTATTATTGCTGCGCCGGCTGTGCGCTCGAATTTTGATGATTATCGTAAACTTTTCGGGTATTTCAAACAGTGCGGCGTTGATCGTTTGTATGATGTTTCCTTTGGCGCTGATATTACGACATGGGCGTATCTGAAGGCTATTGCCAAACATAATCTGGATTCTGTTGTTGCCCAGCCTTGTCCGGCCATTGTTAATTATATTGAGAAATATAAAACAGATTTGATGAACAAGCTTTCGCCGGTGCACAGCCCGATGATGTGCACGGCTGTTTATTTGCGCCGCTATGTCAAGGCAACCGAGCCCATTGCTTTTATATCGCCTTGTATTGCCAAAAAAGACGAGATTAGTGACCCGGTTAATGACGGGCTGGTTCAGTATAATGTGACTTACAGCAAGATTAAAAAGTATCTCAAGGATCATGGGGTTAATCTGAATATGTATCCTGCGGTGGAGTTTGAGAATGAGCCGTCTTGCGGTCTTGGGTTGACCTATAGCCGTCCGGGCGGCTTGCGTGAGAATGTTGAGCATTATACGCGCGATGCCTGGGTCAGGCAGGTAGAGGGCACAGAATTGGCTTATCATTATCTTGATGTTTATGAAGGGCGCGTTAAAGCTAAAAAGGCTGTTCCGTTACTGGTTGATATTCTTAACTGCGAGTTTGGCTGTAATCTTGGAACTGGCACGGATCATGATGTTGATATTGATGACATTGATCATCAGATGAATCAGTTAAAGCGTAAGGTTGCGGAGGAGAAGACTGTTAAAGGCAGAGGAAAAAAATCCAAGGACGAGTATTTCTTTGAGAAGTGGTGCGAAGATAATCTGCGTTTGGAAGATTTTATGCGTACCTATACCAACCGTTCGATGGAACATAAAAAGCGCTCGGTTACACCACATGTATTGGAAGAGACCTATAGTTCTCTTTATAAAACAACTGATATTTCCAAAAGAATAAATTGTACCGCGTGTGGGTATAATAGCTGTAAAACTTTTGCCTATGCAGTTGCCAAGGGTGAAAATCATAAAGAAAATTGTATTTATTATAACCAACAGTTGGTGGAAAAAGAGCAAGAAGAGATTAAAGAGAAGAGCGAGGAAAGTCAGCGCTTGATGGAGGAGGCAAGGCAGCAACAGGAAGAACGTAGAGTGGAGGCTGAAATTCTTGCGGCTAATATCGGCATTATTCTGGAAAGAGTAAGAGCGTTTTTATCTGATGAGATGGCCAATCTTGAAAATGTAACTGTGTTGCAAAATAATTTGATAGAAGAGCTTATGAGTGTTTCAACACAGCTTAATGACAGACTCGGTAAGGTGAGCGGTACTATTGGTGAGTTTGCCGAGGCTAACAAGCGTGTGGTTCAGATCGCTGCGCAGACCAATTTGCTTTCGCTTAATGCTACGATTGAAGCGGCGCGCGCTGGTGAGCATGGTAAGGGGTTTGCCGTTGTGGCATCCGAAGTTCGGGGGCTTGCTGATGAGTCGCGGAAGATTGTGGAGGCTACAAAAGTTCACGAGAGTGAGGCAGAGGAGCAAATTGGTTCCATGAATCAGGTGGCAGATGAATTGACGCAGCAGGTCGATAGCACGCGTGAGAGCTTTGAGAAGCTTGTTTCTTCTCTTGAGGATAATAAGAATAAATGTGAGGCCTTGATTAAGACCTTGTCCAGAGAGCCGACTGAGTCCTGGGCGGATGAGGGTGAGCACAGCACTGCGGCTTAGGAGGTTGTCTGAAAAGCGCTTCCCCCCTTTTTTCAGGCTGATGGTTGGTCGCGTAGTGTTGTGTTTATACGAGTGTTCCCACATTTTCTGGCCTGAACCAGCGTGAGGGTTTCATGCTTTTTTCCAAAAGGTGATCGACGCCCAGAACCATGGCAAATAGAGCCATGCGTGTTAGCACTCCGTTATCGGTTTGTTTGAAGATTGCCAGTCTTGGATCCGTATTAAGATCCGGGCTTAAATCGTAGGAGCCTTCTCTGCTGTCTCTTGGAAGAGGGTGGAGAATTATGCAATTGTCCTTTGCATAGGCGTCAATATTGGCTTTGCACACATGTTGATCTGCGCCAAAGTTGGTGGTTTTTTCTCCTGCCGGCAGTCTTTCTTTTTGTAGCCGCGTTGCATAAATAACGTCTGCATTCTTTAAGGCGTCTTGCATGGTTTTGGCTCTTGTAAAGGAATGGCCATGTTTTGAGCCGTATTCAATGACTGCTTCGGGAAGTTCAAAATTGTCGGGGTGGAGCATGACAAAGTTAATGTTTTTGTACAGGCTTAGAAGATAGACCAGAGAATGCGATGTTCTTCCGTATTTCAGATCGCCGATCAAGGCGACTGTTATCCCGTCAATCTGCCGTTCTTGATGTTTTAACTCTTCTACTATTGTGAAGACATCCAGAAGCGATTGTGTGGGGTGTTCTTTGACGCCGCTGCCTGCGTTTATAATGGGAACATTTGTGGCGCTGACGACTTCATCTATGGCTTCGGGTTGTTTATGGCGGATGACCATGCAGTCGTAAAAACCGCCTATAACGCGGCCTGTATCATAGAAAGACTCTCCTTTTGATATTGAGCTTAATTCTTCTCCTTGCGTGTGGGAGACTGTGCCGCCCAGTTTCATGAAAGCTGAGTCAAAACTTAGTCTTGTTCTTGTGCTGGGTTCAAAAAACAGGCTGCCAAGGATGGCGCCATTCAGAACATCTGATGTCATATGTCCTTGTCCTACAGGTTTTAATATATGTGCGATATTGAATAAATTTTCGAGTGTATCTTTGTTTATGCTTTTAATGGATATGACATGTTTGCCCGCCAGTGACATATTTTTTCTCCCTTTATAAAAAAATCTATAACTTTCAATATCATAAATATAATGAACTGAGAACTTGATTTTTTGTGTTTTGTTCAAGGAGACGTTATGTTTAAAGACTTTCCTTTGCGTTTTTATAACACCTTATTTCTAATTTATAAAAAATAATTAACGATTTGGTGAGATTTGAGTCTCTAGAATGAGAATTAAGACCATTGCAGTATTAATCTAGTACCATCTTCGTATTATTTAAGGAGGGCGGAGGTAATTGCTATAAAATTTGTATTATTCTGCTCTTTTTTGTTACAATATGATAATCTGGTTCTTGTAATATGGTAAACACATGATGACATAAGATTACTTTAAAGACGACAATTTTTATGATGATTCCAGTGCTGGGATGGACATGGTATTTGTCGGCAATATTTAAACAGAAACCGTATTCTTCATGTTTTGCTTCAATTGTGAAGTATGTGGAGGTACTGCGAGGAGACTGAGTATGGCAAGTAATAATTCTTCTGATGTGACGTTGTCTGACATCGCCAATCTTGATTTATTTGAAAGCAGTGATCTGACTTTACTTGGTTGGGGCAAGGGATCTACGTCACCTATTGGCGATAGTAGTGGTGCGTATTCTTCTAATGGCTTCGATGCTGTTGATGGTCAAGATGGGGTTTATGCCGTTCCCGGGCACGTTTATCATGATGGCATTGCTTTGGTTTATTTTGATTTCAGTCAGTTGGCTACCCATTCCTCTGATTCTGTTTTAAAGCACACATATCTTGACGGGTATAAGCGTGCTGAAGGTATTGGAGATGAAAGGAACAGGGTAGGAGATTTTATTGTCGAAGCTCAAGATGACGGGACTTACGATGTTCTGGTCTCAACCTATCAAAGATACAATGCAGGGGGAGAAAGTTATTCACCGCTTGATTCATATGAAGATTTTTGGGGATCACAGAGTGCAATAAATGGTATTGCTGATACGTATGAGAGCAATATGCAGCTTGGTGGTAACCTGACTGGTTTGGAGCATTCCCCTGAGGTTGTTGAATATACAGGATTTGATCATTCCGGGAATACGGCACGCGCCAGTATTGTGACCAGCGTTGGTATGTTAAGTGGTGCTAATTATCTGTTCAATATGGATGATGCGACTGACGGAGATAGAGTTACCGAGACGGATGTTCTTTTCCGTTATACATCCCAGCATGAAATTAGCCCTTATGCGGATAAGGATACGGTTAATCTTGGTAATGGGAACTCATATTATTTTAGTGATGCTCCTACGAATGCAAAGGATGGTTCTTCCTTTGCATTTTCGATAGGCGGAAGTCTTGTTTTTGTTAGGACGGCTGCGTCTGCTCAAACAGGTGGATATGGACATCCGGGTTTGGGTAATGATTATTCTACATCAGATGGCGGGAAAGGTGATATTGCCGTTAATCAGGTCTGGAATACTAAAACTGGCGAGCTGCATCAGGCAGGACCGGTTAAAGAGGGTACGACTTTTAATGATCCTGATTTGCAGATTATAGAGGATACGTTTGTTGAGGTTCTGTCATATAGCTGGGCTGAGATTCTTGATCCTAATAATACAGATCCCAAGCCTTATTCGGTGACGCGCCATTTGCTAACTGAGGATGGGCGGGGAGATTATATTACCGGTGCGACCTTAACGCAGCAAGACAACGGTGATCATATTTTAGCTCTGCAGGTTAAAGCTGTTTATGGTCAAGCCAACCAGTATGTGTTTTACAAGTTGGATATGGATGCCAATGGATCAGGCAATCAGATTATGGATGCGGATGGTAATTTTGTTGATATTGATCCCAGTCGTGAATGGATTGACGCTTTTCCGCGTTTAGAAAATCTAAATGAAATTGATGTTCTTGGAGCAGATATAAGTTATCTTGATTTCCTTAATGGTGCAGAGATTGTTGGAACCGGTTATGATCCGTTGTCAAGTACAACACCTCCAGAGCCGCAAGATCCTACGCCAGTGCCAGCGGAGCCGCGAGAGCCTCCTGTGGCTGAGGAACCAGCTCCCGAGCCGGAACCCGAACCAGTTCCGGTTCCAGAAGAGCCTGCGGGTGATATTGCGACGCTCAAACTGATTGAAACTGATACTGAAGAGGTTCTTGATGCCGAGTTTGTTGACGGGGATGTTATTGTGTCTTCTGTTGCAGGTAAGAAGCTGAGCATTGTTCTTGAATTGAAAGCGGATCATCCAGCGAAGGATAGTGTGTCTCATATTAGCTTTAATCTAAATGATGGGGAGTACGTTCATACAGAAAACTATGTTCCTTATGCTTTGTTTGGTGATAATGGTGTTAGCGATATTGCGTATAAGGGGGGTGTTCCTTTTTCTGAAGGATTGAATTCTCTTGATATTACGTATTTTGATTCCGATGGAAATGAAATTGAAAGCGGTCATGTTGCTTTCACGGTTGCTTCTGGTGAACCTCCTGTTTCTGAAGGAGAGATCGTAGAACCGGAAGTTCCAGTAGTTCCTGAAGAAGAGCCTCCTGTGGCTGAGGAATCTGCGCCGGAACCAGCAACGCCGGGAGAACCGATTTCCGAGGTTCCTGTATATGCTCTGCTTGGTGATACTAAGATTGCGGGTAATAGTGATGTGGTTCTTCTCAACCCATCAGAAGCGCCCGAGATTGCACAAGCAACCATTTCCCTGACATTTAATGCTGATGATGTTTCAGGACGCAAAGCGATCTTTTCTCGCGATGCTGATCAATACAGGGACAGTGATTATATCCGTGCGCGCATAGAAGATGGGGATCTCGTTGTGCGTTTCCAAACCGAAGAAGGCGGTGATATTGATTTAATCGTTGATAATATCAATGCTCATCAGGATTATCACCTTGCTGTTTCATTTGGTGCTCAGGGTGCGGAAGTTTATCTCGATGGTGCGCTGGTTGCTTCTGATCCGGGCTTTGTAATGGATTGGTTAAATAATGCACAATACTTAGTCTTTGGTGGAGATAATTCTCGTAATAAAGTTTCAGGCTCATTAAATTTTAATAATGTTTTTGATGGAACGCTGACTGATTTGCGGATTTATGATGAGCAGCTCGATGCTGATGTTATTCATAGCCTTTCAGTGGGTGTTTTACCTGAACCAGTGCCGCGAGAGCCTCCTGTGGCTGAGGAACCAGCTCCCGAGCCGGAACCCGAACCA
>JBKHBN010000033.1:0-19211 GCA_046542355.1 Alphaproteobacteria bacterium | reverse complement strand
ATACGCCCGTTACCGTCAAAATACGGGTGAATATAAACAAAGATAAAATGCCCCAGAACCACCCGCGCAGCGGGGTTTTCTTCTTCGGCCAGCAATTCAAAGAATACCGGCATCACATCGCGCACCGCCTCATGGCTCATCGGCACATGCATAGAGCGGCGGATATAAACCGGGCCGGAACGATAGCCCGCCAGATCGGACGGGCGCAGTATGCCCGCTGTAACGCTGGGCGCAAACAGTTCTCTGTACCACGCACCGTGATCTTCATCAGCGATATGGCCGGGATTTTCTTTGCTCAGGATGCGCTCAACGCTATTATGAACGGCCTGAAACGCTTGCCAGTATCCGCGCGCGGCCAGGGCGTTTTTATGCTCACGGTCTTGCTCATTATTATCCGGGTTCCAGTTTCCCTCGCGCACACGCTCAATCAATTCCGGCGTTACGCGATAGCCTTCAATCGAAAGCGAATGATAAGCATCGGTGACATAAACATCATCGACATGCTTCATATAGCGCTTCACGGCGCGCGGCAGGCCCGGCGCTTCGGGAAAATGATCCATGACCGGCGTGCGCATCGTCTGCCAGAGCAGCTTGATCCGGTTGACGTAAGGCGAGGTTTCCCGCGCGGGCAGAATAAAAGCCGGGGTGTTTGCAAACGGGTCGTTTTCACGCACGTCATACCCGGCAGCGGACATGGTTTTGACAATCTCATCCGCTATGCGCTGCCGCCCGATATTGCGAAACGCCCCGGCCAGCCGCCCGGCGATAGAACTATGTCCGCCGTCCAGCAGTTTGGCCAGCAGGCCGGAGGAATCCTTAACCATCGCCAGCGCCGCCCGCGCATCGGTCGGGTTTTGCGTATAAAAGCCGGGACTGCATGAAACCAAAGCGGCCTCTAAAGAAAACAGGCGCAAGCCGTCTTGCTCAAGAACATCTTTCTCCTCCGGCATTGTGCTGCGCACATCCAGCAGGGAGGTGTTGTGCGGCAGGTTGATAATCTTGTTGCCCGCTTTGGGCGCACGGATTAAAAGCTGGCCCGGCACCGTCCAGTTTCCGGCGTGGAGCAATAACGATTGTTCCGGTGACAGGCACCAATCCGTGCCAAAGCGTTCCAGCAAGTAAACGGCGCAAAACCGCCAGAAAGAGGCATACCAGGCGGTGCTTTCGCCCTGTTGTTCATCCGGGCGGGCAGGTACGTACCAGCCTTTCATAACCTCTTTAAGAAAACCGTTTTTGAGCAAGCGCTCCCGATCCGCGCGCGGTATATCTTTCGAACGGATTGCTGCCGCCCCGTCTGCGCCTTGCAGCTTTTCAAGCTGTTCCAGTGATTGCGCCAGTTTTTCCGATGGTGTTGCCATATTTTCGTTCTATCTTTAGGTTATTGTGCTGTGTAACTATTAGGCTATTATGTTGTAACATACTTAGGTTATTGTGTCGAGTTATTTTTAGGTTATTGTGCTGTAGCTTAACTCTCCACCAAAACCCGTGCATATTTTCCAATAAACCCTAGCGTTCTGATGCAAGATATGCATCACTTAACTTGCACAAAACAACCGCGAGAAAAAGGCGCGACATAGCCCGGCCAAAGAAAGACAATCCGCTTATGCGTGTGACGATCAGCGTCGATCCGTCCGATTACCGGGCGATGGAAACGCTGGCGCAGAACAATGATTTGTCCACTGCCTGGCTGATCCGTCATGCCATGCGGGAGTTTTTGGAGCGCGAGTCGGATCAGCCGGTCTTTAAACCGCCAAATAAAAAAGAAGCTCAAAAGGGAGCAAAGAAAGGATAAAGCTTGAACGCTGTTGAAATTGAAGAAGCCATATCCGAACTGGCCGGTCAACCTTTTGACCCGGCAGAGTTCCCCTATGCGTTTCTGGAGGCGTTCGGCAACAAATCCACCACCATCAAGCGCCTGAAAACCGGCAATAACAACAAGTCCGATATTGAGGGCGGCGTACTCCAGCGCAACAATATCCACATCGCCGTCTGCGCGGAAGGCAAGGTTGCCGACACCCTCACAGAGCTAAAAGAAAGCCCGGCCACCACCAAAGCCAAAGCAAAATTCATCCTCGCCACGGACGGCCGGGAATTTCAGGCCGAGGATTTGGGTAGCGGCGAAACGGTTGCCTGCGACTACCCCGATTTTCACGAACATTTCGGCTTTTTCCTGCCGCTGGCCGGGATCAGCACGGTCAAGCAAATCCGCGAAAGCGCCTTTGACATTAAAGCCACAGGCCGCCTGAACAAGCTGTATATAGAGCTGCTGCGCCATAACCCGGAATGGGCCACGGCAGAGCGCCGCCATGATATGAACCATTTTCTGGCCCGGCTGATTTTCTGCTTTTTTGCCGAGGATACGGATATTTTTGCGGGCGATAACCTTTTCACCGCCACCGTCCAGCAAATGAGCGCCGGTGATGCGTCCGATACGCACGAGGTCATATCCGAGATTTTCCGCGCTATGGACACCAAAACGGCGGAACGGCAGGCCAAAAACATCAAAAATTGGGCCAATACATTTCCTTATGTGAACGGGGAATTATTCTCCGGTTCCACAGAAGTGCCAAAATTCACCAAAATCGCGCGCTCTTATTTGCTTCATGTCGGCAATCTGGACTGGAAACAAATTAACCCGGATATTTTCGGTTCGATGATTCAGGCCGTGGCGGATGAGGAAGAGCGTGGGGCATTGGGGATGCACTACACCTCCGTGCCCAATATCTTGAAAGTGCTGAACCCGCTTTTCCTTGATGATTTGCGCGAAAAACTCGAAGAGGCCGGGGACAGCAAAGTCAAACTCCTGAATCTGCGCAAACGCATTGCCCGCATCCGTGTCTTTGACCCGGCCTGCGGCTCCGGCAATTTTCTTGTGATTGCCTATAAACAAATGCGGGAGATTGAGTTTGAAATTAATAAACGCCGCAGCGAAGAGGGCCGCGCCAGCGACATTCCGCTGACCAATTTCCGCGGCATAGAGCTGCGGGATTTTTCGTGTGAGATCGCGCGCCTTGCCCTTATCATTGCAGAATATCAGTGCGATGTACTGTATCGCGGGCAGAAACTGGCGCTGGCCGAATTCCTGCCGCTCAACAAAGAAAACTGGATCACTAGCGGGAATGCCTTGCGGCTCGATTGGCTGTCCATCTGCCCGCCGACCGGCACCGGCGTAAAAATGCATGGTGATGATCTGTTCGCAACGCCTCTCGATCAATCCGAAATCGACTTTGAAAACGAAGGCGGCGAAACCTATATCTGCGGCAACCCGCCATATCTCGGCTCAACATGGCAATCGAAAGAACAGAAAGCCGATCTGGAATCCATTTTCAAAGACCATACAAACACATGGAAATCATTGGATTATGTGGCCGGTTGGTTTATGAAGGCCGCCGCATACGGCAGGCATACCAATGCCGCCGCCGCGTTCGTTTCCACCAATTCGATCTGTCAGGGGCAGCAAGTGCCCATCCTCTGGCCGCTGATTTTCAAAGCCGGCCATGAAGTCTCTTTCGCCCATACCTCGTTCAAATGGAATAATCTGGCCAGCCATAACGCCGGAGTCACCGTTGTGATCGTCGGTATCTCCAATCAGACAGGTAAAACCCGCCGCCTGTTTTCCGTCGGTGAAAACGGCGAAACGATTGAGAAAAAAGCGGATAACATCAATGCTTATTTGGCAGCCGGAAAGAACATTATTGTTACCAAATCCTCAAAGTCAGTTTGCAATTTATTTGAAATGAAATTTGGCAATAAACCAGTAGATGGCGGAAATCTGCTTTTATCAAAAAACGAAGTTTCTGATCTCAACCTTTCAAAAGAACAGCATGAACGATTCATTCGGAAAATTTATGGTTCTGCCGAGTTTATCCGTGGTTTGCAGCGCTATTGTTTATGGATTGAAGACCGGCATTTAGAAGAGGCGATGTCCGTGGATTCAATCCGGCGCAGGATTGAGGACGTCCGGGAAATGCGTCTTGCCAGCAGAGATAAAAGCGCAAACGATATGGCAAAGCGCTCTCATCAAATGCGCGAGATGAATATTGGCAAACGACAGGCTATAGCCATGCCCTGTGTGTCCTCGGAAAACCGGGAGTATCTTCCTGCCGGTTTGCTTGATAATAAATCAACGGTCACTAATCTATGCTTTGCTCTATTCGATACGCCGCTTTGGAGCATGGCGTTAATTGCATCGCGGCTGCATCTGGTCTGGATTAAAACGGTATGTGGAAAAATGAAAACCGATTTTCGTTATTCCAACACCCTTGGCTGGAACACCTTTCCTGTCCCGCCTTTGACGGCGAAGAACAAGGAGGATTTGACAGCCTGCGCAGAGGAAATTTTGATCGCGCGGGAGCGGCATTTCCCCGCCACCATCGCCGATCTCTATGATCCGGATAACATGCCCGAAGACCTCCGCCGCGCCCATGACCGCAATGACGAAGTGCTGGAACGCATCTATATCGGCCGCCGCTTCAAAAACGATACCGAACGCCTCGAAAAACTCTTTGACCTCTACACCCAAATGACCAGAAAGGAAAAGCAGCATGAAAATATCGCAAGTAAAAATCAAAAATTTCCGAGCATATAGGGATGAGCAGATTGTTGATTTTAATGATTTAACTGTTTTTGTGGGAAAGAATGATGTCGGAAAGTCCTCTATTCTAGAGGCGTTAGACATCTTCTTTAATGAAGGCAAAGGCACTATCAAAATAGATAAAGAGGATATCAACAAGCAAAACTCTGAATCTGGACAAACAGATATATTGATTTCTGTAGTTTTTGAAGACTTGCCAGACAGTATCATCATAGATAGCACTAATCAGACAAGTCTCACGGATGAATATTTGCTAACAAGCGAAGGGAAGCTTGAAATCACGAAAGTTTATCCGAATGCGGGCAAAGAAAAAGTCTATATCAGAGCACATCACCCCACAAAATCAGAATGCGCCGATTTGCTTTTGAAAAAACAAGCAGACCTCAAAAAAATAATTGAGAATAATGAAATTTCTTGTGAAGACAAAACAAGAAATGCGGTTATGCGCCGTGCTATATGGTCACATTATCAAGATGATCTCGACCTTGATTTGGTTGAGATAGATGCCTCAAAAGAAGATGCAAAAAATATCTGGAATCAACTCAAGAACTACTTACCGCTATACTCTTTATTTCAGTCAGATCGAAAAAATAGCGATGGGGATAGTGAAGTCCAAGACCCTATGAAGCTGGCTGTTTCTGAAATTTTTAAGGATTCTGAAATCAATCAAACGCTTGATGAGATTGCCTCAAAGGTAAACGAAAAACTGTCTGAAATCGCTAATAGGACATGCGAGAAACTTCGGGAGATGAACCCTGAGATTGCGGATAGTTTAAACCCTGTGATCCCAGCTACTGAGGATTTAAAGTGGGGGGATGTTTTTAAAAATGTTTCAATCGCGGGTGACGACGACATACCTCTTAACAAGCGTGGAAGCGGTGTAAAAAGACTCATATTGTTAAATTTCTTTAGGGCGGAAGTTGAGAGGCGTAAAAGTGAACGGCATGTACCTAATGTTGTTTACGCGGTTGAAGAGCCAGAAACCTCGCAGCATCCAGATCACCAGAAAAAATTGATTGAGGCTTTCATAAGCCTATCAAATACCCAAAATACGCAAATCCTTATGACCACACATAGTCCTGCTATTGTTAAAATGCTGGAATTTGCTCACTTAAAACTCATAAGTGATGAAAGTGATGGCAAGCAAATAGTGCAAATTGAAGAAAATAAGCTGCCCTACCCATCATTAAACGAAGTCAATTTTTATGCGTTTGATGTTGGTAGTGATGAGTATCACAATGAGCTTTATGGATTTATTGAGTATAAAGAATGGCTTGATGATTATAAGGTGTTTCAACAAGGAACAGAGCGCACATATAAGAGAATAGACAGAAATAATAATGAAATCGAGCTATCTATTATACTTAGCGAATATATTCGCCATCAAATTCACCACCCCGAAAATAATTTGAATAATAGATACTCAAATGAAGAATTGAGCCAATCTATTCTTGCTATGAGAGAGTTTATAGAAGAGCAAAAAAGAAGAAATACAGAAACAGTAAAAAGACTGGTGGCGTAAACATGACCGATCCAAAACACATCCCCTCCGTTACCGTTAATTATAAAAGCACCGGCAGTTCGACCAGATCGAACGAGCTGGGCATGCGGCCGATGCAGGAGCGCGCCTACGAAAAGCGCGGTGAACAATATTTGCTGATTAAATCGCCGCCTGCCTCCGGGAAAAGCCGGGCGTTGATGTTTATTGCGCTGGACAAGCTGCATAATCAGGGGATCAAACAGGCAATTATCGCCGTGCCAGAGAAATCTATCGGGGCAAGTTTTGCCGATGAACCGCTTACAAAATTCGGTTTTTATTATGACTGGCAAATGGAGCCGCGCTGGAATCTCTGTAATGCGCCGGGCAGTGACGGCGGCAAGGTGAATGCGGTGAAGTCTTTTCTGGAGAGCCAGGACAAAATTTTAGTCTGCACGCATTCAACATTCCGCTTTGCCGTGGAGCGTTTCGGGGTGGAGGTGTTTGACAAGCGGCTGATCGCCATTGATGAGTTCCACCATGTCAGTGCGGAGGAAGATAACGTGCTCGGCATGCAGCTCAAGCAACTTGTTGCGCGCGATAAAGTGCATATCGTGGCCATGACCGGCTCTTACTTTCGTGGCGATGCCAACCCCGTTTTACTGCCGGAAGATGAGGCCAAATTCGATACAGTCACTTACACCTATTATGAACAGCTTAACGGCTATGAATATCTCAAGACGCTGAATATCGGCTATTATTTCTATAGCGGGGCGTATGCCGATGAGATTTTAAGCGTTCTTGATCCGAACGAAAAAACCATCATCCATATCCCGAATGTTAATTCGCGGGAGAGCATGGGCGACAAAATCAAGGAAGTGGAGCATATCATCGAGGAGCTGGGCGACTGGCAGGGCATTGACCCCGATACCGGCTTTCATCTGGTCAAAACGCCGGAAGGCAAAACCTTACGCATTGCCGATCTGGTGGAGGATGATGCATCCAAGCGGAACAAGGTTTCTGCCGCCCTGAAAGTGCCGGAGGCCAAAACGAACCGCGATTATGTTGATATTATTATCGCGCTTGGCATGGCCAAGGAAGGGTTTGACTGGATTTGGTGTGAACATGCGCTGACCGTGGGTTATCGTTCCAGCCTGACGGAGATTGTGCAGATTATTGGTCGCGCGACCCGAGATGCGCCGGAAAAGACACATGCGCGCTTCACAAACCTAATTGCCGAGCCGGATGCTGCGGAAGAGGCCGTTACCGATGCTGTCAATGATACGCTCAAGGCTATTTCTGCAAGCTTGCTTATGGAGCAGGTTTTGGCTCCGAAATTCAATTTCGTGCCGAAAAATCCGCAAAGCGGGCCTGATCCGGATTATGATTACGGCGAAGGCGGTTATAACCCGGATCAGTGCAATATCGGCTTTAATGATAATACCGGGCAATTCCAGATCGAAATCAAGGGCCTCACCGAGCCAAAAAGCAAGGATACGCAGCGCATTTGCCAGGAGGATTTGAACGAGGTAATCGCCGCTTTTGCGCAGGACAAGCAGGCGATTGAGCGCGGCTTGTTTGACGAGGAAATGGTGCCGGAGGAACTCACGCAAATCCGCATGGGTAAAATCATCAAGGACAAATATCCGGAGCTTGACGAAGACGATCAGGAAGTCGTGCGCCAACATGCGATTGCGGCGCTAAACCTTACGCAAAAGGCCAAAGAAACGCTTAATAATGATGATGGGCTAGGCGCGCGCGGCAATACGGCCCTGATTGACGGGGTGCGAAAATTCACTATGGATGTGCGTGATCTGGATGTTGACTGGATCGACAGTATCAACCCGTTCAGCGAGGCGTATTCTATCTTGGCAAAATCAATGACTGAGCAAAGTTTGAAAGCTATGGCCGAAGTGATTTCCGCAAGGAAACCAAACATATCCGCAGAAGAGGCGCGGGAGCTGTCCAAGCGGGCCTTGAAATTCAAGCAGGAGCGCGGACGCTTGCCGGATATAAAATCTGCCGATCCGTGGGAGCAGCGCATGGCGCAAGGTGTGGCATTTCTGGCGCGCATGAAAGCGGAGGCGGTAAATGGGTAAGAAACAAGCGTTTACAGAAGAAGATGACGTCCTCCTGGCCGAGCTTGGCATTGAGGTTGAGGACAAGAAAACAGCCTCACGCACCCCGCGGGAGGAGCGCATTATCGCCGGTTTTGAAGAAATCCAGAAATTTGTCGAAGACCATGGCCACCTGCCGGAGCATGGCGAGGATAAAGATATTTTTGAGCGGCTTTATGCCGTGCGGCTCGATCAAATCCGCAAGCTGGCGGAGTGCCGGGATTTGCTCAAGGATATGGATTCGCAAGGGCTTCTCAGCGGTGACTATGAACCGGACGAAGCAATCCCGGATGATATTGACGACGATGAATTGCTGGAACAGCTCGGCGTGGATGTATCAGGCGAGAGCGATTCCATTACCAATCTGAAACACGTAAAACCGCGCGCCGAAATCCGGGCAGCAGAAGAAATTGCAAACCGTACAAGATGCGAAGATTTTGAGAGATTCAAACCGATATTCACAGCCGTTCAAAAAGAGCTTGATAACGGCGTTCGGGAAACGCGGCCTTTCAAGGATGATGCCAGTGTCACGCGGGGCGATCTATTCATCCTGTCCGGCCAAAAGGTCTATGTGGCCGAAAAAGGCGAAGAATTTATCAATGAATATGACCGCAAGGACAGCCGCTTGCGGGTTATATATGATAACGGCACGGAAAGCGATATTTTGCTCCGCTCGCTGCAACGCGCTTTGAATAAGGACAAAACAGGCCGCCGTATCACAAATCCCTCTGCCGGGCCTTTATTCTCCGGCGAGAATAGCGAGGGTGATCTGGCCAGCGGAACGATTTATGTGCTCCGCAGCCTGTCCGACCATCCGACTGTAAAAGAAAACAGGGATGTTGTTCATAAAATCGGCGTAACGGGCGGTGATGTTGAGAAACGCATTACCAGTGCCAGGAATGATCCGACTTTCCTTATGGCCGATGTGGAAATTGTGGCCACTTATAAACTGGCGAACATCAACCGCACAAAACTTGAAAACATCATCCATAAGTTTTTTGCTCCGGCAAAACTGGATATTCAAATCACAGACCGTTTCGGCCAGCCGGTCACAGCGCGGGAATGGTTTTTAGTGCCGCTCTTTGTCATTGATGAAATGGTCGAAAAAATCAAGGAGGGAACGATTGGTGATTATCGTTATGATCCCGGCTCCGCTAAACTATTACCACGTTCAAAACGGAGTGAGGGATAAAAATGGATAAAATAGAAGTAGACTTTGAATACTGTTACGGCATCAGAAAGCTTGAACATACTTTTGACTTGAGAAACAGAACATTTGCCATTTACGCTCCGAATGGGGTTATGAAGACTTCGTTTGCGAAAACTTTTGACGATTACTCTAAAGAGCAGGATACGGTTGATTTAGCTTTTCCTGAAAGAGCTACAGTAAGAAAAATCCTTGCTGATGACCAAGAAATTCATCCCGCCGATATTTTAGTAATAGAATCCTACAACGAGGACTATAAATCTAAAAAAATTTCTACTTTGCTGGCGAATAAACGGCTTAAACAAGAATATGATGATATTCATAAGGAAATTGATAAAGCAAAGTCAGAACTAATTAAAAAACTTAAACAGCTTTCCGGCCTCACAGGGCGAACAGATAACATTGAAAAGACTATTGAAGACGTTTTTGGCCAGGACTTCTTTGATTTTATCGTGGAGAATGAAGAAGGTGTTATATCAAGCGATCCTTTGCCATATCACACCATAAAATATAATTTGATATTTAATGACAAGGTTATTGGCTTCTTGGAAACTAAAGATTTTAAGGATGCTATAAGAGAATATATTGAAAAATATGACGAACTTATTGATAAGTCACCGTACCTTGGTAAAGACTTCAAATTCTATCATGCTGAGAATGTTCAAAAACAGCTAGTATCAAACAATTTCTTCAAAGGCGGACATTCGGTCAATTTATTTGACGGCACTAATAAGAATGCATGTTCTTCTGATGAAGAGCTTCAAAGCATATTGGCTGAAGAAAAACGGAAGATTCTTACAGACGATGAGCTTCAAACGCGGTTTGATGCCATTGATAAAAAACTATCAAATAAAGAATTA
This sequence comes from Alphaproteobacteria bacterium, assembly GCA_046542355.1. Classification (GTDB taxonomy): domain Bacteria; phylum Pseudomonadota; class Alphaproteobacteria; order Micavibrionales; family Micavibrionaceae; genus UBA1672. Next base: position 8,956 of record JBKHBN010000033.1, on the reverse strand, counting down.
AGGGATTTCCGGGACCACCTTTTAGACAATCAAGAAATCTTGCCTGAATTTTCTGACCTTGGAGAGTTTTCTAAGAGAATCTGGTTCGCATATTTCGTCGATCAAAAAGAGCTTTTTGTAGAGTTGGCTAGAAAATATAAGGAAGGCCAAGAGGACATTAAAACTCTTTTGCAAAAGGCGAAAGATGAAAAAACCGAATGGGAAGAGGTAATCAGAATATTTAACAACAGATTCACCCATTTGCCATTTCACTTGGCCATACAAAACAAGGAAGATGTGATTTTAAAGGGCGATGTAGAAACTATTGAATTTATTTTTGATGATGGTGCTGACCAGAAAACTTTTGATAAAAAAGATGATTTACTAAAAATATTAAGTACAGGAGAAAAACGGGCTTTATATATCCTGAATATCATTTTTGAGGTTGAAGCACGTGCTCGAAGAAATGAGGATGGAGAGGGGGCAATCCTTTTTATTTTTGATGATATTGCAGACTCATTCGATTACAAGAACAAGCACGCAATCATAGATTATCTCAAGTATATGTCGGAAATAGAAAAATTCCGTATGATGATTTTAACTCATAACTTTGACTTTTTAAGAACAATAGAAAGCCGTCTCATAGCGCCTTCTCACCAGTGTCTAATGGCGGTGAAATACGAGAATGATATTAAGCTGGAGATTTTCAGACAGTCTTATATCCGGAATCCTTTTAATAGATGGAAGGGGCAGCTCGATGACAACATAAAGTTGATTGCCTCAATACCCTTTATTAGAAATATTGTTGAGTTTACGCAAGGTACACAGGATAACGATGATTATTCTTTATTAACCTCTATGCTGCATTACAAAGAAAACACCGAAAGTTTGACGGTCAATGACATCAAAGGTGTTTTTGAAAACAACATACAAAGTTTGAATTTCCCGAATGTTGATCTCACTAAAGGGGTATTAGACCTTGTTTTTGAAGCAGCAGACAGTTGTTTAGATGCAGATGAAGGTATTAACCTTGAAAACAAAATAGTCTTATCTATCGCCATAAGGCTGGTTGCAGAAAAATTTATGGTTGAGCAGATAACTGATGGTAGTGAGATCGGAGCAAATCAAACTTGGGAATTGCTCAAAAGATATGAGGAAGAATATAATAATGAGTCTGAGAATATAGAAATATTAAAAAGAGTTAATTTAATTACACCAGCTAATATTCACATAAATTCATTTATGTATGAACCCATTCTAGATATGGGAGATGGAGAGTTGAGAGAACTCTATGCTGCTGTAAAGGAGCAATTAAGCTAGATTATTCAAAATAACTTTCCGAAAAGTCAGAGATACTCTACGTCCGCGTTCAATTTTAAAGCCATCGGCTATGTCTGATTTTCTCGCAGGAATAGCATGCGTCCATTCATACCGTGCTTCACCGGATAAAATAATCAGGCTGCGCGGTTTTAAATACAATTCCTGTTTTTCGCTGCCTTTTATAAATTGCATGGTTGCGCCAGAACCAAGGCTTAAGCTGGCGATCTCGTTATCAAAACAGGGTACGCAATCGACATGCGCGGAAATGCCTTGGCCGGGCTGGTACTCGTTTACAATAGCTTGATCGGGATTAAAGGAAAGCTTTTGCGCAACCGGCTTAATCCAATCCGGCAGCGGTCCCAGATACGCATCATTTGTCACGGCCCGCGCTTTGTAATCATATTTGTAACCGTAATGCTGCACCCGGCGTTTGAGATCATTTAGCCAGGGTTGCGCATCAATTGCGGCAATCAGGGAGCTTTCCTCATCCCCCGTGATGAAATCGGGAATGTAGGTCAGCCTAGGAATATCCGGCATTGTTTCTTCTTCGATCTCTAACAGCAAATTCATTTCTTTAGCCTGAAAACCCATGTTGCAAAGCGGCAGTGCTCATCGAGCGCGCTTTCGTCATCATTCGTATTGGTATGAGAATATCCGGGAAACAACGAAGGGTCAAAAGGATAGGTTTCCGGCGTTTCATATCCGGCGAATGCGGCGGCAGCATCAGCAAGCTCGATCTTTCGCAATATCCAGACCTTTGAAAAACTGGATATTCGCTTACGATCCCTCACCAGCAGTGCCGAAGATTACGCCAATACGCAGGACTATCTGAAGAGCAAAGCCGATGAGCTGAATGTCGGTATCGAAACGCTGTCCGATGGTTATGCGCGGCTGCTCGTATTGCAAAACAGCGGAATTTTGAACCGCGAGCAAGTCAACCAGCTTTCCGAAGGTCTGGTGAACGCCGCCGCCCAGCTTGGTGCCAGCGGCCCCGATATTGACCGCGTTCTGTTTGGTCTCTCGCAGGGTTTAAGCTCCGGCACACTGCGGGCGGAGGAGCTTAATCAGGTGGTCGAGCCGCTGCCTGGCCTGTTGCAGGAGCTGGATAAAGCCGCCGGGTTATCCGCTGGGGGTTTCCGCCGTCTTGTGAATTCCGGCGAAGTGACGGCAGAAATGTTTGCTACCACGCTGGTGAAGGCGCTGGAGTCCTATGATGGTGCCGCTGCCAAACTGGACGGTACTATCAGCGGATCACTGGCAAAGCTCAATAATGCCTGGGTGGAGCTGGCACGAACGATTGGTGAAAGCGGGATTATTGATTTTCTGGCGGAGCTGACATCCGGCATGGCCACCAGCATCGGTGTGGCGTCCAAAGCCGTTACCGGACAAATGGCTTTTGCCGAGGCCACAGGCATTGTCGAGAAAACCGCCTTTATCGCCGGGCGCGGTATCAAGGCCGCCTATCTGGTTGTGCAAACATCTATTCTCGGTTTGGCGCACGGCGTACTACGCTCACTGGAAACGATTTATGATGGCGCGGTTGGCATTATAAATTTGCTGCCCGGTGTTGAGCTGAAAGCCCAGCAAGGTATTACACGCCTTGCCGATGCCGTGGACGCGGCGATTGCTGATAATGCGCGGCAGCTGGTCGCCACATTTGATTTTGGCCCGTCAGAAGAATCCATAAAAGCACTGCGGGCGCAAGAAGAGCGGATCCAAAAACTGCAGCGGGATGCGGAGATTGCTCGGTCAAAAGCTGAGCAAGAACGTGTCCAGCAGGAACGCGATGCCAAAAGCGGCCCGACAAAGGCTGAAAAAGAGATCATCAAGCAGCTGGAAAAAGAGCGGCAGAAAATTGAACAGGTCACGCAGGCGCTTAAATTCCGGAATGAGCAGCTTCTGCGCGATGAAAAAACGCAGGAGCTTTATAACCAGCTGCAATCAGCTGGCGTTGATCTGAAAACTCGCGAGGGACAGGAAATCCAGCGGTTGGTCGAAGAGTATTACCGTCTGCGCGATGCCAAGGAGGAAGAAAAGCGGGTCGAGCAGCGCAAGAAAGAATTGATCGAAGAGATCAAGAAAATCACGGATGAGAATATCTCCGCTCAGGATAAATATAATGAGCGGATGGAGGAACTGAACGAGCTTCTTAAAGAAGGATCGATCAGCCTTGAAGAATTCGAAGCTGCCGGGAAGAAGGCTTATGAAGAGCTGGTTGCCGCCAGTGACAAATGGTTCGATGGCGCCGTTCGTGCGCTTGATAAATATGCCAGCGAGGCCACAGACATGGCGGCAAATGTCGAGCGCTTGGTCACCAATGCCATGCAAGGGCTGGAAGATGCGCTGGTCAAGGCCACCACCACAGGCAAATTTGAATTTAAAGAGCTGGTCGACAGCATTTTGGAGGATGTCGCCCGGCTGCTTGTCCGTACCCAGATCACCGGGCCGCTCGCACAAGGATTAAGCGGCCTGATCAGCAGTATTTTTGGTGGTGGGCAAAGCGGCAACAGTGGCGGCGGTTTCTTCGGCGGCCTGTTTGCTGATGGCGCTGCTTTTCGTAATGGTCAACAGATCACGGCCTATGCCAAGGGCGGGATTGTCGGAAAACCGACGATCTTCCCCATGGCAAACGGCATGGGGTTGATGGGAGAAGCCGGACCGGAAGCGATCATGCCGCTGCGCCGCCTGCCAAGCGGCAAGCTTGGCGTCGAGGCCACCGGAAACAATCCGACCTATGCCGTCACGGTCGATGCGCGGGGATCATCCGACCCGGCAGCCACGTCCCGGCAAGTCGAAGTGGCCGTAGACAGGGCTTTGAGCGCCCGCGTACCGGGCATTGTCAGAACGAGCGTCTCGGCGGCCCGTTCCGAAGTCGTCGATATGTGGCACAGGCGGGGTGGACGGTTTGATTGAGAAGTCTTATGAATGAATAAACTTATCAAAAGAAGGCGTTGATCTACCAGAACCAAAAGTATCGAAACGACGGCCATATGCTTGTTGACTTTTTTGTTCGACATCCGGCAGTATTTTGCTGGCCCATTCAGTTACCTTTTGCCTGTCTTCTTCAGAGAGAGTTTCACATGCTTCTGAAATCAATCCTTCTACCTGCTGTCTGCTCATGGGGCTATAATGATTGTTATCATCAAAGGATTGTATTCTCATGCCGTTACCAAACATACTTTCTTGTAATTTTTTTATTTCCTCTTCGACATTCACTCTCCGAGCGTCGCCTCCGAAGGTTACGACATATTCGGTCTGGGATCTGCCATATCCCTCTTTCTTTTTAACACTTTCAACATTACCGTGATCATCAAAGGTAACTTTCGCTTTCTGACGCTCCTGATCTGCAAAAGCATGTGCTTCACGAATTTCATTCAGAGAGGAATCATCATAGCCATTATCTTTTAAGAAAGAGAGGACTTTTTCCATGTCCTGGGGAGCAGCAAAGTCCATGCGTTCCCCATCAACAACTTTGAAATTTCTGTCATCATAGCCTGCTAACAAATAACGGCATCCATCCAAATGAACAGCGATTTTCTCATTGTTATCGCCTTCTTGTTTGATTTCATTTTTAGGAAACATTCCCGGAGTTTGGACTTTCACAACTGGCAAGCCAAGCCGGGAGGCATGCATTTCCATTTGTCTGGCGATGATTTCATTCAAGGGTTCGCCATGTCGGTCTGTTTTATAAAAAAAACCTTTGAGTGCAATTTTGCTTCCATCAACATTTGCGAATGCGACGACTTCGTTGTACATGATAGGCGCAGTTACTTGCATTAACCCATCGCCACTGTATTTGGCACTGCACGCAAATTGTGACCGCAAAAAGTCCGGATCGCTGTTCATCGACCCCATATCGGTATTGCTTGTTGCGACTATGTTTTTTTCTGGAACTTCGATTATAATACCACCATCGCCCCACGTTCCGGTATGATCTTGGTCGATTAAAGACATGCTCAAAGAAACGCGTTCTAACACACGCTCTGGCTGTTCATAGAGGTTAATGGTCTGATCTCCATGCGAGGGGTCTACTTTCCAATTCCGCCCATTCTGTTGTTTTGCCAAAGCATGTTGGGCATTTATTAGCCTCATACTGGAACTTACGAAAGGATTGAATGCATGTATCAAATAACGAAAACTTTCTTCGTTATGAGAAGAAGGATCAGATACGCCACCCCAGACAGATTCTTGTGTCATAAAAACGCCCCCTGTTTATTTCCGTAATAATAATATGTTTCGGTGAAAATTTCAAGCTTTTTGATTAATGATCATCTGCCATGAATCAAACAACCCTCACCTGGCCACTGGACCTGCGTCCGGCGACGCAGTCTTTTTATCTCCGCACCAATACGACGCAGTTTGAAAGCCCGCTTTCCGGGGACGTGCAGGTGGTGGAACGGGATGGCGCGCGGTGGGTGTCGCAGCTCCAGCTTGTCCGGGGCGATGTGGATTCCCGGCGTCTGGATGCCCTGATTGCCGCGCTGGCTGGACTGGTGGGCAAGGTTTTGTTGCCGGACTTCCGCCGTCTTAAAGCACGGGGATCCTTGGCGGGAACGCCGCAGCTTGACGGCGGGACGGGCAATGCGCTGTCCTTGTCCGGCTTCACACCGGATGCGGTTGGCGTTTTAAAGGCTGGAGATCTAATCCAGACCTCACCGGGACGCAGCCACATTCTAAAAAATCCAGTTCCACGCTTTGCTGCCCGATCTTTGCATGAAGCTCTTTGATCTGCGCCTCGTGGTCGGTGGCAGCCTTTTCAAGCTTCCCTGAAAAACCAGCCTCCATTGACGCCAGAGCCTCTTTCTTCCAACGGTGGACCACCGTCGCATGAACCCCGTATTTTATCGCAAGCTCCGATACCGGAGCATCTTCTCGCAACGCTGCCAATGCGACTTTTGCCTTAAAGTTGGCCGGATAATTTTTCCTTAATCTACTCATATCAATGACCCTCCTTTGGTCATAATAAGTAGCTTAACACACTGTCCGAATTCCTGGGACCACCTCTCAATTTTCTTTGCGATCGTATATTTCCCTGTGCCAGGAAATCCAATTAAATAAATGACGGTGTTTCGCATATTTAGAATATTAAAGCATTATAAGCCCTTATTATAGCCTAATGTTTTCAGAGAAACAGGGCTTGATGCCCTTGTTTCAGGGGAAATTTACTGCTAAAAAAACCGGAAATGCGCCTGTTAATTATTTCAAACTTTAATAGCGTCAAAATCAACCCGGCGAAACAACTACATCATTAAGCTGATTTAAAAATTAAAGCACTGATATAAATAAGTAAAGTTATTTAGGGTGGCATATTGAGATTAAAGCATTGCAGGTTTTAGGATAAACAGCAGAGAAGACTGCTGGAATGGTGATTTAATGGGCGGCATAATTTGTGTATTTACAAGCGCTAGAACAGAAGGTTTTTTCGACATACGCATCATAAAAATGCTTAAATTTTTTCCTGTAAGGTAATTGTAAGCTCTCCCTCGCACCATTAACTGACAACACATATGAAAAGGGATTTAAAAATGATAGCAGTCCGTAAAAATACTCGCAATATTACCGCCAATGATGCGGCATTGACGATTGACAGTCGCAAAACGGTTTTGGAGGCTGTCGAGCTAATGGATCGTTACTGTCGTCATGCCATAGGTGTGACCGTTAACGGTGAGTTCACAGGATTGTTTACACGAAGCGATTTTATGAAGAGGGTCATACGGCATAATGTGAACCCGCGCAAAACCCCTGTAGGTTCGGTTATGACAGTTGATCCCTTGGTGATCTCCGCATCCTCCGGCTTGAAAGAAGCCTATTATTTGATGTGCCATGAAGGTTACAGCCATCTGCCTGTGGTTGAAAATGGCCAGATGGTCGGTATTCTGGCAGAATATGACTTGCGCAAGGACATTGCCAGCGATCTGAAAAAGGAAAGCCGAAAAAACAAGGTTATGGAAGACATGTTTCGTGAACCCTACGGACGATGCGCTGACTGTTGACTGAAAACAAGTTCAAAAGGAAGAGCTTTATGAGATTATTATTGGTTGAAGACAATGACCGCCTTGCAGAATTTATGCGTGACGGATTGTACAAAGCTGGATTTGAGCTTGATCACGTTACGGATGCACAAGACGCAGAGGCAACGCTTGGTACCCAGGATTACGATGCCGTGGTTCTTGATCTTGGCCTGCCCGACAGGGATGGTATGGGCATATTGCGCAATTTACGGCATGCCCGTGAAAACATTCCGGTTTTGATTGTCACAGCCCGGGATGGTCTGGACGACCGTGTACGTGGCCTGAACAGCGGTGCGGATGATTATCTGGTCAAGCCGTTTGATATGGAGGAACTAACAGCCCGTGTTCATGCTCTGCTACGCCGTCCCGGACAAGCGTTGGGGACGGTTCTGGAGGCAGGAAACTTGATTTTTAACGCCGAAACACGTCAACTTAAAGTTAGTGGTCGCACACTTGATCTCTCCCGGCGTGAAACAGATCTCACCGAGCAGTTCATGCGCAACATTAATAGTGTATTACCCAAGTCCTCGATTGAGTCACGACTATATAGTTATGGCGAAGCGGGTTCGGCAAACGCTATTGAGGTGCTGGTACATCGTTTACGCCGCAAGCTTGAAGATAGCGAAGCAGATGTTGAAGTTCACACGCTCCGGGACGTCGGCTATATGATGCGCGAAATCGGGCACGGCGAGCATGGCTGATAAATCTCTACAATCCCTCGTTATATCTCGTATTATCTTGGCAACTGTTCTTTTTGCTCTGATTATCAGCTTAGTTGTCTATGTCCAGCTCAGTCAGACGCTTTTGATCCTGCGCAACCGTAACATTGTGGACGAAGCGCGTGATATCGCGTCCTACATAGAGACAACAGAAGAAAATACGCCATATCTAGATCTGCCGGAAGATGAGAGGCAATTTTATGCCGAAGCCAAAGAGCTGCACCAATACGTAGTCAGGAACGTAAGCGGCGAGATTATCTTCACATCTCCTGTAGCCTACACGAACCTCTTCCCCGCCAACAAATCTGAAAACGAAAAAGAAAGTTTTTTTGACTTTACCGGTAAAAACGGAACGGAATTCCTTGGCAGTACAGTTGTTGATCAACATAAAGATAAACTATACATCGTTCAGGTTGCACAGAGTGAGGAATCCGCGAAGGCTTTCCCCAGCCTTTTGCTGGAGGATTTTTTGCACCGGATTTTGATATTCGGTCCGCCGTTCCTGCTGATGTTAATTGCCGTGATATACTGGACGATACGGCAAAGTCTGAAACCGGTGCGCATAGCGTCTGAAAAAGCAAATGCCATATCTTTCAAACGCATGGATGTGCGTTTACCGGAAACAGGAATGCCTCTGGAAATCAAACCTCTGTTGCAGGCTATGAACAATGCTTTGTCGCGGCTGGAACACAGTATAGAAACCCAGCGCGAATTTGTCGCCAATGCCGCCCATGAGTTACGCACGCCTCTTAGCATTTTGCGCTCACACGTTGATTCTTTTGAAGACGGAGAAACTGTACGCCGCCTGCGTCAAGATATAGATTCAATGTCGCGTCTGACGACACAGCTTCTAGATATGTCACGGCTGGATTTGAGCTATGGCCAAAAGTGGTGTATGGGGATGAGATTATAGATTGATGTTGGTCT